>NZ_JAHVKJ010000001.1:0-739837 GCF_019800795.1 Halomonas sp. DP3Y7-2
TCAAACGTCTCGTTTGACGAGTCGCTTGCCTTGATATTTCAGTGACATTGTCACTGACTCATCGGCAAGCGCCCACATGAATTACCTGATCAATTTTTAAAGAGCGTGCTCTTGACTCTAGCGAGTTCAATGAGCGCCTCGCTGTTGCCGAGCGCTTTGCTCAGCGCCCTGCGAGGAAGGCGTATTCTACAGAATCGAAGCGTTTCGTCAAGCGCTTTCTTTTGCGCCCCGCAAGCGATGCTCGCAGACTTCAAAAGAGAGCGAAGCGTACCTCAGTGCATCTTTCGATGCCCTGTCGGCGACTCCGATCAAGTGGCGAGCATTTTACCGATTTCTCGTTGCTCGTCAAGCAGTGATTTTTCCGAGAAGCTTAAAAAAGCCTTTTCAAATCAACTATTTTTACCACTCTTCACCGCCTGTGACGTTTGCTCGTCGCCGGCAGCGGATGCGTACTTTACGGATCTCGAGGCAGCTTGGCAATAGCCTGACGTAAAAAAAGTGAACAGCCCTCCATGGCAACTTATCCACACCCATGTCTCGCTCACCACCTGTGGACGAACTACCCAGGCGGAAGAACAGCCGAAGCGGAAGAACCACCAGACACTATCTACCGCTACAGGAGTGTTGGTCGAACGTCTTCACTCTGCCTTACGAGACCTTCGGAGCGGTGGCCCCGGCGCTTCGCACTCCGGCCGGCAGGCCGAAATGACATCTGGCCATATCAGGCAGGTCCATAGCGTCGGTGGCGCAAGGCGTACTCTGCAAAAGCTACCAACGCACGACGCTCGCCATCGGCGAGCGTCGTGTACATCCACAGTCACACAGTGTGTGTTCAGCGCGTCAAGTTCACCTTGGCGTAACGCTTCTTGCCAGCCTGAATGACATAGCTCTTGCCGACCGCCAACATGGTGTCCTTGGCCACCACGTCACCGTCGACTTTGACGCGGCCATTGCCCAGCATGTCCTTCGCCTGGGCACTGTTGTTGGCCAGACCTGAACGGTTCAGTACCGCGGCGATAGGCGCCTGCTCGCTGTCCTCGAAGCTCACCTCGACTTCAGGCAGGTCTTCAGGCAACTCACCTTCTGCCAACTGATTGCCGGCACTTCTGTGCGCGTTGGCAGCGGCTTCTTCGCCGTGATAGCGAGCGATCAGTTCGCGAGCCAGCTCCATCTTGATGTCACGAGGGTTGTCTCCGCGCTCGATACGCTGACGCAAGTCTTCAATCGCAGCGTTGTCCTTGAGCGACAGTAGCTCGAAATAGCGCCACATCAAGCTGTCAGGCATCGACACCAGCTTGTTGAACATCGCCCCGGGAGCCTCATCCACGCCAACATAGTTACCCAGTGACTTGGACATCTTCTGCACACCATCCAGCCCTTCCAGCAGCGGCATGGTGATCACGACTTGAGGCTCAAGTCCAAAATGCTTCTGGACCTCGCGCCCCATCAGCAGGTTGAACTTCTGGTCTGTCCCACCGAGCTCGATATCCGCCTTCAGCGCGACCGAGTCGTAGCCCTGTACCAGCGGATACAGAAACTCGTGCACGGAAATCGCCTGCCCACCCTTGTAGCGCTTCTCGAAGTCGTCTCGCTCGAGCATACGCGCCACCGTGGTCTGCCCGGCCAGCTCGATCATGTCGGCTGCACTCATCTGGGAGAACCACTCGGCATTGAAGCGCACTTCCGTCTTCTCGGGGTCGAGAATCTTGAAGACCTGCTCTTTATAGGTCTGAGCGTTAGCCTTGACCTCATCTTCAGTGAGAGGCTTGCGCGTCACGTTCTTGCCGGTCGGATCACCGATACGTCCAGTGAAGTCACCAATCAGGAAAATGACCTCGTGGCCCAGGTCCTGGAATTGGCGCATCTTGGTCAGCAGCACGCTATGACCAAGGTGAAGGTCAGGCGCAGTAGGATCGAAGCCCGCCTTGATCCGCAACTTGCGACCGGAGGCGAGCTTTTTCTTCAGCTCGTCTTCCAGAAGAATCTCGTGGGTGCCGCGCTGTATCAGCGCCAGGGCCTCGTCCACTTCGCTCATGGTATCCACTCCACTCCTCACTTCAGCTATGTCGGCCACCCCCTTGTGTCAGCGGGGCCCTTCATTCATGACCAAACAGCGGCGCGACGCCAACAGCAGGTTGCGCCAGCACCAGGTTTCAATAGTGGCGGCGATGTTACCATGAACCTTTCCAGCGGTTGAGACGACGACACCATGCAACGCTTCATCGGACTGATGTCAGGTACCAGCATGGACGGTATAGATGCCGCCATGGTGCACATAGATGACCAAGGCGTGCCTTCTCTGGAAGGAAGCCTGGGCCACCCCATGCCAGACGCTTTACGCCGTCAACTGTGGCAATTGGCCCATGCCGACTGCGTCGCCTTCGCCGACCTGGCCGCTGCCGAGGAAGCGTTCTGCCAGTGTCAGGCCGCCGCCGTCAGCGCGCTACTCAAGCAGCAAGGCTTGGTCGCCGCCGATATTACCGCAATAGGCAGCCACGGCCAGACGATCGAACACGCACCCTACGGCCACATTAGCGGCGCCCCGCCCTACACGCTGCAGCTCGACAATCCCAGCCGCCTGGCCGAGCTGACCCAATGTAGTGTTGTCGCCGATTTTCGTCGCCGCGACCTTGCCGCTGGCGGTCAGGCCGCTCCCCTTGCGCCCATCTTTCACCAGCAGGTCTTTCGCCATGACGAGCGCTGGCGCCTGGTGCTGAACCTTGGCGGCATCGCCAACCTGACCCTGCTTCCCCCGCTGACGTTGCAGGACGCCCCCTTGGGCTTTGACACAGGTCCCGCCAACGCCTTGCTCGATGCCTGGCACGAACGCCACCACCAGCAGCCGTTCGACGCCCAAGGATGCTGGGCGGCTGGTGGGACGGTAGACACAGAGCTGCTGGAGCGCTGGCTGGCGGAGCCTTACTTCCATCTGGCGCCTCCCAGAAGCACCGGTCGCGAGCTGTTCCATCTGGACTGGGCCGAGTCTCGTCTCAGCGGCCGTGAAACTGCTCAGGACGTTCAAGCCACGCTGGCTGAGCTGACCGCCGCCAGTGTGGCCATGGGCATCGAGATGGCATGCCAGCAGCTCAATGCTCCTCGTGATATCGACCTCATCCCCTGCGGAGGTGGCGCGCGCAACACCGACCTGATGACCAGAATTGAACGGCGTCTACCGCAGGCCAGGGTCCTCGACAGCGACGCCCTGGGTTGGCCCGCCGACTGGCTCGAGGCCGCAGCCTTCGCTTGGCTAGCCTATGCCAGGATTGAACACCTGGCCGGTAACTTGCCCTCTGTCACCGGCGCCAGCGGAGCGCGGGTGCTGGGCGGCATCTACTCACGCTGACGTCATACCGCTCCGAGGACGAGGGCGTTCCCGCTGGCACAAGGGATGCCTCGTCCCGTCCCTCAGGCAGACTCAGGACCATCCGCCCCGCGGCTCACCCCAACTGCCAGCTGAGTCGCCCTGGGGTGCCAGCGACTCACGCGACAAACGCTGCGCAACCTCCCGAGACACATTGCCCTTCGCCACCAGTGTCGCCAGGTCGGCATCCAGGGTTTGCATGCCGGCCTGTCCGCCGGTCTGCATGGCCGAATACACCTGTGCCAGCTTGCCTTCACGAATCAAATGGCGGATGGCCTGGTTGACCAGCAGGATCTCTCGCGCGGCGACTCGCCCTCCCTGGGTGCCTGGCAACAAGGCTTGGGAAATGACGGCCTGCAATGACTCCGACAGCATGGCACGCACGGCATCCTTTTCGTCGCCTGGAAAGGTGTCGATAAGACGGTCGATCGTCTTCACCGCCGACGCCGTATGCAAGGTGGCAAACACCAAGTGGCCCGTCTCGGCAGCGGTCAGCGCCAGATGTGCTGTTTCTCGGTCGCGAATTTCTCCCACCAGAATCACATCGGGGTCTTCTCTGAGAGCACTGCGCAGCGCCACCGCAAAGCTCTGGGTATGACGGTGCACTTCCCGCTGTGACACCAACGACAGCTGGCTCTGGTGGATAAACTCGATAGGGTCTTCGATGGTCAGGATGTGGTCGTGGCGATGTCGATTGATGTGATCAATCATGGCCGCCAGGGTCGTGCTCTTGCCGGAGCCGGTAGGACCTGTCACCAGTACCAGGCCTCGTGGCAGTGCGGCCAATCGCTCGAAGACCTCCCCCATCCCCAGGTCACTCAAGCAGGGAACTCGATCAGGAATCGCCCTCAGTACCGCAGCAGCCCCTCGCTGATGCACAAAAGCGTTAACACGATAGCGCGACAGGCCAGGAATATGATGAGAGAAGTCCGCCTCCTGGGTGCGTGCAAACTGGTCGCGCACGTCGCTTGCCATGACCGCATCCAACAGGGACCTGACCAGCGCATCGTCAAGAGGCGGGCCGGGCAAACGACTCAGGACACCATGGACCCGCATCATGGGCGGCAACCCCGCGGACAGGTGAAGATCCGAGGCGCCCTGCTTTGCCGAGAGTGCCAGCAGTTCGGTAATATCCATGGGCTTACCAGGCTTTACGCCCTGATCCAGGGCAGGGAGCCCCACCATAGGACAGACCCAGGCCGATGACCACGACGATCACTGAATCCTTGATCTCAGCCCAAACACGCATGTTGCGGGCGCTTGAAGCGGCTCAGCGTGGGCCTGACGATGCCCTGTTGCTGGCTGTCAGCAAGACCAAGCCCGCCAGCATGATCCGTGAGGCCTATGAGCAGGGTCAGCGCGATTTCGGCGAGAACTATCTGCAGGAAGCGCTGGAGAAGCAGAAGGCGCTGGCAGACTGTGACGCTATCTGCTGGCATTTCATCGGGCCGCTGCAGTCCAACAAGACACGTGACGTTGCCGAGCACTTTGCCTGGGTTCACAGCGTTGACCGCGTCAAGATCGCCAGACGCTTGAGCGAGCAGCGCCCTGCACACCTGCCGCCCCTGAACATCTGCTTGCAGGTTAACGTCAGCAACGAGCCGTCCAAGTCCGGCGTAGGCCTTGAGGATCTTCCCGAGCTGGCGGCGCAGGTCGCCGCCCTGCCCGGCCTCCAGCTACGCGGGCTGATGACCATACCGGCCCCCTGTGACGACACCAAGGCCCAGCGCCAGCCCTTTCGACAGCTGGCATCGGCACTCGCTAGGTTGCGCGAACAGCTGCCGCAAGCGCCACTTGATACCTTATCCATGGGAATGAGCGCAGACCTGGAGGCCGCCATCGCAGAAGGCGCCACCATGGTCAGGCTGGGCACGGCCATCTTTGGCTCGCGCCAGTAGCGAACAGCAGCACAGGTCTCAGCCCCTGGACTGCGGCACGGCATCTGCATCGCTCGAGATGTCGACAGCGGTTCCCACACCGGTTTCAACACCGGCACAAACATCGGCTCAACATCCAAGGAGCACCGCATGGCCCGTAACGTGACCTTCATCGGCGCCGGCAACATGGCAAGCGCGATCTTCGGCGGAATGGTCCACAGCGGCTATCCCGCCGACGCCATCACCGCCACCGCCACACGAGAGAGTACCCTTGCCCCCCTCGCCGACACCCTGGGCATTCGCACCACCACCGATAACATGGCCGCCATCGCGGATGCCGATGTGGTGGTGCTTTCGGTCAAGCCACAGATCATGCGACAGGTATGCGAGACCCTGAAAGACGGCATTCAAGCGAAAAAACCGCTGATCATGTCGGTCGCCGCTGGCCTCAGCGCCGAGACCTTGGAACAATGGCTGGGTGGCGACCTGCCTGTTGTGCGCTGCATGCCCAACACTCCGTCGCTGGTCGGCAAGGGCGCCTCGGGTCTTTATGCCAACTCGCGCGTCACCGACGAACAACGCGACGCGGTCAGTGAGTTGATGAGCGCTGTTGGTATCGTCGAGTGGGTCGATGAGGAGTCGCTACTGGAAGCCGTCACGGCGGTATCTGGCAGCGCTCCTGCCTACTTCTTCCTGATGTTCGAGGCGATGGAAGAAGCGGCCATCAAGCTGGGGCTCAATGCCGATGCTGCACGCCGACTCGCCATGCAGACCGCCTACGGTGCTGCCGCGATGGGCATGAGCAGTGACAAGCCCCCGGGTGAGCTCAAGCGCAACGTGATGTCGCCGGGCGGCACCACAGAAAAGGCCATAGAGCATCTCGAACAGTCAGGACTGCGGCAAGCGGTCGATGGCGCCATGCAGGCCTGCGCCCAGCGTGCCAAGGAAATGTCCGCCGAACTCGGCAAGAGTTAAACCAAGACGGAGGAGCCCACATGGGCAGTCAACTGGGAAATGCCGGCCTGCTGCTGGTCAACACCCTGATCAACATCTTCATGTTCCTGCTGATGCTGCGCTTTCTTCTGCAGGCATCACGGGCCGACTACTACAACCCGCTGAGCCAGTCGGTGGTCAAGATCACCCAGCCCGTAGTCCGCCCCTTTCAAAGCGTTCTTGGGCCGGTGATGGGGCGCTTTGACCTGGCGACGCTGGCGGCAGGCTTTCTGGTCAAGGTGATCAGTATCGTCATTCTGCTGCAGTTGGCTGGCGTGGGCATGCCCAACCTGGACGGACTTGCCATTGCCGGCGTTGCCGCCTTGGCCAGCGCCATTCTGAAGATCTATTTCTTCGCGCTGATCGTGATGATCATTCTAAGCTGGGTCGCGCCTAACGCCAGCCACCCCGGCGCGCTGCTGGTGATGCAACTGGTCGAGCCGATCATGTCACCGGTCCGTCGCGTCATTCCGCCACTGGGAATGCTGGACCTGTCACCCATTGTGGTCTTCATCGGCATCAATCTGATCGATGGGATCGTGGTGGGCTCGCTGGTTCGCGCTGCCGGTATTTCCGGCATGCTGGTCGGTCTGTAGTACCGCAGACGTCAGGCCCACGACAACACCAACTTGCACTGGACACATACGACTGATGCCCGAGCCTACTCGCGATTCGGTCGGACTGGTGACGCCGCAAATGGCGCACTTCGACGACCCACTGCCGCTGGTCTGCGGCAAGACGCTCACGACCTATGATCTGGTCTACGAGACCTACGGCACGCTCAATGAAGACCGCAGCAATGCGGTCCTCATCTGCCATGCCCTGTCAGGTCACCACCACGCAGCGGGATACCACGACGACAGCGACCGCAAGCCAGGATGGTGGGATGCCCACATTGGCCCCGGCAAGTCCATCGATACCGACCGTTTCTTCGTGATTTCGCTGAACAATCTCGGCGGCTGCCATGGCTCCACCGGTCCTTCCAGCATCAATCCGGAAACCGGTCAACGCTGGGGCCCCGACTTTCCCATGGTCACGGTATGCGACTGGGTCGACAGCCAGGCACGCCTTGCCGACCGCCTCGGTATCACCCGCTTCGCAGCCGTGGTAGGGGGTAGCCTGGGAGGCATGCAGGTACTGCAATGGTCGCTCGCCTATCCAGAGCGTATCGCCAATGCGGTCGTCATCGCCGCTACACCGAAACTGTCGGCACAGAATATCGCCTTCAACGAGGTGGCCCGGCAGGCCATCCGCTCTGACCCGGACTTTCATGACGGCCACTACGCTGATCATGACACGCTGCCACGCCGCGGCTTGAAGCTGGCGCGCATGGTGGGACATATCACCTACCTGTCGGAAGACGCCATGGGCTCGAAGTTCGGTCGAGACCTGCGCAGCGATGATCTCAATTTCGGCTTCGACGTCGAGTTTCAGGTGGAGTCCTACCTGCGCTATCAGGGCGACGCCTTTTCCACCTCGTTTGACGCCAACACCTACCTGCTGATGACCAAGGCCCTGGATTACTTTGATCCCGCCGCCCCCCACCAGGGCGAATTGGCCAAGGCGCTGGCCCCGGCTCAATGTCCCTTTCTGGTGGTCAGCTTCACCACCGACTGGCGCTTCCCGCCGTCGCGGTCGAAGGAGCTGGTCAACGCCCTGATTCGGGCCGGCAAATCGGTCAGCTTTGCCAATATCGACTCACCCCACGGTCACGATGCCTTCCTGATGCCGGAACCCCGCTATCAGGCGGTCTTCGCCGGGTTCATGCAGCGTGTCGCCAACGACCTTGGACTGACCTCCCGCCAGGAGAACGACCATGCGCTCTGACCTGACCTTGATCCACGGCTGGGTCCCCGAAGGGGCTCATGTGCTCGACCTGGCTTGCGGTGATGGCACGCTGCTCCACGCCCTGGCGCGCGACAAAGGCGTCTCCGGCTACGGCCTGGAGATTGACCCGGACGGCATCACCTCCTGCGTCGAGAAGGGCGTCAACGTCATCGAACAGAACCTGGACGATGGCTTGGCCAACTTCGAAGATGATGCCTGCGACCTGGTCATCATGACCCAGGCACTGCAGGCCCTGCGGCGGCCTGACCTGATGCTGGATGAGATGATGCGTGTGGCTCGAGAGTGCATCATTACCTTCCCCAACTTCGCCTACTGGCGTCATCGCGTGCACCTGGGGCTTCGCGGCTACATGCCGGTATCGAAGTCGCTGCCCCACGCCTGGTACGACACGCCCAACATTCACCTGTCCACCTTCAACGACTTCGAAGCGCTGTGCCGGGACAAGGGACTAACCATTATCGATCGCGCGGTCGGCATCAAGGATCACGAGGGTAGACGCCTGTCGCGGCTGTGGCCCAACCTGTTTGGAGAGATTGCCATTTTCCGCGTGACTCGCAACGACTGAGCCATCGCGGTACTGGGCTACTGTGGCACTGAGCTAGTGCGACACGGAGCCACTGCGACATAAGGAGGCAAGCATGAAGGGCAGAGGCTGGCGTTACGCGGCAACCCTGGCACTGTTGTTGATCCTGACCACCACGGCAAGCGCTCAGCAGTTCGAGCGTTTTGGCGATGTCGAGGCTCACTACGGGGTGATGGCCAGCAATGCCCTGCCCGAGGAAGTGTCACGGCGTCTCGGTATCCAGCGCTCTCCTCACCAGGGCTTGATTACCCTGAGTGTGAGAGACGCTGATGGCGAGGCGCTGAACGTCGCGACGGAGGGTAGCGTCTCGGTGGTCGGCACCAGCCATGACACCCCTCTGGCCTTTCGTACCCTGCGCGAAGGTAACGGTATCTCGCGCTACGCCACCTTCAGCATCGACACCAGCGCCCCCATGCGTTTTCGCCTGCTGCTCCAGCTGGATCGCAACGCCGCTCCTGAAACCCTGAGCTTTGTACAACGGTTCTATCGTGACCAGTGATACTGACAAGCAACCTGCGCCGCCCGTAACAACAGCGTTAGGCGATGCCCTGAATGAGTGCGCTGCAGGCGCTACGCAGGGCCTCGAGTCCCTGGCGTGCCTGGTCGTTCCTCACCTCAGCGCCGTGTCCCAGCAGTTTCTCGAGACCGCCCAGGACGTGGAAGACGTCATTCATGACACCCTGGTCATTGCCTGGCATAACGTCTGGCGGTTCGAGCCTTCTCTCGAGTCGCCTCACCAGTGGCTGATCAAGATTTTCGCCTCGCGCCTTGCCAGTCAATGCCAAGCCATCGCGGCGCCACCCACGCTCACCCAATGGCAGCTGGATGTGGATCAAGTGAGCCTGCCGGTGGCCCTGAGCCGGCCGCCATCGCCGTCGCCTGAGAGCCTGCTGGCGCTGTATCAGCAGCTTCCCCCGGCAGCGGTGGATAGCGCACTGAAAGCGCGGCTTTGCACGGCCATCAGCCTGCTGAATGCGGGGCGGGACATGCCTCTTACACCCAGCGGCGAACCGGCAGACCCCAGCCTGTTCGACCCCAGCCTCGGCCCACGCATGAGTCTGTCCAGGCTGGCGCAACGTGCCAAAGTTGTCGTCAACCGCTCGCTGACGCTGCCGATGGAGCAGCTAGCGCTGAGCGCCTGGCTCAACCAGGCACTCGGCAGCCAACGTATAGAGCAGCGGGGCTTGCCCCGTCGCGGCATCGAAGCTCGCTACGCCGATGCCCTGGATGTCAACGTGGATCCTCGCCGGCTGCTGCAGCACGTGCACTATCCGCGGTCCTTCCCCGACCGACGTCAACGCCATCGCATCAGCGACCAGCTGCTATGGGATGGGGACTGGGATATTCCCACCACCCATGCGTTGTCGAGCCGACGCATGCACTTTATCGCCGATATCTGGGAACACCGCCGCGCCCCCAGCGGCAGCCGCAGCTACCACCAATTGGCCGAGCGCCTGGCACACGGCAAACCGGTCGCCTCTCACTCGGATGGCATGGTGCTGGATCGCCCGGAGAGAATTCTGGCCTACCTGCGCCGCTACCTGCTGTATATGGAGGCCATGGCCTGCTTTGGCTTTGACGCGGGGCTGGGCAAAGACCGGCTGGGGGCGGCCATCAACCGCCACGGGCATCTGGTCAAGATCAACAAGGGCCTGCATCGCATGGCCATGGCGCAGGTCATCGGCATACCTGAGGTACAGGTCAGAATCAGGGGCGTTCACCGTCACTGGTGGCAGCAGGTCACAGGCGATGCCCGCGGGTCCTCTGCGATAGAACGCTTTCTGGCGGCCCTGCCAGAGTGCCAGCCGGCTCCGTCACCATGACGCCAGCGAGACGCCCCAGCGTCGCCTAACGGGATTGCGGGTAGCGACCGTCGACACGCACCGGCAACGACGTGTCCAGCGACAGCGCCAGAGGCCTCCCCTGCACATCCCGTGAGGCACAGATCCGATAGGCCAGCACTTCGACGCCAGTGCCTGTCACCCGTTGCAGGGTGCTGGCGTAGCCTGGGTCCAGGTGTTGTGCCGGCGCCACGTCATCGATGCCCTCATGGGCCACCAGGAACAGCAGCACCGCCCGTTCTCCTTGGGAGGCCAGCCGCGCCAGGGTCTCAAGGTGCTTGCGTCCGCGCTCGCTGACGGCGTCGGGAAAGTAACCATGCCCATCATCCTCGCGCAGCGTGACCTGCTTGACCTCGACGTAGCAGCGTGGGCGAGCCGGGTCATCCAGCCTGAAATCCAGGCGGGCATCCTCGATCTTGGCCTCACGCTTCAACTGGGCATAGCCCCTCAGCTCGACCACCTTCTCCTCGACCAATGCCTCCTCGACGATCCGGTTGGCGCGCCCGGTATGGACCGAGGCCAGTGACACTCCTGAGCCGCCGTCACCATCAGGCAGTTCGATCAGCTCCCAGGTCCAGGCCAGCTTGCGCGCCGGATTGTCGCTGGCCGACAGCCACACCCGAGCCCCAGGAACGTTCACGGCGCGCATCGACCCGGTGTTGGGACAATGCGCCACCACCTCTCGGCCATCATCGAGACGCACGTCGGCCAGAAAACGCTTGTAGCGTCGAAGCAGGGTGCCCCCCACCAGCGGCGGATAGTCCATCAGCCGTGCCTCGCCAGAAACCGCGACAGCCTCTCGACCGCCTCATGCAGGCGCGGAATCCCCGTGGTGAAAGCGATTCTGACATGATGCTCCCCCCCGCTCAGGGCAAAGTCGGTGCCTGGGGTAATGGCGACATTTTCCTCCTCCAGCAGACGCCGGCAGAAGGCTTCACTGTCGTGACTGTAGGCGGAAATATCCAGCCACAGATAAAACGCTCCCTGGGGAGGCAAAGAGGGTGCCAGCCCAAGCGTCGCCAGTCCCTTGAGCAAGGCATCACGCCGTTCGCCAAGCTCGCGCCGACGCTCCTCGAGCAATGCCAGGCAGGACGGTGTGAAGGCCGCCAGCGCAGCATGTTGTGCCGGCGTAGACGCCGCCAGAAAGACGTTCTGCGCCAATCGTGTCAGCGGCTCCACGGCCGACTCAGGCGCGACCAACCACCCCAGGCGCCAGCCGGTCATGCCGAAGTACTTGGAGAAGCTGTTGACCACGAAGGCTCGATCCGTCAGCGAGGTCACCGATTGCGGCGCTACGCCATAGTTGAGCCCCTGGTAGATCTCATCGACCAACAGCTCCCCGCCCCGCTCGGCAACGCAGCTCACCACGTCCGCCAGCGCCTGCCGATCAAGCACGTGGCCAGTAGGATTGGAGGGGGATGCCAGCATGGCCAGCCGCGTCGACGTCTGCCAATGGCGCTCAACCAGAGCGGCATTCAGCTGCCACGCGCTATCAGGGCCTACAGGCACCGCATCGACCTCTGCCCCAGCCAACGCCATGAAGTGCCGGTTGCAGGGATAGTTAGGGTCTGCCATCAACACCCGATCTCCGGCCCCCGCCAGCAGCTGACTGGCCAGCAGCAGGGCCCCGGAAGCCCCCGGGGTCACAATGATGCGCTGCGGTGAGACCTCGGCCGCAAACTGCTCGGCATAGTGCTGGGCGATCGCCTCCCGCAGGGCGGGAATGCCGGTGGCAGGGGTGTAGCGGGTATGGCCTTGCTCGAGCGCTCGGGCGCCGGCCTCGCGTATCGGCGCGGGCGTCTCAAAATCCGGCTCACCGACCTCAAGGTGAATCACATCTTCTCCGGCGGCTTCACGCTGCTGTGCCAACTCAAGCAAACGCATCACGCGAAACGGCGCTACACCCTCGACCCGGGCATTCCAGCTCATGACGACTTCTCCAACAAGGGGGTTGCTGGCGAACCTGGGCAACTTCCCATGGTCCAACTCACATATTGAAACATGGAATCACGGCGCCGTCCGTCGCCACCTCCCCACCGCCAGAAAACGGGGCTTCCTTGTCCTGATCGAGAAACCCCTAAGACTTTGGGCACAAAACCGGCGGACAGCGCTCAAAAGTGTTGCACTCAGGCTAAATATCAGCTAAACAACCTTCCCTTTGGCGTGAGATACCTTAGCCTTGCGTGGGGTATTGATCAGCAGTCACTAAAGTAATGAGGCAATCCCATGCCAGTTGCACAGAAGAAGCCGGAAGCGCCCAAGAAGTTCATCCCGTACGAGCCGGCCGCGGGCGAAGAGTACATGAACGAGAAGCAGCTCGAGCACTTCCGACAGATCCTGCTGGGCTGGAAGCAGGAGCTGATGGAAGAGGTTGATCGCACCGTTCGTCATCTGCAGGAAGAAGCCAACAATTACGCTGATCCTGCCGACCGGGCTACCCAGGAGGAAGGCTTCAGCCTTGAACTCCGTACCCGCGACCGCGAGCGCAAGCTGCTGAAGAAAATCAACGAAACCCTCGAAGCGATCGACGAGGACGACTACGGCTTCTGTGAGGCTTGCGGCGTCGAAATCGGCATCCGCCGCCTCGAGGCCCGTCCGACCGCCACCCTGTGCGTCGACTGCAAGACACTGGCCGAGCTCAAGGAAAAACAGCTCGGCGGCTGACCCCCCCGGGCCGGTCCCTTCGCCAAGCGGGCACCTGCGGGTGCCCGCTTGCGTATCTGCCGAACGCGACGTGCCGCGCTCACGCTATCCCTCTCGCCCTTCACTCGACCAGGGTTGATGCTCCATGCCCCACGTCCACGGTCGCTTTGCCCCCACACCTTCAGGCCCACTGCATGCGGGTTCACTCGTCGCAGCCGTCGCCAGCTACCTGGATGCACGTCACCAGGCAGGGCGCTGGAGTCTGCGGATCGAGGACGTTGACCCACCGCGCTGCCCGGCTGGCGCTGCCGACACCATCCTCAGGCAGCTGGAAGCCTTTGGCCTCGAGTGGGACGGCGAGGTTCGCTATCAGAGCCAACGAGATCACGCCTATGAGGCCGCGCTTGCCAGACTTACCCAGCAGGGCATGGCCTACCGCTGCAGCTGTTCGCGTCGCCAATGGCGAGATTACGGGATCTACCCAGGCTGGTGCCGCCAAGGCACTCGACGCCCCGACATCGCCTGTGCCTGGCGGCTGCGCAGTGATCTGGGCACGCGCCCTGTCAGCTGGCAGGACCGTGTTCAGGGCTATCAGCGCTTCGACCCCGCAGCGCTGGGCGATGTGGTGCTCAAGCGCAAGGATGGCCTGTGGGCCTACCAGCTCGCGGTGGTAGTGGATGATATCGACCAAGGCATCAGCGACGTGGTGCGCGGCCTGGACCTGCTGGACAACACCCCGTGGCAGCTCCAGCTCTATCATGCTCTGGGGGTTGAGCCGCCGAGCTATCTTCACCTGCCGCTGGTAATGGGGCAGGATGGGCAGAAGCTGTCCAAACAGAACCTGGCCAAGCCGCTACCTGATACTGAGCGCGAGATTCGCCAGCTGCTGTACGCCACCCTGGCCTGCCTGGGCCAACGCCCTGACCCGGCCTCACGCTCAGCGCCGGTGGCCGAACAGCTCCTCAGCGCCTGCAGGGCATGGCGCCCTGACGCCATGGAGACGCATGCCATATCCGCTGATCTGCTGGGTGTGACAGCGTCCGAGTAACGGTGGCCACGCGCGGGCACGGGCACACCCTGGACCTGAAGGAGAGTGCTCAGAGGAGAGTGCTCAGGGTTCAGGGCTCGGCGCCATGGGCCTGATCCGTGCAGCGCATCGCCCATTGCCGGGACGGAGAGACTAACGTGTACGTCTATCGCGTCATGCTGTTGCTGGTGTTTTGTGGCTATTTGCTGTCCCCTTTGTTAATGACCGGCTGGGGCCAACAGGGCAGTGCCTGGTACCGCCCGTTTCTCATCTGGGGTGTGCTGATCGCCTTGACCCTGTGGCTGGAGCAGAAACGGGCCCTGGATGAACGCTGAAGCTGCCGCCGTCACGCTACTGGGTCTCGGCTATCTGGTGGTGCTGTTTGCCGTCGCCACCGCAGTAGAACGCCACTGGGTTCCCGCCGGCTGGAGTCGAAGCCCCCTCGTCGGCATTCTCGCCCTGGGGGTCTACGCCAATGCCTGGGCCTTGGCGGGAAGCATCGGTGTCGCCTGGCAGTGGGGCTACGGCTATCTGGCATATTCGCTTGGGGCCGCCGGCAGCTTTCTGCTCGCCCCTGTGCTGCTGGTCCCGCTGCAGCGCCTGGCACGCACCCATCAGTTGTCGTCCCTGGCCGACCTGTTTGCCTTTCGCTTTCGCTCACGCTGGGTCGGCACCAGCGTCACGCTATTAAGCCTGACCGCCGCCATGCCGTTGGTGGCCATGCAGGCGCAGGCCATGGGACAAGCCATCCAGCATGTCACCGCAGCGGCCCCCGCCTGGCTACTCTCACTGTGCTTTTGCGCGATTATCACGCTGTTCGCGATTCTTTTCGGTGCCCGTCACACCCACGCGCACCGCAGATACGATGGTCTCACCGCTGCCATGGCGGTCGAATCGCTGATCAAGCTGGCCGCCTTCCTCGCGCTCGGGGCCTATGCGCTGTATGCCATTTTTTCCGGTCCAGGGGAGCTGGAACAGTGGCTATCAGGCCCGGCTGCCGACCTGAAGCAGGCGCACCAGCTGGATGCTGCCCAGTGGCGAACCCTGCTGCTGCTGTTCTTTGGCTCCGCCCTGTTGATGCCCCACATGTTCCATATCAGCTTCGCTCGGCCGCTGAGTCGCCGCACTCTGCTGGCGGCAGGCTGGGGAGTGCCACTGCTGCTACTGCTGCTGGCCCTGCCGGTGCCACTGATCCTGTGGGGCGCACAGCGGCTGGGAGTCGCCGATAGCGCTCAGACCGCCACCTACGCCATCTTCGCACTGTCCACATCACCGAGCGTGCTGGCGATAGCGTTCATTGCATTGCTGGCCGCTACCTGCGGCACGCTGATTCTCACCGCACTGGCCCTGGCCGGAATGATGCTCAACCATCTGGCCTTGATCGCCCACCCCCCGGTGGAACAGCCCGATCTCTACCGTCGCCTGCGATGGTTAAGACGCGCCCTGATTGCCACCGTGATTCTCGCAGGGTGGGGCTTCTCTCAGGCGGTCGATGCTTCCACCGAACTGACACGTCTGGGCCTGGTCTCGGTGATTGGTATGGCTCAATGCCTGCCTGGTCTGCTGGCGCTGCTGTACTGGCCGGGAGCCAACCGCAAGGGTGTGATGACGGGGCTCGGGCTGGGTACCCTGGTATGGTGCCTGGGGCTATGGCTGCCCTTGATTACCCCGCTGCCCCCCTTGCTGGCACCGCTTGACCTCCTGCTGAGTCTGCTGGGTAGCGACAGCCTTGCCCCTCTACCCGATTGGTATCAGGTATCGCTGACCTCGCTGGGGCTCAATGCCCTGAGCCTGATTCTGGTGTCCCTGGCCTCGTCCACGTCCCCACAGGAGCGTGCCGCTGCCGAAGCCTGCTCGGTCGATGCGGTCATTCGCCACAAGCGGCTGCCGCTGTCCATCGCCGATGGTGATGACGCCAAGAAGCGCCTGGCTAGCGCCCTGGGTGAAGACGTCGCCGAGCGCGAGGTCAACCAGGCCCTGGCCAGCCTGCGTCTGTCGGCCAATGATGCCAGGCCCTATGCCCTGAGACGACTGCGCGAGCGGATCCAGGCCAATCTCTCGGGCCTGATGGGGCCATCGATTGCCCAGGATATCGTCGATCACTACCTTCCCTACCGCCATGATGGCCCCCCGGCCCGGGAGGATATCCACTTCGTCGAACACCGGCTGGAGGACTACCGTTCGCGCCTTACCGGCATGGCCCGTGAGCTGGACGAGCTGCGTCGTCATCACCGCCACATGCTGGCCCGACTTCCGGTTGGTCTGTGCGCCTTCGGCGACGATGACGAGATCCTGATGTGGAACGACGCCCTCAGCGAGCTCACCGGCATTGCAGGAGAAGAGGTGATCGGGGCGCACCGGGCAGCCCTGCCGACACCCTGGAACACGCTGCTTGGGGACGTGCTGGCAGGACAGCGTGAACGGGTCTATCACCACGCCATGACGCTGCCCCAGGGCGAACGCTACATCAGCCTGCTTCGGGCCCGACTGGATACCGAGGCTCCCGCGGATAGCGCCGGTGGCACCGTCATTCTGATAGAAGACCACAGCGAGATGAAATGGCTGGAAAACGAGCTGATCCATGCCGCCCGCCTGGCGTCCATCGGGCAGATGTCCGCGGGGGTCGCCCACGAGATCGGCAATCCAATCACCGGAATTTCCTCACTGGCTCAGAATTTGCGCTACGACACCTCGGACCCTCACGTGCTGGAGACGGCCCAGCAGATCCAGGTGCTGACCGAACGCGTCTCGCGAATCGTCGGCTCGCTGGTGGGGTTTGCCCACGGCGGCAGACATGTCGGCGGCAACGCATTCACTACGGTGTCAGCCAGGCAGCTGGCCGACCAGGCGCTGCACCTGCTTCGCCTGTCCCGCCCCGACGCCACGCTGGAGCACGCCAATCGTTGCGCCCCGCACGTCGAGGTGTATGGCGACCAGCAACGCCTGTTACAGGTATTGGTCAACCTGCTCACCAATGCCTGCGATGCCTGCCCCACCACCGACAGCATCTTCATCGATGCAGGCCAGGGTGAAGAAGGTCCGTGGCTGAGCGTGACCAACGCCGGACCAGGGATCGACCCGAAGATCCGCGAACGACTGTTCGAACCGTTCGCCACCACCAAGCCTCCCGGCCAGGGAACCGGCCTGGGGCTTGCGCTGGTCGTCAGCATCGTCGCCGAACATGACGGCAAGGTAGAGGTCATATCGCCTCTGCCAGGGCAGGCCAGAGGGACCCGAATTCAGGTATGGTTGTGTTCACCCGTTGTCCATCGATCCGCCCAGGACGCCGCACCCCATGAGCCGAATCCTGATCGTTGAAGACGAAGCCATCATCCGCTCCGCGCTGCATCGCCTGCTGGCGCGACATGACCACCACGTCGAGGAGTCCGACTCGGTCGAACAGGCCCAGCAGCGCGACTTGCAGGCCTATGACCTGATTATCAGCGACCTGCGCCTGCCTGGAGCCCCCGGCACCGAGCTGATTGCCCTGGCCTCGCCATGCCCGGTGCTGATCATGACCAGCTACGCCAGCATGCGCTCCGCCGTGGAGGCCCTGAAACAAGGCGCTGTCGACTACGTGGCCAAGCCGTTCGATCATGATGAGCTGCTGGAAACCGTTGCCCGCATCCTCCACCGCCAGTCCAGCCAGCGCAGCAGCCCGCCCGCGGTTGCCGACGAGGCGGGCCAGCGGCGCACCATGATCGGCAACTGCCCTGCCATGCAGACGGTCTATACCCGTATCCGCAAGACCGCACCAGCGGATGTCACGGTACTGATCCTGGGCGAATCCGGGACCGGCAAGGAATTGGTCGCCCGAGCACTGCACCAGCAAAGCCGGCGTGCCAACGCGCCGCTCATCTGCGTCAACTGCGCAGCGATTCCTGAAACGCTGATCGAGTCGGAGCTGTTTGGCCACGAAAAAGGGGCCTTTACCGGCGCCAGCGCAGCCCGCACCGGCCTGGTTGAAGCCGCCCATGGCGGCACCCTGTTTCTGGACGAGATTGGCGAGCTGCCCCTGGATGCCCAGGCGCGCCTGCTCAGGGTGCTGCAAGAAGGAGAGATTCGCCGCATCGGCTCGGTGGAGACCCGGCACGTGGACGTGCGGCTTGTCGCAGCGACCCATCGCGACCTGCGGGCGCTGTCGCGAAGCGGTGACTTCCGGCTCGACCTGTACTACCGCCTCAATGTGATGCAGATCGACCTTCCTCCGCTGAGGGAGCGCGAGGACGATATCCTCGAGATCGCCGATGCCCTGCTGGCGAAGACCTGCAAGCGTCATGCGAGGGAGGAGCTGAGATTATCGCGTGCCGCACGTCGGGATATCGCGGACTACCCCTGGCCCGGCAATGTCAGGGAACTGGAAAACGCCCTGGAAAGAGGGGTCATCTTGGCCGAGGGCCAGCTGATCCATCCAGATGACCTGGGCCTTGCCATGCCCGTCACACCACGCTCGCTTGCCGATCCCCTGCCGACGGCGGCCAACCTGGCGGAGCATGACGTCGCGCGCAGCGACGTCCAGGGTGACGCCGACGACCTGTCGCTGGAAAACTACTTTCAGCACTTTGTGCTGGAGCACCAGGACCAGATGAACGAGACCGAGCTCGCCAACAAGCTGGGCATCTCTCGCAAATGCCTGTGGGAAAGGCGTCAACGGCTCGGTATACCTCGAAAGCGTCCTGCTCGACGCCAGTGATGACCAGCGTACGCTCCAGGTGACGTCTTCCTTCAGCGCTGGAGGCAACGCCGTGGCGCTCTCTACCCGGCGCGCGATGCCGCGCCGCTCTCTACATGGCGCCCGATGTCGCGCCTAATGGGCTTTCATCGGCGCCAGACACTCCACTGCCAGCATGTCGCTGATCTCCTGTCGTGCCCCCTGCTTTGGTTCATTCGACCATGGTGCAAGTGTCTGTAGCGATCAATACAGGCATTGTAGGCCCTGCACGCCAGCTACCTCTTGATGCACCGGTTGTTACCATCCAACCCAAAAGAGTGCGCCAAAATGGGTAGCCCGAGGTAACACAAACAACCCGGCGGCTTGCCTCGAACCAACTACAAAGGGACAAGCCGCTGTTTAAAAAGAAAAAAATCAAAGTAGGCACGACAACTGCAGTAAGTCTGGGCAAGAACAACAAATTCCGGCGATCGTGGACAGCCAACAACAACAATCTGTCAGAACACGATCAGATCCGCCGCCCTAACAACAACAACGCTTCATGATGAAGCAGGCGGATTGGGCACTAGGCGACGCGGCCCCACAACAAGAACAACACGGGACCAGCGCAGCGCACATTCGTCGAACAACAACAATACGACGAAGCCCGGAGTACCAGGACGCGACGCGCCCCAGACGACCGACCAACAAAAGCAACAAGGTCGTCAGAGCGCACTCTCGGCAACAATGACAATAAGCCGAGGGGAGGCATCATATGCCGTCGTGGTTGGATTATTGTTTTGAATACGAGGCGGTCGCCGTCAGGAGCGCCAATAACAACAATATCATTGCTTGCCTGAACCTCCTTGGTGACTGTGGTGCGTATTCAAGGCGATGCGCCATCACGAAGAAGAATCAGCAGCACGGACGCTGCATCCTGCTTTGATGGGGAGGCCCTTGGCCTCCCCTTCTGCTATCCGGCAATCACCACCGTCATGCCTGCTGGGCAGCCCACTTCGGCGCCAGCCCCTTATGGCTGACTCATGACGTTGAGGCGACCGCGCTTTGCAAGGCAGAAAGCGTCCGCTACACTCAACACCTTTCAGACCCCCGCGAGTCCATATCGCCGCATGATCAAAGGATTTACCCGCTTTCTGCAGAGCCCAGGAGAACACTTGAAGTCCCTGTTTGGAGCTCAGGAAGCCGTCGCAGGACCGCCGATGCCACGCGTACTCACTCGTGACGAACACCCCGTGTCCCGTCGCCAGTTCAGCGAAGCCTCCCTCAAGGTACTGTACCGGTTGCACAACGCAGGCTATGAAGCCTACCTGGTAGGTGGCTGTCTGCGTGACTCCTTGTTGGGCATCGACCCCAAGGACTTCGACGTCGCCACCGATGCCACTCCCGAGCAGGTGAAGCAGCTGTTTCGCAACTCACGCATCATCGGACGCCGCTTTCGCATCGTGCATGTGCGCTTTGGCCGTGAGGTCATCGAAGTCACCACGTTCCGTGGCAAGCCGCGTGATGACCATGGCGACCACCTCGCCTCACAATCCGATGATGGTCTGCTGTTGCGCGACAATGTGTGGGGCAATATCGAGGAAGACGCCCTGCGCCGCGACTTCACCGTGAACGCGCTGTACTACAACATTGCCGACTTCACGCTGCATGACTTTGCCGGCGGCGTCGATGACATCGCCTCGCGCACGCTGCGCCTGATTGGCGACCCCGAAACACGCTACCGTGAAGATCCGGTGCGCATGCTGCGCGCCATTCGCTTCGCGGCAAAGCTCGACTTCGATATCGCGCCGGACACCGAAGCGCCCATCGCCGAGATGGCACCGCTGTTGCTGCAGATTCCGCCCGCGCGCCTGTTCGACGAGATCTTGAAGCTGTTCCTCTCAGGAGAGGGGCTCGCTACCTTCCGGCTACTTCGTGATTACGGCCTGTTCGCCATGCTGTTCCCCGAGGCCGATGAGTGCATGGAAGAGCTGCCTTGGGCTGAGGCGCTGATCGAACAGGCACTGGAAAGTACCGATCGCCGCATTCGCGATGATCGTCCCGTCACGCCCGCCTTCCTGCTCGCTGCCTTTATGTGGGGGCCGGTATACTGCCGCCAGCGGGACCTTGAAGCCGAAGGCATGCCGCCCGTGCCCGCCTTGCAGGCCGCTGCCCAGCAAGTCATCAGCCGCGAGCTTCAGCATGTGTCCCTGCCCAAGCGCTTCAGCATGCCCATGCGAGACATCTGGGATCTGCAGCAACGGCTGCCCATGCGTCGCGGCAAGCGTGCCTTTCAGACCCGCGACCACCCACGCTTCCGTGCGGCCTACGACTTCCTGCTGCTGCGCGAGGCCGCGGGTGAGATCGCACCGGGCCTGGGTGACTGGTGGACGGCCTTCCAGGAGGCCGACGAGCACGAACAACGCCGGCTGCTTGGCAAGGTGGGAGCCGACCCTGCTGGCACCGCAGCACCGCGCAAGCGCAGACGTCGCCGTCGCAAGCCGCGCAGCACCCCGCCTTCTTCGGATGAGTGAGCCCGATGGCAGCACGCTACATCGCTCATATCGGCCTCGGCAGCAACCTGGAAAACCCGCGCAGGCAGGTTGAGACAGCACTGGCTGAACTCGACGGCCTGCCGCTTACCCGGCGCGTGGCGGCCTCGCGCCTGTACGCCAGCCGGCCTGTCGGTCCCCAGGATCAGCCAGATTTCGTCAACGCCGTTGCTACGCTTGAGACCGCGCTGTCGCCGCTGGCACTGCTGGATCAACTGCAAGCGCTGGAACAGCGCCATCGACGCAGAAGAGAGCGCCACTGGGGTCCTCGCACGCTGGACCTGGATCTCTTGTGGATGGCGAACATCACGCTTGCCCTCCCGCGGCTGACATTGCCCCATCCAGAGCTCGCCCACCGTGCCTTTGTCGTCCTGCCGCTGGCCGAACTCGATCCCGCGCTGTCCCTGGCAGATGGGCGGACCCTCGACAGCCTTGCTCAGCAGATGGAGGAGGCCCTGCACCGCGGCGACCTGCAACTGCTGACGGCTTCCCCGGTAGACGGTTGACGCCGGTTCACTAAGACACAGTTGAAGACTCTCCCCCGCTTGGTCAATGTTACCTATCGACACAGATTCACCCATCGGTAACAATCCGCGGTAATCACTCAGGGGCGGCCACGATGCACGCCCTGTTGCCAACACGAGAACACGCCATGACTTCTGTCACCCTGAGCTCGCTGAAGGCTCGCAAGCGCGCCGGTGAACCCTTCAGCTGCCTGACCGCCTACGATGCGTCCTTCGCCGCCAGCGCCGGCCGCGCCGGTATCGACGTGCTGCTGGTCGGGGATTCCCTGGGCATGGTACTGCAGGGACACGACAGTACCCTGCCCGTCACCATGGACGACATCCTCTACCACACTCGCTGCGTCGCACGCGGCAAGGGTGACAGCCTGCTGATGGTCGACCTGCCGTTCATGGGCAACCCGAGCCGCGAGCGCCTGCTCGACAATGCCGCCGCGCTGATGCGCGCCGGTGCAGAGCTGGTCAAGGTCGAGGGCGAGGGTTGGATGGCGGACGATATCCGCGAGCTGACCCGACGTGGCGTGCCGGTATGCGCCCATCTCGGCCTCACTCCGCAAACCGTGCACCAACTGGGCGGGTACAAGGTTCAAGGCCGCGAAGCAGAAGCCGCCACCCGTATTCTGGAAGACGCGCGTCTGTTGGTCGACGCCGGCGCTTCCGTCATTCTGCTCGAATGCGTGCCTGCCAGCCTGGGCCGCGCGGTCAGCGAGGCCCTGGAGGTCCCGGTTATCGGTATAGGCGCGGGCCCAGACACCGACGGCCAGATCCTGGTGATGCACGATATCCTCGGAGTCACTCACGGGCGCACGCCGCGCTTCGTGAAGAACTTCCTGGCCGAGGCTGAAAATATCGAGGGTGCCTTCCGGCGCTACCACGAAGCGGTGCTCAGCCGCGAATTCCCCGCTGCAGAGCACTGTTTCTAGGAGAGTAGCATGCACGTCCACCCCGCCATCGCGGACCTGCGCGAGGCGCTGCGACCTCATCGCTTGGCCGGAGCCAGAATCGGCCTGGTACCGACCATGGGCAACCTGCATCAAGGCCACCTGGCCCTGGTCGAGGCAGCGCGAGAGCGCTGTGACCTGGTCGTCGCCTCGATCTTCGTCAACCCGCTGCAGTTCGGCCCGAGTGAGGACCTGGACAACTACCCGCGCACCATGGAAGCCGATCTGGCCAAGCTGGAAGCGGCGGGCTGCGATATGGTGTTCACCCCGACACCGGCGATCATGTATCCCGAGGGACTCGAAGGCCAGACGCTGGTTCGCGTACCCGGGGTCAGCGAAGGTCTGTGCGGAGGTTCCCGCCCCGGGCACTTCGACGGCGTATCGACCGTGGTCAGCATGCTGTTTCACATCGTCCAGCCCGATGTCGCCTGCTTCGGCGAAAAGGATTATCAGCAGCTCGCGGTGATCCAGCGCATGGTTAGCGATCTCCACCTGCCCATCGAGATTGTCGCCGTCCCCACCGTACGCGAGGCGTCGGGCCTCGCGATGTCTTCGCGAAATGGTTATCTCAGCGCTGCCGAGCACGCCACCGCGGCTGAGCTGCAGGGCACTCTGGTGCAGCTGAAACAGGCGCTGCAGCAGGGCGAAGACGTCGCTCGCACCCTGCAAAACGGCAAGACACGCCTTGAGTCACTGGGTTTCAGGCCCGACTATCTGGAGCTACGCCGTCGTGATCTGGGTCACGTGGCTGCCGATACCCGCGAGGCCGTTCTGCTGGTGGCCGCTCGGCTCGGCGCCACACGCTTGATCGACAACCTGTTTGTGACACTGCCGCGCTAGGAGTCCGTATGCCATCGCTCAAGGACCAACTTGGATCGCTCGTCTATTCCACCGAGCACGGTGATATCTGTCCGCAGTGTCGAGCGCCCAAGGAGGCTTGCCGCTGTGATGAGATCGCTGACCAGGCACGCCTTGAAGAGCTGGACGGGATCGTGCGCATCCGCCGGGAAACCAGCGGTCGCAAGGGCAAGGGCGTCACCACCATCAGCGGTGTGCCACTGGCCGAAAAGGAACTGAAGGCACTGGCCAAGGAGCTGAAGAAGCGCTGCGGTACCGGGGGAGCCCTGAAGAATGGCATCATCGAGATCCAGGGCGATCATCGTCAGGTGCTGAAGGAAGCCCTCGAGAAAAAAGGCTTCAAGGTCAAGCTGGCCGGTGGCTAAGCATCCCTGGTGCGCGACGAGAGGTAGCCGCGAGCAGAGGCAGAAAGAGGTGGCAGCCTAGGCGCCCCTCTGACGATACACCGCGCTGCTGGCGACAGCCCTAATAGCCTAAGCCCTGATAGCCTAAGCCCTGATGACCACAGCCCTGACAACCAGACCGCGGCTAGCCAGAACCCAGCTGGCTTGCCAATGCCGGCAATACCTGATCGACGGCCCCATCAAGCTTCAGGGTAAACAGGTCATCGGCACGGGTCTTGCCCAGGTTGATGCAGGCGACGGGCTTTCCGGCCTTGACGCTCTCGCGCACGAAGCGAAAACCAGAAAACACCATCAGCGACGACCCCACCACCAGCAAGGCGTCGCTGTCATCGAGCAGGGCACGGGCGTCAGCCACAACAGCCGCAGGCACATTGTCACCGAAGAACACGACGTCTGGCTTCCAGATACCGTCACCGCAGCGCCCACAGGCAGGCACATCGAAGCGTGAAAAGTCGGCTTCCAGATCCGCATCTCCGTCAGGGGCGGCTGCGATCCCGGAGTGGTCGAAGGTCCAGTCAGGGTTACGGCGCGCCAGCTCAGTATGCAGTGCATGCCGCATCTGGCGGGCACCACACTGCATGCAGACTACCTGATCGGCGCGGCCATGCAGGTCGATCACACGCCGGGAGCCACTGCGCTGATGCAGGCCATCGACGTTCTGGGTGATGATGCCGGACACCTTGCCGAGCCGCTCCAGTTCGGCCAGGGCACGATGAGCGAGGTTAGGCTTGGCGTCGTTGAGCACACGAAAACCGATCAGCGCCCGCGCCCAGTACCGCTGCCTTGCGCCATGGTGGGCCATGAAGTCACGATGATCGATCGGCGGGGAGCGTTTCCAGTCCCCCTTGGCATCGCGATAGTCGGGGATCCCGCTGGGCGTGCTGATACCCGCACCACTGAGCACGGCAATGCGCCGATGACGGTGACAGAAGTCGACCAGGGCGCTGGGTGATAAAGCTGCTGGCAGCAATGTCGGGCGGATAGCGTCCGGCATGATGGCTCCTCATCAGAGACAACAAAGGCCGGATCTGCCTGGCTATCCGGCGCCACCAGTTTACATGTCCAAGGGTCGCATGGCCCGGATGCCCCTTCATTGTCTACAATGGACAACATTCTGCTACGGGCAAGGAGTGCCGATGGCCTGGCTGGATTACCTGCTGCCACTGTTCTTTCTGTTTCCACTGGCCGCCGCCGCGACGGTGGTGGTGGCGCTGCGCAGCTTGCACGATCCGCGCGTGCATTCCCCGTTTGATGCACACCCCCTGCGAGAGCCAGGGCAGCTGCTGCGCGATCGCCTCGACAGAGCCTTCGCCAGTCTATTCTTGAATGCGGCCCTGGGGCCGGTGCTGGTGCTGACTCCGCTCGTCTACGGCATGGGCCGCATGCTGTTTTCACGCCACCAGAACTGGCTGGAATGGGCCTTCTACGGCGTGCTGTGCACCCTGCTTGCCATCGTATTCAGTTTCCGTTTGATGCGTGACTATCAACGCATTCGCCGGATCAAGCTCGGTCTGGCGTGTGAGCTGGCGGTCGGGCAGGAGCTGGAACGCCTTATCCGGCCTGAAGCTCACCCCTTTTTCGTCTTCCATGATGTGCCGGCCGACACCTTTCTGATCGACCATATCGCGATCACTCCCTACGGCGTCTTCGTGGTCGAGACGCGGGCACGTACGCCGGGTATCAGTCCATCGGGCGACGTTCAGGATACCGTCGTGGTAGAGCACGAGCGCCTGCGCTTCCCCGGCTGGCTAGAGCGCCGTCCGCAGCGCAAGGCTCGGCAAGCCACACGCTGGGTGGCATCCTGGCTGTGCCGTGAGCTGGGACAGCCCGTGCCGGTACAGGGGATCCTGGCGCTGCCAGGCTGGAAGATCGAGCGTGAAGTGAGCGCAGATGACCTCCAGGTCGTCAGCGGCGAAGGCCTGGCAGCCCATCTGACCGACGCCCGCCCCGCTAACACGGCCATGGACCCCGTCCTCCACGACCGCGTGATCGATGCCCTCCAGAAACGTGCCCTGACGCGAGAGCTGAGCCATCTGGAGGGCCCCTCTGTCTAACCGGAGCAACGCTAGCTGTTGCGGCGCAGCTCGATGCGGGCCGGACAGCGCCCGAAGGCCACCGACGCGAGGCTGTGCCTGGCAGGGAAGTCGTCGACGTGCTCGGCCTCGATGCCGACGCGTATTTCCGTCAGCAGGCGATTGCCTGGCCCACCACACACCAGCGCCAGTGCACGGCCGCTCCCCCGACCAAAGCTTTCCTCGAAGGCAGCGATCAGATCGCGGCGTGCCACGGTACGACCGCGCTGTGCTCGCACCAATGCTCCCAGCGCACTGTCGTTGACGATCTCCACCAGGGCCAGCGAGCCATCAAAGTACTGGTCATCCGTCATCCCCATGCAGGCCCCGTGCTTGGCGTATTCGTAGCGATCCAGACAGCTGGCACTACCAGGCATGGCGGCCGTCAGCTCCTGCTCCAGGGCACTGTCGGACAGTGCAATCGCGGGGCCCGCCTGACAGAAGTCTCCCGCCGGTCTCGGACGCTCGATGAAACACCCTTGCCGCTGCCATTCCTGCGTACTCAGTCCCTGGGCGATCCAGCGATCTGGGCGAGACGGCCATAGCCCGTGCAAGACAAAGCCCTCATCGGTACCCGCCAGCAACGCGGGGTCACGACATTCCCGCGGCGGCTGACGACGGCTGCCGCAAAAGCCGGGATGCCAGGTCAAGGCCAGGACATAATGGTCAAAATGCGGTTGCTCCAGATCCAGCAGCGCTGCACGCTGCTCCTCCGCGTCGTGGGCCTCGACCGCGCTCCCCAACATTGCCAGGGCCAAGGCCAGCGCCAGGGACAGGGACAGGGACAGGGACAGAGCCCAACGCTGACCTGGCTTGTCGGCCACCACCGTCGCGTAGGTCATCCGAGCTCCCCGCAGGCGACTTGCAAAGGCGCGCCACAGTTGGCAAGGTGCGCGCCCTCGATATTTCCACTCTGTTGTCTTTCTGGATAACTGTTTCATGAAGCTGATCACCTTTGATCCGTTACGGAGCCTGGGGATCTCGCAGGCGCGCTATATCAAGCCTGACCACATGGACGAGCACCGCCAGGAATTGGCGGAAGCTGACGCCCTGTTGTTCCCCGAGTACTGGCAGATCAACGCCCTGGCCTATGGCCTTGGCCAACGAGTCTTCCCTAGCCTGGCAACCTATCACCTGGGCCATGACAAGATAGAGCAGACGCGCGCTTTCCGCGCCTGCTGTCCGGAAGCGACGCCAGACACTGCCATCCTGGGCGTCAATTCCCAGGCGATACACGACGTGGAGGCACGCTTTGGCTACCCCTTTGTGGCCAAGCGGGTGCGCAGTGCCATGGGGCAGGGTGTGAGCCTGATTCGCTCTCGGCAAGCGCTGATCGACTATCTGTCCAGTGAGAACCTGCTCTACGCCCAACGCTATCTGCCGATCGACCGAGACCTGCGTATCGTGGTGGTAGGGAAGCGTATCCTGGCCGCCTACTGGCGCCAGAGTCCGCTGGATGACTTTCGCACCAATGTGGCGCGAGGTGGAGAAATCCGCCACGACCCAGTGCCCGATGCGGCGCTAGCGCTGGTAAAGCGCCTGTCGTCACGGCTGGGCATCGACCACGCGGGCTTCGACATTGCCATGGTCGAGGGGCGCCCCATGGTACTCGAATTCAACCGACTGTTCGGAAATCAGGGCATCGACGCGCCTGAAACCACCGTCCCAACCGCCATTCTCGAGCATCTGGGCGCCCCCTCACTGCCGCAGGCAGCCTGACGACGACCCTCGCAACAAGGGCCGCCGCGCCGCGTCCACTACAGGCGAGAAGGATGACTGCCGGGGTCACCCTCCACATGGGGACGATCATCATGGCTGACGCCATGATGTTCACCTTCCGGAAGCTCCCAGGTGCCTTCCTCGGTCCAGGGGTCATCCTCCGGGAACTCCTCGATATAGATTTCCTTGTCGGTATAGTCAGGCTGATAGCGCAGGTCGTAGTGCGCCGCTCGCACCGTCGAGATACACAGCAGCAGCGCCACCAGCAGCAACGGCACCCCACCCACGACGGATGCTGTCTGCAGGGTCTCCAGGCCTCCGATGAACATCAGTACCGCCGGCATGAACGACAGCGCGAAGGCCCAGAACAGTCGATTCCATCGCATCGGCTCTTCATCGACCTCCTTCTGCACCACTGCTGCCAGGATGTAGGAAATCGAGTCGAAGGTGGTGGCCGTGAAAATCAGGGCCAGCAAGGTGAAGGCGAAAATCACCAGATAGCTCAGCGGCAGGGTCGACAGGGTGGCAAAGATGGCCGCCGTGGCGCTCTCTTCGTTGAGGATGGTGACCAGGTCCAGGGTGCCGGACAGGTGCAGGTAGAGGCCGTAGTTGCCGAGCACGATAAAGAACAGGGCACAGCCGAGGGAGCCGAAGAAGATCGATCCCGCCACCATGGAGCGAATGGTCCGCCCACGCGAGATGCGCGCAATGAACAGCCCCACGCTGGGCGCAAACACCAGCCACCAGGCCCAGTAGAAGATGGTCCAGTCCTGGGGGAAGTGAGTGGACTGGAAATTCTCGAATCGCGCAAAGGGCTCGGTCCAGGTGCCCATGTGCACCAGGTTGCTGAGAACCCGCCCCAAGGCGTCCAATCCGGTGCTGGCCATGAACTCGGTGGGCCCCACGACGAAGACGAAGACCAGCAGCCCGGTGGCCAACCAGAAGTTGATGTCGGAGAGCACCTTGATCCCCTTCTTGAGCCCCACAAAGGCGCTGTAGCCAAAGATCGCGGTGCACAGCATCAGCACGAAGATTCGCGCGGCCAGGGTCTTGGGCACACCAAACAGCTCATACAGCCCTTCATTGATCAGCGGGGCCGCCAAGCCCAGCGTGGTGGCCCCGCCGCCGAGCATGCCAAACACGAACAGCACATCGATCAGTTTGCCTGGCCAGCGATGGGCGCGACTCTCACCCAGCACGGGCATCAGGGCCTCGCTGATCTTGAGCACGCTGTGATTACGCACATAGTAGAAGTAGGCGATCGGGATGGCCGGAATCAGATAGATTGACCACGCCACCGGGCCCCAGTGAAAAATGCCGTAGGCCGCCGCCCACCGAGCGGCATCCGGCGACAGAGGGTCGGCGTGAAACGGTGGCGCCTGGTAGTAGTAGATCCACTCGATCATCGACCAGTACAGGATCGAGGCTCCGATCCCTGCACAGAACAGCATCGCTGCCCAGGATACCGTCGAGAACTCGGGTTGTTCTTCAGGGTCTCCGAGCTTGATCTGCCCAATATCGCTGAACACGATAAACAGCATGAAGCCGCTCGCGCCCAGCCCGAGCGCCAGATAGAGCACGCCAAGTTCATTGGTAATGAAGTTCTTGGCCGCCAGCACCCAGGTGGCGCCCTGTTCGGGGAAGATCACCAGGGGCACAGTGACGGCAAGAAGAAGGAACAGCGAACCGAAGAAGGTCGGTTTGTCGATCACGTCGAAGCCATGATCGCTGTGGGGGGGCGTCTGCGTTTTCACAAATCAATCCCTTGTTATGTTTTTCCCCCTCAGTATACGAGAAAACCGCGTGGCGCCACCGTGCCGGCACCTCCGGTGGCCCACGCTACCTGCGCCTGCGTCAACGCCGCGGTGCCCTGCACCGACAGCAAGCCGCTGGGCAAGTCCGCCTAATCCCCGCGCAGCTTGCCGCCCATCTCCTGGGCCAGGTCTACCGCGTAGTGATCGGTCATGCCGCCGATGAAGTCCAGCATACGACGGTAGCTGTCATACAAGGACCAGGACGGCAGCGGCGTATTCTCGCCGATCAACGCCAATACCCGCTGATGCTTGAAGCTCGAATGCCCGGTGTGATGCAGCTCATGCGCCGCACCGATAAACGCCTCCAGCAGGATGCCCAACGTCGTGTAGGCGCCGATTTCCAGCTTGGCCTTGCGCGTGTTCTGGAAGATCCGCTTGCGCGCCAGCTGCTTGGCCAGCTTCACCCCCCAGTCAAGGTCCGGGTGGCACAGCTCCAACAGGTCTTGCTGCAGCGTGCCTGACAGCAGTTCCTGCTCGTGTTCGACGAAGACCTTGCCAACATCGGTGACGGCCCGCTCCATGGCCGCCCCCCGCAGCGCCGCGATACGGCGTCGCTGAGACACGCCATTGCGACACATCTCGGCATAGTCCGCTGGCTCTCCCCCGGCAATCTGGGTGAGAATTTCCGCCACCTCGTCAAAGTCCAGGATGTCCATCTCCACCCCGTCCTCGAGATCCAGCAAGGCGTAGCAGATGTCGTCTGCCGCCTCTACCAGCCAGGCCAGGGGATGACGGCACCAGCGATGCTCGCCCTGGGGGATCAGGCCCAGGTGCTCCGCCACCTGTGCCAGCGCGGGAAGCTCGCTCTGATAGCAGCCGAACTTGCCGGCCTGGCCACCGTGGGTCACTGTCCATGGATACTTCAACAGCGTGCCCAGGGTCGCCGCGCTGAGGCGCATGCCGCCACGAAACTGGTTGTATTCGATCTGGGTCACGATGCGAAAGCCCTGAGCATTGCCTTCGTAGGTCAGCAGGTCTTCACGCTCCAGCGGCGTCAGCCCGTCGAGCAAGCCGCTACCATTGTTCTCGGCACACTTGAACCAGTCACGGATGGCATACTCGCCGGCGTGACCGAAGGGCGGGTTGCCGATGTCATGGCCCAGACACGCCGCCTGGATGATGACGCCGAGATCCGCTGGGGTGATCCAAGCAGGCAGGCGATCACGCAGCAGCTCGCCCACGCTCATGCCCAGCGAGCGGCCTACACAGCCGACCTCCAGCGAATGCGTCAGGCGGGTGTGGATATGATCATTGTCGGTCAACGGGTGCACCTGGGTCTTGCGCCCCAGGCGACGGAAGGAACCCGCAAAGACAATCCGGTCATGGTCCTTGTGAAAGGGACTGCGCCCCACTTCATCGTGGGTGCTGCCACGTGGATCGTGCAATCGGACCGGATCCAGCAGGCGTTCCCAGTTCATGGTTTTCATGGCGGCTCCCTCCTTGTGAACCGCCATTCTGACACCAGCACCCTCATCAAGGCCACGCTCACCGAGAGCTCAGCCAATTTCCCAGGGCATACCGCCGCTCATCAGCCCTGGCGCCTTCCTGGCTTACTTGAGGCGGCGCCGGAGTAACATGGCGTAGACAGCCCCGGCGATGATCAACGTCACCGCGAAGACATAGATGCCGATGGAAATCCCGCTGTTCACCAGGATGCTCCAGTCGCCACCGCTGATCGACATGGCACGCCGCAGGTTGAACTCCATCTGACCGCCCAGCAGCAAGCCCAGCACCACCGGCACGGTCGGTATCTCCAGCTTGCGCAGGACATAGCCGAGCACCCCGAACGCCAGCATCATGTACAGATCGAAGGGACTATTGTTGAGCGAATAGACGCCCACGAAGGCGATCAGCACCACCATCGGCATCAGCAGCCAGCTGGGCGCCTGCAGCACACGAGCAAACAGTCCGACCAGCGGCACATTGAGGATCAGCAGCATGATGTTGCCGATAAACAGCGCCGCCACCAGCCCCCACACCATCTCCGGCTGCTGCGCGAACAGCAGCGGCCCCGGGGTGATGTTCATCGACAGCAGCAGCGCCAGCAGAATCGCCGTGGTGCCGCTTCCAGGAATCCCCAGCGACAGCATCGGAATCAACGCACCACCGGCAGCGGCATTGTTGCCGGCTTCCGGTGCAGCGACGCCGCGAGGGTCGCCGTTGCCGAAATCGCCTTTCGCCCCCAGCCAGCGCTTTTCCAGCATATAGGAGAGAAAGCTACCCAAGGAGGCACCGGCTCCGGGCAACACCCCCGACACGAAGCCGATCAGCGAGCCGCGTCCAATGCTGCCCTTGCAGGACAGCGACGACGTCATGCCCGGCCAGGCCGAACCCAGCTGGACGTGAGGCTTGTCGGCATCGTGGCGTTTTTCCAGAAACACCAGACACTCGGAGATCGCAAACAGGCCGACCAGCGCTACGATGAAATCGATGCCGTCATACAGTTCGAAGGTACCAAAGGTATATCTGGCGACGCTGGACACCGGATCGATGCCCACGGTGCCCAGCAACAGTCCCAGGCACGCAGCAATGAAACTCTTGGTGAAGCTACCGCTGGTCACGCCGCCGATGGTGGCAAACGCCAGCAGGAACAGCGCGAAGTATTCCGCTGGCCCAAACTTGATGGCCAGATCGACCAGCAGCGGGGCGAACAGGGTCAAGCCGATGGTGGCGATGGTTGCCCCCACGAAGGACGCCACCGCCGACAGCCCCAGGGCCTCACCACCGCGGCCTTTCAGCGCCATGGGGTAGCCGTCGAGGGTCGTCATCATGGCCGGCTCGTCACCGGGAATATTGAGCACGATGGAGCTGATACGCCCCCCGTACATGCAGCCGTAGTAGACGCTGACCAACAGGATCAGGGCCGCCGTGGGCTCCAGTCCGAAGTTGAACGCCAGCGGGATCATCAGGGCCACCCCGTTGACCGGCCCGAGTCCCGGCAAGGCGCCGATCAGGGTGCCCACCGCACAACCGATCAGCGCCAGCAGCAGAAATTCCGGCTGAGTCGCGACCGCGAAGCCCTGGGCAAGAAACGCTAAGGTATCCATGTCAGGCAGCTCCCCACCAGGGTACGTTGGGCAACGGCATGCCGAGGCCAAACTCGAACAGCACATAGAGCCCCACCGCCAGTCCGGTCCCGGCCACCATGGCCTGCTGCCAACGGGCACCAAACAGCCGCGTCAGCAGGACGGCACCGACCAGCGTGGCGGGCAGGAAGCCCAGCGCTTCCAGCACGCCCGCATAGGCAGCCAGCAACAGCAGCACTGCCAGCTGACGTGCAAGCCCAGCACGGTCCGGCCAGCGCTCGTTAAAGCCCGGCCGAAACAGCAGATACGCCGACAATACGCCTAGCGGCAGACTGACCAGCCGGGGGAAAGCCCCCGGCCCTACCGGCTGCATGAAGCCAGTGACGAAGCTGTGCGAATGCCACCAGGCGCCCAGCGCCAGCAGCAGCAACACCGCCCCCGCGATACGATCACCGACCGGTGCCGGCCGGCGATCATGATTCAGCTCGAGGTCATCGGTGTGACTCATTGAATAACCCCGATCTCCCGAGAGATCGCCTCGACCCGCTCGATGGACTCGACCACGAAGGAGGAGAACTCATCGCCACCGCGCCACAGCGGAACCAGGCCATTCTGGGCAGCAACCTCTTTCCATTGGTCGCTGGCGTACAGGGTTTCGAGGTCCTCTACCATGCTGGCATAGTCGTCGTCAGAGACGTCGCCACCGGTGTAGAAACCGCGCCAGTTGTAGCCGGTCACGTCGTAACCCTGGCTGACGGCGGTGGGCAGCTGGTCGAAGGGCGCCGGCAGCGGATCTTCTGACAGCACCCCCAGCACACGCACGTCACCCGATTCGATGAAACCTGCCACTTCGCCCAGGTCTGTCGACACCACATCTACATGGTTGCCCATCATCTGGGTCACCGCGGGACCGCCACCATCGAACTGCACCCAACGCAGGGCGCCTACCTGGTCCCCAGGCAGCCCCGCTGCCTTGGCCAGCATCAAGGCCCGGATGTGGTCCCATCCACCCGCACCGCTGGAGCCGGCTACCGCCACAGAAGAGGGGTCCGCCACGATGGCCTCGAGCAGTTGTTCGAGGCTTTCGTATTCGCTTTCGTCATCGACCAGGATGACCCCGACATCGGTACCCAGCATCGCCAGCCAGCGCATGGTCTCGGCACCGCCGGGATAGCGGCCCTGGGCAATCTGGGTCATGCCCACCGTGCTGGTCGCCACCATCAAATCACTGTCATCGGCGCGTTTGGCCGCCACATTCGAAAAGGCCACGGCACCGACACCGCCCGGCATGTTGGTGACTTGCACCGTGCCGTCCGTCAGTTCGAGGTCGGTCAGCAACTTGCCGACACTACGACAGGTAAAGTCCCAGCCACCGCCGGGGTCTGCCGGGGCAATGCACTCATCGATGGGCACGGCGTTGACGGTCGAGGACAGACCAAGACCCAGCGCGAGCAGCGGCAGTCCAATACGAGGCTTGAGCGAGAATGGCATGAGCAGGGCTCCTTGCAGCGTTTGTTGATTATTGGGGTATGTCGTGTTGTGGTGGCCACCGCCACCGGTGTCAGCGTTGCTTGCGGTGAAGCGACAGGTACCTGGGTCGCCGCTGTCCTCCCATCACCTGGACAGCTGTTGCGGATGACCGCTACCAAGCGGGTCGGCATCTTCTACACGGCAGCGTGTTAACTTTCGCGTTTTCCTATCGCGCCTTTCCTTTTCGCGCTCGCCTGTCGACGGCTCCGAGCAGAGGCCGCTCCGTGGCCAGGCTAGACAACGCCACGACGGCGCAGGTCTTTGCACTGTGTTTCGTCAAAACCCAGCTCCGCCAGCACCTCGGCAGTATGCTCGCCCAGTTTAGGGGCCGGGCGCTGCAGCGCGGCCGGGGCCTCACGCATCTTGATCGGGAAGCCGGTCGTTGCGATCGTTCCCGCCTCGCCCTGATCCAGCTCCAGGCGCATCTGCTGGTCCAGAATCTGAGGGTCGGAGAAAGTCTCGCGAAGATCTTGAACGCGACCGCAGGGCACTCCTGCAGCATTGAGATGATCAATCCACTCGGCCACGCTGCGCTGTCGCGTGACTTCATTGAGTATCTCGCGAAGGGCGTCGCGATTGGCCATGCGCTGGCGATTGTCGGCAAAGCGGGGCTGCTCGAGCAGCGCATGCTGTCCCAGGGCTTCCAGCAGCCTGCGCACCATCACTTCACTGCTGGGGGCGATGGCCACCTCGCCATCGGCAGCCTCGAACAGTCCGTAAGGGTAGAGCATCGGGTGATCATTGCCGGTCCGCGTCGGGACCTTGCCCGTGGCAAAGAACTCCGCCGCCAGATACCCCAACATTGCCACCAGGCCATTGGTCAGCGCCGTTTCCAGAATCTCCCCTTGCCCGGTTCGCTCCCGCCTTACCAGTGCGGCGCTGACACCGAAGGCCAGGTTGAGACTGGCGACCATGTCACTGATGGGGGGCGCCGCTCGCATTGGCTCGCCGCCCTCGGCACCATTGACGCCCATGAAGCCACTCATGGCCTGGGCCACAAAGTCATAGGCGGGCCGGTCACGGTAGGGACCGGTGGAACCAAATCCATTGATACGGCCGACCACCAGCCGAGGAAATCGTGTCCTCAGGGTGTCATCATCAAGCCCCATCTTCGCCAGCACCCCTGGTCGGAAGTTCTCCACCAGGACATCGGCATCCTCGAGCAGGCGGTCAAGCACCTGACGCCCCTCGGGGGTGCGCAGATTGAGGGTGATGGAACGCTTGTTGCGGTTGAACTGGGCAAAGTAGGCGCTGAAGCCGTTGACCATGTTGCCCTGCTGGCGCACCACGTCACCTTCGCCCGGTGTTTCCACCTTGATCACCTCTGCCCCGTGATCCCCCAGCATCTGGCTGGCAAAAGGGCCGGAAATCACGCGTGTCAGGTCGATGACCCTGATGCCAGCCAGGCTCCCTGACAATCGCGTACTGTCCTGCACGGGTGCTTCCATGACGCTCATCCTGTCCGTTCAGCGAAGGGGCTCTGCCGAGAAACATCGACATTTCGACAATATAGAGGCTGACCCCGCATGTTGGACATACGCCTTTTCGCTGAGATGACAGGGGGTACGCGGCCAGTCAGACCGCCTGGGGTATTTCCCTCGAAGGACGATTTCCCTAAAATTCGCTGCCTTTATGCTGACCTACAGCAATTTCTTACGACTATCGGCACATTATTGTGTCTATTGCTCGCAATCTTCCCGAATGCCCTCTCGACTCGAGGCGCTTGAAGTAGAGGCGTAAGCACGCCTTCCCACCCCGAAAAGGTCTGGTCTCATGCAATCCACCCACTCACCCGGCTCCCACGCCGACAAGGGGTTCTTTGGGCATCCACGCGCCCTTGGCCCGCTGTTTTTCACCGAGATGTGGGAGCGATTTTCGTTCTACGGCATCCGGCCGATGCTGGTACTGTTCATCGCCGCCTCCCTGTTTGACGGTGGTCTAGGCTTCGACGCCAAGACCGCCGCCGCCATCGTGGGCATCTATGGTGGCGCCATCTATCTTGCCGCGCTGCCCGGCGGCTGGCTGGCGGACAACTGGCTCGGCCAGCGCCGTGCCGTATGGTACGGCTCCATCCTGATCGCCTTCGGCCACCTGTCCATCGCCCTGTCCGCCCTGTTCGGCGCGGTTGCCTTCTTTGTCGGGCTGATCTTCATCGTGCTGGGGACCGGCCTGTTCAAGACCTGCATCTCGGTGATGGTCGGCAGCCTTTATGACGAGAGCGATGTGCGCCGGGATGGAGGCTTTGCCATCTTCTACATGGGCATCAACATCGGCAGCCTGTTTGCCCCGCTGTTCACCGGATTGCTGATGGACTCCATGGGCTGGCACTGGGGCTTTGCCATGGGGGGCGTCGGCATGCTGATTGCCCTGCTGCTGTTTCGCCTGTGGGCGGTGCCGGCCATGCAGCGTGCCGATGCCGAGCGTGGCCGGGCCTCCACCTGGGACGCTCCGGCCCAGCGACGCCGGCATGTGGGCGCCATCGTCAGCCTGTGTCTGGCCGCCCTCGCCGCCCTGGTCGCGCTGGTCGCCACTGGGGTGATCAGCATCGATGCCCGCGCCGTGGCAGAAGCCATGACCAGCGTCCTGATCGTGGCTGCGGTAGGGTTCTTTGCATACCTGATGCTGTTCTCCGGCCTTAACCGTGACGAGCGCATCCGTGTGACCATCTGCTTCGTGCTGATCGTGGCCGCGGCCTTCTTCTGGGCGGCCTTCGAGCAGCAGCCCACCTCTTACAACCTGTTCGCCGCTAACTACACCGACCGCAATGTGCTGGGCTGGGACATCCCCACCCTGTGGTTCCAGTCCCTCAACCCGGTCTTCATCGTGCTGCTGGGCCCGGTGTTCGGCTGGCTGTGGCCGGCCCTCGGCCGCCGTCACCTTGAACCCGGCAGCCCCATGAAGTTCGTCCTGGGATTGCTGCTGGCGGCCATGGGCTTCGGCCTGATGGTGCTGGCTGCACAGCAGGTACTCAGTGGACCTGGGCTGGTCTCTCCCCTGTGGATCGTCGGCAGCATGCTGCTGTTGACCCTGGGCGAGCTGTGCCTGTCACCGGTGGGGCTGTCGACCATGTCAGGGCTCTCTCCCCAACGCACCCAAGGCCAGCTGATGGGACTGTGGTTCACCGGCGCCGCGCTGGGCAACCTGGTGGCAGGACTGATCGGCGGCCACGTCAATGCTGAAGAAATCCAGCAGCTGCCCGAGCTGTTCGGACGTTCGGCCATCGCCCTGGTCATCTTCGCCGCCGTGCTGCTGTTGCTCGTACCCGTGTTCAAGCGCATGCTGAAGCACCACCGCCTCATCGATCCAGCGTCCGCGCATCGCGCGGACGCCGAAGCTATCGTCAAAACAGGAGTCTGAGCATGTCCTCAACCAGCGCCGAGACCGCTCGCCAACGTCTCAGCGAACTGCGTGACGCGATGCGTCGCCATCAGGTAGACGCCTGGTGGTTACCTTCCAGCGACCCCCACAACAGCGAATACCTGCCCGAGCATTGGGCCGGGCGCGAGTGGCTTTCCGGCTTCGATGGCTCTGTCGGCACCCTGGTGGTGACCCAGGACGAGGCGGGGCTGTGGGTCGATAGCCGCTACTTTGTGCAGGCCGAGGCCCAGCTCGCTGGCAGCGGCATTGCCATGCAGAAGCTGACCCAGGGGCAGGCTGCCGCGCCGATGCAGTGGCTCAGTGAGCGGCTCGCCGCGGGCGACACGCTCGGCTATGACGCCCAGGTGGTATCGCTGGCACACGGCCGCCAGCTGGACGAACTGCTTGGCCAGCAGGGGGTGAACCTGCGTGGCGACAAGGACCTGCTCGACGAGATCTGGGCCGACCGTCCACGCCTGCCGCTGGAGCCCATCGAACCCCACGACCCGCGCTATCTCGATCAGACACGTGGTGAACGGCTGACCCATCTGCGCGAGGCCATGGCCGACCACGCCGCCGACTGGCACTTGATCTCGACCCTCGACGACATCGCCTGGCTGACCACCCTGCGTGGCTCGGACGTGGGCTTCAACCCCGTGTTTCTGGCCCACCTGCTGGTTGGCCGGGCGACAGCCACCCTCTTTGTCGCACCCGGCAAGCTGGACGCCGAACAGACTCAGGCGCTCGCCGAAGACGGTATCGAGGTCGCCGACTATGCTGACTGGGCACCGCGCCTGGCGGCTCTGCCCCGGGACGAGACGGCATTGATCGATCCGGCTCGCGTGACCCTCGGCACCCGTCAGGCGTTGCCGGCGGAGATGAACGTGGTCGAGGCGTTTCAGCCCAGCACCCTGGCCAAGGGCATCAAGACGGATCATGAACTGGCGTTCGTGCGCCAGGCCATGGAAGCAGATGGGGCAGCACTGTGCCGTTTCTTTGCCTGGCTGGAGGAATGCCTGTCCCGCCAGGAACCGGTCAGCGAGCTCGATGTGGAAACCCGTCTGCGCGAACAGCGTGCCCAGCACGCTGACTTCGTCTGCGAAAGCTTCAACACCATTGCCGCCTTCAATGCCAACGGTGCCCTGCCCCACTACCGCGCCACCGCCGAGGCCTACTCGACGATAGAGGGTGACGGACTACTGCTGATCGACTCCGGCGGCCAGTACCGTGGCGGCACGACCGACATCACCCGCATGGTACCGGTGGGCGAGGTGTCCCGGGCGCAGCGCGAAGACTGCACCCTGGTGCTCAAGGGCATGATTGCGCTGTCCCGAGCGCGTTTTCCAGAGGGTATCGCCGCCTCGCGGCTAGACGCCCTGGCACGGGCGCCGCTGTGGGCCACCGGGCGTGACTACGGTCACGGCACCGGCCATGGAGTAGGCTACTTCCTCAATGTGCATGAGGGCCCTCAGGTGATCAGTTCCGGCGCGTCCGTCGCCGAGCATACCGCCATGCGTGCGGGCATGATCACGTCCAACGAGCCTGGCGTATATCGGCCTGGCCAGTGGGGCGTGCGGATCGAGAATCTGGTCGCCAACCGCCCCGCTCCCGCGAGTGAGTTCGGTCACTTCCTGGAGTTCGAGACGCTGACCCTGTGTCCCATTGATAGCCGCTGCCTGGCGCCGCTGATGCTTGACCAGGGCGAGCTCGACTGGCTCAACGCCTATCATGCCGAGGTACGTCGCCGGCTGGCACCTCTGCTCGATGGCCCGGCGCTGGCTTGGCTTGAGGCGCGCACCGAGCCTCTGACGCTGGCCTGATCGCAACCTCGCCGGCGATCACGCCGACACGCTTAGCGTCAGAGCAAACCAAGAAGGGCTCCGCCATGGCGGAGCCCTTCTGTCGTTTCATGGCAGGCGACAACGTCCTTACAGGAAGGGGTTCTTGACCACCGGGATGAACATGAAGCGCAGATTCCAGTCGGCGTCCCACTCGTCACCGCGAATCACGCTGCGCTGAATCTCGGCGGCCAGGCGAACCGGCGTATTGCCCATGCGGATCACGTTGGAGTACCCCAGGCCAATCGGGAAATTGACCTTCTCTCCACTGTCCGCTTCCCAGTTGATCCGCACGTTGGGGGTCATGCCCACCAATTCGGTGCCACTGAGTCGATAGTTGAGAAAGTACTGAAGGTCGGTCTGGCTGGTGTGCTCCCGATCATCTTCACCGGCATAGGACCACCAATGCTGGGCCAGCAGGCCCATGTTCCAGCCACCAGGATTCGGCGCCAGGCGAGCAATCAGCGCCGCAGGACCGGCCTGGAACTTCCCTTGCCCCAACACATCGTGCTCTGCGGTCGGGAAAATCTGCGTCATCCCCAGCCCCCAGATCACGCCATCGCTGCGAGCGGGGCCGGCCAAGGTGACCAGCGCCGTGTCACCTAGCCCCTCCGTCCTGCCCCGATGGGGGGCATTGCGACTCCATTCATCTGGGTCGATATCCAGCGGACTGCCACCACGAGCCAAGGTCCCGAAGCTCTCGTCCATGGGCGAGGAGTTGTACTGGAAGACGGGGCGCACCACCAGGTTCCAGTTATCCTCGGCCAGCTCGAACGGGAAGGACATGACGGGCTGGAACTTGAAGGAGTTCGACCAGCGCCCATCGAAGTCATCACCATCGAGATGGGTGTAGTCGTTCTGCATCCACAGCATCCAGGCGGAGCCGACCGGGTTGGTGGTTTCCTTGGCAATGGCAGCGAGGTCATCACCAGCGGCTGGGGTCTGCTCGCTGTGAGCGGGGACCGTGACCGGACGGCCGGAATCCTGAGCGTAAGCGCCCGTCGCCAAGGCACAGAAACACAAGCTCAGCAGGCTAAACCTACCAATACGCGAAAAAGACATGGGAAAGACCCTCTCAGAAGCGCAGCAGCACTGCTGAAGCTGCAAACGTGGTGACAAGAGCGTGGCGGCTCAAACAATGTTTGGAGAGAATATGCTATTCCGCCATCACTCTAGATCACTCATTGGCCGTTTGTGATACGCCCCTTGAGGTAGGTCAATTTCAACAGAGAGGTTATGCCCTTGCTACGGCCACCACGCTCAATCGTGGTCCTCGGCCAGCGAAGGCAGCAGCACCTTCAGCTTGCGCGTCAGCGTGTTGCGACCCCAGCCAAGCAGCTCTGCCGCTTCGCCCTTGCGTCCCGCGGTGTGCTTGAGCGCTGTCTCGATCAGAATGCGCTCGAAGTCAGGCACGGCCTCTTCCAGCAAGTGGGTATGGCCAGCGGCCAAGGCACCGTCAGCCCAGGCGCGAAACGCCTCACGCCAGTCCCCTCCGGCAGCCACGTCATCCCCCCCACGCAGCTCCGGCGGCAGGTCTTCGACCAGCACCTCGCGCCCGGAGGCCATCACGGTCAGCCAGCGGCAGGTGTTCTCCAGCTGGCGCACGTTGCCAGGCCAGTCCACCCGGGTCAGAAACTCCTCGGCGTCCTGGGTCAGTACCTTGACGTCGGTGGATAGCTCCTTGGCGGCCTCGGCCAGGAAGTGCCTGGCCAGCCGCGGAATATCCTCACGCCGCTGGGACAGCCGCGGTAGATGAACGCGGATCACGTTCAAGCGGTGAAACAGATCCTCACGGAAACGCCCATCGGCCACCAGTGTCTCCAGATCCTGGTGGGTGGCGGCGATGATCCGCACATCCACCTTGACCGGCGTGTGTCCCCCGACCCGATAGAACTCGCCGTCGGCCAGCACCCGCAGCAGCCGAGTCTGGGTTTCCGACGGCATGTCGCCGATCTCGTCGAGAAACAGGGTGCCGCCGTTGGCTTGTTCGAAGCGCCCCTGACGACTGGCACTGGCACCAGTAAAGGCTCCCTTTTCGTGACCAAACAGCTCGGATTCGATCAGATCCCGAGGAATGGCGGCCATGTTGAGGGCGATAAAGGGATTGCCCGCGCGAGGGCTATGCTGGTGCAGGGCGCGTGCCACCCGCTCCTTGCCCGTCCCTGACTCGCCGTTGATCAGCACGGTGATGTGCGAGTGGGCGAGTCGGCCGATGGCACGAAAGACCTCCTGCATGGCCGGCGCTTCACCAATGATCTCTGCATCCAGGCCTTCGGGAACGCTGACGGGCCGTTGGCGTTCTCGCACGTGGGCGACCGCTCGGCGCACCAGGGCAAGTGCCTCATCGACATCGAAGGGCTTGGGCAGGTATTCGAAGGCGCCCCCCTGATAGGAGGCTACCGCACTGTCCAGGTCGGAGTGAGCGGTCATGACGATAACCGGAAGATCGGGGTGCACCTCACGCACCTTTGCCATCAGATCCAGTCCATCGATGCCCGGCATACGAATATCGGTGACCAGAACATCCGGGGGTGAGGAGAGCAGACGATCCAGAATCGTATCGGCACGCTCGACCGCTTCCACCTGCAAGTCAGGCTGAGCCAGCGCCCGCTCCAGCACCCAGCGAATGGCGCGATCGTCATCGACGATCATTATACGAGCGGCATCAGTCATGACTCATCTCCAGGGGAATCAGCAAGCGAAATTCTGTGTGTCCGGGGGCGGACTCGCATTCGATCAGCCCGTCGTGCTGATGCAGCACCGACTGGGCAATCGACAGCCCCAGGCCGCTGCCCTCGGCCCGTCCGGATACCATTGGATAGAACAGGGTGTCACGCAGGGTGTCGGGAATACCTGGCCCGTTGTCGATCACACTGACATCACAGACCAGGCGATGACGCTGGGCCCCCAGAGTGAACTGGCGTCTGGCGCGGGTCCGCAGGCTGATCAAGGGGTCTGGGGTGTCCGACTCGACCAGAGCCTGCACTGCATTGCGCGCAACGTTGAGCACGGCCTGGATAAGCTGTGCTTCGTCACCGATCAGCTCGGGCAGGCTGGGATCGTAGTCTCGCTCGATGCGGACCTGGGGCTGCTCTACCAGCAGCAGTGCCCGGACACGCTCCAGCACCCGGTGGATGTTCAGAGGCTCCCGGCGGCTCACGCGGTTCGGCCCGAGCATGGAATCGACCAGGTCCCTGAGTCGATCCACTTCCTCGATGATGATGCGGGTGTATTCCTTGAGCGCGGGTGTCTGCTCGAGGTCACGCTCCAGCAACTGTGCGGCGCCACGTATGCCGCCCAGCGGGTTCTTGACCTCGTGAGCCAACCCTCGCGCCAGCACCTTCATGGTCTCCTGGCGCGACTGCAGGGCCTCTTCTCGCGAGATCCGCAACAGCCGGTCCCGCGGCTCCAGCTCGAGCAGCAGGCTATCCCGGGCCAACGGCGTCACCGTGTAGTCCACCGTCAAGGGTTCGCCACCGCCGAGGGTCAGCCGCGCCTCACGCTGGGTATAGGGGTGCAAACCGTCTCTGGCACGCGCCAGCACGTCGGCGATATCGTCTTCTCCGCCGACCCAATCTCCCAGCGGTACGCCGATCACTCGGGCAGCGCTGACAGCCAGCAGGGCTTCCGCTGCGGGATTCATCCACGTTGGACGCAAGTCCTCATCAAGCAGTACAACCGCCGTGGTGAGGTGTTCGATGATGCCTGACGCCATGAGCGTATCCTGAGCAGATGAAGTCGTTCAGCCGAGCGTGAGGTGCACCCCCCTGCGAGGCGCTGAAGGCGCCATCCCGAAGCAGGCGTCGTCAGCGAGTGCACTTCCTTAATGCAAGCAAGAAGCGGGCCAGACTCGCTTTCACCCAGACGATGACCACCGTGGTGCGCCGTGTACCCGCTGTCGTCCCACGGGGGAGCCTGGACACTCCTCCCCATGGACATGCTACTGCACCAAGCTGGTGCACTGCACTGGTTTAGGGCTTATGCCGAATGGGATTGGGGCCACGCCAGCGCGCCACCCGGGACCGACGTGACTCTGGCCAGATGTCTGAGCTGCCAGGGGGACAGGGGGACAGGGGGACCGGGGGGAACGGGAACAAGGGAGACAGCGAGCATTCGCTATCTACGATGACGGCCCATGGCGGGAAGTCGCGGGCACCGCAACGCGGGCTCGCTGCACGTGCAGCACGACAGCGTCGCTGCGCTGGCGAACCTTGCGATCAGGGTCGATCACGACCAGGACGATGCGGTGCTCTCCCCGCTCGAGCTGAGTCAGGGTCAGTGGAGAATCCCCCGTCGTCACCAGCACGCCATCGACCTCAAGCCCCAGCACATAACCGGCGTCAAGAGGCGGGCTGACGGCCGCCGCGACCTCGAGGCTGCCGCCAGCGCCGCTGGGCAGCACGCTGCCAGATGCCGGACGGGCAATGGCCAGCACATCCCGTGCCAGGTAGCCCGGCGCAGCAGCGCTGATATCCCCCGGCAGCTGGGACAGTGCCGGGGGCAGAGGAGCACTCGGCACATGGGAGAGCGCCCCTGGCACGAAGCGCTCTCCACCTTCCAGCGGCCGATCGCTATAGGTGACGCCGCCATGACGTTCGACGCGACGATAGAGGGCATCGGCGGCACTCCCCTGGGAGCCATACAGCAGCAGTATCGTCAGCAGCAGGCCTCTCGATACTCGCCAAAGCCATATCCGCTCCCGCCATATCCACCCCAGCCACATCAGCTCCAACCGGCATCGCCGAGCCGGCAGGCGGCCCGACGGCTGTGGCGACATGGCCTGCCGGCAGCGCGGTGGTAGCTTCACGGTGGCTCCTTGATGGGGGTGTCCTGGCAAGCATGCGATGCCTGTCCTGCCAGGCCAAGGGCATCGCTTGCTCGAGGGCAAGGCCAGGCCAAAAAAAATCGGCCCCGCTCAAGGCGGGGCCGATATACGACGCGGTGTCGTCGTCGCTGGATCAGCAGCTGTAGTACATGTCGAACTCGATCGGGTGCGTGGTCATGCGCAGGCGCTCCACGTCTTCGTTCTTGAGCTCGATGTAGGCATCGATCATGTCGTCGGTGAAGACACCACCTTCGGTCAGGAAGCTGCGGTCTTCGTCGAGAGCCGCCAGCGCCTGGTCGAGGCTTTCCGCCACGGTCGGAATGGACTTGCCTTCTTCCGGCGGCAGGTCGTAGAGGTTCTTGTCCATGGCATCGCCAGGATGGATCTTGTTCTTGATGCCATCGATACCCGCCATCAGCATGGCCGCGAAGCACAGGTAGGGGTTGGCGGTCGGGTCAGGGAAACGCGCCTCAACACGCTTGCCCTTGGGGCTGGCGGTGTACGGAATACGGATCGACGCAGAGCGGTTACGGGCACTGTAGGCCAGCATGACCGGTGCTTCGAAGCCCGGCACCAGACGCTTGTACGAGTTGGTAGAAGCGTTGGTGAAGGCGTTCAGCGCACGTGCGTGCTTGATGATGCCGCCGATGTAGAACAGCGCCATTTCAGACAGGCCAGCGTACTGGTCGCCAGCAAACTGGTTCTGACCGTCCTTCCAGAAGGACTGGTGCACGTGCATGCCGCTGCCGTTATCGCCGACCAGGGGCTTCGGCATGAAGGTGGCGGTCTTGCCGTAGGCGTGGGCCACATTGTGGATCACGTACTTCATTTCCTGAACTTCGTCGGCCTTCTTGACCAGGGTGTTGAAGGCTACGCCAATTTCGTTCTGGCCGGCGTTGGACACCTCATGGTGGTGCACCTCGACCTTCTGGCCGATGGCTTCCAGGGTGTTACACATGGCGCCGCGCATGTCATGGAAGCTGTCCACCGGGGGAACCGGGAAGTAGCCGCCCTTGACCCGAGGACGGTGGCCCAGGTTGCCGCCTTCGACGGCGCGGTCCGTTGACCAGGCACCCTCTTCGGAGGAAATCTTGTACATCGCACCTTCGATGTCGGCCTTCCAATGCACTTCATCAAAGATGAAGAACTCGGGCTCGGGGCCGAAGAATGCAGTATCACCCAGGCCGGAAGACTGCAGGTAGGCCTCAGCGCGCTTGGCGATGGAACGCGGGTCGCGCTCGTAGCCCTGCATGGTAGCCGGCTCGATGATGTCGCAACGCAGAATCAGGGTCGCGTCTTCGGTGAAGGGGTCGAGGAAGCCGGTGCCGTCTTCCGGACGCAGAATCATGTCGGACTCGTTGATGCCCTTCCAGCCGTTGATGGAGGAGCCATCGAACATCTGGCCGTTCTCGAAGAATTCCTCGTCGACCTCGGAGGCCGGAATAGTGACGTGCTGTTCCTTGCCGCGGGTGTCGGTGAAACGCAGGTCAACCCACTTGACGTCATGTTCGTTGATCAGGGCGAGAGTCTTGTCTGACATGTGGTCCTCCAGAGTGAAACTTGTTCGTGACTCGAGCATTGGGGCGACGGCACCAATCCCATGTCACCGACTTCGAATTGGGGGATGATCCAGGGAGCAAAAGGGGTACCGGGATCCTTTGTAGCACGCTCCCGGGACAGTTCCCATGGTGACGTGCTCGACACGATGACACTGTCAGAAACAATGCAGGTTGCGTGCCATCATTGCACCAGCATTGATCAAAAAAATCTCAACCCAATGTTTTTCATCGATTTTAAGTTCTCGCCACTGCTGCTCCAGCATAGCGCATTGGCTCACGGCCATCGCGTCAAAGACCCACTTGTGCACCAAAATGAAGCGCCAGAAACTTTTATGCACCAAGATAACCCTCAACCATCTCGACGCTGAAGTCTGCCGAGGCGATCGCTAGGGGTAAGGGGTCGCTGGAACCTTCTGCAACGCGCGGATACACTTCCTTACGTTTGTCGCCGGCCCTCCCGTCACGGTCGGCGTCACCCGCCTCGGAGTGTCGTCGTGAATATCAGCCTGATCATCGATGCCCGCCTGACCGGCAAGGATTTGTCCTGTCGGCTGACGCAGGCACGCCAGCAGATTGCCCTGTTCCAGGGGCGCAGCGAGATCATAGTCATCGACGATGGTGGCATCACCTCTGAACAGCTCGGCGAGCACGCGAAAGACTATCGGCTGGTGCGCGTCCGTCCGGCGCCGATGGGGAGACGCTTCAACCTGGCAGCCTCTCACTGCAATGGGCGAATGCTCGGCTTCTGCCTGGGCCCACTGGACTCAGCCTGGGTAGAACGCATGATGGCCGCGGCTGCCGACGAATCACGCCCCATGGTCAGGCCATCTCGGCCTTGTCCGCTGGCCCTGTTCCAACTTCTGCGACAGACGCCCACACGGGCACTTGGCGTAGAGCGCAACTGGTTCGAGCGCCTGGGAGGCTTTGATCCATCGCTGGACCTGAGCGCCGTAGAAGACCTGGCCACGCGGCTCAAGGCCTGTCGGGCCAATGCGCTGGTACAGCGCGCCTGAGGGACAGCTACTCAGCAGCCGCCGCGCAACGGCTGTTATGTCGTAGTTGGCCCATGCCATCCTGAGCATGCCTCTACTGCGGCCCTCATGCCATGGCCCTGATGCAGCGGCCCTGATGCAGCGGCTCCCATGCAGCAGCCCCGTACACTCCTGCCAAACGCCAGCCAGGGGCAGGCCCCTCAGCGACCCGCTGGATGACGCTGGTACTCATGTTGATAGAACACCGTCGTGGAGAGCCCTCTCATCAAGGCGTCACAAAGACGTAGTCATATAGACGTTGTCGTGTAGACGTTGTTATGCCGTGGCGTCGAAAAACGCCGTCTCAAACAGGCGGACACACAAGAGATGGCACCTCAAGCCACTCCTTTCTTGTCGCCTTCTCGCGCAAAAACGCCTGAAAATGGGGCCTAACGCGTCAAGTCAGCGTCACGCAGGTGCTTGAAAGTTCAGCATCTTGAGAATTCACGGATAGATTGACCGCAACAATGCTGGTCGTTGTCATCACCCAGGCCCTATAATGCGGCCCCACTTTTTCCAGCAGGATCCCGTCGTGATCGAGAATCTTCGCAACATCGCCATCATCGCTCACGTCGACCACGGCAAAACCACCCTGGTCGACAAGCTGCTCAGCCAGTCCGGCACTCTGGACCGCAAGGCCGAGGGGCAGGAGCGCATCATGGACTCCAATGACCAGGAAAAGGAACGTGGCATCACGATCCTGGCCAAGAACACGGCGATCCGCTGGAGCTCTCCCGAGGGACAGGACTACCACATCAACATCGTGGACACCCCTGGACACGCTGACTTCGGCGGCGAAGTCGAGCGCGTCATGTCCATGGTGGACTCGGTCCTGCTGCTGGTCGATGCCGTTGACGGCCCGATGCCGCAGACTCGCTTCGTCACCCAGAAAGCCTTCGACCAGGGCCTGAAGCCGATCGTTGTCGTCAACAAGATCGACCGCCCCGGGGCACGTCCTGACTGGGTCATCGATCAGATCTTCGATCTGTTCGACAACCTGGGTGCCAGCGACGAGCAGCTCGACTTCCCGATCATCTACTGCTCGGCGCTCAACGGCATTGCCGGTCCGGAACCGGACCAGCTGGCCGAGGACATGACGCCGATGTTCCAGTCCATCGTCAACATCGTCGAGCCGCCCAAGGTTGAACTCGATGGCCCGCTGCAGATGCAGATTTCGGCCCTCGACTACTCCAGCTACGTCGGCGTCATCGGCCTTGGTCGCATCACCCGCGGCGCCATGTCACCGAACCAGCAGGTCGTGGTGATCAACAAGGAAGGCCAGACCCGCAAGGGCAAGATTGGCCAGGTCATGACTCACCTGGGCCTTGAGCGTGTCCAGACCGAGCAGGCCACCGCCGGCGACATCGTCTGCATCACCGGTATCGACGAACTGGCCATCTCCGACACCATCTGTGACGCGGCTGCGGTCGAGGCACTGCCGGCCCTGACGGTCGACGAGCCGACGGTCTCCATGACCTTCCAGGTCAACGACTCACCGTTTGCAGGCAAGGACGGCAAGTTCGTCACCAGCCGCAACATCAAGGATCGCCTGGACCAGGAGCTGATCCACAACGTCGCGCTGCGCGTCGAGCAGGGTGAATCACCGGAGAAGTTCATCGTTTCCGGTCGCGGCGAGCTGCACCTGTCGGTGCTGATCGAGAGCATGCGTCGCGAAGGCTTCGAGCTGGCCGTCGGTCGTCCTGAAGTCATCATCCGCGAGATCGATGGCGAAAAGCAGGAGCCCTACGAAGAAGTCATCATCGACTGCGAAGAGCAGCATCAGGGCGCCATCATGGAAGAGCTCGGCTACCGCAAGGGCGAGCTCAAGAACATGAATCCGGATGGCAAGGGCCGCGTGCGCCTTGACTTCATCATTCCGGCGCGCGGCTTGATCGGTTTCCGCGGTCAATTCCTGACCCTGACGTCAGGCACCGGCATCCTGACCAGCCGCTTCGATCATTACGGCCCGCTCAAGCCCGACGCCTCCATCGAGCGTCGCAACGGCGTGCTGGTGTCCATGGTACCGGGCAAGGCCCTCGCCTACGCCCTGTATGCGCTGCAGGAGCGCGGCAAGCTGATCATCGACCACGGCACCGAGGTCTATGAGGGCATGCTGGTCGGCATCAACAACCGTGCCAACGACATGGTGGTAAACCCGACCAAGGGCAAGAAGCTTGATAACATGCGCGCCTCCGGTAACGACGAGAACATCGTGCTGACTCCGCCGGTGCGCTTCACCCTGGAACAGGCCATCGAATTCCTCGATGACGACGAGCTGGTCGAGATCACCCCGAACCATATCCGTCTGCGCAAGAAGTTCCTGACAGAAAACGAACGCAAGCGCGCCAGCAAGAAGTAATCGCGCCGCTTTCCGTTGCCTCGATGCCCGCCCTCTGGCGGGCATCGTCGTTTGTAGCGGGACATCCGCCATATTGGCCGACTCGCCCCCCATGGAGCATTTATCAGCCTGGGCTTGATAAAGGAACTTCTCCGCCCATAAGCTGCCACAGGAGTATGGCTTCGGAGTAAGGGGTCCGTCGGCGACCCTGCCCCGACAGGTCTATGCTAAGGACAGAACATCATCTTTCGCGAACGAGGAGCCACGCGAATGCACAAGCATGTCGAATGGGATGATCCCGGCGCCGACAGCGTACAACGCTATTTTGCCGACAAGCCTGACGAGTACCCCACCGCCCACATCGGCAGCATCATTGCCGGCCGCTATCACGGATACTCGGTCAGGGTAAAAGTGGAAGCTCGGGTCGATGACGATACCGCGAGCATTGGCGACGTGGTGGCACTTATCTCGGTCAGAACCGGGGAGCGCACTCAGTCCATCGGTGACCTGTCGGTCGGTGATACGGTACGCCTGGGCGACGACCACCGCTCGCTGGCGCCGCGAGTCGGCAGCTAAGACCCCGACGGCTATCGTCGACAAGATGAAAAGCCTGCCACTATCACGCCCCACCAACGCCTGCTAAACGCACCCCCTCTAGTCAGGCATACGTTTGTATCGCAAAGTTGGCATGTGAGACCGGGCCATCGCCCGGTCAGTCCGACTGACAAGTCTGACATGTCGACGGATGCCCCATGAGCAGCGACAACATCTGGACCCACAAAGGCACCTTCCTGCTGGCCGCGGTTGGCTCAGCAGTGGGGCTTGGCAACCTCTGGCGCTTCCCTTATCTGGTGGGCGAGCATGGCGGTGGTGCCTTCCTGTTGGTGTACGCGCTGTGTGTGTTTGCCATCGGCGTGCCGATTCTGATCGCCGAGATCATGCTGGGCCGCAACAGCCGACGCTGCCCGATCATGGGCATGCGCTTCCTGACACGCTGTCACAAGACCTCGAGGGCCTGGGAAATCATCGGTTGGCTGGGGGGTGTCTCGGCACTACTGATCCTCAGCTTCTACTCCGTCATCAGTGGCTGGGCGATCCACTATCTGGGAGAGATGCTGACGGGCTCGCTACGAGGTGCCGACGCAGCCACCCTCGCCAGTGACTTTGCCAGCCTGATCAGCTCACCGGTCAAGCTGACGCTCTATCACACGCTATTCCTGGTGATCTGCGCGTACATCGTGGCGCGCGGCGTCCACCGAGGCCTCGAAAGCGGCCTGCGCCTGCTGATGCCTACCTTGCTGGTGATCCTGCTGGTCGTGCTGTTCTATGCAGCGGCCGCAGGCGACATGCTCGCTGCCAGCGACTTCCTGCTATCGTTCTCGCTCTCCGATCTGAGCCTGGAAGGCTGGTTGGTTGCCCTGGGCCAGTCCTTCTTCACCCTGAGCCTCGGCATGGGGGCGATCATGGCCTACGGCGCCTATATGCCAAGCGAGACGTCGTTGACCCTCACGGCCTTTACCGTGGCCCTGATCGACACCCTGGTCGCCATTCTGGCGGGGCTGGCCATCTTCGCGCTGGTCTTCGGAGCAGGCCTGTCTCCCGATGAAGGCCCTGGACTCATGTTCGTGTCGCTGCCGCTAGCCTTCACGGCCATGCCTTCCGGCGCGCTGATCGGCGCCATCTTCTTCGTGCTGGTGCTGGGGGCTGCCGTCAGCTCTGCCATATCGCTGATCGAGCCGGTAGCGGCATATCTGGTAGAACGCTTTTCGCTGAGCCGGGTGACGGCGGTCCTGGTCGTCGTGGGGGTTGCCTGGGCGCTGGGACTGGCGACCGTCGCCAGCTTCAATCTTTGGGCCGAACAGAGCCCCTTCCATGATCTTTTCGGTCGCAGCGCCTTCGAGGTGCTGGAACTGACAACGCATATCACGCTGCCCTTCTGCGGCCTGCTGATTGCGCTCTTTGCCGGTTGGTCACTGACCCAGACCGAATCCATGAAAGAGATGCACACGCGCGCTGGCTGGCTCAGCCTGTGGCGCTTTCTGGTGCGCTTCATCGCGCCCACCGGGGTGGCCTTCGTGTTCCTCCGTGCTCTGCCTTACGTCGAGGGCTACTGGCTACCGGCCATCGTCGCGATCGTCACGGTAGGCGCCTTTGCCGCCTACCGCACGCTGGGCGAGCACGAGGGACATCACGGCGGTTGATCGCCGCCTGGGCGGCGCCCATCACGACAATAACGACAACGAACACAGCAGGTATCAGGATGTCAGCCATCATCGATGTGCGTCACGTTAACAAGGCCTTCGGCGGCCTGCGGGTCATCAACGACTGCTCCATTCAGGTCGAAGAAGGCTCGGTCACGGGCCTGATCGGCCCCAATGGCGCCGGCAAGTCGACGCTGTTCAATATCATTGCCGGCGCGCTGCCGCTGGACTCGGGGCAGATCCTGTTAAGCGGTGAAGACATCACCAATCGGCCTGCCAACGAACTGTTCCACAAGGGGCTCTTGCGCACCTTCCAGATCGCTCACGAGTTTTCCCAGCTGACAGCGCTGGAGAACCTGATGATGGTTCCGCCCGCACAGCCCGGCGAATCTCTGGCCAAGGCCTGGTTCGCGCCGCGCGCGGTGCGCGAGCATGAGGCCGAGATCAAGCGTCGGGCTCAGGAAGTCATCGAGTTCATCGGGCTCAATCACGTGCGCAACGAGCTGGCGGGCAACCTGTCTGGCGGCCAGAAGAAACTGCTGGAACTGGGCCGCACCATGATGACCGACGCCCGCGTGGTGCTGCTCGATGAGATCGCCGCCGGGGTCAACCGAACGTTGCTGGGCGACCTGATCGGCAATATCGAACGCATGAACCGTGAGTTCGGCTACACCTTCCTGGTCATCGAACACGACATGGACATGATTGCCCGACTTTGCGACCCGGTCATCGTACTGGCCCAGGGCTCGGTGATGGTGGAAGGGTCGATCGAAGAGATTCAGAACAATCCGGAGGTCATCGAGGCCTACTTCGGTGCAGGCGCGGCCTGACCTCCTCCTCCTTGCGCGCAAGGGGGGCAATAACAACGACCGAGGCGCACTGAGCGCCCAATGCAGAGAACAGGACTATGCCTCTACTCGACGCACGCCAGGTGCACGGTGGCTACGGCGGGATGAACATCCTCAACGGGGTGGACATGACCATCGAAGCCGATGAAATCGGCGTCATCGTCGGCCCCAACGGCGCCGGAAAATCCACCATGCTCAAGGCCATTTTCGGCCAGCTCAACGTGACTCAGGGCGATATTCTGCTGCGCGGAGAACCTATCCACAACCTGCCGACCAATCGTCTGGTGGAGCTGGGCATGGGCTTTGTACCTCAGGAACACAACGTCTTCCCGAGCCTTACGGTCAAGGAAAACCTCGAAATGGGCGCGTTTCTCAAGCCCGGCAATATCAAGCGCATGCTGGCCAAGGCCTATGAGTTCTTCCCCCCGCTCTATGACAAGCGACACCAGCCCGCCGGCGAGCTGTCAGGAGGACAGCGCCAGATGGTCGCCATGGGCCGGGCGCTGATGGCGGAACCCGAACTGCTGCTGCTGGACGAACCCACGGCAGGCCTCTCGCCCAAGTACATGTACGAAATCTTCGACAGGGTAAAGGAGGTCAACGCGGCAGGCGTCGGCATCCTGATGGTGGAACAGAACGCCAAACAGGCGCTTGCCATCGCCGACAAGGGCTTCGTGCTGGCCGCCGGCCAGAATCGCTTCACCGACTCGGGACAGGCCTTGCTGGCCGATCCCGACGTGGCCAAGAGCTTCCTCGGCGGCTGACGCCAGACACCAGTGCGGAGATATCGCCTTGAACGAATTCGTGTTCTTCATCAACAACGTGCTGATCGCCGGCAGCGTCACCGGGTCGATCTACGCCATTGGCGCGGTTGGGGTGACGCTGGTCTTCAGCATCATGCGCTTTGCCCACTTCGCCCACGCCGACATGATGACCTTCGGTGCCTTCATGGTGCTGCTGCTGGCAACGCTGTTCCCCAATGCTGGCGCGGCACTGGGGGTGCCGACGGCCATCGTCATGCTGCCGCTTGCCATGGTCTTGACCGCGGCCCTGGCGGTCGGCATCGACAAGGCCTTTTACAAGCCGCTGCGCGCCCATGGCGTCAAACCCATCGTCATGGTCATTGGCTCCCTGGGCGTGACGCTGATGCTGCAGGGGCTGATTCGCCTGTTTTCCGGCACCGGCGGACAGAGCCTCTACGTCGATGACCGCAAGGAAATTTTCCGCCTGGCCCTGCCGATAGAAGGCGTGCGAGTGCCGGTGGTGATCACCGAACCCCAGATCTACCTGTTTGTGCTGACCCTGGTCGCGGTCATTGGCCTGCAGCTGTTTCTGTCGCGTACTCGCCTGGGCAAGGCCATGCGCGCGATGTCAGACAACCCCGACCTGGCCCGCGCCTCTGGCATCAATACCAACACCATCGTGGCCGTGACCTGGGTCATCGCCGGTGGTCTGGCGGCCATCGCCGGCACGCTTTTGTCGATGGACGTCACCTTCAAGCCTGATCTGAGTTTCCATCTGCTGCTGCCCATCTTTGCCGCAGCCATCGTCGGCGGCGTGGGCCACCCCTTCGGCGCGATCGCAGGCGGTTTCGTGGTGGGGTTCGCCGAAACCCTGGCGGTATTCAACTGGAACGTGCTGCTCAGACCCTTCCGCGACAGCCTTCCCGAGTGGCTGGAGTTGCCGAACAACCTGGCCTTCGTCGGCACTGAATACAAGATCGTGGTGCCCTTCTTCATCCTCGTTGCCATCCTGGTATGGCGTCCTACCGGCATCTTCAAGGGCAAGGTGATCTGATGACGACCAACGACTTTCATCATCGTGATGACACCAATAGCGCGCCCCAGAGCCGCTTTCCGGTACGCGAGCTCAGCCTGCTGGTGGTGCTGGCCATTGCCGTGAGCGCGGTGTTCATGGTCATGGGCTCCGCTTACTCGACACGCATGCTGGTCGAGGCCAGCTGCTATGCCATCCTGGCCCTGGGGCTGACCATTCAGTGGGGCTACGCGGGCCAGTTCAACGCTGGCGTGATGGGTTTCGTGGCTCTTGGCGGCTTCTGCGCAATGACCTTCAGCGTGCCGGTCAATCCCGCCTTCTGGGACAGCTCCCTGCCGGGAGAACTGGCGCGAGTACTGGCCTATGTGGTCGCTGGCATTGCCCTGGTGTTCGGCCTGTCGCGCCTGACCCGACTGGGCTTGCCCTCCTGGCTCAGGACCGTGATCACCCTGGTGGTCGGTGTGGTCGTCTACATGGTGGTCATCAGCGAATTCCGCGAGGTCACCGACGCCATCGAGAGCCAGATGGGCTTTGTCGGCGGACTGGGCCTGCCGGTCTGGGTCGGCTGGATCGTCGGCGGCGCGCTGGCCGGTGGGGTGGGCTATTTCATTGGCCACGTCTGCCTCGGCCTGCGCAGTGACTACCTGGCCATCGCGACGCTAGGGATCGCCGAGATCATCAAGGCATTTTTGAAGAACTCCGACTGGCTGACCCGAGGCACCGCCACTGTGTCGCCGCTGCCCTGGCCGGTGCCTGCCCCAGGCGAGGTCGGCTTCACCCTGGCCAGGGCGATGTACCTGTCGGTCACCGCGGTGATGATCCTGGCCATCTTCTTTCTACTCAACCGCGCCTACAACGCGCCCTGGGGCCGCATGATCCGCGCCATCCGGGACAACGAGGTATCGTCTGCGGCCATGGGCAAGGACATCAACCGCCGCCGCCTCGAGATCTTCGTGCTCGGCTGTGTGCTGATGGGTATCGGGGGGGCGGCGCTGGGCAGCTTCAACAGCATCTTTGACCCCAACGGCTACCTGCCGCTCAACCATACCTTCCTGGTGCTGGTCATGGTCATTCTTGGTGGGCCGGGCAACAACCTGGGAACGCTGTTTGGGGCGGTGGCGGTCTACATCATCTGGATCATGTCGGAGCCGCTGGCGCTCTACGTGATGGAGCTTGCCGCGCATTTCGGTCAGGCCAGCTTCGGCTGGGAGGTCCCCAGTAGCCTCGAAAGTCGCGCCCTGCAGGCACGAGTGTTCGTCATCGGGCTGCTTATCACCATCGTGCTGCGGGTGGCCCCGAAAGGCCTGCTGCCCGAGAAGGTCAAGCACCACGACTGATAGCGCCACGACGACAGCTTGGCGTTACAGCACCTGACATGGGCGGCCTGCGGGCCGCCCTTGTCGTGTTATCTGTTTCGCTGGCAGGTGACGGTCCCTGAAGGAGGAGGCTCCCACCACACTGCTACAGGAGACCATGCAGGCCCAGGAGGCTAACGCCCCATAATGATAAAGCCCCCAACCAGATGGCCGGGGGCTTTCCTTAAGCGCCTCAGTTGCGAGCATTGGCGCGGTCATAGGGCGGAGGCGACCGCCCGGATGCAGCGTCGTCCGTCGACGACTCGCCTTACTTTACGTCAAGGCGGCTACTGAACAAAGCCCTTGCCGGTGAAAGTGCCGTTTTCCACGGTCATTTCCTGGACCACGCCTGGCACGTCACCGTTATCGTCAAAGTCCTGGGTGCCAGAAGCACCTTCATAGTTGATCTCGGTGCCGGCGGCGATCAGCTCCACCGCTTTCTCCCACTCACCCGGCAGAATGACTTCGCCCGGGGGCGACGACACGCTGCGCAGCGCGGCCGATACGCCCTCGCGCTCGGCGCTGCCATTCTGCTGAATCGCAAGTCCCAGCAGGAAGGCGGCATCATAGGCCTGGGCGGCGAATACGGCGGTGGGGTCAATGCCGGCGTTGTTGGCCAATTCGGTGAAGATTTCGGTGCCAGGCAGGTCAGGACTTCCTGGCCGCGTCGCGATCATGCCGTCGAGCACGTCGGCACCGATGGCTTCGACCAGGCTGTCGCCCACCATGCCGTCGGCCCCGACGTACTGTGTGAACATGCCACTCTCGTAGGCCTGACGCACCACGGTCTGGCCTGAAGTATCGGCGTAGGCCAGCACGACCAGAGTCTGTGCACCTGTCGCCGACAGCGTGCCCAGTTCGCTGCGATAGTCTGCCCGGTTGTCCTCATGGGCGAGGTTTTCCAGCACGCTGCCGCCGCCGTCCTCGAAGGCCGAGCTGAAGGCGTCGGACAAGCCGCGTCCGTAGTCGTTGTTGACGTAGGTGACCGCTACTTCCTCGATTCCCTTGTCGAGCAGCAGCTTGGCCAGCATTTCTCCCTGGAAGGCATCGGACGGCACGGTGCGGAACACCAGGTCGTTGTCGTCCAGGTCGGTGACTGCTGGCGCCGTGGAGGCCGGCGACACCATGGTCACCCCGCCGGGGATACCGGCATTATTGGCCGCAGCAATCGTCGCCCCGGTGCACAGAGCACCGACAATGGCGGTCACCTGTTCGGTGTTGACCATGCGGTCCGCTGCGTTGGAGGCGGCCGATGCATCACCACAGGTGGTATCACCGGTCGGCATGACCACTTCCTGGCCATCGAGGATGCCGCCCTGGTTGTTGATGTGGTCCACGGCGAGCTGGGCGCCGTCATAGATGGGGGGCGTCAGACTCTCGATACCGCCGGTGAAACCACCGAGAAATCCGATCTTGACCTCTGCGTGGGCCATGGAACCGACCGCCAGGGTGGTAGCGGCCACCGCGGTCGCCAGTACGCGCTTTTTCATGATTGTTGGTCTCGCTCTGGTTGTCCTGAGATGAAGCTGGAAGCGCAGCGACATGGATTGCACGCCTGGCCCCAGAGTCTTCATACCTCCAATCTGGAAGGAAGGCATTAAAAACTCAAGTCTGCCTTGCCAACGCTGTGGATGGATGACGACCCAGCCAGCGTCACCACACTGGCATCTTGGCGATCACTTCTATACTCATGAGTCGTGCGCCCTAGGCTCGACAGGCACCAAGCACGCACTGAGCCGTGTTTCACCAGGCGCGCTATTCCGACCACAAGGAGTCCGTCATGCCTCGAATTTCCCGTCTCACCCCACCCTTGATCAGCGTTTCCATGCTCCTGGCGGCGACGTCAGTTGTCGCGGGGGAAAACGTTGACTATCAGGTCGACGGAGAGTCCTTTCAGGGGTACTTCGCCCCCGCCAGCCCTGACTCGTCCAGCGCCAAGGGCAGCGTGCTGATCATCCACGACTGGGATGGCCTGACCGACTATGAGAAGCGCCGCGCCGACATGCTGGCCGAGGACGGCTATGACGCCTTCGCCATCGACCTTTACGGCAAGGGCAACCGTCCCGCCGAGATCGACGCCCGCAAGGCCGAGATGGCAGCGCTGTATGACGACCGCGAGCGCATGCGGGGCCTGACCCTGGCGGGGCTGGCCAAGGCGCGGGACGAAGGTGCGGCAACCGATACCGTGGTCATGGGCTACTGCTTCGGTGGTGCCGTGGTGCTTGAGATGGCCCGCGCCAATCCCGATGACGCCATTCACGGATTTGCCAGCTTCCATGGCGGCCTCGACACCCCCGAGGGCCAGGACTACTCCGCCGACACCCCGCCGCTGCTGATCGCCCATGGCGGCGCCGATGCCTCCATCAGCATGGATCAGGTGGCCGCCCTATCACAGGAACTGGAAGCCGCCGGCGCCCCTTACGAGATTCAGGTGTATTCCGGTGCCCCCCATGCCTTCACCGTATTCGACAGCGAGCGTTACCAGCAGCGGGCTGATGAGGCATCCTGGGCCGCCTTCCACGACCTGCTCTCGCGGACATTGAGCAATGGCCAAGGCAACAACGAAGGGTAAGGCGCACAGGGTAAGGTTCAGCAGCGAAGCATGGGGCAGCCCAATTCACGTCGCCGAGCGCTTGGGGTCCCAGGGATGAAAACGCGGCAGACGTTTTTTCGATAGAATCCGCATCCATCATGTCGATCGCCTGATAGGAACGGCCCAACGAGACTATCTTGCTAGGCCGTTCCGGGCGCCGATGCTCGATTCACCTTGAGGAGGCAGGCGGGTGTCGCCTCCCCCTTCCCTGGAGACGTTTCATGTCCCACACCAGCAGCTCCCCCGGCCTCTGGCGGCGCATTCCGCTGTGGCAGAAGATCCTTGTTGGTCTCGCCCTGGGCGTCCTCGTCGGCACCCTGATGGGCGAAAGTGCCAGCGTGTTCAAGCCCATCGGCGATATCTTCATCAGCGCCATCAAGATGCTGATCGTGCCGCTGGTGTTCTCCACCCTGGTGGTCGGGATCACCGCCATGCGTGATCCCCAGAAGATGGGACGCATTGGCGCCCGGACCATTGGCCTGTATCTGCTGACGACGGCCTTCGCCATCGCCATCGGCCTGGCTGCCTCCTGGCTGTTCGAGCCTGGGGTCGGCCTGGACATGTCCTTCGAGGCGAATCCTGAAGCGGCCAAGGAAGCGCCCAGCCTGATCCAGATTCTGGTCGGTCTGGTGCCCCAGAATCCCGTTGACGCCCTGGCCAGCGGCAATATTCTGCAGATCATCGTATTTGCCATCGGCCTCGGTGTGTCGCTGACCCTGATAGGGGAAAAAGGCGAGCCGGTGGTCAAGGTGTTCGAAAGCTTCGCCGAGGCCATGGTCAAGCTGACCAGCCTGGTGATGGCGCTGGCGCCCTTCGGCGTGTTCGGCCTGATCGCCCACGTCGCCGGCAGCTACGGCGCTGAGGTCCTGCTGCCGCTGGTCAAGGTGATCGGCGTGGCTTACCTTGCCAGCGTGGTCCATGTGCTGGTGGTCTACTCGGGACTGCTGTCGCTGCTGGGCCGTCTCAACCCGATGCGCTATCTGCAGGGCATACTCGACGCCCTGGTGGTGGCCTATTCCTCGGCGTCTTCTTCCGGCACGCTGCCGGTGTCGCTGCGCTGTGCGACCAAGAACCTGGGGGTCTCGGAGGGGGTTGCCGGCTTCGTACTGCCGGTGGGCGCGACCATCAACATGGACGGTACCGCCATCTATCAAGGGGTGGTCGCGGTGTTCATCGCTCAGCTGATCGGCGTGGACTTGAGCCTGGCAGACTACGGCATGATCATCGTCACCGGCACCCTGGCCTCCATTGGCACCGCCGGCGTGCCTGGCGCTGGCCTGGTCATGCTGTCCATCGTCATGGCCCAGATCGGCCTGCCCCTAGAGGCTCTGGCAGTGGTGGCAGGCGTCGACCGAATCCTCGACATGGCTCGTACCAGCGTCAATGTGGCGGGGGACCTGATGGTCACCACCCTGGTCGGCAAGAGCGAAGGCGAGCTCGACGAGGACGTCTACAACGCCGCCAACAAGACCTGAGCGTCGCCATAACCTGCTACGCTGACAGTAACCACACAGCGGCAGGACAGGGACGATGCAGCTCACTCGACTATCCGGCAGTCGGCTCGAGATCGGGCGAGAACATGGCCGTCAGCATCGCGAGGCGATCCTCGCCAGTATCGATGTGTATGATCGCCTGTTCCACGATCTTGCAGGACTGAGATGGCATGAAGCCCGGCGCGATGCCGAGCGCTTCATGCCGATGATCGAGTCACGCTTTCCCGCGATCCTCGAGGAAATGGATGGCATTGCCCAGGGGATCGGGGGAGAGCTGACAGATATCCTGACCCTCAACTGTCGCAGCGAGATTTCGCTGACCCGTGCCAGCGGCGGCTGTTCGGCCTTCAGCCTGGCCCGGGGGGGACATCAATGGCTGGCCCAGAACTGGGACTGGCGCGCTGACCAACTCGACCACCTGGTCGTGCTGGATGTTCAGGCGCCGGGGGTACCTGCCTTCATCAGCATTGGTGAAGCTGGCATGGTCGCCAAGATCGGTCTCAACACTCAGGGCATCGGCGTCGGCCTCAATGCCATTCGCTCAGCCACCTGTGGCGAGGGACTGCCCATCCACCTGGCGCTGCGCAAGATGCTCGAGAGCGAAGACTTCGACAATGCCCTGGCCGTGGCCCAGGACGGCGTCTGCGCCCCGGCTCACCTGCTGCTGGCCGACGGCGATGGTCGCGCCCTGGGGCTTGAAGTTCATCCGGGCCCGCCGGGGCAGCTGTCTCCTCGCCGCGGTGCCATCACCCACACCAATCACCTGGTCAGCGATGCCGCGACCCACTGGGTCGAGGACTTTCCCAAGCCCGACTCCTGGTCCCGCTTGACCCGCCTTGATCAGCAGATCGAGCACCTGGTAGCAGCGCAGCCGTCTGCCGATGACGATGCGACAGGGCTCGATCCCGATCGTCTGTTTGACCTGCTGGGCGACCACTCCCCGGGGGAAGAAAGCCTGTGTCGCCACTTCGACCCCAGCGTGCCCGAGGCCGAGCGAATGGAAACCCTGTTCAGCGTGGTCATGGACCTGACCGACAAGGTGCTGTGGCTTCGTCATGGCAAGCCATGTCAGCCGCTGGCGTCCATGCAGTTGGCACCCCGTTCGCACTGAGCCACTGCGATACTGCGCCGGGCAGACACTTCACGAAACAGATACCTCACTTACCAGAAGCCCCCTTGCCAAGCTCACCCTTCAGATACTGTTCGGTGGTCAGCAGAAACAGTCGCCGAAACAGCTCGTGAATGGCCTCTTCGCGGCGCATGGCGGCGAGCTCTGGATCGGTGTCTGCGTTCGCCATCTCCTTGGGGTACTCCCAGGCCATACGCATGGAGCCGGAGCTGACATCGAAGATTTCCAGCGTCGGATTGGCGCCGTGAAGTGCAGTCTTGATGCGATAGGACATGACGACCTCCTGCAGACGGACAACTCAAAACAATGAGAATCATTACCGTTTGCAATATAGTCGTGTTCTCAAAGACTGTCAAGAAAGCCCTGATCTCCGTCCTGCCCACCGCCAGCAGTGAGCCATCACAACCCCTGCGCTGCTGATGGCCCCGCCATCCAAAGTCAACGCCATCCAAGGACAACGTCATCCAGCGCCGCCATCCTGGATCTCTCCCCGGCTCTGCCATCGCCCACTCCAGCTGTGCTGAACCCGCTGCCAGCTAACAGGCAAGGGAGATAGGCTTGTGCAAGGGAATGAGCATTGATATCTTATGCGAAGAATTATCATTTACAACGAATGAGATGATGAAACACCCTTTGAGACCCAGTACCACGCCCAGCCCCGCCCGGGAGTCTGCCGCCACGTCACGTCAGGTGACCGTGACCGACGACTGTGTCTCGGCTGAACGCCTGCTTGGTGCTGATGGTCGGTTGTTTATCGTTCTGGACGGGCGCCACTACCAGCTCACCAGGACACGTAACAACAAGTTGATCCTGACCTTGTAACGACCGAAGCCGCCAAGGCGGCGTAATACCGTTCACACATCGACTCACCCATTTCTCTATCCGCTATCTGCCAGCCAGGGCCATCGCCCAAGCCAGCAAACTGACCAGGAAAGCCCATGAAACTTGTCTCGACGGGCGCTGGCTGGCTCCCCGTGCTCTTGCTGGCACCTACGCTTGCCCTCGCCGACAGCGCCGACGCGCCCACGCCGACCCGATCACCGCTATCGGCTCAGCCTCTCGTTTCCCCAACGAGTGGCAACGGGGAGGATCACCCTGCCTTCGATCCCATGGTAGTCACCGGTACGCGCCTGCCTGGCGACGTCCATCGGGCGCCGATGATCATTGACGTGATCGAGCGCGATGACCCGGCACTGTCGACGGCAACCCGCTGGGAAGACGTCATTGCACAGCAGCCGGGCGTTCATGTTGCCGGGAGCGGCCGCCGCAACGGCCAGTTCCTGACCATGCGAGGCTTCGATGAAAACGGCGTTCAGATCCGGCTGGATGGGGTGCGCCAGGACATCGATACCGGCCATATTGGCAACGTCTTTCTCGATCCCGGGCTGATCCAGCAGGTACAGATTGCCCGTGGCTCTCTGTCCAGCCTGTATGGGGGCAACGCCATGGGGGGTGTGGTCAGCGTCACCACCGTCGACGCCGAGGACCTGCTCGCACCAGGGGAGGACAGCGGCGCTCGGCTGTCGGTCTCCGGCGCCACGGCCTCCCATGAGCTGGGCTCTCAGCTAACCCTGTTTGGACGGCAGGGTAGTGGTACAGGAGCGCGTCAGGGGCTGGTAGCCATCGGCTATTCCGACGCTGGCGACATTCGCCGTGCCGGCGGCCAGCAGGCAGAAGAAGATGCCGACTTGACCAGCCTGTTGGCCAAGGGCAGTTGGCAGTTTGCCGACCACCAGGAGCTGTCCGCCAGCTGGCAGCATTACGACGAGGACAGCCGCCAGCCATCGAATCCGCAGGTCATCGATCCTGACCCCAGCAATCCACTGATCGACCGTGAGGTCACCAGTGACAACGCCCAGCTGGCCCACCGCTGGACACCCAGCGAGACAAGCTTCCTCGAAACACGCCTCAGCCTCAGCCGCCAGGACATCGATGACGAAAGTGATCGTACCCTTGAGCGCTATGGCATCCAGAGCGATGGCGTGCACCACCTGAGCCATGGATGGCTCGATCAAACCCTGGCCTTTGGCATCGAGTTCGAGCGCGCCGAACAGGACCCGTCAGGCGGTGCGACGGGCTTCCCCGATGCCGATATCGATACGTCGTCGGTCTATCTCGACGATACCTTGACGGTCGGACGCTATGTGCACGACGGCGGCATAGGACAGTTCGATCTGGGCCTGGGCCTGCGCTACGACAGCTATGACGCCGAGGATAATGCTGGCCGAGATAGCGACGAAGACGAGCTTTCCCCCAAGGTTCGTCTGTCCTGGCGCCCGACCGACGCCTGGGTGATCTATACCGGCTATGCCGAGGCCTTCCGCGCCCCGACACTCAATGAGCTGTATGCCAACGATCGCCACTTCGCGGGCTTTTGCGGTGGTCCTTTCTTCTGCGTACCCGACAATTTCTGGATTCCCAATCCCGACCTGGACCCTGAGACCAGCGATACCTGGGAGACCGGCTTTGGCTGGCAGCAGGGAGACTGGTCGGTGCGCGGTAGCTATTTCGATATCAAGGCCGACGACTTCATCGATACCAGCGTCGACCTGTTCGCCGGGACTACCCAGGCCGTCAACGTCTCCCGCGCGCACCTGTGGGGCTACGACCTGAGACTGGGCTATCAGCCCAGCGCCCTGCCGCCCCTGGACACCTTTGTGTCGGTATCACGCGTTTCGGGCAAGGACCGTGATAGCGGCGAAGACCTGGAGCGCCAGACGCCGCTGGAGGCCACCCTCGGCGCCGACTGGCACTTTTCCGATGCTGACCTGACGGTCGGCTGGCGAGGCCGCTTTGCCCGTGACTTCGATGACACCGGAGACGGCAGTCGCCTGCCTGGCTATGGGCTCAACGACCTGCAGCTGGCCTGGCAGCCAAGTCACGCGATATCGACCTCGCTGCGTCTGGCCAACGTCGCCGACCAGCAGTGGTATCGCCCCGACGGCAGTCTCGGCGACGGCCGCAGCCTGCTCGCCAATATCAGCTATCAGTGGTAGGAGATGCGCCATGAGTGATGATCAACGCAACGCCATTCTCGATGCCTTCCGCGCACTGCGAGAGACCAACCCACGCACCCCGGCGATCAGTATGGCGGAGTGTATCGGCGTCAGCGAAGGCGCCCTGCAAGCCTCGCGTCTGGGCGAGGACGTCATGACCCTGCCCTACGCTGCGACCACCGTCGCCGGAATGCTGCACACCCTGGGCCCGGTCAAGGCGTTGACCCGCTCCCGTCTCGCGGTACTGGAACAGACCGGCGAGTACCCCCGCTTGCAGGGCGGCCCCCATGCGGGACTGCTGTTGGCGCCGCGTGGCCTCGACCTGCGCTTGATCTTCTCCCGCTGGCACTGGGCCTGCCTGATTCGTGATGAACTGCCGGAGGGTGAGCGCTGGAGCCTGCAGGTATTCGACCAATCCGGCCACGCCGTGCACAAGGCCTTCTCGGTCAGCGAACGTCATCTCTCGCGCTGGCAGGAGATATGGGAAGAAGGCACCAGCGACGCTCCCTGCTTCGTCGACGAAGCGACACCCAGCGCGAGCGAGATCCCGGCGGCCGCGCGCGAGGGCCTCAAGCAGGACTGGGGCAGCATGACCGATGTGCACCAGTTCTTTGCCTTGTTGCGTCGTCACCACCTCAGCCGCCTTGATGCCAACCGCCTGATGGAAGGGGAATTTACCCAGGCGCTGCCAACATCCAGCGTCGCTAGCCTGCTCGACCTGGCAGCGGCTGAAGCGCTGCCGCTCATGCTGTTCGTCAGTAGCCGTGGCTGTGTGCAGATTCGCACCGGGGATATTGTGCCCCCCCAACGCATGCGAGGCTGGCTGAACCTGTTCATGGATGACGCCACCCTGCACCTGAACGACACCTGCATCGACCAGGTCTGGACGGTGCACAAGCCCAACCGGGACGGCGGTGTGACGAGTCTCGAAGCCTTTGACCAGCACGGTGAGCTGGCCCTGCAGATCTACGCCGAGCGCCGTGAAGGTGAGCCCGAATCTCGCCTGTGGCGCACCCTGCTCGATCGACTTATCCATCACCAGGCCGCCTGAAGGAGCGCATCATGTTGACGCTTGTCCTGCCCCGGCGATTCTGCACCCTGCTAAGCGCAGCCCTGGTGTGTTGGCTTGGCGCCTTCAGCCAGGCCAAGGCGGAGGCCCCCGCCACCTTGGTGCTGGGAGGTGATGTGGCGGAAATCGTGGCGGCGCTGGGTGCCGGGGCGTCGATCATCGCTCGGGACGACACTGTCAGCTACCCACCCGCCCTCGCCGACCTGCCATCGGTGGGCTACCTGCGCAGGCTATCGGCGGAGAGCGTGCTCGGTCTTGGCGCCCAGCGCATCATCGCGGCACATGCCGCCGGCCCCGAGCAGGCCCTGGCTCAGCTCGACGCCAGCGGTGTCGAACTGATCCGCGTACCCGGCGAGCAGGGACTTGCCGGTATCGCCCACAAGGTAGACACCATCGCCACGGCGCTGTCCCGGGAGGAGCAGGGTCAACAGCTGACCCAGCAACTCGACAAGGACCTTGAACAACTGGCGGCGCTGCCGCCATTAAGTGGTCTCAAGGTGATGTTTCTACTGCATCACGGCGGCATGACACCCATGGTCGGTGGCCACGATACCCTGGCCCAGACCCTGATCGAGGCGCTCGGCGCCACCAATGCCTTCGCCGCCATGTCCGGCTACAAGCCGGTCTCGGCGGAAGGCATTATCCCTGCCGCGCCGGATGTGGTCATCGTGCCCCAGGCGGGGCTCGATGCGCTGGGCGGCGACGAAGGACTATGGCAACTGCCGGGGCTCGCACAGACACCGGCCGGGCGTCAGCACCACCTCGTCGCCATCGACAGCAGTGCGCTGCTGTCGATGGGGCCGCGCACCCCTGCGGCGCTAGTGCAACTGCACGGCGCGCTTGAGTCACTCACGCCAGACCACCAGCCATGAGATCCATACCCTGGCGTACCGTCACCGGTGGTCATCGCAAGTCAGCGGTGACATCGGCCAGGAGCACCGCTGCCGTCACCCCGGCCCCGGCCGCCAGCGCGCCTCAACCAGGACCCCATAGAAACCCGCACCGGGCCATCACCGGCCTGGCCCTGGCCGTGCTGCTGGCCTTGGTGATCTTCTCCTGTACCGGCCCGCTGGGGCTGTCACTGGACCAGCTGATACCTGCCGTCGACCAGCAGGCCCTGACCATCTGGTGGCAGCTACGGCTACCCCGGCTGCTGCTCGGGCTGGGGGTGGGCATGCTGCTGGCGGGAAGCGGCGCGGCGATGCAGGGCCTGTTTCGCAACCCCTTGGCAGATCCGACGTTGCTCGGCATGGCCAGCGGCGCGGGGCTGGCGGTGTCGCTATGGATCGTGTTGCTGGAGGCTGAAGGCTCGCCCTTTGGCCTCTATGGCCATTGCATCGCGGGCTTTGTCGGTGCCTTCACCGTCGGCCTTCTGGTCTTCGCCATCAGTCAGCGTGGGTTGATGGGCGCGGCCTCCAGCAGTGCCCTGTTCACCCTGCTGCTGGCGGGCCTGGCGATCAACACCCTGGCCGCCGCCGGAGGCGGCGTGCTGGCCTTTATCGCCAACGATGAACAGCTTCGGCAGTTGAGCCTGTGGGGCATGGGCAGTCTGGCCAATGCCTTGTGGCCAGCGGTCATTGGCCTGTGGCTGGTGGCGCCGGTCGTCATCATCATCCTTCTCAGAAGCGCCCGTGATCTGGACCTGTTGCAGCTGGGGGATATCACCGCTCACGCCGCTGGACTCGACAGTTCGCGCCTGCGTCGGCGGGTGGTGGTGGCCACCGCGCTGGGCGTCGGAGCCAGCGTGGCGCTGGCCGGCATCATCGGCTTCATCGGCCTGTTGATCCCCCACTGCCTGCGGCTGTGGCTGGGCCCAGGCCACCGGCTGTTGATTCCGGCCTCGATGCTGGGGGGCGCGCTGCTGCTTATCGTGTCCGACGGACTCGCGCGGGGACTGGCCAATCCGGCCGAAATTCCGGTAGGCCTGCTGACCAGCCTGATCGGCGGCCCTTACTTTCTCTGGCTACTGATCCGGGAGCGCCCCTCATGCTGACACTGCATGCTGCCAGCCTGACCACACCGCCACTGGTGGAACGCCTCAGTGACAGCGTCGCCAGCGGTGACTTTCTGGCCATTCTTGGGCCCAATGGCGCGGGCAAGAGTACCCTGCTGGGGCTGTTAAGCGGTTTTCGCAAGCCTGCCCAGGGCAGCGTGACACTGGATCAGCGCCCGCTAGATGACTGGCACCCCCACGACTTGGCCCAGCGTCGCGCCCTGGTGGCCCAGCAGGAAAGCCCGGTGTTTGCCTGGCGGGTGGATCAGCTGGCCGCCCTTGGCGCCCAATGTGACGAAGATGAGGTCGCGCGATGGCTCGAACGACTCGAGCTGAGCGACCTGGCACAGCGCAATGTGCAGACGCTGTCTGGCGGGGAGCGGCAGAGAGTGATGATTGCCCGCGCCCTGTGCCAGTTGGCGGGCCCCAGTCAGGGCACTCGCTACCTGCTGCTGGATGAACCCACTAGCGCATTGGACATTGGCCAGAGCCAGGCGCTGATGCGCTGCCTGGAGCGGCTGACGCAACAGCAGGACCTGGCAGTGATCTGCGTGCTGCACGACCTCAACCTGGCCAATGCCTACGCCGACCGGGTGTGGCTGATGGACAGGGGCACTCGCATTGCCAGTGGCGCACCGTCGGAGGTGTTGCGGGCAGACGCCCTGTCAGAGCTCTACCACGCCGAGCTGGATGAACTGGACCATAGTGGGGGCCACTGGCTGGCGCTCAAGCACTGACGTTGCACCCGGCACTCAGGGAGCCAGCAGGCCGCTGATGGCCACCCCGGTATGCATCACGTGATCGTGCATGCGCCGTCGCGCAAGATCCGGATCACGTGCGTGAAGCGCGTCGAGGATCGCGCGGTGCTCGTCGGTGGATTCCTGCCAGCGGCCAAGCTTATCCAGGGCGAGGTAGCGCGCCCGCTCCAGGCGACCGAGCAGGCGCTGATGGGTCTCCACCAGCACCGGGTTACGCGCCGCCGCGACCAGCAGTGCATGGATGCGGGTGTTGGTCGCGAAGTAGCCGTCCCGGTCCCCCTTGGCATGCTGCTTCTCTAGACGCTCCTGCAGGTTGGTCAGGCGCTTGAGCTCGGTCGCCGTCATGCGCAGGGCGGCCAGCTCGACGGCCATGGCTTCAAGCCCGGCTTCGACCTCGAACAGATGACGTAACTCGGCGCCGTCCAGCCGGGTCACCAGCGCATTACGATTACGCCGCAAGGTCACCAGTCCCTCACCGGCCAGCTGGTTCAAGGCATCGCGCAGCGGCGTGCGCGAGATACCCAGGCGACGGCACAGCGCAGGCTCCAGCAGGCGCTCACCCGGCGCCAGCTCGCCCTGAACAATCAGCCCCTTGAGCAGTTCGTAGGCTTCATCCGCCAACGATGGCGCCTGTATCCTGCGCCGGTGAAGCGCGCTTGAGCGTGCTGGCGCGGTGGAGCTGTCATCCTGGGTCGCATCCATTGACCGATGTCCGAAGCAGGTGGAGAGATTGGCCGAGCGAGGAGTATAGCGAGCGACCCGACGCCAAGGCGAATGACGTCAGGGCGCCCGAGGGGCTGCTGGAAGGCAGCCGCAGTGCTGCGCGCCCAGTCGGGCTGTCACGTCGGCTGCCGTCCGATCAGAGCCGTCATCGCGTCACCGAGCCCGAGGCTGGCCTTGCTCGGCGGCGGGGCATAGCTACCTGCCTTGGCGACACCACCCTTGCCCCGACCAAGCTCGACCAGCGCCTGGGCCTGGACGATGGCACAGCTCACTCCATCCAGGGCCGGCACAGGCAGTCGGTCGGCGACGTCGCGGGCCAGTCCGGCCAGCGGGGCGCCCGCCAGTATCAGGACATCGGCACCGTCGTCCCTGACCGCCCGTTCTGCCAGCTCGATCAGGCGCGTGCCCTGATCCAGCTGCACGTTGCCGATATCCGGCAGCGGCTGGTCCAGGGCGCGGATGCTGGCCAGCCGCGAAGACAGGCCGTGGCTCTCCACGGTCTCGCGATACCAGGCCTGAATGCGCTGGGAAATGGCGATGATGGAGAAGCGTCCCCCCAGCTGGCAGGCGCTCATCAATGCCGCCTCGGTCAATCCCACCACGGGCACTGGCAGCGCTTCACGCAAGGCGGCAAGCCCCGGATCACCAAAGGCCGCCACCACCACGGCGTCGTGGCCAGGGTAGCGCTCGGCGGCAACTCCCAGGGTCGCATAGCCGCCAATCAAGGCCTCTGCACGGGTTTCGATATAGGCCACGCCGAAGGGCGCGGTGGCCATGCTGAGCTGGACGCCAGCCCGCAGGCTGAGGCGTGCTTCTCGCTCGATCAGCGTCGTGACGCTCTCGGAGATGTTGGGGTTGATGACCAGCAGTTTCATAGCAGTCTCTTGTTGTTGTCACGCATGGCCATGGCCACAGCGATCACCGGCAAGGGTGACCCAGCGTGGCCGTAGGCCGGTCAATAGCCCAGCGTTCGCGGCAGCCAGGTCACCAGGGAGGGGAAGGCGATGCAGGCCACCAGGACGACGTATTGAAAGACGATGAAAGGCCAGGCGCTCTTCATCAGCTCGTGCAGACTGATCTTGGAAATGCCGCACATCACGAACAGCAGCACGCCCACCGGTGGCGTCATCATGCCTACCACCAGGTTCATCACGAACAGAAAGCCGAACAGCAGCGGGTCGATACCGTAGGACAGGGCGATAGGCGCCAGCAGCGGTACCAGCATGATGTAGGCGGCGTTGGACTCGACGAACATGCCGACCAGGATCAAGAGCCCCATCACCAGCAGCAGGAACATCAGCGGGTCGCTAGTCAGCCCCTGCAGCGCGCTGGTCAGGCGCATCGGCACCAGATCAATGGTGAAGGCAAAGGTCATGGTCGAGGCAAAGGCGATCAGCGCTCCCACCATGGCTGCCGTTACCGCGGCGTTGAACATGGCCTTGGGCAGATGCGATAGGCGTAGCTGTCGGGTGACGAAGAAGCCGATGAGCAAGGCGTAGAGCACCGCGATGCCGGCCCCTTCGGTGGGAGTGAAGGCGCCGGCCACGATGCCGCCCACCACCACGATCGGCATCAACAGGATGGGCAGCGCCCGCCAGGTCTGCACCAGCACATGTCGCAGGCCGATGACTCCCCCCGCCAGCGGATAGCCCCGTCGCATCGACAGCCAGCTGGCCAGGCCCATGAATCCCAGCGCCAGCACGACGCCAGGCACGATACCGGCCATGAACAGCCCGCCCACCGAGACGCTGGAGCCCGCCATCAAGGCGTAGACGATCATCGCGTTGCTGGGGGGAATGATGGCGCCGAGATTGGCCGCCGAGGCGACCACCGCACTGCTGTAGCCCGTGTCGTACTGCTGGCGCATGGACGGCACCAGCGAGCTGCCCAGGGCGCTGGCACTGGCGACCGCGGCGCCACTGACCGCTGCCAGTACCATACCGGCCACGATGGCCACATGGGCCAGACCGCCGTGCACCCGGCCGATCAGGGAGTTGGCGAAATCGACCAGGCGCTGGAGGATGCCTGCAGCAACCATCAGCTCCCCTGCCAGCATGAACAGCGGAATCGCCATCAGCGGAAAGCTGTCCACCGAATGCATCATGCGCTGGGGCAGCACCGCCAGGTCCATGCCGCCCACCAGCAGTCCCACCAACGAGGCCAGCCCCAGGGCAAAGGCCAGCGGCATCCGCAGTAGCGCGAGCAGCGCAAAACTCACCAGAATCGCGGTCGTCATGGGCGCGTCTCCTGATTCGGATCAGCCGATGAGCGCTGCCCATCGATCACCTGCGAGGGCTGCTCCGGCGACGCCCCTGGCAGCGCCTGCAGGGGCGTCAGTTCCAGTACCTGAGCCAGCAGGTGCAAGGCACAGTGGATCGCCGAGACCAGCACCGCGACGTAGAACACGGCTGCCGTGACCGGCATGGTGGGCATCAGCTGAGGCCACTTATCGATCACGGCTCCCAGACTGACCACCCCCAGCACCACCATCAGCAGCACGCCGAGGGCGGCCATCAGCCGGCCCAGCCGGCGCTGTGCGCCGGTGGGGAGGTGGCTGACCAGGGCATCGATGCCGACATGCACGCCGCGCGGGATTCCATGGGGTATGGCCAGAAAGATCGCCCAGACAAAACACAGTCGCGACAGTTCATCGGCGGAGTCGATACTGGTGCCCAGCAGGTAGCGTGCCACCACCTGGGCACACACCAGGATCGTCATCAGCCCCATGGTCAACAGGATGGCGTAGTAGGAGCCCCGATCCATCCAGGCCAGCAGTTGCAGCAAGTGGCGACGGCCGGATGCATGGGCGTGGGCCTCCGGACGTTGCCAGGCCCGTGTCATGCCCCCAGCTCCTCGATGACCTTGTCGACCAGCTCGGCGCCGATCTTGTCTCTCAACTCGTCGACTACGCCCTGGCTCGCTTCGCGCAATTGCTCACGGGTCTCGTCGCTGATGGGAGTGAACTGCATGCCCCGCTCGATCAAGGTCTCACGGGCCTGGTCGTCTTCTGCCGCGGCGGTTTCACGCTGCCAGGCGACCGCCTCGTCCATGGCGCTCATCAGCATCTCGCGCTGGTCGTCGCTGAGGCCCTCGACCTTGTCACGGTTGGCGACCACCACGATGTAGTCATAGAAGTGTCCGGTGTCGGACAGGTAGGACTGGACCTCGTCCAGACGCTTGGTCTCGATAATGCTGTAGGGGTTTTCCTGACCGTCGAGCACGCCCTGCTGCAGGGCACCGTAGACTTCCTTGATGTCCATCGACACCGGGTTGGCCCCGATAGCACGGAAGGTATCCAGATGCGTCTGATTGGGCTGCAGGCGAATCTTCAGCTCGGCAAAGTCATCGATGGAGGTCAGTGGGTGCGCGTTGTTGGTGACATGGCGAAAACCAAGCTCCATGTAACCCAGCGCCACGAAACCCGCCTCAGCCAACTTCTCGTTGAGCAGGTCTCCGACCTCACCGTCGATCAGGGCAAAGGCATCCTCGCGGCTGTCGAAGGCAAAGGGCAGGCTCAGGGCCTCAAGTTCCGGCACCGTCCGCGACAGATACGAGATACCGATCCAGCTGCCCATGATGGCGCCGGAGCTGACCTGATCAAGGTTCTCTCCGGCACCCCCTAGCTGCATGTTGGGAAACAGCTGGGCCGTCAATTCGCCATCGCTCTGCTCAGCCAGGTTTTCGGCAAAGCGCTCCATGGCGCGGCTACTGGAGTGGTCGGTGGCAAAGTTACCGCCGAAACGCAGGTTGTCGGCCTGGGCCAGCAAGGGTGTGCAAAGTCCCAGCGCGAGTGCGCCAGCGGTCATCAGGGGGGAGCGGAAGATCATCGACATCAGGCAATCCTTTTTATTGGCGTTATTGGCGTCATGCACAAGCACGCTAGCGAAGCAGAGCCACCAGGCAGGCCCACCATGGAGCCTCCCGAGCGACCATGCTTTGACCTTAGTCGAATGTTTTTGAAAATTCCAAATCTTGAATACTATTTTTTTATATTTCTATATTTTTCAATTAATTACTGTTTTAAAAAATTAACGACCGCACAGAACGACCCGGTTCACGGACGCCAAAGGGCCGCCATCCCGCAGACCGAAGAGACCGTCTGCAGGAGGCAGGGCGAACGGAGGGCGCGAACGGAGCTAGCCGTGAGGAGCAGAAAGAGACAAGAAAAAAGCGGACGCGCGACGACCGCGCTCAGGGGCTGGCGGGCAGGCCTTGCAGGATGGCCTGGCCTGTCTTGCGCATATGCAGGCTCAGCGCCTCCGACAGTGCCTGGGCGTCCCGCGCTTCAAGGGCCTCGACAAAGTAGGTGTGCTCCCTGGCGGATTCTTCCCAGCGGGCCGAATCCAGATTGGCCACGTAGCGTGCGCGGGTGATGCGCAGCGTCAGCGACTGCTCAAGATCCTTCAGCACGCGGTTACCCGACAGCTCGGCCAGGCGAGCGTGGATCTGCTGGTTCAGGGCAAAGTACTGCGGACGACGGTTGGCGTTGAAGTGTTCCATCATCTCATCATGCAGCGCACGCACCTGTGCGATGTCCGTATCGCTGGCGCGCACCACCAGCAGGTTGCCCGCCAGGGATTCCAGCGCCGCCATCACTTCGAACAGGTCCCTCACTTCCTCCCTGTCCACCGTGGTCACCCGGGCGCCTCGATGGGGCAGCATCTCGACCAGTCCTTCACTTGCCAGCACCTTGAGCGCCTGTCGCAGTGGGGTTGGTGACACCCCGAACGCCTCGCACAAGGACTTCTCGGCAATGCGACTGCCCGGCGCCAGCTCGCCTTCCATGACCATGTCACGCAGGCGCTCTGCAACGGCCTCGTACAGGCTGGAACGCTTGAGTGGTGCGGCTCTTGGCGCCGACAGCACCTCCTTTTTCGCGGGCTCGTTCATGCTTGCTCCTTGCATTGACAGCGGTCGACGTCACACATCACTTACGCCAGGACATCGCAGTGTACTTGCAAAAACTTGGCGTTGTGCAATGCTGAAAAGGTCGTAGAAATTTGGAATTCCGAATTCCTTAATGACTCTGAGTGTAGCATGTCGCGTCCTGACGGGAGCGCAACGCCAGATGCCAGACCGCATCCGCTGCTGCACGACAATAACAACACCTGGCAATCGCCACTCCCGGCAAGGAACCACCGCCCATGCACCGCACACTCCTGGGGATGCTGACCCCGTCGTCGAATACCGTACTGGAACCCTATACCAGCGCGATTCTTCACGACCTGATGCCCCATGTCAGCGCGCACTTTCAGCGCTTCACGGTCAAGGAAATCTCGCTGAGCGAAGCGGCCCTCGCTCAGTTCGACCCACAGCCGCAGCTGGACGCCGCCCGCCTTCTGCATGACGCCCACATGGACGTCATCGCCTGGAACGGCACGTCATCAAGCTGGCTGGGCTTCGACGCCGATCGTCGGCTATGCGAGGCCATCACCCATGCCACCGGCGTTGCGGCAACGAGCAGCGTGCTGGCACTCAACGAGGTGCTCCAGCGCACCGGCGTCACGCGGCTAGGCCTCGTCACCCCCTACCTGGACGATATCCAGGCGGCGATCGTCGCCAACTATCGGCAGGAAGGCATCGAGGTGGTCGCCGAACGCCACTTGAACGATCGCGGCAACTTCTCGTTTTCCGAGTACAGCGAAGACACCCTTGCCGACATGGTGCGCGACGTCGCCAGGGCCAAGCCCGATGCCATCACCATTCTCTGCACCAATCTGCGTGGTGCCGGCATTGTCGAAGCGCTGGAGGCCGAGATCGGCATTCCGATCTATGACTCGGTCAGCGTCACGGTATGGAAATGCCTGGCGCTGGCTGGCCGCAACCCCGCCGACATCCGCGGCTGGGGCCAGCTGTTCCACGACCCTCGACTGCGCTGACGCCCGTCCTGCGAACCACCCAACACCCTATCCAACAACAACATTGAGGTGCTCCGATGATGACATTTCCCCTGGCAACACGAACCGGCCGGTTGGCGCTTGGTGCGCTCGTCGCTGCCCCCCTATGGATCGCCACCAGTCAGGCTCAGGCCGACACCCTGCTGCGTGTCGCCGGCAACTTTTCCGGCAACAAGCTTCACGTCGACAGCGTGGAACGCCCCTTCTTCGCCGAGCTGGACGCGCGTGACGACCTGACGGTCAGCTACAACCCGATGGATGCCATCGGAGTGGAGGCCGCCGACGCCCTGCGCAACATCCGCTCAGGCGCCTTTGACGTGATGTCGGTGCAGATCGGCATGGCCTCACGAGACGAGCCTTTCTTCGAAGGTATCGACCTGGCCGGCGTCACCGCCGATCTGGACCAGCAACGCGAGGCGGTGGACGCCTTCCGTGCCGACTTCGACGCCCGCCTGCAGGAACGCTTCAACGCCAAGCTGATGACATTGTGGCCATTCGGCCCGCAGATGATGTTCTGCAATGGCGACATCGACAGCGCCGACGACCTGGCTGGCAAGAAGGTGCGGGTATTCACCCCGTCGATGTCACGCCTGGTGGAAGGGCTCGGCGCGGTGCCGGTGACGCTGCAATTCAGCGAGGTCTACCTGGCCCTCCAGCGCGGCGTGGCCGACTGTGGCGTCACCGCACCCTCCGCCGGGAGCAATGGCAAATGGCCAGAGGTGACCGACCACTTCGTGCCGCTGCCGCTGTCCTACTCGGTCCAGGGGCATTTCATGAACCTGGATACCTGGAACGGCTTCGACGCCGAGCAGCAGGCTTCCCTGACCGAGGCCTTCGCCCGCCTGGAGGACCAGATGTGGGAGCTGGCCTATAGCGTCAATGACGATGCCATCGCCTGCAACACCGGCCAGCCGAGCTGCGAAAATCACACCGCCTACGACATGACCCTGGTGGAGATCGACGAGGACTCCCGCACGCGTATCGAGCAGATCACCACCGAGGCGGTACTGCCGGTGTGGGCGGACACCTGTGATGCGCGCTACCCCGAATGTACTGCGCTCTGGAACGCAAGCGTTGGCGAGGTCACCGGACTGACCGCTGAAGCCCCCTGACGCCGTCTCGTCATTGTCCTTTCCTGGTGGTGGGGCCGCCTGGCGGCCCCCAAGGAGCTCCCATGCCTCACCTTCGTCATGCTGATGCGCCAGCGTCGGACAGGTCCCAGGGCCTCGATGCACGCCTTGCCCGCCTGTCTCGTGGTGCCGCCCTGGCGGCCGGATACGGTGCCTTGGTGTTATCCGGACTGATCACCTTCGAGGTGCTGGCCCGCAAGTTCTTCGCCTTCTCGCTACAAGGGGTCGATGAGATAGGCGGCTATGTGCTGGCCATCGGCGTCGCCGCCAGTTTCGCCTTTGCCCTGACCCAGCGTGCTCACACCCGGGTCGACGTGCTGTTGACCCGGCTGCCCCAGGGCATGCGGGCGCTGCTCAACGCCGTCGCGCAGCTGCTGTTATGTGGCTTTTCGCTGTTCATGCTGTGGCGCGGGGCCGCTACCCTGGGCGAAACCATCGAGTTCTCGAGCCTCGCCAGTACACCGCTGCAGACGCCGCTGTGGATTCCGCAGTCGCTGTGGCTCATCGGGCTCTCGATCTTCGCCCTGGTCACGCTGCGCGCCGCCGGAAAGGCGCTGTCCCAGCTGTGTCGCGGACGCTTCTCTCAGCTGAATGCGGACTGCGACCCGCCCAGCGCCGATGACGAGCTCGACCAGGCGAAGCGCCACTACGTGGACGCTGGGTCCGCCAGCAGTGTCGCCGCAGCAGGACAGGCTCGGCACAAAGGGCATTCCCCCCAGATCCATGACCGGGGGACACCGTCATGATATCCATCACCGAAGTGCTGCTGGGCTTTGCCCTGATGATCACCATGATGGCAGTAGGCATCCATGTCGCCGTGGCCATCTTTGTCACCGCTGCCCTCGGTGCCCTGCTCTACCTGGGCACCCCGCTCCTCTATTCCTTCGGCGATCTGCTCTGGGGCACCCTCAACGACTTTATTCTTACCGCGATTCCGCTGTTCATCCTGCTGGGAGAACTGTTGTTGCGTGCGGGCATTACCGAACGCATGTACTCGGCCTTGTCGGTATGGCTCAACCGTCTGCCCGGAGGCCTGCTCCACACCAATATCGGCGCCTCTTCCGTGTTTGCCGCGATGTCCGGCTCGTCGGTGGCGACCGCAGCCACCATCGGCACCGTGGCGCTACCGGCCTTCAATGAGCGCGGCTACAGCGAGCGACTAGCGCTGGGCACCCTGGCGGCCGGGGCAACGCTGGGCATCCTGATTCCTCCCAGCATCAACATGATCATCTACGGGGCCATCACCAATACCTCCATCGGCGCCCTGTTCATTGCCGGTATCGTGCCGGGACTCGCCCTGGCCGCCGCCTTCATGCTGGTGATCATGGCCATCAGCCTGCTGCGTCCTGGCGTGGCAGGCAGCCGCGAGGAACGGGTGCCGCTGGCCCAGCGGCTACGCTCGCTGGTCGATCTACTGCCGCCGGCCTTCGTCTTTGCCATCGTCATCGGCAGCATCTACAGCGGCTGGGCGACCCCCACCGAGGCGGCCGCCCTGGGGGTCATCGCGGCCCTCGTACTGGCAGCGATCAATCGCAAGCTATCGCTCACCATGCTGCACGAGTGCTTTCTCTCGATGGCCCGTACCACCGCCATGATCATGCTGATCATCGCTGCGGCCTTCTTTCTCAACTACATCGTCGGCATCCTGGGCATTCCCTTCGCCCTGACCCAATGGGTGTCTGAGCTAGGTCTGAGCTCGCTTGGGCTGATCCTGGCCCTGGTGGTGTTCTACCTGGTACTGGGCTGCTTCCTCGAGACACTATCGATGATGATCGCCACCGTGCCCATCGTGGTGCCCATGGTGGTGCAGTTCGGGATCGACCCGGTGTGGTTTGGCGTCTTTCTGGTGATCATGATGGAAATCTCGCTGATCACTCCGCCCATCGGCATGAACCTCTACGTGGTGCAGGGAGTGCGCGGGCGCGGCTCCATCGTCGACGTGATGCTGGGCAGCCTGCCCTTCCTGGCCGTCATGCTCGGCTTTGTTGCCCTGATCACCGCCTGGCCGGCCATCGTGCTGTGGTTGCCAGGGGTGATGGGGTAGCGTTTTACACCAACAACAATGACCTTTGCCGACCCCGTCGGCCTCGGGAGAACGCAAGATGCAACGCCTCGATACCTTGATCACCAATGCCAACGTGATCACCGCCGCCGACCGTTTCAGCGCCGATATCGGCATTCGCGACGGACGCATCGTCGCCCTGGGCGAAGGGCTCGCCGCCACCGCTGAGGTGACCGGTGACACCATCGATGCTGCCGGGCTGTGGGTCATGCCTGGCGGCATCGACGCCCACTGCCACCTGGCCCAGCCCCTGGGCGACGGCGCGGTAATGGCCGATGGCTTCGCGTCGGGAACTCGCTCGGCCGCGGCGGGCGGGACCACCACGGTGATTCCCTTCGCCGCCCAGTTCAAGGGCCAGTCGCTGCGTGCCGCGGTGGACGACTATCACCGGGAAAGCGATGGCCAGGCGATGATCGACTACGCCTTTCACATGATCGTCACCGACCCCAGCGAGACGGTACTGCGCGACGAGCTGCCGGCGCTGATCAAGGAAGGCTACAGCTCCTTCAAGATCTACCTGACCTACGATGATCTGAAGCTCAACGACCGCGAAGTGCTGGAAGTGCTGGCGCTGGCCCGTCGCGAGGGCGCCATGGTGATGGTGCATGCCGAGAATGCCGACTGCATCGCCTACCTGACCGAGCTGCTGGAGGCCCAGGGCCACACCGCCCCGCGCTATCATGCCGAGGCCCACTCTTCCATTGCCGAGCGTGAGGCCACCCACCGCGCGATTTCCCTGGCGGAGCTGATCGACGTCCCGGTGCTGATCGTGCACGTCTCCGGCCCCCAGGCCATCGAGCAGATCCGCTGGGCCCAGAGCCGAGGCCTCAGGGTCTATGGCGAGACCTGCCCCCAGTATCTGATGTTGACCGCCGACGACCTGGACCAGGATGGCTTCGAGGGCGCCAAGTGCGTGTGCAGCCCACCACCGCGCGACCCAGCCGCACAGCAGGCGGTGTGGGAGGCGCTGGAAAGCGGGGTCTTTCAGGTCTTTTCCTCGGACCACGCGCCCTTCCGCTACGAGGACGACAAAGGCAAGAAGCTTAACGGCGAGGATGCCAGCTTTTCCTGCATTCCCAACGGTATTCCCGGGCTCGAGACGCGCCTGTCTATCCTGTTCTCCGAGGGCGTCATCAAGCAGCGCATCGACGCCACCCGCTTCGTCGCGCTGACCGCCACCAACCCGGCCAAGATCTATGGACTGTATCCGCGCAAGGGCACCATCGCCGTGGGCAGTGACGCCGACCTGACCCTGTGGGATCCCGATGCCCGCGTCACCGTTCGCAACGCCGATCTGCACCACGCCGTGGACTACACCCCTTACGAAGGGCTCGAACTCACCGGCAAGGTCGTCATGACATTGAGCCGAGGCCGGATCGTGGCCCGCGATGGCAAACCCTGTGGCCCACCGGATGGCGGCGAGTTCCTGCGCTGCGACACTCCCACCCCGGCGCGACCCAGAGGCCAGGCCAAGGGGTTTTGAGGGGGACGCGAAGCAACAGCCCTGGGCGTGTAGATGCGCTCCCGGGGCCTGTCACCGCTGCCGCACGTCGGCACGAGTCATCCGCCTCCTAGCCCAGCGCTTCCTCGACGATGGCGCGGGCTTCGTCGCTCATGGGCAGGCCCAGCGCCAGCTGATGGGCGGCGGGGGACATCTTCTTCCAGGTCATCTGGACGATGCGGATCAGGTGGTCGTGGTCGACCTGGCGGGAAAAGTCTGCGAAGTAATTCTCGAGAAAGACCAGGCAGGCGCAGTCCTCTACTGCCTGGGTACCAGGATCACGTCCCAGTCCCTGCTTGCGGATCATCCGCGCCACTTCGTCGGCATCGGCGTCGCTGTAACCGCTGCTGCGCATAACCTCGGCCGCCAGCAGACCTGCACGCTTGCCCTGGTCGCGGCGCCAGGTCAGGTAGCCGATACGACCTTCTTCGTAGTCGCTGCGCGGGACTTCCCAGCGTTTGAGGTGCTGGTTGCGAACCGCTAGCCGGACCAGCTCGGGGGCTTTGGGATCGAGGCGCTCGAGCCACGCCGACATGCGACCGGCGTGCCACAGCTCCTGCGGCTGCTGCTGACCGTCGACCTCGATGCGGCGAGGATCATCGGCATGCATGGCATCGAGTCTGGAACAGGCTAGGTCAAAGGGTGCAGGGCTCATGGGCTACCTCGGGTGACGTCACGACATTGCCCTATGGTAACGACGATGTGCCGATCTCAGTAGCCCTTGTGGCAGGACTGACCGCGCAAGTGGCGGCAGGCCAGCGCCAGTGGCAGCAGGAAGATGGCAAATACCCACATGACCACGGCTACCATCACCGCCAGCAAGGTCCGTGGCCATGACCGTTCCGTCACCGCCGACGAGATACCCAGGCTCTCCAGCAACAGCCCCAGCACCGCATCCATGCCGAACAGCAGCAGGGCATTGCACATCCCTGCCCAGATCGCCACATCGACGACCTCTCCATGGGGGATCAGACCGATGATCGCCAGCAGCAAGAGAGCGCCGAGAGCCACCCGCACACAGACGGCGCGCAACCGAGGCGCCCCGGTAAAGGAGGAAGGTGAGGCAAGGAGCAGGCTAGCCATAAGGACACCAAGTGTGACGAGATACACACTGTATACTGAACGCTACCTACCCCTTTTGACTTAGACATTTGTGCGCGATCACCTACGCGGCCGTCAGCTTGATCCAGATCAAGGTTTTTTGCTGCTCGCTGCTTCCCCAACGCTCTTGCTGCGCCGTACAAGGCCCGCAGTGACGACCAACTACGGCGAAGGGCCGACGCTTTCGCGCCGGCCCTTCGTCAATTTACCGCTCGCCAGGCAGACAAGATGTGTCTGTCAGAACGTGTAGACCACGCTTCCGGTCAGCGTATCCACATGCCCGATACGATCCGCGTCGATGCGTTCCACCTCGAGTCGACCGGTCACATCGAACAGTTGAACCCTGGCGCCAAACCCATACACAGGGTCAGTACCGGAGTAATCCTTGCTCACCCCGCGGCCATTACGGTCGGCATCCCAGTCGGCCATGCCTGCCTTGCCGTAGACGCCGAAGGGGCCAAAGCTGAAGCCTGCGATACCCATGGCCTGCAGGCTTTCAATATCCAACGTGGCGGAGGTGCCATCGACATCGCCGTCGAGCTCGCTGCCGTTCAGGTACGACAGCTCCGCACCAAGGTCCAGGAAAGGCAGCCAGCCAAAGTTGTAGCCCGCAAATACCTTTGCCGCTGACGCTTCATCGTGAAAATCATCGTCGCCCTGAATCTGGCCTGCACCTATCCCCACGTAGAGGCCTGTACTGCCGCCCGCTACACAGTGAGTCGATGCCATCAGTGCCAGTCCCATGACCACCCCTGCCAGCATCATTCGCCGCATGATCCGTGACATGTCATACACTCCCTGGAACCCTCGCCACCCCAGGAGCACAGCGCGTGCGTGCTCGACCAGGTCTGCAGTGCGTCCTTTGTGCGAGGTTTCTCGCACATGACACCTTGTACAAGTTTATCGTGAGACGACATTCTTTGCAGTATCGATTCAGGGAAAGTTCCCTGCGCGGGTGTCGTCGAGGTGCCGGCATCCGGCGATCCAACGCGGTGAAGTCATGGAAACCGCGGTAGTGTTATGTTATACCCTCCAGCCGATTCCGCACGCCCGTCACCACTCCGGAGTTCCGCATGTCCCATCGCCATCGTCCCGAGGGGCCTTGCCATTTCTCATTGATGTCGCTGTCCATGAAGCGTCGCCTCGGCCTGGTCGCCATCCCCTTGCTGCCGCTGTGGCTGGCCGTTAGCTGGTCAGCAGGGTGGTGGCACTGATGTCGCGCCTGACCCTCCATGACCTGCAGCTGGCACGCGGCGGCCGAACGGTGCTCGAGCACCTGGAAGGCCGCTTCCAAGACGGTGCCATCACCGCGCTGATAGGCGCCAACGGTGCCGGCAAGAGCACCCTGATTCAGGCCATCATGGGCACACTGACGCCGGTCGCCGGACGAGTGGAATGTGACGTGCCCGCCGCCCGGCGCGCCTGGCTGCCCCAGCAGCTGGCACTGGACCTCAGCTTCCCGATGAGTGTCGAAGAACTGATCATGACCGGCACCTGGCCGAGCCACGGGGCCTTCAAGGGCTACTGTGGTGCGCACTACCGCAGGGGCCGGGACATCATGGAGCGACTGGGCATCTCTCACCTCGCACACCGTCCCCTCGGCGAGCTATCCGGCGGTCAGCGCCAGCGCGCCTTGATCGGGCGCACGCTGATGCAGGAAGCCGAGCTGCTGCTGCTCGACGAGCCGTTTGCCAACGTCGACGTCGACACCGTGGAAATGCTGATGACGGTGCTTCGCGAAATGGCCGATGCGGGAGCCACTCTAGTCATCGTCCTGCACGACATGACGCAGCTATCGCGCCTGGCCGATGACGTGCTGGTGCTGACCGAGGGACATGGCCGCTGGGCCACCCCCGACGCTCTGGTCGAGCGCCACACCGGCCAGCTGACGCGCCCACCGCGCCTGCCCCTGACGTTTCCTGGATCTGTCTGAATGTTTGACGCACTTGTTTCGACCCTGCACGCCTGGCTGATTGCGCCGTTTGACTATGCCTTCATGGGCCGCGCCCTGGTCGCCAGCCTGGCCCTGTCGCTGGCCGCACCGCCACTGGGGGTCTTCCTGATGCTGCGGGGCATGAGCCTGATCGGCGACGCCATGTCCCACGCCATTCTTCCCGGCGTTGCCCTGGGCTTTCTCATGGCGGGTTTCTCGCTGCCGATCATGAGCCTTGGCGGCATGCTGTCAGGATTGTTGATAGCACTGCTGGCGGGCAGCGTGTCTCAATTGACCGGCCATCGCGAAGACTCAGCCATGGCCAGTTTCTTCCTTATCTCCCTGGCAGCAGGGGTCATGCTGGTCGCCCTGGGCGGCAGCAGCGTCGACCTCACCCATGTCCTGTTCGGCTCCATCCTGGCGGTGGACACCACCGCTCTGGTGCTGATCGCCAGTATCAGTAGCCTGATCGTGATCACCCTGGCCGTCATCTTTCGTGCGCTGGTGGTGGAATGCCTCGACCCGCTGTTTCTTCGCAGCCAGGGAGTCAAGGGCGGCCTGGTGCACGGGATCTTCCTGGGCCTGGTGGTGCTCAATCTCACCGCCGGGTTCCAGACCCTGGGCACTCTGATGGCGGTTGGCCTGATGATGCTGCCGGCCACCACGGCGCGCTTCTGGAGCACTCGCCTGGAAGGCCTGATGGGCCTGTCGGTGATCATTGCACTGGCTGCAAGCCTTGGTGGATTGCTGCTGTCGTACCACCTCAGCCTACCTTCAGGCCCTGCCATCATACTGCTGGCGGGGGTCGCCTACCTGCTGTCTGCGGTGTTTGGACGCCAGCACAGCCTTGCCGCGCGACTGCGACGCCGCGCCATGCCGCTGGGTGCCGACGAACGCGCCTGACCTGACCACGCCCATCCAACCGCCACCGGAGAACGACACTCATGCCCCTGTCACTGCCTCACGCTCTCATCAAACGCCACGCCTGGATGGCGCTGGCGGGACTCGCCCTCGGCCCCCAGGCCTTGGCGGCCGAACCTACGCAGGTGGTCACCAGCTTCAGTGTACTGGCCGATATGGTTCGCAACGTCGGTGGTGACAGGGTTGAGGTCACCTCCCTGGTCGGGACAGATAGCGACCCCCACGTCTACTCTCCTCGCCCCACCGATGCCAGAGCCCTGGCAGAGGCCGACCTTGTGGTGCTCAACGGCCTGCAGTTCGAGGGTTGGATGACACGCCTGCTGGACGCCAGTGGCTACCAAGGCACAACCGTTGTCGCCACTGAGGGCGTACCAGTGCTGGCCTATGGCGGCCAGTCGCTGCATCAACAGAGCGACCACGGCGAACACCAGGGTCATGACGACCACGCTGAGCATGCAGGCCATGACGAGCATGACCACGCAGAGCACGCTGGCCATGACAACCACGACGAGCATGACCACGCGGATCACGACGACCACGCTGGCCATGACAGCCACGACGAGCATGACCACGCGGATCACGACGACCACGCTGGCCATGACAGCCACGACGAGCATGACCACGCGGATCATGACGGCCACGCTGGCCATGACCATGGACAGTATGATCCCCACGCCTGGCTCGACTTGTCGGCAGGGCTGTTCTACGTCGCCAATATCCGCGATGGCCTGATCGCCGTAGATCCCGACAACAGCGCCCACTACACCGCCAGGGCCGATAGCTACATGGCGGACATCAAGGCGGCTCACCAACAGGTGCTGACGCTGCTGGACGACCTGCCAGACCATGCTCAGGTCATTGTCGGCCACGACGCCTTCGGTCACTTTTCGCGTGCCTACGGGATCGACTTCCTGTCGCCGGTGGGCCTTTCCACCGAAGCGGAACCATCAGCCGCCGATATCGCCCAGATGGTGGACATCATTCGCGAGCGCCAGATCCCCGCGCTGTTCATTGAAAACATGTCCAGCCCGGCGCTGATGGAACAGCTGTCCGAGGAAACAGGGGTGCCCATCGCCGGTACGCTGTATAACGGAGCGCTGTCGGAAGACGGCATGACCTCCCACTACGTGGGGATGATCCTGCACAACGCCGAGGTGCTGCACCAAGGCCTGCTGCACCAGGATGCCTCCGAATCATCAGACCATGACCATGACCACGATCATGATCATGATCATGCAGCGCATGACGACCACCAGCACTGATCACTCTTGCGCATCCGCCAGCATGCAAAGGACCGCCCGGGGGCGGTCCTTTAGCGAGGCACTGAACGCATCAGCGAAGCGCTGAACACATCAGCCGGGCTTGCCGAGACGCCAGGCGCCCGCAGTCCAGCCAGCGCTATCAGGCGTCAGGAATCTCCAGCGCCTGCTGAATCACCGGCCAGGCTTCTTCGCCATCTCGCGTGGTCACTCCCTCGACGAACGACCGGGTCTGCTCGGGATGTTGCTGTAGCCACTCCAGCGCCACCTGCTCCGGCTCACGCTCTTCGTAGCTGAATCCACGAATCATCGCGCTCTGGTCATCGGCGCTGAAGACCAGTTGGTCCAGCAGGCGTGTGGCATTGGGATGGCTCTGCGCGAACTCGCGACGGACCAGTGTCCGCACGTCGCTGCGACCGCCCTCCGGCCCCCACATGTCGTTCGGATCATCGAGGTAGCGAACGTCGAACTCAATGTTCATCCAGTGCGGCGTCCAGCCCGCGAACACAATCCACTCTTCACGATCGATGGCCGCATCCACGGCACTGAGCATGCCAGGGGTGGAGGTTTCCGACAGCTCCCAGTCGCCCAGACCATAGCTGTCGTCGTCCACTGCGGCATTCAGCGAGTCGCTCATGCCGGAGCCGACCTCGATGGAGTAGATCGTGCGATCCAGACGCTCGGCAAACTCTTCCTTGTCCAGGTCTTCTGCCGATGTCAGACCCGCGTCGTACACATACGCAGGAACGGCGAACCCCAGCCGGGCGCCATCAACGTTGTTGCCGAGATCCTCAAGGGTGGGCTCGTCGCCCTCGAAGCTGGCGTCGTACATCCCCTGCTGGGCAGGCAGCCAGGCCGCCAGAAAGGCATCCAGCTCGCCTTGGCGCAGGGCCTGGTAGGTAATGGTGGAGCCAAGCTCTTCCTGTACGGGTTGATAGCCGAGCGTCTCCAGCAGGGTGGATGCCAGGGCCGTCTTGACCGTCACTCCCGGCCAGGCGGGAACGGAAAAACGAACCTGGGCATCTTCCTGAGTCGAGCGCTCTGCTTCCGCCTGGGCGGCCAATGGTGTAGCGGCCATCAAGGCAGCCAGCACAGCAGCAGACATCGTGTAATACGGCATGAAGCACCTGTAGATTGCGATAGAGGTCTCTACCATACCCTCTCAGCGCTGTGCCTCAAGGCGGCGCCTTCAACGGCTCCTTTGCTGGAGTTTGCCAAGAATGCCGGGCTGATCCAGTCTTAAGAGGAAACGGCACACTGGTGAAACGCCCCTCACCAAGAGCCCCGCCGGTCCCCTATATCCCCCCGTGGGAGGAGGCAAGTAGATGGCTGATATCGACTACACTCTCGAGCGCCAGATCACCATCAAGGCGCTAGCCAGGGCGCTGGCCCACGGTTTTTCTCCGATCGTCGAAGTCGAGTCCATGGATGGCATCTACACGGTGCGCTTCCACCATGCCAACGGAGCATCGGAGCTGGCCGACGACAAGGGCCGCACACGCACCTTCCTCGGCACCGGAGAAATTCGTGAGCTGCTGGGCGGCGTCGGCCTTACCCACGGCGTGCTGACCTGGTCGGATCAATGCGGCGATGAAATGATCGGGGTGGAAGGCAAGGCCATGACACCGGATGAGATGCTGGCCAACGGCACTCGTATTGCCTTCCGCTGAGGCGAGGCGTTGTCCGAGACGTCGAAGAGCAACGGTGAGGCAAGGCAAAAGTCGTTGAGAAATAGCAGCTTACGCGAGGTGAACGAGCACGTTAAGCCGATATTAAACGCCGTATCACCAGGCGCAGGCCCTTTTCAGACCAGCCCTGGACTATTGGCCTGCACGTCATGACAGAGTACCGTAAGCCTCATCATGTCTGTGCAGAGCACGCCGCAATGAGCACATTGACGCCTTACCTGGCCAGATGGTCCCTGATGTGCACGCTGCTATTGATACTGGCCGGCTGTGCGTCGCCACAGCTGGATACCAGCGGCGGCAACAAGGGGCTGTCCATGGAGCGTGCCCTGATCCTGTCGGAAGCCAGGGGCTCCCTGGGCACCCCCTATCGCTTTGGCGGCAATGACCCACGCGGACTCGACTGTTCCGGCCTGGTGCAGATGGCTTACTCCCGGGCCGGCATCAGTGTCCCCCGGTCCTCACGGGAGCAATATCACCAATTGCCGGCGATTGACCAGCCACGCCCGGGCGACCTGCTGTTCTTCGCCACCGGCAAGGGCTCCGAGGTCAGCCATGTCGGCATCTTCGCCGGTAACGACGTCATGATTCATGCGCCGGGCCGGGGCCGCCAGGTCACCACGACATCGCTGACCCTCGACTATTGGCAAGAGCGTTTCGTCGGCGCCGCCGCCGCCGCGCCTTGAACGGGGCGCAGCGCTGATCTCTCTCCTTCTCTCCTTCTCGCGTTCTCCCGTTCTCCCGTTCTCCCGTTCTGTGCCGTCCGCCGCTCTGTTGCATGCGCCACCGTCCGCCGCTATCGACCAAGGTCGCATCAAGAAGAATGAACGCTATGCTGTTTCGAGCATCAGAAGATGTCACATAGTCGTCAACAAAGCTTAAGCACTCGTTAAGGTGGCGCCGCTACGATGGCATCGACCCTTTACCCAGCAACGATAAGGAACCGTCTTCATGCCTTTCCTGCAACAGGTCAGCAGATCCCACGCCCGCCTCTCCCTGCGCGGATGGCTGTCGGTCAGCGTTGCCATACTCGGCGGCATGGCCCTGATGGCATTCTGGTCGCCGATCAGCCTGTCGCTTGGCACGCTCAGCCTGATTCTGGGCAGCATGGCGCTGTGGCCGCGTTCCAGCGCCGCCCACACAGAGGCAGACCTGGATCGTGAGGCTCGCGTTGCCGAGACAGCCCACGCCAAGACAGCATTCTCGCTGACGCACCTGGCCCTCGCGGCGGTGGGTATTCTGGTCGCCCTGCAACTGCTGGCCTGATGACGCTCCATCCAGCGGCGTAAGAACATCGTGGCTTTACAGCCGCGCGCCATGCCCGGATCATGAGGCCCTGGTTATCTGATTGCCGCAGCGTGCCCTGCATCCGCTGCGCAGCCGAGACAAAGGCCTCACATGACATCCGCCCTTGCCGGCGCCGATATTGGCGCCACGCTGACGCGACTGCGCCAGTCCACGCCACTGGTACATAGCATTACCAACTACGTGGCCATGAACCCCGCCGCCAATGTGCTGCTGGCCCTGGGCGCATCGCCCGCCATGGTGCACGCCACCGAGGAGGCGGCCGAGTTCGCGGCGATCGCCGATGCTCTGGTCATCAACATCGGTACCCTTTCTGCCCCCTGGGTCGATGCCATGTTGAGCGCTGCCGAGTCCGCTCAACAACAACAGACCCCCTGGGTGCTGGATCCTGTGGCGATTGGCGCTACACGCTTTCGACGTGACGCCTGTGCCCGCCTGCTCGAGTTTTCTCCGACCATCATCCGCGGCAACGCCTCAGAGATCATCGCCCTCGCCGGCGACGCCCTGGGCGGACGAGGCGTCGATTCCACCGCAGCCAGTGACGAGGCGCTCACGGCGGCGGTGGCCCTGGCCAGACGTCAGCAGGCAGTGGTCGCCGTCACCGGCGAGGTCGACCTGGTCACGGATGGCCAGCGATGTGTCCGCATTGTGGGAGGTCATCCCCTGATGCCGCGAGTCACGGCCCTTGGCTGCGCTCTTTCCGGAGTGGTAGCGGCCTTCGCGGCCTGTGAGAAGGACCCACTATTGGCTACGGCCTGCGCCCTCACCTGCTACGCTGAGGCGGGTGCTCAGGCCGGGCAGACGGCGCCGGGGCCTGGTAGTTTTGCGGTGGCCTTCATTGACGCGCTGCACCAGCTGTCTGCCGATGCTCTGGCCAACCGCACGCCCCTGGAGATCAGCACTCTCCCATGACCCGCTTTTCCCGCCTGCCACTTCACTCTTTTCAAGGATGCTGCACGTGACGCGATCTCCCCGCCGATTCGACCGACAGGCCCTGCGCCTCTATCTGGTGACAGACCCCGAGCTGTGCGCTGAGAGGGGAATCGAGGACACCGTGATCCAGGCTGTCAACGGCGGCGTGACCCTGGTCCAGCTTCGCGACAAGGGGGCCAGCGATGAGGAATTGATGGCCCTGGCACTGCGCTTGAAACCGCTGCTTGCCGAGCACCGCATCCCCCTGGTCATCAATGATCGGGTTCAGGTCGCCGTTGCCGCCAAGGTCGACGGCGTACACCTTGGCCAGGACGATGGCGACGTGAGCGAGGCTCGCCGCCTGCTGGGCGACGAGGCGATCATTGGGCTGTCGGTTCAGCGTCCCGAACAGCTGACACAGCTGGACGTGCGGGCGCTGGACTATCTCGGCCTGGGCCCGGTATTCGCTACCTCCACAAAGCGCGACCACGCGACCCCGCTAGGCGTTGCTGGCCTGTCCTCGCTGGTGGCGGCCAGCCCGCTGCCCAGCGTGGCGATTGGCGGGCTGAAGCGAGAACATGCCGCCGCCATACGGGCAAGCGGTGCCGATGGCATGGCCGTGGTCTCCGCCATCTGCGGCCAACCCGACCCGAGCCAGGCCGCCCAGGACCTGCTGGCGGCCTGGCAAGGGTAAGTCGCCCAGGGATCCGGCACGCCGCAACCACTAAGGTTGCGGTCGCCGACGCCCATGGACCATCGCCGCGATCAGGTTATCGCCTTGTTTGCGGCCTTCCAGCACCGCACCAAGCACATGCACGGGCACCAGGCAGAGAACGGCGGTCGCCAGCCCTTCATGCAGCTCCTCCATCCAATGCAGGTCGTGGAAGCGTTCGGTGTGCACCATCAGCATGCCCGTCGTTCCCAGCCCCAGCAGCAAGGCGAGCAGGCTGATCATCATCAGCGCCCCCAGCGGCGTGTGGGTGATGCGACCGCCTTCTGCCGCGTGACCGCGAATCGCTGCCTTGAGTCGCGCTGGCGTCGGCCAGAAACTCGTCCAGCGCACTGACCAGGGGCCCACCAGGCCCCACAGGATACGAAGGCCAATCAACCCCACCAGGGTATAGCCGATATAGCGGTGAGGGCCTATCTCTGCGTAGTTGAGCGCAAATCCGAGCACCAGCGCCCAATGAAAGACTCGCACCAGCGGATCCCACACCATGATGCGCTGTGGGGTCGGGGTCCTTGCTGCCGTTGTCATCTCGCTACTCCCGTCGAAGGTACGCGACATCGCGCGGAAGTAGGCTGGCATTCAACCCTTAAGCCTCGCTTACGCGGTGCGCCCTCGCGCGAGTGGGAGCAGACGAGTCGCTACCGATCGTTTTATGCCGTTGGGCGGCGCTTGAGGCTGGTGCGCCCTTCCTGGTAGGCAATCGCCAGGCCGCTGGCGATGATCAAGGTGCCGCCGACCCATACGCCCCAATCCGGCAGCTCTCCCCAGAACAGCCAGCCCAGCAGCACCGCCCATAGCATGGCGGTGTAGTCGAAGGGCGCGGCGATGGCCGCAGGGGCGTGACGAAATGCCAGCGTGATGAACGCCGTGGCACCCACCCCAAGCACACCCGCCATCAGAAAGGCCGGCCAGTGCGCCGCTTCCGGCGCCTGCCAAACCAACGGCAATGCGAGCCCGGTGATCACAAAAGGCACCAGGGTCATGTAGAACACCATCGCCCAGAGATGCTCACGAGCGCCGTAGCGACGTGCGGTGATCATCATCAGGGCGTAGAACACCGCTGCCCCCAACATGGCCAGCGCGCCCAGAGAGATGCCGTCGCTACCTGGCCGGACCACCACCAGAACGCCGACAAAACCCACCAGAGAGGCACACAATACGGGCATGCTGACCTTCTCACCCAGCAGCGGCACCGACAGTAGACTCACGAACAGCGGAGCCGCGAAGGCAATGGCGGTACCTTCCGCCAGCGGCATCAGGGTCAGCCCCAGCACAAAGCAACCCATCGTGCCGGTATAGATCAGCCCTCGCACCAGGTGCACACCAGGGCGACGGGTGGCCAGCGTGCGAAGTCCGCTTCCCCTCCACGCCAGCAGCATGATCATCGGCAGCGATACCAGGGTTCGGAAGAAGATGATCTGGACCGGCGAATGCACCTCTCCCAACCACTTCGAGATGGCATCCCCCAATGCCAGGCACAATACCCCCAGGCACATGAACCCGATTCCCTTCACTGACGATGCCATTCGACCTCCCTGCTGGACTGAAAATGCGACGCTTGGATACCCGCCTGGATAGCACCCGTCACTCGTCACAAGCCGCCGGTCAGTCATCGCCAGTCACTCGCTGTCCGTCACCAACTGTCCGGTGCTCACTTTCCGGTACTGGCTTTCCGGTACTGGCTTTCCGGTACTGGCTTTCCGGTGCTGGCTTTCCGGTACTGGCTTTCCGGTACTACGGCGGCCCCCGACCCGGTGGCCGGCGGAGTGCTTATGGAAGAACGGGTAGAAGAACGGACAACAGTACGTAACGCCGTTCAGGCAGTGCTCATTAACGTTAGGGGGATAACGCTTTTGAGGCAAGCATCTTGCACCATGACTGTGCAAGTGCGTAGACACCGGGGTCACGCGCCATGCAAAAGGCCCGCCGAAGCGGGCCTCACTGGACAGGCGGGGCTTGCACCAACGTGCTTACAGACTCGCCTGCACCACCATGCAGTCCATGCCCTGCTCCATCAGGCGACGGCAGGCCGAACGCGCCTGCCCTTCCTGAAGGTCCAGGACCTGCGCGCGATAGATGTTGGCGTTATCCGCCCTGGCGACAGCCACGCGAGCATGGGACATCTCGCTTGCCAGGCGATTGGCCGCCTGGCTGGCCTGGCTGCGGGCGCTGTCCATGTCGCTGAACGCGCCCACCTGAACCCCCCAGTCGCCGGTCTGCGCAACGCTGGGTGCCGACGACGCCGTTGCCCTGGGCTCTGGGCGAGTCGCGGTCGGCACCGAGGCGGCGACAGGAATGGACGCCACCGCAGGGGCCGAGCTAGGGGCATCATCCATCAGTCGACGCAGCGGGTCCGTCTGGGGCCGGGTGCCAGAGATCACCGGCGTCGACGACTCGAAGCGCACGGGCGTCCCTGCACTCTGGCGACTGGCAACCTGGGCAGGCGGCACGATGGTCTCGACCCGCGACGGCTGCACCGCAGTGGACGAGGTCTGGGCCAGGCGTGATGACGTTGGCACAGGGGCTGAGATCAATCCGCGCTGACGTGGTGCCATCAACTCGCCGCCAGATACATCAGTGCTGGCAAGAAAGCCGCGGCCATCCGACAGGGAAGCACGCAGAAAGCCACGATCCAGCACGCTCATCATCTGTTCATCCCGGGACGCGGCGGTATACCCCCCCATGACCACGGCCACCATGCGGCGTCCGTTGCGGGTCGCCGACGTCGCCACATTGAAGCCTGACGCACGGATGAAACCGGTCTTCAGGCCATCGGTTCCGGGGTACTTGGTCAACAGCCGGTTATGGCCGGTATGCCGTGTGCCGCGCCAGGTAAATTCCGTCAGCGAGAAGTAGGGGTAGTACTGGGGGAAGTCCAGCATCAAGCGCCGGGCCAGGATCACCATGTCCCGGGCGGTAGTCACCTGCCCTGAATCCGGCAGGCCCGAGGCGTTGCGGAAGGTGGTGTTGTTCATCCCGAGACTACGCGCCTTGCGCGTCATCATTTCCGCAAAGTGGGACTCGGTGCCGCCCAGCGACTCCGCCACCACCACGGCCACGTCATTGGCCGAGCGCACGATCAGCGCCTGGATGGCCTTTTCCACGGGAATGGTATCCCCGGGCTTGAGCCATAGCTTGGTCGCTGGCATTGACGCCGCATGGGACGACACGGGCAGCGGTTGCCCCAGACTCATGGACCGCCCCTCGAGCGACTCGAACAGCATGTAGAGCGTCATCATCTTGGTCAGCGAGGCGGGGTAACGCGACTCGTCGGCATGTTCTGCATAGAGGATCTCATGCGTCTCGGCGTCTACCACGATACCGGCGTAGCGCGGATTGCCGGCGTGAGCCGACTGTACCATCAGGCACGTCACCACCAGCGCTATCAGCATGGTCAGCGACCGCCACACGGAATACCTTGTGGTCACCATTATCCAAAACCCCTGCGATTTATCCGACTGCACTGACGGCATTATGACCCACTTACACCGACTGTACAGGCCCAATTAACGTGGCTTTGCCATCAATAGCGGTATGACATTGCCTATTTTGTGCAGGCGCCTTCGCCAGCCCTCAATCCGCAGCGTCTCCCTCGAGGCCCGCGCGCACCAGCAGCGCCTGTGGATCCACCTTGTCCCACTGCCCCGGCTTGAGGAAACGCTTGGCAAAATCCCGATAGACTCGCTGCTCCAGCAGCAGCCGGTACAGGTCGGGGTCCAGATGGCCATCGCGCACCATGTCCGCCAGCAGCGCCAACGCCCGCGACAGCGTCATGGCGGCCTTGTAGGGACGGTCTGCTGCGGTCAGCGCCTCGAACACATCGGCCATCACCATCACTTTTTCCTCGAGGCTCGCTTCCTTCAGCTTCAGGCGCCGAGGATACCCCGTACCATCCATGCGCTCATGATGATTGCCGGCAATCGAGGGCACCTGGCGCAGATGCGCCGGCCACGGCAGCGCCTCGAGCATCATGATCGTCTGGATCACATGCTCCTGAATGCGAAAGCGTTCGACATCATTGAGCGTACCGCGGCGAACCGACAGGTTGTAAAGCTCGCCGTGATGACCCGCCAGCGGACAGGGTGACATGTCAAACTGCCAACGATTGTCCGGATCGCCGCGTTCCACCGCGGGCCGCGAGCGATGCCAGGGAATCTCGTGGCGCGGCAGATCAGCAAGCAGGCGCTCCTCAGCGGGCAGACGACGTACCGGCTCCCGCGCCATGCGTGCCAGCTCATCCCGAGACAGCCCCAGGCGATCGTCAAAGTGGCGCCACCAGCGCCACTCGGCGATCGTGGCCAGTTGCTCGAGCAAGGCGTCACTGATGGCTTCGCCGCCACGATTGGCCTCGGCTACGCACTCGAAAGCGGCGGTAAGCTCTTGCTGGCGGGCATGCCGCCGCCGTTCGAGAATGACCGGATCACCACCGTGAGCCCGGCCCTGCCAATAGGCCACGTCGGCATCTCGCCACAACACGTCGAAGCGAGTGCGGATTTCATGAATGCGATCATGTCGGGCTTCCAGCTTGGTGGCCTTTTCCATCACCTCGTCGGGAATGGCCAGCTTGCCGCAATCATGCAGCCATGCGGCCAGATGAAAGGCACTGCGCTGGCGCTGATCAAAGTGGACCTCGGCAAAGGCCCCCGAATCCGCTCGCTCTATGGCATTGACGATCAACTCCGCCAGGGCGGGGACCCGCGAGCAATGACTGCCGGTATGCGGTGACTTGGCATCGATGGCACGGGCCACCAGCTTGACGATGCCGTCCAGCAGACGCGCCTCGCCCTGGAGCAACCTGCGCAGGTCGATGGCCACCGCCGCCGCGGACGACACCTCCTTCACAAAGGCACGCCAGTGCAGGTCATCGTCGTCGGTCGAACGCAAGGCCACCGCCAGCAGTCCCAGAATCGCCCCCTCTCGATTGCACAGCGGCTGCAGCAGATAGCCGTGCTGATCAAAGTCAGCCTCAAGCCGCGCCAGGGCACCTTCGGGAGACCCTTCAAGTGCCAGCTCCGCTGCCCTGGGGTCGCTGTCCGGGTCACGGGCCTCACCCGACTGCGCCACGCGCTCAAAGCGCCTCTCGTTATGTTCATCGGCCAGATAGATGGCGCCGGAGCGGCTGCCAGCACCCTGCAGCAAGTCTTCGAGGATGCTGGTCAGCATCGGTGCCAGCTGCGGCTCGCTGTTGAGTACGCGGGTGATGCGCCCAAACCCTTCCACTCCCCGGGACAAGCGCCCCAGGGCCAGACTCAGCCCCCTGACCTCCGACACTCGCGAGCTCACTCCGTGGCAACCGGCGAAGTCGTAGCGGCCCAGCGCTTCCACCTGCTCGGACAAGCGCTGCAGCGGCCGCCCAAGACGCCGTCCCAGGACCAGCCCCAGCGGCAGTAGCGCTAGCGTCACCATGCCGGCCAGTACCGAGCTTTCGATGATCATCTGCCCCGCACCGGCGGACAGCTCCTCCTCAGGCACCACCGCCAATAGCTGGGTGGGCTGGTCCCCCAGACGCGCAAACGGCAGCACCAGCCCCCACCAATGACGCCCTTCGTGCTCTAGTCGCACAGGGCTTTGCTCGCCCGACGGTAGGTGCTCTCTCGTTTGTTCCAGCGCTCTCAACTTTCGTAGCACGGGAAAATTCAGCTCGTCGATCGATGCCAGGCGGCCATCCGAGACCGCCCTGCTCGACCCTGGCTGATCGAGCGGGGCAATGCCAGGCGTCGCGATCAAGGGCGAGCTGGAGGTCGTGGATGCGCTGGAGGAGGAGTTAGCTGGGTTGCTGGGTGTGTTGCTGGCAGGGTTGCTGGCTGAGGCACTGAGAGTGTCGTCTTCAGCGCTGTGGGTGGTGGTCGCCAGCGCCTGCCCCGTGTCCGTCACGATCGCCATGCGGGTGCCCGGAGTCAGGCGCAGGCTGTCCATTCCCAGGCCGAGGTCCTGGGAGGCCACATCGAGCCCCACCACCACCTCGCCATGACGTCGTGCCATGCTGATGCCGATCTCGCCGGTGTAGTAGAACGCGTAGGGCGCCGTCAGGTAAGACGTGCCTTCCCTGCTGGCCCGCTGAAACCAGGGACGTGTACGCGGATCAAAGAAGTACTGAGCCAGAGGCTCTCGCCCAAGCGGACTCAGCCGCTGATCGTACAGTCGCCATTCGCTGGCGTCCGCGGCGCTGGCATCCCCCGGCACGACCAACGCCAGGTAAGCGGCGTTGGGGTGATGGGCAAGCTCCGGCCGCACGCTCTCCATCATCCGCTCCACGGACCGAAACATCACGAAGTCGCCGTCACCATTGGCCAAGTAGACGGCGTCAATCAGGCGGTGGGCGGCCAGCGCAGACGCCATCAGCGGACGTTGCTCCAGCCAGTCGCTGGCGCTATCGGTGACACCACTTGCCAGCATGTCGATGGCGACCTGGGACGGCCTGACCAGCGCCTGGGTATGTGCCTCCAGGGTGCTGACCAGCTGATGCGACGTTTCTTCCAGGGTCGCGCCCAGGGTGCGCTGGGACTGATGCCAGGAAAACCACAGCAGCGCGACCGCCATGACCGTCATGACGGCCGCGATAACGACGCCGATCAGCCACTGCATCGAGACGACGAAACGCTGACGGTGCATGATCGAGCCTCGTATGTACGCCGGGGCGGCTGCCTAGGGGGAATCCTCGCGCGCAAGGGCGCAACGGGCTCCTACAACTATATGCAGCATCGATACTTTTTGCCTGCTTACACCGCCATGAAGGGGGGGTAGGGGGTCAGCACCCCAGGTGGGAGGACGCCGACCGTGTGGCACGCGCCTTGATCGCCGCAAGATCGACATCATCGCGCTGTCGGCTGGCGACAAAGCTGTCGGCGTAGCGACGCCATACGCCGCTATCCAGCAGCAGCAGGAAGAGCTGGGCATCCAGGTGTCCCTCGCTGACCATGTCCGCCAGGATCTCCAGCGCGCGGGACAGGGAGAGCCCGACCTTGTAGGGACGATCAGAGGCGGTCAGCGCCTCGAACACGTCGGCCAGCGCCATGACGCGCTCTTCAATGCTGGCCTCGCTGAGCTTGACCTGGCGCGGGTAGCCGCGGCCGTCCATGCGCTCATGATGATTGCCGGCGATTTCCGGCACCCGCCGCAGGTGGGCCGGCCACGGCAGCGACTCGAGCATGATGATGGTCTGGATCACATGCTCCTGCATACGAAAGCGTTCGACATCATTGAGGGTGCCGCGAGGCACGCTCAGGTTGTATAACTCGCCCTGGTGCTCGGCCAGGGCTGGGGGCTGCATGGCAAAGCCCCAGCGGTTGAGGGGATCTTCCGGGTGCACCGGCGGACAGGCGCGCTGCCAGGCCAGGCGATGACGGGGCTGATCAGCGAGCAGCTGCTCCTGGGCTGGCAGCGGGTGCACCGGCTCATCGACCAGCTGGGCCAGCTCGGCCTTGGACAGCCCCAGCCGATCATCGAAATGCCGCTGCCAGCACCAGCTGCCGATCTCCACCAGGCGCTGCTGCAACGCTTCTCCCATCGTCTCGCCGCCCTGGTTGGCCCTGGCGACACAGGCGAAGGCATCGCTAAGCTCCTGGCGGCGCTGTAAACGCGTCGCTGCCAGGGTTGTCGCATCACGGCCCTCGGCCAGCCCCCGCCAATAGTCCACATCGGCGTCCCGCCACAGCACTTCAAAGCGGGTCCGCACTTCATGAATCCGGTTATAGCGGGTCTCCAGCTTGGTGGCTTTTTCCATGATGTGGTCAGGGGTGGTCAGCTTGCCACAATCATGCAGCCAGGCGGCCAGATGAAAGGTCGCCCGCTGGTCATCGCTCAGGCTGATAGCGGCGAAAGGCCCCTGGGTAGCCTTGTCCACCTCGTCGATCAGCATCTCGGCCAGCTGCGGCACTCGTGAACAGTGGCCTCCCGTATGGGGAGACTTGGCATCCGTGGCCTTGGCCACCAGCTGGATCATCGCATCCAACAGGCGAGCCTCGGCTTCCAGCAGGCGCCGCATATCGATCGCCACCGCCGCCACCGAGGAGACTTCGGCGACAAAGTTGCGCCAGCGACCATCGTTGTGATCGCGCCGTGGGCGAGCCAGCAACAGCACGCCCAGGCGCTTGTCGGCACGATCACGCAGCGACTGCACCAGATACCCTCTCGCCTCCAGCTGTTCGCGCACCTCGGCCAGTGGGCCACTGGCGGTGGCAATCTCGAGGGCCTCGGGCAGCGGCTCCGATGCATCAGCGCATCCTGCTTCGGCGGTAGCCACGAAGCGATCAGCCCGAACCTCGTCGGCCAGATAGATCATCCCATGGTGGCTACCGGTCACGCTGAGCAGCTCCCCGAGTATCGCCTCGAGCATGGCATCAAGGCCCTGCTCGCGCCCCAGTATCCGGTTGATCTGCTGAAACTTGCCCGCTCGGTGCACCAGGGTGTCCAGAGCCCGGGACAGGTGCGATACCTCACTCACCCATGACTCCACGCCACGATAGGCCTCCAGGTTGAAATCCGAGATAGTGCGCACCTGCTGGGCCAGGGCCCGTAGCGGTCGTCCCAGGCGATGAGCCAACAGGATGCCCATCGGCACCATCAGCGTGACCAGACCGAGAGACAGCAACAGGCGATGCCACAGTGATTCCCGCATGCTGGCCATCAGCTCGGCCTCTGGAGTGGCCACCAGCAGCCAGGCCAGGCGACTGCCCAGCATGTCGAATGATAGCGCCAGCCCCCACCACTGCTGGTCGCCGTGAGCAAAGCGTACTGGCCGCTCAATGACATTCAGCGATCTCAGCGTCACCAACGGGGTATCGCCAAGATCGCTGAGCGTGGTACCCGGCAGCGGCGCCTGGCCCTGATCGATGTCATGCGCCAACAAGAGCCCATCCGGCGTGGTGATGGCCAGACGAGACCCGGGCTCGGTGGAAAATCGCTGAATCTCGCGGCCCAGGTCCTCTGAGGTCATGTCGATACCCAGCACGGCCCGGCCGCTGTGAGAACGTTGCGACAGGGTGACTCCCTGCTCGCCATTGGTGAAGTAGGTATAGGGATCCGACAGATGCGGCAGAAAATCGGTTTCCGCGTCGCGATACCAGGGGCGCGTCCTCGGGTCGAAGCCGTAGTCGACCACCGGATACCGACGCATCTCGCGCAGCTGGCCATCCAGCACCTGCCAGTACCCTTCCTCCTGCCGGCGACTGGCCAAGCCCTGCGGCTCCCCGGAGTCGCCGTGCAGGACCAGTGTCAGGTAGATACCGCCGGTCAGGTCAACCTCGGCAGGAATGGCCGTGGGAGAAATACGCTCGATCAGCCGCACCATCAGAAAGTCGCCGGTATCGCTGCCGATGTAGGCGCTGCCGAGTACCTCCTGGGCCCCTACCGCGGCCGCCAGCAGCTGCAGCATATTGGCGCCGCTGGTGCTGTGGAACTTGTCCACGTCCGCTTCGCTGACCAGCACCCCGAGCATGGCGCGAGCGGGCTCCAGCAGAGCCTGCGTTCGCACTTCCACCATCGTCGACAGCTGCTGACTGGTCCGCTCCAGCGACTGCACCAGCGAGGCTCTCGCCTGGTACCACGACTGCCACAGCAACAGCCCCGCCAGCACCAGCATCATGCCGACGATGGAGGCAGCGATCAGTAGCTGTATGGGCTGTTCTCGATGGAAAGGCAGGCGCATCAAGACGACTCGAAAGAGGCTGTGGCTGGGTGACAGGAATCTATCACTCTATGCCAATTCGCCGTCCTGAGGGCCAGGAGAGACTACCTACTCGGCGGTATATCGCTCGCTTCTTTTGTCGTTGCAGGTACTGGGACAGAGCGTCCCAAGGGCCACCTGGGCGCCTTCATCGCTCACGCCAGCAGGCGTGACAGACCCAACCACACCAGGCGCAGAGACAGCGCCGTCAGCACCAGTCGAAAGCCATGATCGAAGCGATGCTCAGAGAGCCGGTTGAGCAGGCGCAGTCCCAGCCAGGTGCCGACCACGCCCATGGCAACCATCGCGACGATCAACGCCAGCCAATCGGCAAACAGAAAGCCAGCCGCCCCGAAGACGAATGCCTTGGTGAGATGCTGGAAGGTCATGCAGGCCGCAAAGGTGGCCACGGTGGTCTGGCGAGGATTGCCATGCTGCTTGATGAAGGCCGCCACCATCGGGCCGCTGGCGCCGACAAAGCTGGACAACAAGGTCGTGACAGCGCCAGCGATGCCGGTACCCCAGCGCCCTAGCGCCCGCTTGGGCAGGCCGGGACCCCACAGGGTGTAAAGGACGAAGGCGGCGATGGTCAGTTCCAGCAGGCCTGTCGGCAAGCGAATCAGCAGCCAGCTCGCGACCAGGGCCCCCACCACCGCACCCGGGAGAAACGCCAGCAGCAGCGGCCAGTGGAGGTGACGCCAGCTCATGACCAGGCGCCCCCCATTGGAGCCGAGCTGGACCATGCCGTGGACGGGAATCAGCGCAGCTGCCGGCATCACCTGCGCCATGGTCACGATCAGCAGCGTGCCTCCGCCTACCCCGAGGGAGGCGCTGATCAGCGACGTGAACCCTGACAGCAGAATCAGCCCCAGGCTGACGAGCGGCGGCAAGGGCGACAGGATGGCAAGCCAATCCATGGCAAGGGACTCCAGCAAGATGAGGCAGGGTCCCTTAGCCTACCTTAGATCGCAGGGTCGTGGCGCACGCCTCGCGAGTCAGCTCACGGCGCACCCATACATCGAACAGACACCGAACACAAATCGTGCAGGCACATCAAACGGCCAGACATCGATCGCTCAAGCATCAACGCCCAGGGCAGCCAAGGACGCACGCTCCCGGCGAGCATAGTGGTCGAGTTCATCGATGACCGATGCCCCCAGCGCCAGCTCGAACGCTTCGCGATTGGCATTGCCCTGGGTCACGGCGCTAGCTTCACCGCCCAGGTTGGACTGGAAGATGCCGGCCGCCGACACCGGCAGGAAGTCCTCGTAGGTCAAGGGGTCGGCCACGACCTTGCCGGCAGCGATCCACTGCTCGAGACCGGCTCCGTCGTCAAGCTCCGCCACGGCACGGTAGTGAAAGTAGGCCAGCCCCTCCCGGCGCAGCACGTTGTCATCGTCGGGGAAGTCCGCAAAGACCTCGGCAAGGCGACGCTGGTGGGCCTCGTTGTCCAATCCCTTTGTGGCCTCGCGAGACTCGGCCAACAACCGATCGTAGAGCGCCCTGCCCTTTGGCGTCAGAGCAATGCCTCGCTGCTCGATCTCGCCAAACCGCGCCGTATGCGCCCCTTGATCAGCGCCGAGAAAGTGGGTGGTTTCCTCCAGCGCCTTGAAACTGGTCTGGCGCAGCAGGATCGGCACCTGGCGCCGAGGCGGTCCTTCGATCACCGCCTTGGGTGTAATGCCATGGGCGGGCATCCGCCGCTGCGCCTCATCGATATCCAGGGTGCGGGGCGTCAGATGGTTGATGTGCGGGCCGCGGAAACACACCACGTCTGCGATCAGACGATGTGCCGCGTGCAGGCGATCATAGGTAGCGCGATCCACCGTCGCGTCATGATGCCAACGAAACGTCTCCAGCGCCTCAGCCACGAAGCGGTCAGCCTGGGCATCGGTCAGCCCGCCCTCGGCCTCGTGGATGGCGATCAGCTCACGCACGCCAGGGGTGAAGATATCTCGCTGGCTCAGGATATCGCTGGCCAAGTCCCTCAGTTCGGCGTCTTCGATCAGATCCAGGCGCAGCAGCGAGGTGAACAAGCGAAACGGGTTGTGGCTCAGGGCGGACTCGTCAATCGGCCGAAAAGCGGTGGAATGGACCGGCACCCCGGCCTCGGACAGGTCGTAGTAGCCCACCGGGAACATGCCCATCACCGCGAAAAGCCGCCTCAACGTCGCCAGTTCCTCGGCGGTACCCACCCGAATGGCGCCATGCCGCTCCACGTCCAGGCGCGACAGCTCACCGCTGGCCTCAAGTCTTGCGGCCAGTGCCGGGTCGGCGGCCAGGGTGTCCCGGTTCACCTCGGCCACCAGGGTCAGCAGGGCGCCATACTGTGGTACCTCTGCCTGATACATGTCCGACATGGCGCTGGCAAAGCGCTGGCGAATCTCGTTGGCGGTCACGATATCGGCTGACATTCCGGCAAGTCTCCTGACTAGAGCGATGGACCCTGCGATGAGACCAGAGACAAATAGCCGCGACAAACGAAAAAAAACGCTGCTAGCATGAAAAAAAGGAATGCGAAAAACCGCGCCGAACCCCTGATAGGGCAGTTGGCGGGCCATATCGACCGCGGCCATCGTCATGCTCGGCCTTGTCAGTCCAGAAACTTATGAAACCCAGACACCTTCCCTCTACCACGACCCTGCTGTGCTTTGAAGCGGCGGCCCGCCATCTGAGCTTTACCCGGGCAGCCCAGGAGCTGGCGATGACCCAGAGCGCCGTGAGCAAACAGGTCGCCCAGCTGGAAACCCTGTTACAGCACGCCCTGTTCCGCCGTCTGCGACGTCAGCTGGTGCTGACGCCGGAGGGCTCGCTGTACCTCTCAGAGGTGCGCAAGATCCTGGCGCAGATGGAAATGTCGACCAACACCATCCTGACCTACCACGGTGCCGGTGACGTGCTGAAAGTCGCGACCCTGCCCACCTTCGGCAGTCGCTGGCTGGCGCCGAGATTACCTGACTTTCTGCAGGCTCATCCCGACATCACCCTGCATCTGAGCGACCGTAGCGAAGCCTTCGACCTGACCGGCGACGGTATCGATGTGGCCGTGTTTCACGGCCACGGGCGCTGGCCGGGGCTGGACTGCCACTGGCTCTGCGATGAGGAGGTGGTAGCGGTTGGGGCACCATCGCGCTTGCCGCGTACCCCACAGCTGGATCAGGCTCGGCTGTTGCATCTGACGACGCGGCCTGACGCCTGGCATCGCTGGTTCGCGGACCAGGGCATCCATCGTCAGCGAAGCTACCACGGCGTACGGGTCGACACCTTTCATACCTTGATTCGGTTGGCCATCGAGGGCGCTGGCCTGGCGCTGATTCCACGCCTGCTGATCGAGCCGGAGCTCGCCGATGGACGCCTCGCCCTCGCCTCGCCACGGGTCATGAGCAGTGCCGATGCCTACTACCTGGTGACGCCGGAACCACTGGGCGAACTGGCCCGCGTTCGGTGCTTCATCGAGCACCTGACGACCGCCGCCGACGGCCGTCAGGACCATGCGGTGGGAGACCCCGTCAGTGACCCAGAATCTGGCTGAGAAACAGCTGGGTGCGCTCCGACCGGGGGTTGTTGAAGAACTCCTCGGGAGGTGCCTGTTCGATGATCTGCCCCTGATCCATGAAGATGACCCGATCCGCCACGGTCTTGGCGAAGCCCATCTCGTGGGTCACGCAGAGCATGGTCATGCCCTCCCGGGCCAGCTCGATCATCACATCCAGCACTTCCTTGATCATCTCCGGGTCCAGCGCCGAGGTGGGCTCATCAAACAGCATCACCTCCGGGCGCAGGCACAGGGCACGGGCGATGGCAACGCGCTGCTGCTGGCCGCCGGACAGCTGACCGGGATACTTGTGGGCCTGGTTGGCGATCTGCACCCGTTCGAGAAACTCCATCGCGGTCGCCTCGGCCTCGCGCCGGGGTTTCTTCTGTACCCAGGTCTGAGCGATGCAGCAGTTGTCGAGCACCGACAAATGGGGAAACAGATTGAAGTGCTGGAAGACCATGCCCACGTGGCGGCGAATCTGCTCGATACGCTTGACGTCCTGGGTCATGTGAACCCCACCCACCGTGATGCTGCCCTGCTGGTGCTCCTCCAGATGATTGATGCAGCGAATCAACGTCGACTTGCCGGACCCGGAAGGGCCGCAGATCACGATGCGCTCACCCGGTTTGACGCTCAGGTCGATATCCCTGAGCACGTGAAAATCTCCATACCACTTGTTGAGTCCGCTGATCTCGATCATCGGCGCATCGTTGGTGGCTGCACTGGTCGCTTGGGCCGTCATGGCGGCGTCCCCCTGTCACTTGTCTTGGTATCGGCCAGGAGACACCCCACACGGTGCCTCCGGCCCGCTGTTGTCAGTGCCCGGTATGCAGGCGACGTTCGATGTACTGGCTGTACCTGGACATGCCGAAGCAGAAGATCCAGAACATCAACGCAGCGAACACATAGCCCTCGGTGGCAAAACCCAGCCAGTTGGTATCGGTGAGCCCGGCGCGAATGATCGCGAGCAGGTCGAACAAACCGATGATCAACACCAGGGACGTGTCCTTGAACAGGGCGATGAAGGTGTTGACGATGCCGGGAATCACCAGCTTCAGCGCCTGGGGCAGGATGATCAGCCCCATCCGCCGCCAGTAGCCAAGCCCCAGCGCCTTGGCCGCCTCTTCCTGGCCGCGTGGAATGGCCTGCAGGCCACCTCGCACCACCTCGGCCATGTAGGCGCTCCAGAAGAACATGATGCCGATCAGCGCCCGCAGCAGCTTGTCGAACTCCACCTCGCTGGGCACGAACAGCGGCAACATCACCGAGGCCATGAACAGCACGGTGATCAACGGCACGCCTCGCCAGAACTCGATGAACACCACCGACAGGCTGCGCACCAGAGGCATCTGCGAGCGACGCCCAAGCGCCAGGATCACGCCCAGGGGCAAGGAGCCGACAATCCCCACGATGGCCACCGTCAGGGTCAGCATCAGGCCGCCCCACTGCCGGGTAGGGACGGCAGGCAGACCGAAGCTGCCGCCCAGCAGCAGCACCCAGGCGACCAACGGAAAGCCGACCAGGGCAAAGATCACGACCCAGCGCTTGGCCGGCATCCGCGGGATCACAAGCCAAGCAATGGTCGCCACCAGCAGCGCCAGGGTGATATCCACCCGATAACGTTCCGCCACGGGATAGAACCCATAGACGATGGTCTCGAAGCGAGCGCTGATGAAGACCCAGCAGGCGCCCTCACCGGTACAGGCGTCGCGGGTAGTGCCGATCCAGTCGGCGTCGATGATGGCCCACTGCACCAGCGGCGCCAGTGCCCACAGCATCACCACCAGGGTGATCAGCGAGACGACGGAATTCAGCGGGGTGGAGAATAGCCGACTGCGCAGCCAACCGCTGACACCGTGCCGCGACACGGGGGCTGGCCGGGCCGCGATCATGGTGTGCTCGGTGGAGAGCGCGCCCGGCACGAGCGAATCGTCGCTCGGCGGATGGATCGGCGACTGGGAAGGAGGCTTGGGGTGGTCCGTCATCTTAGCGCTCCTTCAACAGGGTGCGGGCGTTGTAGACGTTCATCAACGCCGACACCACCAGGCTGATGGTCAGGTAGACCGCCATGGTCATGGCAATGATCTCGATGGCCTGGCCGGTCTGGTTCAGGCTGGTCCCGGCGAACACTGCCACCAGGTCGGGATAGCCGATGGCGGTGGCCAGCGACGAGTTCTTGATCAGGTTCAGGTACTGACTGGTCAACTGCGGCACGATCACCCGCATGGCCTGGGGAATCACCACCTTGCGCAGGGTGATATTGCCTGGCAGGCCGATGGCCCGGGACGCCTCGACCTGCCCCTTGGGGACCGACTGGATGCCGGAGCGCACGATTTCCGCGATGAACGATGCGGTGTAGATCGATAGTGCCAGCCACAGCGCCATCAACTCAGGAATGATGGTGACACCACCGGCGAAGTTGAAGCCCTTGAGGGCAGGCGTCTCCCAGCCGAGCGGCGTACCGCTGGCGACAAATACCACCAGAGGCAGGCCGATGATCAACCCGGCACCGAGCCAGTAGACGGGCAGAGCCTTGCCGGTGCGCTGCTGCAGGCGTTTGGCGTAGCGTCCCAGCACCACAACCGCAACCACTGCCACCAGCACAGCCAGCTGGGTCAGTCCAAAGCCCGGCTCCGGCACCGGTGCCGGTACGATCAGCCCTCTCACGTTGAGAAAGAAGGCCTCGAACAGCGACAGGCTTTGACGTGGGCTGGGCAAGGCCTGAAGTACCGCGAAGTACCAGAACAGGATCTGTACCAGCAGGGGGATGTTACGAAAGATCTCGACAAAGGCAGCGGCCAGACGGGCCAAAAGCCAATTGGGCGACAGCCTGGCGATGCCCACGGCAAAGCCGATAAGGGTGGCCGCAATGATCCCGAGCGCCGACACCAGCAGCGTATTCAAAAGCCCCACCACGAAGGTACGGGCATAGCTGCTGTCGCCGGAATAGTCGATCAGCGTCTGGGGAATCGAGAAGCCGGAGCGCTCGCCAAGAAACGCAAAGCCAGTGGTGATACCCCTGGCCTCCAGATTGGTCAGGGCGTTGCCAATCATCATCGCGATCAGTGCCACAAGGCCTGCCAGCAGCAGCGCCTGAATGATCAGCGCACGAAAGGCGGGGCGCCGCCACAGCGGCGTCCGTTCAATTGGGGGGGTGGACATGGTGGCATCACTCGATCCGCAGGAACTCGGACGGCCCCGGCACTCGCCAGGGCCGCGTCGTACGAGGGGCTGAGCGAGGCCGTTCACCGCCCTCGCTCAGGGCGCTAGCAACCCCGCAGGGTCAAGACGGGCCTGGTCAGGCCCGCCCTGGTGTCAGCGGATCGGCGGCGCGTAGAGGATGCCACCCTCGTTCCACAGCGCATTCATGCCACGGCTGATGCCCAACGGAGAGTTCTCGCCGACGGTATCGGCAAACACTTCACCGTAGTTCCCGACCTGAGACACGATGTTGTAGGCCCAGTCATTGGACAGACCAAGCTGCTCACCGTAGGTGCCATCAACGCCGAGCAGACGCGCCACCTGGGGGTTGGGCGGATCATTTTTCATTTGCTCGACGTTGTCGCGGGTGATTCCCAGCTCCTCGGCATTGACCATGGCGAAGACCGTCCACTTGACGATATCGAACCACTGATCGTCACCCTGGGCGACGACCGGGCCCAGCGGTTCCTTGGAGATCAGCTCGGTCAGGATTTCGACGCTGTCAGGCTCCGGCAGCTGCAGGCGCAGGGCGCTGAGCTGAGAGGTGTCCGAGGTGAGCACGTCACAGCGGCCGCTGGCGAAGCCCGACGCGGTCTGGTCCGGGGTATCGAAGGTCACGGTGTTGATGTCGATGCCCTTGGCCGGGAAGTAATCCGCCAGGTTGAGCTCGTGGGTGGTGCCGGACTGGATGCAGATAGAGGCGCCGTTCAGGTCCTCGAGGCTGCCGATACCCAGATCCTTGGCCACCATGAAGCCCTGACCGTCATAGAAGGTGGTGGTGGTGAAATTGAGTCCCAGCGAGTTGTCACGGGTCGCGGTCCAGGTGGTATTGCGCGAGAGCACATCGATTTCGCCGGACTGCAGCGCGGTAAAGCGCTCCTTGGCGGTCAGCGGGGTGTAGACCACCTTGTCGGCGTCACCGAATACCGCAGCGGAAATCGCTCGGCAGGTTTCTACGTCGAGACCCTGCCACTTGCCGTTTTCATCCGGCGAGGAAAAGCCCGACAGGCCCACGTTGACGCCACAGTGCAGCTCACCGCGAGAGGACACGTCGTCCAGGGTGGCCGCAGAGGCACTGCTGGCAGCGCCAAGCGCCATGGCAGCAGCTGCAGCAAGAGAGAGGTTCAGCAACGTCTTGTTATTGTGTCGCATGGATTCAGCTCCAGAGGTGTATGGAAGCCCGGCGTGAGCCGATGCACTGGTCACGCGGGGTCTCCGTGTGGGCGTAATGCACCTTTCCACTATCCGAGCCCGACCCTGGCGGGTCAATCCTGACTGCGACGATTGTTTTAAACGTTGGATTGAAGCAGGCGCCTTTCGGCCAAGCCTGTCAGCCATCCGATAGCCGGCCCAGCGGCGCCGCCTGGCGCCGGCGGAGGGCCTGGCCAGTCAATGCGAGGTGCCCTCTTCGTAGTGGGTCTTGTTCCACACGTTGTACTTGCCCGATGGCTTGTCCATGGGAATGCGGGTGATTTCCTCCAGGGAGTCGGCGTCGTAGGCGATCACCGCGCCATCGCGCTCCCACAGGCTCAGCAGCAGCGTCTCGCCGTTGCGGTCGAATTCCACGTGGGCAGAGGTCTTGCCGGGCTCAGGGATTAGCGTCTCGACGATCTCGAGGCGGTCCTTGTCGATCACGTGGACGCGGTCCCGGTTCGGGCCAAAGAAGACATCGGTCCAGGCGTAGCGGGAGTTGGCGTGACTGCGCATGAAAAAACCGGGGCCATCGGTATGTAGCGTCTTCACCAGTGAATAGTCGTCCATATCGATGATCGACACTTCTGCCTTGGCCAGGTGGGGAATCGCCATCACCCGGCGACCGCCGGTCTCCCAGGTAATCCCCGAGCCCAGATGCGGCATCCCGGACAGCGGCAGGTCGGCGAGCTTGGCGCCACTGTTCAGATCGATGACCATGGCGCCGCTGCCGCCCCGGGAGGCACCAATCAGGCGCCGGTACTCGGGGTCAAAGAAGAAGTCGTCCAGGTAGTCCGGCACGGGTATCCGGCGCACCTCGAAACTGTCCGTCGCGGGCAGGCCCGCATCACTGATCGGCTCAGCCATATGACCGGTGGCCACCACCGGCTCCGGGGCGACCGGCCAGGGGATTTCCCACGCTTCCTTCACATCCTTGAGCGCGGCGATGAAACTATGACGGGGCGGTGCGGCATAGACAGCGCTGACCCGGGAGCCATGACCCTCGCTATCGACGGCGGGATAGACCCGCAGTGGGTCAAGCTCGTGGGCATCGAACAGCACCAGATTGCCCGGCAGGGTGTTGGCGGCCATCACATAAAGGCCGTCGGCAGACACCGCGATATTGCGCATATTGATGCCTGCGCGCACTTCTGCCACCACCTCAAAGTGGTAGAGGTCGAACTTGGTGATCCAGCCATCGCGGGAGCCGAAATAGACATAGCGACCATCGGGGCTGTACTTGGGGCCGCCGTGCAGGGCAAAGCGGGTAGGAAAGCGGGCCAAGCGCTCGAAGGTGTCACCGTCCAGCACGCTGGCATGGTGATCGCCGGTCTCCACCACCACAAACAGATTCTGGGGATCAGCGTCGAACTCGGGGCTGTCGTCGAGGCTCCCCAAGGGATGCGTCACCACCTGACTGGCACGGATGTCGTCCAGCGTCCAGTCCGGCGTTACCGGCGGATCACTGAGTACCCAGTCGCTCAGGGTATCGACCTGTGCGGCGTCCAGAACATCGGCAAACCCCGGCATCTGGGTGGCCGGGCGTCCCTCGGCAATCACCTGCCGCACTTCCTCGGGCTTGATCCGCCCCAGGTTCTGAGGCAATAGCGCCGGCCCCATGGCACCCAGGCGGTCGGCCCCATGGCAACTGGCACAGTGTTCCTGATAGAGCGGCGACGGTGCCGCACTGCCGGCGGTGGTCGCCGCCATGGCCAGCCCCGGCATCACACCCAGGAGCGCCGCACCGAGCAGCCCTGCGAGCTTCATGCCACCGCCTCCGCCAGACAGCCTGCGTCGAGGCGTGCAGCCAGTGACACCACTTCACCCACCACGATCAGCGTAGGCGGCGTCAGCGACTCGTCGCGGATGGTGTCCGGCAGGCGGTCCAGGGTCGTGATGATCCGTCGCTGCTGCGGCGTGGTGCCGCGTTCGATCAACGCCACCGGGAGCCGTGACGGCATGCCGTTGGCCAGCAGCTCTTGGCGAATCAGCTCGGCATTGGTCAGCCCCATATAGAACACCAGGGTGTGCCGACGACTGGCCAGCGCGGGCCAGTCCAGGTTCAGGCTGCCATCGGCACGGGCATGCCCAGTGACAAAGGTCACACCCTGCGCGTAGTCGCGATGGGTCAATGGAAAGCCCGCGTAGGCACTGCAGCCCTGGGCCGAAGTGATGCCCGGCACGACGCGAAACGGAATACCGTTGTCCACCAGCATCTCGGCCTCTTCACCGCCGCGACCGAAGATGAAGGGGTCGCCACCCTTGAGACGCACCACGCGCTTGCCGGTCACCGCCAGGCGTACCAGCAGCTGGTTGGTCTCGTCCTGGGTCAGGGCATGACAGCGCGACGCCTTTCCGACATAGAAGCGCTGGGCCGCCTGCGGCGCCAAGGCCATGACATCGGGTGACACCAGGCGGTCGTAGACCAGGCAGTCGGCCTGGTTGAGCAGGCAAAGAGCTCGCAGGGTGAGAAGCCCAGGGTCGCCGGGGCCTGCGCCCACGATAGCGACTTCTCCCGGGGAGAGTGACGCTTCACCGAGTTGCTCCTTGAGGGCTTGGATAAACATGGTGGTCTCCCGTTCAGGCGGACGTCAGAATCATCGAGGAAGAGGCGTCAGCCACGCCGATCTCGTCGTTGCCGAGGTAGCAGCCCGGATCCTCGGCCCAGGCATCCCCCTGGGTCTTGAAGGCACGTACCCGCGTGTTGCCATTGCAGATCGCCAGGTAACGGCAAGCACCGCAACGTCCCTTGAGCGGCCTTGGTCGGGTGCGAAATCCCAGCATCAAGGGGTCGTCGGCCTGGCGCCATATCTCGGAGAAGGGACGGCTGCGGACATTGCCGAGGTGGTGATCCCACCAGAAGGAGTCAGGATGAACGTTGCCGAGGTTGTCGATATTGGCGATGTATTCACCGCTGGCATTGCCGCCCCAGGCGCGCAGACGCGCCTCGAGATCGACCACTCGATCCGGGTAGTGCTGGCTGGCCCAGCGCAGCAGGAAGGGCCCATCGGCATCGTTGTTGCCAGTGACGTACTCGCGGGTGATACCGGCGACCAGCTCATCCCGGCAGCGCTCGAACAGCCGCGTCATGGCATCCCGGGTCATGTCGTGCCAGGCATCGTGCTTGCGATGACGATGCCCGCGGCCCCCGTAGTTGAGGTGGGACAGGTAGAACTTGTCCACATCGTGATCGGCGGTCAGCGCCAGAATGTCATCGAACTGGGCATGGTTGTCCCGGGTCAGGGTGAAGCGCAGCCCCACCTTGATGCCGCGATCCTTGCACAGCCGCACCGCGGCCAGGGAATCGCGGAAGGCGCCCTTGCGCTGGCGAATCTGGTCATGGGTCGCCTCAAGCCCATCAATGCTGATGCCGACGTAGTCGTAGCCGGCGTCCTGGATGGCGTCGATATTGTCTTCAGTGATCAGGGTGCCGTTGGTGGATAGCCCAATATAGAGCCCCAGCGCCTTGGCATGGCGGGACAGGGTGAAGATGTCCGGCCGCATCAACGGCTCGCCCCCGGACAGAATCAGCGCGGGCACATGAAACGCCTTGAGGTCATCGAGCACCCCCAACGCCTCGTCGGTGGTCAGCTCGCCGGCGAAGTCGATATCCGCCGACACGGTGTAGCAGTGGCGGCAGGTCAGGTTGCAGCGGCGAATCAGATTCCAGATCACCACCGGCCCCGGCGGCTGGCGCGCGGGAGGCAACGGTGCCGGATGCAGCAGGCTGTCGATGTAGCGGGTTACTCGGAACATGATGCCTCCCGCTGCCGACGCGTCAGCCTCAGTCCCGTCTTCTTGAGAATGCGGGTGCTGAACAGGATCTGATGGTCACGGCAGGCGTCTCCCATCAGCTCGCGCAGTTGCTCGGCCTGGCGCTCGACCTCGTCACGCTGATGGCCATGCAGCATCACGAACAGGTTGTAGGGCCAGTCGGGGCCGCGGCGGGGTCGACGGTAGCAGTGGCTGACGCCGGGCCACTCCGCCAGACGACGACCGATATCAGCTATCCGCGCGTCATCGATATCCCACACCGTCATGCCGTTGGCCAAGTAGCCCAGCCGGTAGTGGTTGGGCACCGCCGCCATGCGCCGCAGCACTCCCGTGAGCAGCAGTCGCTGGAAGCGCGCCAGCACTTCCTCGCCACACATGCCGATACGCTCGCCGACTGCGGTCCAGGGGTCGGCCACCAGGGGCAAGCCGTCCTGGGTCGCCTCGATCAGGGCAAGGTCAGCATCGTCCAGACGATGCCCTCCTCTTGTCGCCATGGGATCCTCAGACCGGTAGATGGAGATGGACATGGAACTCCTCCTCCTTGGGCAGATGAATGACCTCGTAACCGCTGGCACCTTCGATCGCCGTGATCACCTCGGCGGTACGCCTGGGCTCATCACTGGCGATCACGAACCACAGGTTGAAGCGGTGTTCGCGCTGGTAGTTGTGCGCCACCTCAGGGCAGGCATTGACGATCGCTGCCACCCGCTCGACATCGTGCTCGGGCACCGCCATGGCGGCCAAGCTCAGCGCGCCGCCCATGCGTTCAGCCTGAAACATCGGCCCGAAACGACTGAGCACGCCGCGTTCGAGCAAGTCGCGCAGGCTGTCAAGCAGTTGCCGAGAGGTGATGCCAAGCTCCTGGGCCAGGTCACCGTAGGGGTCTGGCGTCAGCGGTACGCCCCGCTGCAGCCGGTTGATGATGTCGCGCTCTTGCTGGGTCAGCTTGGCCACCACATCAACGTGGGCACTGGTGGTTCCGTCCGTGGAGCCGTGATTCGAGGCAGTCATCTTCATGGCTCCTCCGGTAGTGGATGGGGCGATACCGCTCAGGGCATCTCTGGGGTAAAGCGACCGCCACGCTGGCAATAGGCGCGGCGGCTAAAAAGTATCTGGTGCTCGACGTGCTCAAGCGCGTGGCGCTGGATCAGAGCAGCGATCTGGGCCTCGACGCGCTCGCGACGGACCCCGTGAATCATGCAGTACAGGTTGTAGGGCCAGTCCGGACGGCGCAGGCGCTGGTAACACAGCGTGACCTGGGGCTCACTGGCCAGGCGGCGACCTACCTCATTGACGCGTTCGTCCGGCAGATTCCACACCACCATGGCATTGGCGGTGAGGCCCAGGCTGCGGTGGCGCACCACCAGGCCGACACGCTTGATCAGGCCACTGTGCTGCCAATAGCCGATCAGCGCGCGCACTTCGCCGACGCTCAGTCCCGTTTCCTCGGCCAGCGCCTTGAACGGCTCAGGCACCAGCGGCAGGCCCTGCTCCAGACAGGCTCGCAGCCTGGTGTGACGCCAGTCCTGCTCGTGTGGCGCCCCCGCCAGGGCATGTTCGCTTAGCCCTTCCAGCAGTTCTCGGGACAGCCCTTGGGATAGCCCTTGGGATAGCCCTTGAGACAGCACTTGAGACAGCCCCTGGAATCGCCCTGCCGTGACCTCCGTCATGCGTCCTCCAGTTCTGTCCAGGGCAGAGCAAACGCCAGATCGATATGAAAGCTCTGCACCATGGGTAAGCGCAGCAGCGGCGTGTGCAGCTGGGCCTCGAGCCGCGTCAGTCTGAGCTCGAGGCTGGTGTCATCCGGTGCGGTGACCACGAACCACAGGTTGTAGCGGTGCTCGCGCCAGTAGTTGTGGTTGACCCCGGGGCAGGCGCTGATGATGGCGGCCACCGCCTCGCGGCGATGGTCTGGCACGGACACGGCCACCAGCTCACTGGCACCGGCCTGACGGTGATTGAATACCGCTCCTACGCGTCCGATGATGCCCATCTCGGTCAGCCGGGCCAGACGCTCGATCAGCGCCTGTTCCGTCACCCCCAGGGACTCGGCCATGGCCGCATAGGGTCGCTCCACCAGGGGCAGCCCGCGTTGATAACGATCAAGCAGTCGGCGATCGACGTCGTCCAGACATGCCACCAGGCCGTCGGATGTCATGGTCACCTCCCGAGCTAGGCTCAATGACAGGCGGGCCGCCATCACGGCGGCCCACCCTGACGTCAGTAGACGTCGTGCTGGGTGTTGTAGACGTTGAACTTGCCGGTCGGAGTGACCAGTCGCTCGTCCTTGATGACCGCCTCAAGCTCAAGCGTTTCATCGTCCACCACCACCAGGGCAGATGTCTGATCGGCGGTGTTCCACACCGAGAACCAGACCTCGTCGCCAGCGCGGTTGTATTCCGGCTGAACCACCCGCTTGGGCCCCTCACCCAGATCGGCCCATTCGGCGATGGGCAGCACGGTAAAGCCCTCCTCCAACGCATTGACGTCATACACGGCAACGCTCTGGCTGATCGCTTCGGCCGGGTTCAGCGCGGTGTCCACATACAGATGCTCGGACTCAGGATGGGTCTTGATGAACAGCGAACCACCGCCCTGTCCTTCCAGGGTGCGCACCACCTGCCAGGCCTGATCAGGGTGACCCTCCGGGTCGGTGCCGATCAGCGAGATGGTGTTGTCGCCCAGGTGGCTGGTCGCCCACACCGGCCCAAACTCGGGGTCGACAAAGTTGGCACCGCGTCCTGGATGCGGGGTCTTGCCCACGTCGACGATGGCTTCAAGCTCGCGCTCCTTGGCGTCGATCACCACGATCTGGTTGGATTGGTTGGCGGCGGTCAGGAAGTAACGACCGGTGCTGTCCCAGCCCCCATCGTGCAGGAAGCGAGAGGTCTCGATCTCGACACTGGAAAGGGCGTCCAGGTTCTCGTAGTTGACCAGGCGAACCTTGCCGGTTTCCTTGACGTTGACGATGAACTCCGGGTGCTGATGGGAGGCGACGATGGCGGCAACACGAGGCTCCGGATGGTACTCCTGGGTACCCACGGTCATGCCCCGGGTACTGACGATCTTCATCGGTTCCAGGGTCTCGCCGTCCATGATCACGTACTGGGGCGGCCAGTAGGTGCCGGCGATGGCGTAGCGGTCTTCGAAGCCTTCGAACTTGGAGGTCTCGACCGACCGGGCTTCCAGGCCCACCTTGATTTCGGCAACGGTGGTGGGCTCTTCCATCCACAGGTCGATCATGTCGACCTTGGCATCCCGGCCGATCACGAACAGGTAGCGCCCCGAGGCAGAGATCCTGGAAATGTGCACCGCATAGCCGGTATCGATGACCTTGACGATCTCCTTGCTGTCACCGTCGATCAGGGCGATCTGGCCGGCATCACGCAGGGTGACCGAGAACAGATTTTCGAGGTTCAGGTCGTTCAGCTGCTCGGTGGGACGATCTTCCGGTGCGACGAATACCGTCCAGGTGTCCTTCATGTCCTGCAGGCCATACTCCGGGGGCACCGGTGGCTCGTGCATGACATAGCGGGCCATCATGTCGATCTCGCCGTCGCTGAGCTCGCCTGACGTGCCCCAGTTGGGCATGCCGGCGGGCGAGCCGTAGGTGATGAAGGTCTTGAGATAGTCGACGCCCCGTTCCCGGGTGATATCCGTCGTCAGCGGCTTGCCCGTGGCCCCCTTGCGCAAGACACCGTGGCAACCGGCACAGCGCTCGAAGTAGATCTCCTTGGCGTGTTCGAATTCCTCCCGCGACATGGCGGGGGCGCCCTCCTCGTCGGGCATCATCACCGCAGCAGGGTCGATACCCGATGGGCTGCCCTGATAAGCGGACTCCTCCGGGGACAGGGTCTTGTCGGCGCCGTAGGCGCTGCCCAGGCCGGCGATCACTATGGCGATCGCTGCGGCCAGGGGCTTGAGAGTCGTGACGCTGCTGGTCATCGTTTCACCTCGAGTCATGATCCACGTGTCTTTCACCCGGGGCCTCGGCTGAGCCACAAGGTGAAAATGTCGCCAGGTGTTTGCCACTCTTTTTGTGCGCGCTATTGCTCTTTTCTCGCAAAACTCTTGTCATCATTTGGTGCTATCAAAACGCCGGACGATAGCCCTAAGGGCATCCGCCATCGGCGATGTTTCTCCTTGCCATTATGGAAACGCGCATTCCCGACAATTTCACTTGGTCTCTCGCTGACTCTTGATCCTCATCAACTATTTCCACCCCTTATGGCAGTCAGCCATATTTATATTTATTTTCAAAAGCTTATCGAAAAAATACCTCTCTATTTATTGTCGCAAAAAGATAGTTTCATGCCATTTTAAGCAAGATATTGACGCGTATCATCTAACCGTTTCCCTGGGCATCGACAGATCTTTAAAACTGGACTACTCAATACAACTTCTTTCCATCACTGACGCTTTCAATGGAAAAACAACGATCCATATCAATACATATTCTTGATGAATCAAGGACACTGTCGAACGCAACAGGTCCATCGCTGGAGGCAGTGTTTCCATGGCATTGCGATATGTTTTTCGCCACTTCACCCGGTTAGCGCCAGCTCGGTGCGGGGGGAGGGTAGTGCGACCCTATCCACATCAACGGTTGGTGAAGCACTGGGCGGCAAGTCGGATGTCAGCCCGCTTGGCGACAGCCGGTCTGATGGCAGCAGGCCTGCTGCTGAGCCCAACCTCCATGGTCGCGGCGGCGACGCCTGCGGCCGACGGTGTCGACCCCGCAGCCCTCGATAACCTGCTGCACCAGGACTGCGGGTCCTGCCACGGCATGACCTTGAAGGGAGGGCTTGGCCCCCCCCTCACCAGCGAGCGACTGTCTGCCTATGACACCGACACGCTGACCACGCTTATCCTCGATGGCCTGCCCGGCACCGCCATGCCGCCATGGCGTGGCGTGCTGTCCCCGCAGCAGGCCCACTGGATCGCTGAAGCCCTGAAGCATCAGCCTGCTGCTCCCCAGGAGTCTCCATGACCACCACGCTTTCCCGCTTCGGGCACGGCTCCCAACGTGACGCGAGCACCGTGACTGCGTCACCGGCGCCCACGTCACCCACCGCCCTGTCGCCCGCCTTATCCATCGCATGGCGGAGTTGTCGCGCCATGCTGTCGCTTGGTCTGATGCTTGGTCTGGTGCCTGGCCTGCTGTTGGGCTCGGGATTTGCCATGGGACAGGATCTTCCCGAGGACACCATGTCGACCCACACGACCGACTCGCTTGGCACGTCACCTTCCCCCGCTGCACTGCCAGAAGACACCGGCTCCTGCCAGCTGCGTGCCACCGGAGGACTCGGCGTAGTGGTGGAGCGGGCAGATGGCCGACTGGCGCTGGTGGACCGCCGCGCACACAAGGTGATTGATCGCATCGAGGGGCTTGGGGATCTGTCCCATGCCTCGGTGAAGTTCTCCAGTGACGAGCGCTACGCCTATGTGTTCGGGCGTGATGGCGGGCTGACCAAGGTGGACCTGCTGTGCGCACGTATCGCCGCCCGGGTCATTCAGTCAGGCAACAGCATTGGCGGCGCGATATCCCAGGACGGGCGCATCGTGGCGGTGGCGAACTATGAGCCCGGCGGGGTCAAGCTGTTCGACTCGGATAGTCTGACGCTGCTGGCCGAGGTCCCGGCACGCTATCCATCAGGCGGTCAGCACAATGATCAGCACAACAGCGGTCAGCACAACAGCGGTCATGAAGCCCTGTCGAAGGTGGTCGGTCTGGTGGATGCGCCAGGACACCGCTTCGTCTACAGCCTGTGGGAGGCAGGCGAGATTCAGATACTCGACACAACGCCCCTGGCCAGCGGAGACGCGCCCACCGTCACCCGCTTTACGCAGATCGGTGACCGACCCTACGACGCCTTGATCGACCCTATCGGCCGCTACTATGTGGCGGGACTGTTCGGCGAGGACCACCTGGCCCGACTCGACCTGTGGCATCCGGAGCGCGGGGTCGAGCCGGTGCTTTCCGGCTACCGTCAGGGCGACGAGTCACTGCCGGTCTACAAGATGCCACACCTGGAAGGCTGGACCATCGCCAACGATCACGCCTGGTGGCCGGCGGTAGGCCGCCATGAGGTGCTGATGGCCAGTCTCGATGACTGGCAGCTCGAACGCCGTATCGCGGTACACGGCCAGCCAGTGTTTGTCATGAGTCGCCCGGACCAGCGACAGCTGTGGGTCAACTTCGCCTATCCGGATAACGACATGGTCCAGGTCCTCGACAGCGAGAGCGGAGATGTCATCAGGTCACTGACGCCAGGCCAGGCCGTGCTGCATATGGAGTTCAGTCCCCGCGGCGACGAGGTGTGGATCTCGGCCCGTGACTCCGACCAGGTGGTGGTCTATGACACCGCCACCTTCGAGCTTCTGGCGACTCTCGATATCGCCTCACCGAGCGGCATCTTCTTCACCGACCGCGCCCATCGCATCGGCCTGTAGGCACAGGAGACAAGGCATGCCGAGTCGCCCCCTGTCACTGGACAGCAACGATAACCACCCGCCGTCCGCCTCTCACTCGCAACAGCGTCGGGTTCTGCTGCTGTATGCCCTGATGCTGGGCAGCGCCATGGCGGTGGTGACGGCCCCTGTCTGTGCCCTCGTGGCGCATCTGTGGCTGCTGCTGCGACGTCCCGCCACTGCCCTGCTGGTCAGTCATCTGCGCTTTCAGCTGGCGACCTTCTGGTATGGCGTCGCGGCTGGCCTGGTGGGGCTTGGCCTGTGGCAGCTGATCGGTACTGCCAGTGAAGCCCTGGCGCTGAACGGACGTGTCGGCTGGGCCTATGGCTATACAGGTATTACCCTGGCGCTGATCTGGATGGTGGGACGCTGCGCCCTCGGCATTCGCCGACTGTTGGCGCAGCAAGCGATTCCGTGCCCATGGTCGCCATGGCTTGGGGGCTGTCGCATTCGCTTCACCGACGCGCCGCCACACTGATACGTCATGGCGAACCTCAAGCGACGGCGTGATATCGAAGGCCCCAGCGATAAGCGTCCCAGCGCTATGCCCAATCCGGGTTGGGGCCCGCTATCGGGCCTGCCTGGCAACCCGCTGATGTGGGTGTTGATCCTCAGCGAGCTGCTGGTCTTCGCGGCCTTCTTCGGTGTGTTTGCCTGGCACCGTGCGAACGCACCGCAGTCCTTCTTGCTCGGCCAACAGCATCTCGCGCCGCTGATCGGCGGTCTCAATACCCTGGTATTGCTCACCAGCGGCCTGGCCGCAGCGCTGGCCGTCGATGCCTCCCGACAACCACCTTCTGCGCGACAGCGACGCCGCACCCGTCAGCGGCTCTGGATCGCCATGGCGCTGGGTATCCTGTTCTGCGTAATCAAGGCTTTCGAATATCACCTCGAGTTCTTTACCAGCCCAATACCCAATAGCGTCACCTTCTTCACTTTCTATATCGGTCTGACCGGTTTTCATGCGGCACACGTCATGTTTGGTCTATGCCTGCTGGCCATCGCCGCCTGGCGCCCACACCCCCATACGGTGGAGACCGTCGCTGCCTTCTGGCACATGGTGGACCTGATCTGGGTGCTGCTTTATCCGCTGCTGTACCTGGTGAGATGACGCCATCGACACCCGTACCGAAGGGACCACGACCATGCACCACGACCTGCAACGACGCCGCTGGCGAACCTGGGCGCTACTGATGCTGATGACGCTGCTGGCCATGGCCAGTAGCGCCCTGCATCGGGGCGAGTTGCCCTGGTGGGGCCTGACGCTGGTGATCGGCGCCAGCCTGATCAAGGCGCAACAGATCCTGGCGAACTACCTCGACCTGCGTATTGCCCCTTCCGCCTGGCGCGGCGGACTCTTGATCATGGTCGGCGTGATGGGCCTTTGCCTCGCGGCGGCGGGCTTGCTGCCGCGCTGGCTGGCAATGGGATGATGCGGCCTCGCTGCCAAGCCCCCCGCCAAAAACAGCCCCGACTGAAACAGACCCGCCCGAAACAGACCTGCCCGAAACAGACAAAACACGACCAACACCCAAGGAGCCATGATGAACAAGGCCGTGGAAGTTGACATGACCTTCGAGGATGACCCGAGCGAGACCATCCGCCTGATCGCGGTGATCGACGAACACGGCGACCTGACCTCCGAGCAGGTCTACGGCTACGCTCGCGACCACGCAGAAGAAGCGCTGGTCACCTACCCCTTCGTGCTGGATCGCCAGAGCGATGACCACTACCAGATCCAGTGGGGTTACGGTGACTGCACCCAGAGTGCCCTGAACTTTTCGTCCCCGGCAGTGCTGCTGGGACAGCGCGTGCTGAGAACCGACATCTATCGCCACGACAGCGCCCAGTTTGCCTATGAAATAGTGGGTATCCGGGACCTCGTCCGCTAGCCAGTGAATCGCTGCTCCAGATAGCGCCACGCGTTAAGGGTCAACCAGATCACCACGGGGACCAGCGGCATCAGCAGTACTCCCCAGTCTCGGTGGTGGATCAGCCAGGCCAGCGGCGTCAGCAACGTCACTGCCAGTGCCAGGCCGGCTGCCAACGCCAGCCGATGGCGTAGTGCACTCCCTCTGCGGTGGTTCCTGTCGTGGTGGCTGGCATCGCTGCGAACGTCACTCATTGCGCCACCAGCTGGCGATAGATGCCCGGCAGCGCAAGCGCCAGATGTTCCGGCCGCGGCACGATAGCGTAGCCCGAACGGCCGAAGATACGGCTCAGGTAGCGGCTCGCCTCGCGATCGATGGTCACCGCGAACACCCGCACCCCGTCGCGCATGGCCTCGCGCACGGCATGGCGGGTGTCCTCGATGGCGTATCGTCCCTCGTAATAGTCGGTATCGTTCGGCTTGCCGTCGGTCAGCACCAGCACCAGGCGGTGTCGACGAGGATGGTCCACCAGCCCCTTCGTCAGATGGCGGATTGCCGGTCCCATGCGGGTATAGTGCCCCGGCGTCAGCGCCGAAATGCGGCGTTCGACAGGCTCTCCCATGGGCTCATCAAAGCCCTTGAGCTGGCGCACCCAGACCCTGTGGCGGCGCTGGGAAGTAAAGCTATGAATACTGACATCGTCGCCACAGTCGGCGATGCCATGTCCCAGCACCATCAGTGCTTCCTGGGCCACGTCGATGACCCGACGGCTATCGAGCCAGGCATCGGTGGAGAGCGATACGTCGATCAGGATCGACACCGCCAGATCCCGCCCCTGGGGCTTGGCATCGACGAACAGCCGATCGCTGGCCTGGCTCCCTGCCGCCAGGTCACAGCGACAGCGCACCAGTGCGTCAAGGTCCAGCTCGTCGCCCTCCGCCTGGCCTCTCAGCCACTCACGCCGCGGCCTGAGCGCCTCGAACTGTCGGCGCACCTTGCGCACCCGTCGAGACGCCTGCTGATCCCCTTGCCAGGGCTCGGCCTCGTCGGTGGCGGGCTCGACGATCACCCGGCAGTGGTCCGCTAGCAGGCACCCCTTGCGGTAGTTCCACTCGGGGTACAGCACCTCATCAGGCTGGCTCGTTACCAGCGACTTGTCGGCAACGGCGTGGGGCGCCAGCTCAAGCGACATGTTCAAACGTGACGCCGCGCGCCGCTGGTGGCGACTCAAGGTGATCTCGTCGAGCTGGTCAGCGGCTTCCCGCGCGGCCTCTTCGTCCTCATCCTCCAGCTGACGGTTGACGTTGACCATCTCCGCCCAGGACAGCATCTTCTCCGAGGCATTCAACATCAGCGGATCGTCCCTTTCCGCCTGGTCCTGATAACGTCGCTCGGCCTTGCGCTTGGCACCTTCCACCTCGACCGCCTTGGGCAAGGCTGACGCATCGTCGCGGTCCTCGTCGTCGTCACTCGCTCCCGCTAGGGTCATGGGGCTCAGTGCCTCGCCCCATAACGGCAGTGGCAGGTAGTGACGATAGCCCTTGGGTGCCCGCACCTCAGGGCAGGTCCCTGCAGCGCCGTGCTGGAGCCAGTCCCCCCAGGGCGGCGCCTCACCAGCGTCATCCCCCAGCAGGCGGCGAACCAGCGCCTCCACGGCGGCCTCTGCCGGTGGCAATCCACGGCGCTGAGGACGCGCCTTGAGTAGCGCCCGACAGAGTCGCGCGTGACGGGCGACGAACCCCGGATAGCGCGCCAGGGTGGCCTCGGTGCAGCGCCGGGCCTCAGCCAGCGACGCCAGGTCACGCACCAGAGGGTCCCTCGCGGCAGCGATGGGACGGGCCTCAGCCAGAAACATCACCAACCAGCGATACAGGTCCAGGTTCAGGGCGCTTTCAGGCAGCAGCGCCAGGCGCGGCGGCAGCAGCAGATGTTCGCTATCTCGTCGCGCCACCTCCAGCGCCTCTTCATCGAAACCCAGCCGCTGTCGCCACGACAGCCGGTGGCGAGAGGCACGCTTGCCGATGGCCTCGATGGTCAGGCCCGGGTCTCCCCCGCTGGCGCGAAACAGCACCCCCAGCGGGCGAGACAGCTCATCGAGGTGAACCGCCGCCTCGGCATACTCCGGGTAGCTCGCCGCGCGGGACGCCCAGCGGTGCCAGCGACGGCCCACGAACTCCTCGACCTCAAGAAACTCCAGCATGACAGCGGCTACCCGAACGTGGCGGTGACGACATCCTCGATGCCCTTCAGCACATCAGGATCGTCACTGAGAGGTTCCAGCAGCGTCGCCCGGGCGGCGTCCAGCACCGGCATACCGGCCTGGATCAAGCTGGCGCAGTAGATCAACAGGCGTGTCGAGACGCCCTCCTCCAGGTCCTGGCCCTTCATCGTCCTGAGCCGGGCGGCCAGGCTGACCAGCGCCTCGCAGCGCTGACGGGGCAGGCCGCTCTCCCGGGCTACGATGTCGACTTCGATCGATGCCGCGGGAAAGTCCAGCGAGATGGCCACGAAGCGCTGGCGCGTGCTGGGCTTGAGGGTCTTGAGAATATGCTGGTAGCCCGGGTTGTAGGACACCACCAGCATGAAATCATCCGGGGCCAAAAGCTGCTCGCCGGTGCGCTCCAGCGGCAGCAGGCGCCGGTCATCGGTCAGCGGATGCAGCACCACGGTCACGTCCTTGCGTGCTTCCACCACCTCATCCAGATAACAGATCCCACCGCCGCGAACCGCCCGGGTCAGGGGGCCATCGGACCACTCGGTTTCCCCACCCTTGAGCAGATAGCGCCCGGTCAGATCTGACGCCGTCAGGTCATCATGACAGGCCACCGTATGCAGCGGCAGGCCAAGCCGCGCTGCCATGTGACGCACGAAACGCGTCTTGCCGCAGCCCGTGGGCCCCTTGAGCATCAGCGGCAGCCGCTGGCGATAGGCATGCTCGAACAGCGCGACTTCGTTACCCTGGGGTTGGTAGAACGGTACGCTGTCAGCGGCCAGGCTGCGCGGCTGTGGTGCGAGTAGTGGTGAGAGTAGTGGTGAGAGTGAAGCGTGAGTCATCAAGGGGGTCCTCCAGACATTCGAGGCCGCCCTAAGACGGCCTCAATGCGGGTCAGGCAGCAGACAGTGTCGAGCCCGCCGCCGTGCCACGGCGAATCGGCCCGAACAAGGCATAGAGCAGTAGCGCCGCGCCCACCACCACAGCGATACCGGTGCCCAGGCGCATGGCGTAGAACAGGCCGAGCTGGTCCTGCACCTCCATGTAGTTCATTCCCAGCACCCGCTGCAGATGGGTCTGCACCGCACCGGCAAAGGTCAGGGTGAAGGTCATGAAGCACATGGCCGACGTCAGAATCCAGAAGCCCCACATATTGAGCACCTGGTGGAAGGGCTGAGTCCGGCGCAGCTGCGGCATGGCATAGCTGATCACCCCGAGGATCAGCATCACGTAGGCGCCATAGAAGGCCAGATGGCCATGGGCTGCCGTCACCTGAGTGCCGTGGGAGTAGTAGTTGATGAACGACAGGGTATGCATGAAGCCCCACACCCCGGCGCCGAAGAAGGCCACCGTCGGGCATCCCATGGTCCACAGCATGGCCGCCTTGTTGGGGTGATTGCGCGAGCCCTTCCAGAACATCACAAAGGAGAACACCACCATGGCGAAGAACGGAATCACCTCAAGGGTCGAGAAGATGCTGCCGATGGGCTGCCAGTAGCTGGGGGTGCCGATCCAGTAGTAGTGGTGTCCGGTGCCGAGCAGCCCCGAGAACAGCGACAGACCGACGATGACGTACAACCACTTCTCGATCACCTCGCGGTCCACCCCGGACATCTTGATCAGCAGATATCCCAGCAGCGACGCCATGATCAGCTCCCACACGCCTTCCACCCAGAGATGCACCACCCACCACCAGTAGACCTTGTCCACCGACAGGTTGCCCGGGTTGTAGAATGCGAACAGCCAGAACACCGCGGCCAGCCACAGGCCGAGCATCAACACCAGGTTGATGGTGGTCTTGCGGCCCTTGAGCAAGGTCATGCTGGTGTTATAGAGAAAGATCAGGAAGGACACCGTGATCAGCACCTTGACGAAGAACGGCTGCTCGAGAAATTCACGCCCCTCATGGATCCCCAGCTGGTAGCACGCCAGGGCGGCGACGCCCGCGACCACGAAGATGCCCAGCTGAAGATAGGCCAGCATCGGACTATGGATCTCCCGTTCAGCCTCTTCCGGCATCAGGTAGTAGGTACAGCCCATAAAGCCGATCAACAGCCACACAATCAGCAGGTTGGTATGGCTAACCCGGATCACGTTAAACGGCATGACCTGGGCCAGAAAATCAGGAAACACATAGACCACTGCGGCCATGATGCCAAACACGACCTGCAGGGCAAACAGCCCCATGGCGACCAGAAAGAAGGCGTAGGCCACCTTCTGCGTTTCATATTTCATGTTGCATATCCCTCCAGGATTATCCCTCTCTCGACCCCATCTCGTGACTGCCGACCACTGGCTGGCATAGCCAGAGGCTGCTACCCGGACTCATGGGGTGGCCAGTTCTGGTCATCGATGGCATCGGTCCATTGAAGGAAGTCGATCAACGACGTCATTTCTTCGTCGCTAAGGTCAAAGTGCGGCATCTTTCGACGACCGGGGATCGCTAGCGGCTGTGCGCGCATCCAGGCAGCCAGCCCCGCTCTAGCAGCCTCTGGGTTGTCACGTCCCTTGTAGCGTGTCCATACATTGGAAAGCTCTGGTGCGAAATAGGCCCCCTCACCCATGATGCTGTGGCAGTTGATACACATGTTCTTCTCCCAGACATGCTTGCCTGCCCTCACCGAATCGGTGAGAGGGAGGGCACTGGTAGACTCCTTCACGATGTACCAGTGACTATGCGCCGTCAGAGCTACAAAGATCAGGAAGAAAAACAGTGAGCCACCATAGAAGATGTTGCGTGCTGCAGATTTTGTCAGACCCTCGGCCATGACGACGCCTCCTCATTGTTTTGGCCCATGGCGCCGAAAAGACAGACCTCCATGGCGCCGATATTCATTGTATGAAGAGGAGAGACTTTATACCTGACAAAAACACTCGGAATATGACGTGCATCACCCATTTTATCGATTGATTCGCCCTATCAACCACTTAATTAAGTGACGTTATTCACCCTTTTTTGGCAGAGAGATACGCCTACTTCATGGAGACAATGCCGTTACCATGAACACTGAAAGAAAAGCATTGATACAGCTCAAAGACGAGCCGCCATCGGGTCATGAAAATGACGAAAACCAGGAGAGCATGCTGTGGCGATGAGCCGCCCCCAGCATGTAGAGAAACACCACAAGAGCCAGTGAGGCAGCGACGCTGCGTATCCAGAAAGGCAAGGTTGGCCGCATGGCCAGCATTCCAAGTCCGATATAGGCCAGCAAGGCCGTCAGCTTGGCGGCAAGCCAGGGTGTCTGGTGAGGCCACTGGGAAGTCGACACCATCAGCGCTACCCCTGCCGCCAGCAACAGGCTGTCCAGAACATGAGGAAGCTTTCTCATCGTGGGGGAGCCAACCGCTGGACCGTCCTGCATGGCGCGACACCAGCGCCAGGCGAAGAACAGCACGCTGGTCACGGCCAGCGTCACATGCAGCGATTTCATGAACAGATAGAGGCTTGCCGACATGCTGCTAGCCCATCTGACCGTCGAGGCGAGGCGCGCTCAGTATCGGCAGGTAGTGCAGCAGGAACAGTCCATAGCCGGCGCACCAGCAGACAATACTGGCGCTGTAGACCCAGTGGGTTACCGAAGGCCATAGCGCCAACAGCAGCGAGCGTGACAGTCCGGCGATGACCAGAAGACCCAGGGCCACGCCAACCCCTGGCAGGCAGCGCATGGGACGGCCTGTATGTCCCAGCGACACGCGGCACATCATCGACAGCATCATGGTCCCCATGGCGCCCACCGTGATGGCGTGAATGCCCAGCTCCACGCGGCCGACACCGAACAGCCCGAACGCCCACAGCAGCAGTCCCAATGGGACAAAGGCATAGCTCAGGTGCAGACTCCACAACAGCGGCTCCCGTGCGGTGGCCACCCCTTGCCAGCGGATCAGACGCAGCGGGTGAAGCACTGCCGCCAACAGCAGAATACTGGCCAGCAGGGCATCAGGCAGCTCAATGCCAAACGTCCGGGCCAGCTGCAGCAGCACCGCCACGGCCAGACTGCCCAGTGCCGCACCTTCCAGCCATCCCAGCGCCGGTCGTCGCTTGAGTCCCATGCGGTTGGCGGTGAACATCGGGATGACCCTCCCCCCCAGCACGGCCATGATCAACGTGACCAGCATGACCGCCAGGTAAGAGGACTGACGGACCAGCTCCGGGTCTCCCCGAGCAACGCCCAGGTGACTGCCCAGATTGGCCCCGGCCAGAATCGCCAGCACCGGGATAAAGACCAGATTACGCCAGCGCCTGGCTCTGATGACCATCACCGCCATCACCGCACAGACCAGCACAAGAAAACCGACGTCCAGCGCCACTACCAGGGGCTCGGGCAAGCCGGGAAACGCTAGCCCTAGCCTCGCCACCAGCCACAGCGCTACAAGCCCGAGCAGTGGACCACCGTGCAGACCACGCAGTCCCGTCCAGGTCTGCACCGCGGTCAACAGAAAACCCGAGACCACCGCGGCCACCACGCCAAACAGCATTTCGTGCTGGTGCCACCACAGCATGCCCGCCCGGGGCGACAGCAGGAACACGCCGTGCCAGTAGCCCAGCCACAGCAGCAGCGACAGCAGGCTGAATGCCGCCGCCAGCAAGAAGAAGGGACGAAAGGCAAGGCGTGCCAGCGGCAGGCGATCGGCAATGGAGGACATGACAAGTACCCGAGTAAAGCCGTTGGTCTTGTCCAGTCTGGCCCGCTTTGGCTATCGCCACCATGATGCACATCAAAGGCACTGCTGATGCCACGCCAACCTTCCCCCTGCTGGCCGCCTCCAGATAGCAGCCTCGCTAGTGCCTCCGGGCGCCCCTCAGGCCTTCAGCCCCAGCCGCTTGGCCAGCCGGTGCAGGTTGCCCGGGTCCATGCCCAGCCGACGCGCCGTTCCGGCCCAGCTCTGCTCCATGGCCAGGGCCTGGCTGATGCAATCGCGCTGGAACTCGTCCGTCGCCTGCCTGAGCGGCAATAGGTCATGTGCTGTCCCACGTTGAGCACTCACCTGCTCATCGAGGTGGGCGGCTGAGCGCGTCAGTGGAGGTGTCTTCAGTCCAAGGTGGACGGTATCGATACGCAGGCTTCTGCGTCGTGCATCCGGTGACGCCAGCCGGTCCACCTCGGCCATCGCCAGCAGCGACGCCCTGGCCAGCAGGGACTCCAGCTCACGCACGTTGCCCGGCCAGTGCCATGCAAGCAGTGCTGCCCGCGCCTGGTCGCTCAGGCGCAGATTGCCGACGCCAAGTCGCACCCGGTTTTGCTCGAGAAAATGTCCGGCCAGCAACATCACGTCATCCAGGCGCTGGCGCAGCGGCGGGACCTCAAGGGGAAAGGCGCTGAGCCGATGATAGAGGTCTTCACGAAAGCGCCCCTGGATCACCTCCTGGGCCAGATCCCGGTTGGTCACCGCTACCACCCTGACGTCGACATGGCGCAGCTGATCGCTGCCCAGGGGCTGAATCTCCCCTTCCTGCAGCACCCGCAGCAGCTTCGGCTGCAGCTCCAGAGGCAGTTCTCCCACTTCATCCAGCACGAGGGTGCCACCGTCGGCCATCTGAAAGTGGCCTTTGTGATCGCTCACCGCCCCGGAGAAGGCGCCGCGCCGGTGGCCGAACAGGGTACTTTCGATCAGTGACGCAGGTAACGCCGCACAGTTCACCACCACCAAGGGGCCCCCGGCGCGGCGCGAACCATGATGCAGGGCGTGGGCGATGCGCTCCTTACCGACACCGGTTTCCCCGTGCACCAGCACGCTCATGTCGGTAGCTGCCACCAGTTCGACCGACGCCATCAGCTTGCGCATGGTGGCGCTGCGCCAGCCCACCAGGCGCTGGTTGCGATGGCTCTCAGGAGCATGGTTCAGGGCCAGCTGCAAACGCGCACTGTCCAGACGCTGCGACAGGCGCAGGCAGGTGCCCAGTAGCTCGGCAGCGGCCAGCAGTCCCTCGTCATCCAAGTCGGCGAGGGCGCCCGGTGTCAGCGCGTCCAGGGTCAGCATGCCGATCAGCTCGCCACCATCGCGCAGCGGAACGCCCAGGCAATCATGCACCGGGGTCAGGCCGTCATCCAGCAGGCCATCATAGGGATCGGGTAACCCACAGTCGGCAGCGAAGCGACAGACCCCGGGCGCCTTGGCGATAGCTTCCAGGCGAGGATGGTCCTGGAGAACAAAGGTTCTGCCCGCGACCCCTTCAGGCAGGCCCTGAATCGCCACGGGTCGAAGCCCGGGCCCGTGTACGACCAGCAAGGCACTGGCGTCCGCCGACGTTCTCGCCACCAGCGAGCGCAGCACGCCCTGCCAGGCCTCGGCGAGCTCAGGCCCCTGTTGGTCACCCAGCCGCTGCAACAGTCCGCGCAGCTGTTGAAGAAAATCGACCACCCGCATTGTCCTTTTGACATGACCAGTGTCAAAAAGATAGCAACAACCTTGTCGATATGACACTAGGCAACATTCGCTTGCCCCTCGATCGCGCTCGTCCTGCCCGCCCCAGCCTGCCCTAGCCCGCCCCAGCCCGCATTCTCGCTGGCGATCCTGCCAGGGCCGCGGCAAGTTGGCGCACCCATGACGCCTGGGCACGCCCCTTGCTCCTGAGACATCAGGCAGAGGGAGCCTGACGCGTCACCAGGTTGTTGATCTTAAAACGCGCAGCGCTCTTGATCTTAAAACGCGCAGCGCTTCAGCAAGGGCGCGAACGGCCACCCTCCGACCCGCTGCGACAGCCTGGCTGACCACCTCGCCAGGACTGCGACTAGTCCGCAGCGAGCCAAGCCTCCGATACGACAGCGCCAAGACGCCAAGATGAAGGATGCACGGCACCTTCGTCACCCCATTTCCCTGACAGGACCTACCATGACCACAGCTGCCCAAGACGCCATCATCAATGCTACCGCCCCGCTGGTCGCCGAGCATCTGGACGCCATTACTGCCCGCTTCTACCCGCTGATGTTCGAGCGCTACCCAGAGGTCAAGGCGGTGTTCAACCAGGCCCATCAGGCCGACGGCGGCCAGCCCAAGGCCCTGGCACGGGGAGTGCTCGCCTACGTGGGGCTGCGCCAGCAGCCCGAGGCGGTTCTCCAGCAGATGCAATCCGTCATCAGCAAGCATGTCTCGCTGGGCATCCAGCCCGAGCAGTACCCCATCGTCGGCGAGTGCCTGATGGCCGCCATCGGCGACGTCCTGGGCGATGCCGTCACCGCCGAGATCGCTGAAGCCTGGGGAGCCCTGTATGGCGACCTGGCCGAGCTGCTGATCGCGGCAGAGGCCGAGCGCTATCAGGCCTTCGCTGGCCGCCCCGGTGGCTGGCAGGGCCTGCGCGAGTTTCGCATTGCCCATATCCAGCGCGAGTGTGAGGTCATTCGCTCCTTCATCCTGGCACCTTGCGATGGTCAGCCGGTCGCCGATGCGCTGCCGGGTCAGTACATCGGACTGCAACTGCGCATCGACGGCGAGACCGTCCACCGCCATTACAGCCTGTCCGGCAGCCCCAACGGCTGCGATTACCGCATCTCGGTCAAGCAGGAGCCAGGCGGACGGGTCAGCAACTACCTGCACCAGCAGATGCAGGTTGGCGACACCCTGGCGCTGCTGCCTCCCGCCGGAGAGTTGACGCTGGACAATAGTGATAGGCCGGTGATGCTGATCAGCGGTGGCGTGGGCCAGACGCCGATGCTGCCGCTGGCACGCCAGGCGCTCAGCCAGGGCCGCCGGCTGTGCTATGTCCATGCGGCACGGGACATCCACCACCACGCCTTTCGCAGCGAAGTGGACGCCCTGGTGAGGGAGTACCCGACGCTGATGACGCGGATCTGTGCCTATGATCATGGAGACGACGGTGATATCACGGGACGCCTTGAACAGGCTCTGCTCGCCCGACTGCTGCCGGGTGCCGATACCCAGTGCTATTTTGTCGGCCCTGGGCCCTTCATGAGTGCCATCGACAGCCACCTGGCCGCCCTGGGTATTGCCCCTGAGCAGCGCCACTACGAGCACTTTGGTCCCTCGCGCCCGCTGCACGCGGCCTGACCCCTGTCGATCTTCGTCACCGTCGCTTTAGCACCGTTGCGTTAGCGCCAAAGCGCTATCAACAAAGCTTCCTCTGCGACGCCGTCATCCATAAAAAAGCCGCGCTCTGGGATCAGAGCGCGGCCTGCTGGCAGATACAAGACGGCGACGGTGCCTGGACCAGCGCCTCAAGCGTGCTGACGGGCTTCCGGCTTTCTTATCACCATGAAGTAATAGAACACGCCGGTCAGTGCCAGGAAGAACAGACTGTCTGGACTGGTAAGGAAGATCAGCGGATTGCCGTCAGACAGCGACAGTGAGCGCCGACAGTACTCCTCCAGGCTCGGCCCCAGCACAAAGCCCAGCAACAGGCAGGCCACCGGGTAGCCCTGGCGCCGCAGCAGGAAGGCCAGCACGCCGAATACCAGGGCAAGGCCCATCTGGAACACCGAATAGGTCGCCACATAGCAGCCCACCAAGGCCACTACGGCAATACTGGCGTACAGCACGTCGCGCCGGATGGAGACGATGCGCACGAAATACGGCCCCAGCACGTACAGGGTCAGGGGCACCAGCACCAGCGCAGATACCAGCAGGGCCATGAACATCGGTGCCACCAGCGCTAGCTGGCTGTCGAGGAACTGTGGCCCCGGCTGCAGGCCGTTGACCACCAAAACCCCCAGCACAATGGCGGTGGTCGGGTCACCGGGAATGCCGAACGACAGCATCGGCACGAAGGCCCCGCTGCACATCGCATTATTGGCCCCTTCCGCGGCGGCGATACCTTCTACCGAGCCCTTGCCATACTTCTCCGGGTGGCGTGAGCTGCGCATGGACTCTGCGTAAGCCACGAAGGCCGCCATGGAGCCTCCCGCACCGGGCAATACACCGACGCTGTAGCCGATCATGGCCGACTTGAGATAGCGATAGAGACCGATCTCGCGCACCTCTTTCCACGGTGGAATAAAGTCGCGGCGGCGAATGGCGCTGGCCTTGATCGCATCCCGCTCGACGGTACGCTTGGCACGATTCTGCGACTGCACCAACAGCTCGCTGACGGCAAAGGCGCCGATGACCAGCGGCATGATGTCGATGCCCTGCATCAGTACCCCAGTACCAAAGGTGAAGCGGGTAATCGGCTGCATCACGTCGATGCCGACAGTGGCCACCATCACCCCCAGGGTGGTCGCGACCAGCCCCTTGGAGATGGCCCCGCGCTGAGAGATCACGATCACGATCAGCGCAAAGGCAATCAGCGAGAACTTGCCGGGGGTACGAATCAGCAGCGCGGCATCCGTTGCCAGGGGTGCCATGACCATCAGCAGCAGAGCCCCGATGGCGCCACCGATCATCGACGCCAGCGCCGCGTGCCCCAGCGCCTTGGCGCCCTGGCCGCGCTGCTGCAACGGATAGCCCTCGATCGCCGTCATCATCGAGGCCGGGGCGCCGGGAATATTGATGGTCGTCGCGGTGATGCTGCCGCTGCACATCCCGGCCATGAAGATGCCCGCACAGGCCACCAGCGCGGCGGTGATATCAAGGCTGTAGGTCAACGGCAGCAGCAGCGCAATGGCCAGCATCGAGGTCAGCCCCGGCACCGCACCAAAGAAGGTACCGATCAGGTAGCCACCGATCAGATAGGGCAGGATATCCGGCTGCATCAGCACCGCGAAGCCCTTGGACAGTTCGATCAGGTAATCCATGCCGTCACCTCCACAGCGTCGGCAGACGCACCTGGAACACCAGCTCGAACAGGGCGTATCCCAGCAGCGCGATGACCACCGCCACCAGCGCCTTGAAGCCCAGGCTGCGAAGCGCAGGACGGCCCGCGCCAAAGATCAGCATCATGGCGAAGGCGTAGGCAAAGGTAGAAAGAAAGTAGCCGACGCTGGCAAACAGACTGATATAGAGACCGGTCGCCAGGGTCACCGCCAGGGCGCCCTGCCAGATTGATGCCGGTGCCGGCTCGCCCGAAGTCGCCGCTTGAGTCGCCTCTTGGGTCGCCTCCTGGTCAGACTCGCTCATCGGGGCCTCGTCCTCTGCGCTGTCACCGTCAGCGTGGCGGTCGGCACGCACGACGAATGCCAGCGCCAGCAGCATGACAATGCCCAGAAGCACCGGAAAGAACGACGCGGTCAGGGCACCATTATGCAGTGGTGGCGCAATCTTGAAGGCCTCGACCAGATAGACCAGGGTCAGCGCCAGCAGGCAGGCGACAACGCCTCGCCGCCCACCCAGCCAACCTCCCGCCCGTAGCAGCAGTTTCATGGCAACATCCTCACAAGGGTTGCCGCCGGCGCCCGACGGCAACCGAGACTCACTGGCCAATCAGGCCGGCTTCCTTGAGCTCATCCATCCGCGCGAACAGCTCTGCCTGGGTATCTTCTGCCCAGGCCTCGACCTCGTCGGCACCCAGCCAGTTGGGGGTGACCCCTACGTCGACCAGCCAGGTCTGAAACTCTTCACTGTCATAGGCCTGCTGATAGGCCGCTTCCAGGGCCGTCAGGGCGTCTTCCGGCGTGTTGGCCGGCGCGGCCAGAATGACAAAGCTGCCCATCTGGATGTCGTAGCCCAGCTCACTGGCAGGGGGCACATCAGGGAAGCTCTCGCTCTGGACGTCGGTGAATTCCACCAGGCCCTTGGCGTTGCCGGCGGAAATCAACGACTCAAAATCCCCTAGGCTGGTCAGTGCAAAGTCCACCTCGCCGTTGAGCAGGGCTTCCTTCTGGGGCGCGGCACCGCCGGGATAGGACACGATCTTGAACGACACGTCGGCCTGGTCCTGCAGTTGCAGCAGGGTCAGGTGGGTACGGGAGCCCATGTTCTGAATACCCGCGCGCACCTCTCCGGGGGCCGCCTTGGCAGCGTCGATCAACGCCTCCAGGCTTGTATAGTCCGAGTCTGCGGGCACCACGATGGCATCGGGTTCACTGGTAATACGCGCAATCAGGTCGAGCTTGTCGATATCAAAGCCGGCCAGCATCCCCTGCCAGGGAATCGTCACCACGCTGTCGTAGGTCAGTGCCACCAGGGTGTAGCCGTCGGGCCGGGCTCCCAGCGTCTGGACCAGACCATTGGCACTCATCCCACCCTCGATGTTCTCGACATAGATGGTGCCATCGAGGGACGCCTCGGCAAGATTGGAGATCTTGCGGACGATGCCATCGGTGCCGCCGCCGGCGCCCCATGGCACGATCATGCGGATATCACGCTGGGGGTAGTCGGCCTGCGCGCTGGCACTGGCGACAACGATCAGGCCTCCCAGGGCCACGCTCATCAACTTGCGCATCTTGTTCACTCCTTGCCATTGTTGTTGGCGATTTGGGTCTGTTGGCATTGTGATTGCTGGCGGTGCGACTGCTGGCGTTACACTGATGGCCCTGCACCGGGGGCCGGTGGAAGCGGATACTGGCCTGCCCTGAAACATTGCCGCTTGGCGACGGCCGGTTCAGGAACCTCTTTTCCAGGCGCTTTACCTAGGGAAACACTGCATAAATTACTGCGCTCGACATCTCGGCTGCCGGCGGTGCTCAAGATCCTCATTTAACCGCTTGTAAACTCTGGTCTTTCCGCTCCGGCGGCTGCCGACCTATCATCGCTCGTAACATTTATTCAGCGCGTCCCTAAACGCTTTATGCAGGTAAGGCGAGAACGGCCTGCCACAGGTCATCGGGCACGTCGAGCAGGCTGTCGTTGTCTGCGTGGCGCCTATTTCCGGTGGATTGTCCCGGCCAGCGGGGCGGCCGGCCCGCGTCCACCGGCACGGCGTCGGCCAGGTGGCCGGCAAGCCCTTCGACCAGCGCATTGCAGGCCTCGAGTCCGGCCAGCTTGCGCGGGTCGAAGACCAGAAATACCTGGGAGGCGCCGCCACCGCTGCCGCGTCCCAGGGTATCGATATGATGGGTGGGGTTGCCCTGGGACAATAGCGCCGCCATCACGTCCAGCAGCATCGCCAGGCCAGATCCCTTCCAGTAGCCCGCAGGCAGCAGGCGTCGCGACTCAGCGATGGCGCCAGGATCGCGACTGAGCTGTCCCGCCTGGTCGAAGCCACCGTCCACCGGCAAGGACTCGCCGGCCAGGGCCAGGCTGTTCAGCTTGCCGTAGGAGAACTGCGACATGGCCATGTCCAGCACCATGGGGCCCTGCTCTGCAGGCACCGCCATGACCAACGGGTTGTTGCCGATACTCTGGCTGGCGGCCCCCCAGGCGGGCATGCAGGATTCGGTGTTGGTCCACATGATCGCGGCAAATCCCCGCTCGACCGCATGCCAGCCATAGCTGCCGCCGCGCATCCAGTGGGTGGTATTGCGCACGGCGACCAGCCCCATGCCATGCTCGGAGGCCAACTCCATGGCCCGCTCGGTGGCGCCGAGTGCGTGGCGAACGCCAATCCCAAAGTGGCCGTCGAAGACTTCCAGGGCGCCCAATCGTTGCACCAGGCTCAGCCGAGCAGCCGGATCGACCCACCCCTTGTTCAGGTAATCGACAAAACGCGGAATGCGGCCAACACCGTGGGAGACCACCCCGTCACGAGTACTTTCAGCATGAATGCGCGCGCACAGCTCGGCATCTTCCGGCGCCAGGCCCGCCGCATTCAGCACTGCGGCCAAACGCGAGCGCAGCTCGTCAAAGGTGACCTGAGTCATCGAACCTCTCCTTGAGGGTGGTGCCTCGCCGCTCAGGACCAGCACCGCCGGCGAAGATTAAGTACTACATCATACAAAGTTGCTGTATGAGCAACATAGACGGGGCCACCGCACAACGAAATGCGACTTTAGTGAAGCAGCGACCAGCAACGACGTCCCTTCGGCAACCCCGCGTCCCGACCGGGCGGCGCTATTACCCCCCTATCGCTACCAGATCGCCACCTTAACTCTGCTTTATCGCTAGCTTATCGCTGCTACGAAACAACGGTGCCTACCTTCGCTGCCTCCACCTTCCACCATGGTCGTACTCGCGCGAATTAATCATATGTACTACAAATATTGACAAATGAATGCCTCACCCATCGTGTCCCACCAGGAGATCCCATGATCGTCGACCACCGCACCTACACCATGGTCCCCGGCCGCTTGAACGCCTTTCTCGAGCTCTACGAACGCGAGGGTTTGCCCATCCAGCAGCGCCATTTGGGCAATCTGATCGGCTACTTCGTCACCGAGACCGGACCACAGAACCAGGTGGTGCACCTGTGGGGGTATGCCTCCGCGGCGGACCGGGAGCGCCGTCGCACGGCCATGGAACAGGACCCCGAATGGATCGCCTATCGCAAGAAAAGCGCCGAGGCCGGTAACGTCCAGCATCAGACCAACAAGCTGTTGCGCTCCACCCGCTTCTCACCGCTCTGAGCCAGGAGGTTTCATGACCCATCCCCACGGTGGACTCGCCCTGGTCAAGGCGCTGCAGCAGCAGCGGGTCGAGCGGGTATTCTGTGTGCCCGGCGAAAGCTATCTGGCAGCGCTGGATGCCCTCCACGAGGCCGAGATCGAGACCATTGTCGCCCGCCAGGAAGGTGGGGCTGCGATGATGGCAGAGGCCGATGGCAAGTTGAGCGGGCGCCCTGGCGTCGCCTTTGTGACCCGCGGCCCGGGCGCCACCAACGCCGCCAGCGGCGTGCACGTGGCCTATCAGGATTCCACGCCCATGGTGCTGTTCGTTGGCCAGGTGGCAAGCGACCAGCGCGATCGCGAGGCCTTTCAGGAGGTCGACCTGGTCGCCATGTTCTCGCCCCTGGCCAAGTGGGTCGCCAATATCGATCGGGTCGACCGCCTGCCGGAATACATCAGTCACGCCTTCCACGTGGCCCAGAGCGGGAGGCCTGGCCCGGTGGTGCTGGGCCTGCCGGAAGACATGCTGTCGTCAGACTGTGATGCGGCGCCAGTGCCTGCTGCCACCCTGCCTAGCGGACTCGCCGCGCAGCACGACGTGCAGGCAGTGATGCGCGCCATTGGCAGTGCCGAACGCCCACTGGTCATCGTCGGAGGCGGCGGCTGGTCGGCTCGCGCCGCCGAAGCGCTCGGCCATTTTGCACGCCTGTGCGAACTCCCCGTCGGCGCCTCCTTTCGCTGCCAGGACTACCTGGACAATCGCCATCCGAACTACGTCGGCGACGTGGGCATCGGCATCAACCCGGCGCTGGCCCAGCGGGTCCGTGATGCCGACCTGATCCTGGCCCTTGGGGCGCGCCTGGGCGAGATGACCACCAGCGGCTACACCCTGCTGACGCCACCGCTGCCACGTCAGCGGCTGATCCACGTGCATGCCGATCCCAGCGAACTTGGACGGGTCTACCGTCCTGAGCTGGCGGTGGTCGCGTGTGCGGGGGCGATGATCGAGCAGCTGGCGGCAGCGGCCGAGGCGCCCAGCGTCGAGCGCGGCGCCTGGGTCCGCGCCGCCCGCGACGACTACGCCAGCTGGCAACAGCCGGAGCCCACGCCAGGCGCGCTACGTATGGAGAACGTCATTGCACGGCTCAATGAGGTGCTGGGTGATGACGCCATCCTGACCAATGGCGCCGGCAACTACTCCGCCTGGCTGCACCGCTACTACCGCTATCGCGGCTTTCGCACCCAGCTTGCCCCTACCTCGGGCTCCATGGGCTATGGCTTGCCCGCCGCCATTGCCGCCAAGTTGCGCCATCCAGAGCGGGATGCCATCTGCCTGGCCGGCGACGGCTGTTTCCAGATGGTCTCCCAGGAGCTGGGCACCGCCTGCCAGTATGGCGCTGCGGTGGTGATTCTGGTGATCAACAACGGCATGTACGGCACCATTCGCATGCATCAGCAGAAGCGCTACCCACGGCGGCCGTCCGCCACCGATCTGGTCAATCCAGACTTTGCTGCCCTGGCCCGCGCCTATGGCGCCTTCGGCGAAACCGTGGACCACGATGACGCCTTCGCGGACGCCCTGTCACGTGCCCTGGAACATACCCGGCGCAGTGCCTCCCCGGCTCTGCTGGAGCTGCGCCAGGATCGCCAGGCCCTGTCTCCCCGGCTGACCCTGGAACAGCTCAATCCCTGAGGCGAGCGTGCTGGCAAAGCCGACCGACGCGCTGACCCGCTGCGCGCCAACGGCTGGACAGCTAAGACCAAAGGCCCGGCCGTCGATCAGACGGCCGGGCCTTTGGCGTGCAAGGGACCCATCCAGCGCCGCCAACGCCCTGGAGGAAAAGGCGGTGGCTGAGGCAGGTCAAGCTCAATACCTGGATAAAGGCCTGGGTCAGGGACGCGGCGGTGTCAGGCGTGGCAGACGTGACTCCAGCAGCGCCGCCACCTGCATCACTCGGTCATCAGCGAACTTCGGCCCGACCAGGTGCAGCCCCATCGGCAGTCCCTGCTCGTCCAGCCCGCAGGGCAAGGAGGCGGCGGGCTGTTGGGTGAGGTTGAAGGGGTAGGTGAAGGGGGTCCAGTCCATCCACTCCCGATAAGGCCCGCCCGGGGGTACGTTGTGGCCGGCGGCAAACGGCGAGATCGGCATGGTCGGGGTTACCAGCAGGTCATAGCGTTGATGGAACTCGCCCATGGCGGCGGTCAGCTCGCTGCGATGACGACGGGCGGCCAGATACTGCGACAGGGAAATTCCGGTGCCGCGTCGGGCGATCTCGAGGAAACCGGGGTCCAGCATGGCCTGCTGCGACTCATCGAGTCTCTCCAGCACCTGGGAAGCCCCGGCAAACCACAGGGTATTGAAGGTCTCGATGGGATCGGCGAACCCCGGATCAACCCACTCGACACTGGCGCCCAGGTCCTGCAGCAGCGCTGCGGCGCGGATGACTCCCTGGCGAATGTCCGGCGCTACCTCGACATAGCCAAGGTCGAGACTGATCGCGACCCGAACGCCGCGCAGGTGATCAGGCCGCGGCGCCTGCCAGTCGATGGGGCAACGCGGCCCCGCATAGCCATCGCGGCTGTCCGGCTGTGCCAGCAAGCGCATCATCAGGGCACTGTCTTCCACAGAGCGAGTCATGGGCCCCAGGTGGGACAGGGTGCTCATGGCGCTGGAGGGCCACTGGGGCACCCAGCCAAAGGTGGGTTTGATGCCAAAGGTGCCGGTAAAGCTGCAGGGAATACGGATCGAGCCACCGGCATCGCTCCCCTGATGCAGCATGCCAAGGTTGAGTGCCGCCGCCGCCCCGGCTCCTCCCGACGAGCCCCCTGGGGTCAGACGGGTATCCCAGGGATTGCGACAGATGCCATGCAGCGGGTTATCGGTCACCCCCTTCCAGCCGAATTCCGGCGACAAGGTCTTGCCGACGATGATGGCGCCGGCCTCGCGCAGAAAGCGCGATACCGGGGCATCGACAGCGGCAGGAGCATGGGCATCGCTGGTACGTGAGCCCAGCCGCGTCGGCATGCCCTGGGTCAACGTCAGGTCCTTGATGGTCACCGGCACGCCGTCCAATGGGCCGCACGGTCTGCCCTGTTGCCAGCGCAGGGTCGACGCCTCGGCGGCCGCCAGGGCATCGTCCCCCGCCACATGGGAGAAAGCGTTGACCCGTGGGTTGTCGCGGGCGATGCGCGACAGGCAATCTGCGATGACCTGGCTGGGCGTGCACTCGCCGCGGCGATAGGCCTCAAGCGCCTGGGTCGCTCCCAGATCAGCAAGCTCCGCCGCCTGGCCGGTCGTCACTGCAGCCTCATGGCTCATGCCTGGCCTCCCTGGTCAGCGGCAGCACTGCCATCACCGGCACTCTCGAGCATGGCGTGCAACAGCACATCGCAGCCGGCCTTGAGCTCCTCCGGCTTGGCATACTCGCTTTCGTTGTGACTGATACCATCCTTGCAGGGCACAAAAATCATCGCCGCCGGCGCCACCCGTCCCACGAAGATGGCGTCGTGGCCCGCGCCACTGACGATGTCCATATGGCTGAGCCCGTGGGCCTTGGCACCGGCACGCACGGCCTCGATGCAGCTATCGTCGAAGGCCTCCGGCGGAAAGTCGGCGGTGGGCGTCAGTTCTGCCGCCAGACCATGACGCTGGCTGACCTCCTGCACCACCTCAGCCAGCTGGGTCGCCATCGTCTCAAGGGTCAGCGGGTCCAGGTGACGCAGGTCGACGGTCATCTTGACCTGCCCAGGAATGACGTTGCGCGACCCGGGATGGGGCTGCATCACACCGACCGTACCGCGCCCGTGGGGGGCCGCGTCGCGCGCCATGCGGTTGATCGCGACGGTAATCTCGGCGGCACCCACCAGCGCATCCTTGCGCAGATGCATGGGCGTCGGTCCGGCGTGGGCTTCAACGCCGGTCAGGGTCAGGTCAAACCATTTCTGGCCAAGTGCACCGATGACCACTCCCAGGGTGGTGTCGGTATCCTCGAGCAGGGGCCCTTGCTCGATATGCGCTTCGAAGTAGGCCTTGACCGCAGAGGGGTCCAGCCGATCGCTACCACGATAGCCGATGGCATCCAGGGCCTCGCCCACGCTGACGCCAGCGTCGTCCTGGCGAGACAGCATGTCGTCCAGACCCAGCTGGCCGGCATAGACTCCCGAACCCATCATGCAGGGCGGAAAGCGGCAGCCTTCTTCGTTGGTCCAGGCGACCACGTCGATGGGCGCACGGGTAGTGATGGCATGCTGATTGAGGGTACGGACCACCTCAAGCCCCGCCAGCACGCCGAAGCAGCCATCGAACTTGCCACCGGTGGGCTGGGTATCAATATGGCTGCCGGTCATGACCGCCGGCAGGTCGGGTTCACTGCCCTCGCGACGCGCCACGATGTTGCCGATGGCGTCGATACGCACGCTCATGCCTTCCGCTTGGCACCAGCCGATAAACAGGTCACGGGCCTGGCGGTCGAGCTCGGTCAGGGCCTGGCGATTGACGCCGCCCTTGGGAGTGGCGCCCAGCTCTGCCAGGGACATCAGTGAGGCCCACAGGCGCTCGCCATCGCAGGCCAGGGTGGCAGTCGCTGCGGCTGCCGGGGAAGTGACGGTTGCTGTCATCAGAGTATCCTTGTCATTGTGCTGTTTCAGCGCCCCAGGGGAGCGGTGACGCTGGGTCCTGAGGGCGTAGCGTGGCCCCAGCCGAACGCAGCGGCCGGGGCGTCGCCAGGTCAGGCGCTGAGGGCCAGATAACGGTCACGTACCGCGGGATCGTCACGAAAATCATCGGCGCTGCCGGTGTAGACGATCTGGCCCTGTTCGAGGATGTAGTGGCGATCGGCCACCTCTTCGCAGACCCGCAGGTTCTGTTCGACCAGCAGTACCGACAGTCCCTCGCCGCGAATGGCCTTGAGGATCTTGACGATCTCGTCGACGATGACTGGCGCCAGGCCCTCGGTGGGCTCGTCCAGCAGCAGGATCTGGGGATCGTTGAGCAGCGCCCGGGCAATCGCCAGCATCTGCTGCTCGCCGCCGGACAGAGCGTTGCCGCGATTGCGTCGCCGCTCCTCGAGGCGGGGAAACCAGCGAAAGATATCTTCCATCTGCCAGCGACTGCCGCGGCGGACGGCGATCTGCAGGTTCTCTTCGACGCTGAGAATGCTGAAGATGCCACGATGCTCCGGCACCAGCGCCACGCCCTGGCGAGCAATCTGGAACGGTGCCTGGCCAAGCAGCGGCGTGCCTCGCAGGCTGATGCTGCCGGTCGGCGTATCGACCAGGCCCATGATGCTTTTCAAGGTCGTGGTCTTGCCTGCACCGTTACGTCCCAGCAGCGTCACCAGCTCGCCTTCACCGACCGTAAGCGATACCCCTTCCAGGACGTGGCTCTTGCCGTAATAGCTGTGAATATCCGTCAACTCGAGCATCAGGCGGCTTCTCCCAGATAGGCGTCTCTGACACGGGCATCATTGCGCACGCTGTGGGGGTCGCCCTCCACCAGCACCTGCCCCCGGTTCATGACGGTGATGGTGTCGCTGATCGACATCACGATGCTCATGTTGTGTTCGATCAACAGAATGCTGTGGTCTCGGCCCAGCTCGCCGATCAGCGTGGTCATGCTGGGGATATCGTCGATGCCCATCCCTGAGGTCGGCTCATCGAGCAACAGCAGGCGTGGTCGCGGGCAGATCGCCATGCCGACCTCGAGAATGCGCTGCTGGCCATGGGACAGCTCGCCCGCGGCCACCCCGGCACGGCCTGACAGACCAATGCGTTCGAGAATCTCGTCCGCTCGAGCCAGGTGCTCGCGACGCTTGTTCAGGCGTTGCCAGAAATTGAGGGCGCGCCAACCGTCGACCCCCTGGGCCGCCAGCCGCAGGTTCTCGTGCACGCTCAGCTCCTGAAACAGGCTGGTCACCTGAAACGAGCGCGACATGCCAAGCCCCACTCGGCCATGGGCTGGCTCGCGGGTGATGTCTCTCCCCTCCAGCAGGATCTTGCCAGCGCTGGGACGGCGCTCGCCGGTCAGGCAGTGGAACAGGCTGGTCTTGCCTGCCCCGTTGGGCCCGATCACGGTATGGATCTTGCCCTTGCCGATACGCAGGTTGACACCATCCACGGCGTGGAAGGCCCCGTAGGCGAGCACCAGGTCACGGGTTTCCAGCAGAGTGTCGGCGCCGGGACGCGAGGTTTGCGTGGTCATTGGTCGCCCTCCTTGCCATCGGTGCGCTTGCTACGACGTTCCAGCAGGCTGGACAGGCCGCCCCACAGACCGCCTCGCATAAAGATCACCACCGCGATCAGGGCCACCCCGAGCAGCAGCATCCAGCGCGGCCAGATCGATGACAGCAGATCACCCAGCAAGACGATCGCGCCGGCGCCCAGCAGTGAGCCGAACAGCGAGCCGGTGCCGCCGATGATGGTCATGATCAGGATCTGTTCGGACATCAACAGCTCGATGTTCGACAGCGGCACGAAGTTGAGCAGCATGCCGTAAAGGGCACCGGCGAGGGCGGTGATTCCCCCGGACAGCACGAACACCATGACCTTGAACAGTCGGGTGTCATACCCCAGCGCCGAGGCGCGCTGTTCGTTCTCGCGGATCGCCAGCAGGGTGCTGCCGAAGGGTGAGTCGGTGATGCGTCGTGCCACCACGTAGATGACCGCAAACAGCACCGCGACCAGCGCATAGAAGGCCAGCGGTGAGTCGAAGCTGATCAGGGTGGTGTCGCCCACTGCCAGGGGCGGACGTGGCACGTCGAGCAGGCCGTTGTCGCCACCGGTCCAGTCACTCAAGGTGTAGGCCAGGAAGTAGGCCATCTGGGTCAGGGCCAGGGTGAGCATCACAAAGTAGATGCCTTTACGGCGGATGCACAGCATGCCGACACCCAGCGCCAGCACGGCGCCCACCACCACCGCAATCAACAGGGCACCGACCAGCCCGGCATTGAGGTGGATCATCGCCAGGGCACTGATATAGGCCCCCGCACCGAAGAAGATGGCCTGGCCAAAGGACAGCAGACCGGTGAAGCCGAGCAGCAGATTGCAGGCCAGTGCGGCCATGGCAAAGATCAGAATCTCGGTGGCCAGGGTCGCCGACGGCAGCACCACCGGCAGCAGCACCATCACCGCCAGCATGGCCAACGTCGTCCCCGCCCCCAGGCGGCCCTTGAACCGGCTTGGGCGCGCGGCGGTGCTGGTAGGTTCCAGAGTCTTGGTCATCATCTCATGCTCTCCCGAACAGTCCGTGGGGACGCAGCAGAATCACCACCGCCATGGCGGCGTAGATCATCAGGCTTGCGCCTTGTGGCCACAGCGAGGTCATCAGGCTCTGCACCACGCCCACGATCAATCCCGCCACCAGGGCACCACTGAAGGAGCCCATGCCGCCAATCACCACCACCACGAACGCCAGCCCCAGAACCTCTGGGCCGATGAACGGATGGGCCCCGCGCAGGGGAGCCGACAGCACCCCGGCCAATCCCGCCAGGCCCACTCCCAGGGCAAAGGTGACCGAGAACAGACGAAAGATGTTGGAGCCCAGCAGCGACACCATCTCGGTGGACTCGCTGCCGGCCCGGACCAGGGCGCCGAAACGGGTCCGCTCCAGCAGCAGCCACAGCACGACGGCCACCAGGGCACTGAAGCCGATCAGGAACAGTCGGTAGTAGGGGTAGGCAAAGTTGCCGATGCGCACCACGCCCTGCAGGGCTTCCGGGGTGGGAATGCTCTTGCCCACCGGCCCCCAGATCATGATCGACAGTTCCTGAATGATCAGGGCGATGCCTAGCGTCACCAGGATCTGAAAGGTATGCGGCAAGTGGTAGATACGCTGGATCAGGCTACGCTCCAGCGCCCAGGCCAGCAGCGCGACCAACAGCGGTCCCGCCACCAGGGCCAGCCAGAAGTTGCCGGTCAGGCTGACCAGGGTGTAGCAGAGGTAGGAGCCGACCAGGAAGAAGGCTCCATGGGCGAAGTTGACGAAGTTCAACAGGCCGAAGATCAGCGTCAACCCCACCGAAATCAGAAAATAGATCATCCCGAGCCCCAGGCCGTTAAGGACCTGGAACAGATAGACATTAAGCATGGTCGCGGCTCCTGGAATGCCGAGGGCGGCGCCCCCGGCAGACGGACGAGGGCTGCCTTACAGCTGGCAGGGCGAATCTTCGGGGGCGACAAAGGACTGGCCAGCGCTGATCACGTCGGCATAGTCATCGTCATCGTCCATCTCGTCCTGAGCCTTGCCCTGGAGCAGGTAGTAATCCTTGATGACCTGATGGTCAGACGCTCGGATGGTTTCTTCGCCGGTCGGCCCTTGATAGGTGTACCCCTCCAGGGCTTCGATCAGCGCCGGACCTGTGCTGGCCCCGCTCTGATCGGCGACCTCCAGCATCACCCGCGTCATGGTGTAGTCCGCTGCCAGCGGATAGGTGGGCGTGATGTCATAGGCGTCGCGCACCGCTGCCACCAGCTCGTTGTTGAAGGGTGTATCCACCTCGTGCCAGTACTGGGCGCCGAAGTAGATGCCTTCGACATTGGCGGCACCCAGCTCTTCGAACTGGTCCAGGCCCGCCGACCACACCATCAGAATATCCATCTGATCATTGAGGCCGAAGTTGCGTGCCTGGCGCAGGGCGTTGGAGGACTGGGCGCCAAAGTTGAGCAGCACCAGTACATCAGGAGAGGCCGCCATGGCGTTGGTCAGGTAGCCGGAGAATTCCTGCTCCTGCAGCGAGTGATAGCTGTTGCCCACGTGCTCGACACCGGCTTCCTCGAAGACGGCCTTGGCGTTGTCGAGCAGCGCCTCGCCGAACACATATTCCGGGGTGATGGTATAGAACCGCTTGGCCTCGGGCAGCGCTTCCATCAACGGCACCAGAGTTTCGCGAATGGCGCCGTAGGTCGGCACCGACCAGCGGAAGGTGGAGGCGTTGCACTCGGTGCCGGTCAGTTCGTCGGCGCCGGCAGGCGTCATGAACACCCCCTCGACGCCAGCCACTTCCTTGCCTACCGCCAATGCGGTGGAGGAAAGAGTGGCGCCGTTGAACAAGCGGGCCCCATCCTGGTTGATGGCTTCCTGCACCTTGCGGATGGCCCGGCCGGCATTGCCTTCGGTGTCCAGGCTGACGTAGTCGATATCACGTCCCAGGGACGTTCTGGCTTCTTCCACCGCCAGGCGAGACCCCATTTCGGCGTACTTGCCATAACTGGCGAAGGCGCCAGACAGCGACTTCACGCCGTAGAAGGTCAGGGGTTCCTGATCCTGGGCCAGCAACGGCTGGGCCACGAGTCCAAGGGCCAGGGCGGAAAGCAGAAGGGGTGTCTTGCGCACTGTCATTGTTATTCCTCTTGTCGACGTCATCGGAGTGGATGAGGGGTCGCTGACGTGGGTGGCTTGGTTGTTGTTATAAGGGACGCTGTTGTTGTTATAGGTCGCTGTGGGCTGTCGCCGGATCGGGCTAAACGGGATCAGCCGCTTTCGCCCAGCACCTCGGGCGACACCAGAAACTGGTTGGCCATCTCGCCTTCCAGGGCCGACATGTGGTGCTCGGCATCACACATGTGCTCGAACATAAGACGGCGCACCGCTTCACGGTCACCGTTGTCAAAGGCTTCCATCAGGGCGATGTGGTAGCGAATGTTGGACTCATCAAAGGCATGACGTTCCGGCCGATAGGCCTTCTTGATCACCACCAGGTCGCGCAGTAGATCGTTGAGAAAGGTGCTCATGAAACGCAGCAGCGGATTGGGACAGTACTCCGCCAGAATGTTGTGGAACTCGAGCTCCAGCATGCGGTGCTGGCGCTGGCTCAGTTCATCTTCATGGGGCCGCTGGCAGTGGACGATGTTGTCACGCAGCCGCTCACGTCCGGCCTCATCAAGATGATCCATGGCCGCTACCGCGACCTCCACTTCTACCATCCGACGCAGCTGATAGACCTGGCTGCCATCCACGTGCTGAAAGTGCAGAAAGTTGCGCAGCGCGCGGCAGGCCGGGTCGATGGTCACTTCTCGGATGATCGCGCCACCGCCTGGCCCCGTCTTCAGCACCACCAGCCCCTCTACCTCAAGCACCCTGAGGGCCTCACGAATCGTGCCCTTGGCGCATTCATAGCGCTCCATCAGGGCTTTTTCGTTGGGCAGCCGGTCCCCTGGCGACAGGTTCTCCATCACGATCTTCTGCTTGATGTCCTCGCAGATCAGGTCGGCGAGCTTCTGACGGCGCTGGGGAAAAGAAGTCGGCACGGGCATCTCGGTCATTTATTCGAATAAATATAAGGATTAGTCCCAATGCGCGAATTGGTCAAGTCAATTTATGCCAACGCCAGCAGACCCAATTACGTTTAGATTTACTTACCTGAGCGAAAACAGAGTGGTGTTTTATCAACTTTCTACAGACGCCATGCTGCCGTTATGTCACGACCATTCGGCTATCACCGCTCGGCGCTTAGCCTGACCAGGACAGCCCGGACAAGACAGCCCGGACAAGACAGCCCGGACAAGACAGACCAGATAAAACAGCTAGACCACGACAACGACAGGCCATGACCACCAGGCCCCGGCCCCAGGCGGCTGACAGGAGACCCACCATGCTGACCTTCGACACTCTGGAGACTCGCCCCGACGCCACCGCAGAGAAAGCGGATAACAGCGACCTGAACCATCACTACTGGATGCCGTTCACCGCCAACCGGGACTTCCACGCTCACCCACGGCTGATCCACGGGGCCGAGGGTCGCTACTTCATCGACGATCGCGGGCGTCGGCTGTTTGATTCCCTGTCAGGCCTCTGGACCTGCGGCGCCGGTCACAACCGGGTCGAGATTCAACAGGCGGTGGCCCAGCAGCTAGGCAGCCTCGACTATGCGCCGAGCTTCCAGGTGTCCCACCCGCTGGCCTTCAAGCTGGCGGAAAAGGTCGCCAGTCTGACCCCCAAGGGGCTCGACCATGTGTTCTTCACTGACTCTGGCTCCGAGTCCGCCGATACCGCGTTGAAGATGGCCAAGGCCTACTGGCGCCTCAAGGGACGCCCGGAAAAGACCCGCATGATTGGCCGCGCCAAGGGCTACCACGGGGTCAATGTCGGCGGCACCAGCCTTGGCGGGATCGGCGGCAACCGCAAGCACTACGGCCAGCTGATGGACGCCAGCCACCTGCCCCATACCCTGCAACCGTCACTGGCCTTCACCCGCGGCCAGGCCGACACCGGGGCAGAGCTGGCCGACGCCCTGCTCGAGCAGATCGCCCTGCACGACGCCTCCAACATCGCGGCGGTGATCGTCGAACCGATGTCAGGCTCCGCCGGCGTCATCGTTCCGCCGAAGGGCTATCTGGATCGTCTGCGCGAGATCTGCTCGGCCCACGATATCCTGCTGATCTTCGACGAGGTCATCACCGCCTTCGGGCGTAGCGGTGCCCGTACCGGAGCCGAGGCCTTCGGGGTGACGCCAGACCTGATGACGGTGGCCAAGCAGATCACCAACGGTGCGGTGCCCATGGGCGCGGTGATTGCGTCCAACGAGATCTTCGACACCTTCATGCACGCAGGCGGTGCCGAGCACGCCATCGAATTCACCCATGGCTACACCTACAGCGGACATCCAGTGGCCTGTGCCGCGGCCCTGGCCTCGCTGGAACTGTTGGAGCGGGAAGACTTTCCCGGCCAGGTCAGAGCCATCGCCCCCGCCTTCGAGGACCGTCTGCATGCCTTGAAGGGTCGCCCCCATGTGGTCGATATCCGCAACTATGGCCTGGCCGGAGCGATCCAGCTGGCACCACGGGACGGCGACCCGAGCATTCGCCCAAGGGACGCACATCTGGCCCTGTGGGAAGCGGGTTTCTACGTGCGCTTTGGCGGCGATACCCTGCAGTTTGGTCCTCCTTTCGGCACCACAGAGGCAGAGCTCGAGCGACTGTTCGACGCCGTGGCCACCACCCTCGACCGCCTGGCGTAAGCACATTGAGCGCCCCAGGGGGCAAATATCAGCGCTGACGGGTGAGTAGCAAGAACGGTTATCCACGCCACATCGACAGCCTGTGGACAACCTTTACACCCATCATTCACAGCATTATCCACAGGCAGGTGTCATGCCTGCCTGTGGCCACTGTTCACACCGATATCGTCGCTGGACCCAGCGTCCAGACATCACCCTTCAAGACAAGAGGTCTTCAATGGAATACGTCAGTCACTGGATCAATGGCCAGGACCTGGAGTCCAGCCGCACCTTGCCGGTCACCAATCCCGCCACCGGCGCTACCATCCGCCAGGTGGCCGAGGGCGATGCCACCACCGTGCAGGCCGCCATCGAGGCAGCCAAGGCCGCCTTCCCGGCCTGGCGCGACACCCCGCCAGCCAAGCGCGCTCAGGTGATGTACCGGTTCAAGGCGCTGCTGGAGCGTGACGCCGAGCGTCTGGTCCAGCTGATCAGCGAGGAACACGGCAAGACCGTCGAAGACGCCATGGGCGAGCTCAAGCGCGGTATCGAGAACGTGGAATACGCCTGCGGCGTACCGGAACTGCTCAAGGGCGAATACTCCCACAACGTGGGCCCCTCCATTGATGCGTTCTCCAACTTTCAGCCGCTGGGGGTCGTCGCGGGCATCACTCCGTTCAACTTCCCGGCCATGGTGCCGCTGTGGATGTACCCGATGGCGATTGCCTGCGGCAACGCCTTTATCCTCAAGCCTTCCGAAAAGGACCCCTCCGCAGCGGTCGCGGTCGCCAAGCTGCTGGAAGAGGCAGGCCTGCCCCAGGGCATCATGAGCGTCGTACAAGGTGGTCGTGAGACCGTGGAGGCGCTGCTGGATGCCCCCGACGTCAAGGCCATTTCCTTTGTTGGCTCCACTCCCATCGCCGAAACCATCTACCGCCGTGGCGCCGAAAGCGGCAAGCGCGTGCAGGCCCTCGGTGGCGCCAAGAACCACGCCATCGTGCTGCCCGACGCTGACATCGACAATGCCGCCAATACCCTGATGGGGGCTGCCTTCGGCAGCGCTGGCGAACGCTGCATGGCCATTTCCGTGGCGGTGTGTGTCGGCGATGACACCGCTGATCGCTTGATCGAGGCGATGACGCCGAAGATCGCCGCGCTGAAGATCGGCCCCGGCACCGACAAGGGCCTGGACATGGGTGCCCTGGTCACCGCCCAGCATCGTGACAAGGTGCTCGGCTATATCGAGAAGGGCATTCAGGAAGGCGCCGACCTGGTCGCCGATGGGCGCGACCTGGTGGTGCCAGGCCATGAAGACGGTTTCTTCGTCGGCGGCTGTCTGTTCGACCGGGTTACCCCGCAGATGACCATCTATGCAGAAGAAATCTTCGGCCCGGTGCTGTGCGTGGTGCGGGTATCGAGCCTGGATGAAGCCATCGACCTGACCAACGCCCACGAGTACGGCAACGGCACCTGCCTGTTCACCCGTGACGGTGAAGCGGCACGCCGCTTCACCGATGCTATCGAGGTTGGCATGGTCGGCATCAACGTGCCGCTGCCGGTACCGGTGGCAAGCCACAGCTTCGGTGGCTGGAAGCGCTCGCTGTTTGGTGACCTGCATGCCTACGGCCCTGACGCGGTGCGCTTCTATACTCGCCGCAAGGCCGTGTCCCAGCGCTGGCCATCCTCCTTCGAGACCGCCAAGGCTGAGTTCAACTTCCCTTCCGGCGGACAGTAACCCCTGCATTCGATACAACAACGGGCCCTCAGGGGCCCGTTTTCTTTTGCCGTCACACGCTATTGTCACTCCACGCCGAGCGGCGAACAAATCCCTTGCACAGCCCTTCCACCGATTACCACACGCTTATTCACAGCCAGCCCGCACACTTATCCACACCCTTGTCGGCGCACTACCCTCTCGTCAGGCTTGCTGTTCGCTCGCGGAAAGCCACGTTCACCTGCTACCTGTCAGCGTCGCAACGGCGGCGACGGCCATGACGCCAAATGAGTCATGCCTGGTTTGGCCATAGTTGAGCCATAGTTTGGCGACAGTTGGGTCATCGTTTGGCCATACCTTGCTTTAGCCGCGCTTTGTTTAGCCACGCTTTGTTTAGCCGCGCTTCGACTAGCCACACTTTGACCAGCCACAGCCGGCGTAGCAGGTGGGGCAACCGTCCATCATGATCAGCTCGCCGCGACACTCGGGGCAGTGGCCAACCACCGCGGGGCCGGCGCCTTCACCTGCGCCATCCGCGACGGGCTTGCCATCCAATGGCTCGACCGCGCCGTTCGGGGTCTCGTCCTCGACCTCGGCGGGGAACCAGCCGTGACCGGAGGCCTGACGCCTGGCATAGCGGCTGACCAGCTCCTCCACCGGCACCTGGTTGCCGTCGATGTCGAGAAAGCCGCGGCGATAGAGGATCTGCTGGATCGACCAGGCAATCGCGGCAACCTCGGAGTCGTGGAACATCGGCTTGTTCCAGCGGTTCATGCCGCAACGCACCAGGCCCTTGTCCCAGGCCACCTTGCGCAGATCGGCCACCGCCTGGGTGACGTAGCCGCCGCGGGCGGCCAGCGACAGGCTGCGCATGGTGGCGGTGATCCACTGGTGTTCGCTGGACAGCTGACCGGAGGGAAAGAAGAACTCCACCGGGCGCTCGATGATCACGCGCTGTCCGTTCAGCACCCCTTCCACCGGCATAAAGGACACCAGCAGGTAGACCTTCTTGCGGCCTTCGGCGCCGACGTAGGAAATCTTCTCGGACACCGCCTCAAGCGTCCCCTCGGGGCGCGAGGGAATGCGCATGGTCAGCGGGTTTTCTTCGGGCAGAGGGGGCGGCACCGGGGCCGCAGGGGCCTCTTCGCTCTTGACCCGGTAGCCCACGATCTTGGATGTGATTTCGACAGCCATCAGCAGGCTCCTCCACAAAGATTATTCAGACGCGATGCCCACAGGCGCCGGCCACCACGCAACGACCTTTCGCCCCAGGCGTTACCACTTGCCATAGGTCCCCTCCTTCAAGGCGTCGTAGAGGTTGGCGGCATTGTGCTCCTCGCCGTCGTAGATCACCGTCTCGTCGCCCTTGAGTTCGAGGGTCTCGCCGTTCTCCAGCTCGAACACGTAGGTGGTGTTCTTGAGGTCATCCTCGCGCACCAGCACGCCCTGGAAGGCCTCCGGATTGAAGCGGAAGGTGGTACAGCCCTTGAGGCGGCTCTGGTAGGCGTCCAGATACAGGTCCTTGAACGCCTCGAAGGCAAAGTCGGTGGGCACGTTGACCGTCTTGGAGATCGCCGAGTCGACCCAAGCCTGGGCGGCGGCCTGCACCGCCACGTGCTGCTTGGGTGTCACCGCATCGGCGGTGATGAAGTAATCCGGCAGGTCGCTCTCTACCGCCTCGGCGTGCATGAAGTGACGATAGGCGGCCAGCTCGAAGGACACCACCTCGACCTGCTCCTTGGTCTTCTTGCCCGCCTGGATGACGTTACGGAAGTAGCGATGAGAGAACGACGGCTCGATACCGTTGGAAGCATTATTGCCCAGCGACAGGCTGATGGTGCCAGTGGGGGCAATCGAGGAGTGATGGGTGAAGCGCGCCCCATGCTCGGCCAGCTGCGCCACCAGTTCAGGCTCGACCTCGGCGATCTTCTGCATATAGCGGCTGTAGCGGGCATGCAGGATGCGGCCTGGCACCTTGTCGCCGGCCTCGTAACCATCGCGGCTCAATTCTGGACGTTCACGCAGCATCCTGGGGGTCAGCTCGAACTCCTGTTCGAGAATCGGCGCCATGCCCTTCTCGCGGGACAGCTCCAGCGCCTGCTTCCAGCCCTCCACGGCCAACACCCGACTGACTTCCTCGGTAAAGACCAGCGATTCGGCGCTGCCATAGGGCATCTTGAGCATGGTCATGGTCGATCCCAGTCCCAGAAAGCCCATACCATGGCGGCGCTTGGCCTCGATCTCGCGACGCTGGCCGGACAGCGGCAGGCCGCTGATCTCGACCACGTTGTCGAGCATGCGGGTGAAAACGGCGACCACCTGTCGGTACTTGTCCCAGTCAAACCGCGGCGCCTCACCAAACGGGTCGATCACGAAGCGAGTCAGGTTGATCGAGCCCAGCAGGCAGGCCCCTTCCGGTGGCAACGGCTGCTCCCCACAGGGGTTGGTGGCGCGGATCTCTTCGCAGAACCAGTTGTTGTTCATGCGATTGACCTGGTCGATCAGGATGAAGCCAGGCTCGGCGTAGTCGTAGGTGGAACGCATGATGGTGTCCCACAGCTCGCGCGCCTTGATCACCTCGACCACGCGGCAGGCCACGCGCCCTTCGGCGTCCACCGTGTAGCCGTCCTCGATCAGCGGCCAGTCACGGTAGATCAGGTCCTTGTCCTCGATATCGCCCTTTTCGCCCGAGTGCAGGGGGAAGGCCAGCGGCCAGTCGGCGTCCTCTTTCACCGCCTCCATGAACTCGTCGGTGATCAGCAGGCTGAGGTTGAACTGGCGCAGTCGACCGGCTTCACGCTTGGCCTCGATAAACTCGCGAACATCGGGATGGCCAACGTCGAAGGTGCCCATCTGAGCGCCGCGGCGCCCCCCGGCGGAGGCCACGGTGAAACACATCTTGTCGTAGATATCCATGAACGCCAGGGGGCCATTGGTGCCGGCACCAGCACCGAACACGAAGGCTCCCTTGTGGCGCAGGGTGGAAAACTCGTAGCCGATGCCGCAGCCGGCCTTGAGGGTCATGCCGGCGTCCACCACGCTGTCGAGGATGTCGTGCATGGAGTCGCGGATGGTGCGGGACACGGTGCAGTTGATCAGGCTGACGGCGGGCTTGTAGCCCTCGGCGCCGGCGTTGGAGGTGATCCGGCCCGCCGGTACGGCACCGTTCTCCAAGGCCCAGCGAAACTTTGGCAACCAGGTGTCAGCGGCCTCGCCCTCTACAGCAGCCAGCGCCTTGGCCACGCGCTCCCAGGTGGCCTGGAGGTCGCTATCCACGGGCTGGCCGTGACGGTCCTTCAAGCGGTACTTGGCATCCCAGATATCATACGAGGGACCCTGCATGGGAACCTCCTGCGACAGGGCGGCGGCCTTGGCGGATGTGGTCATGAACACATGTCTCCGATGAAATTGCCGGCAAAGAAACGAGGTAACAAGGGCGTCGACGCGCGTTACGGCCAAGGTCGATCGCTCTACTAGATATAGTTAAATTTTTGGCCGGCGGCACAATATAAACGAAAAAACCGGACACGGAAGGCCCGGTTTTTAAATTGCCTTTGGCGCATAAACGGTCACGCCTGGACCGGCGAGGACCTGGCGGGGACGCCAACCGTCCGGCGCATCCTAGACGGTGCGGGAGAAGCGCCCACTTTCCGCCACCAGGTAGGCGTCGAAGGCCATGGCCAGATTGCGCATCATCAGCCGGCCTGCCGGGCGCACCCTGAGTGCGTCCTGCTTGATCTCGATCAAGTCGTCCTCGCGCATCTCTTCCAGCTGGTTCAACGCCGCCGCGAAGTGCTGCTGAAAGTGGATACCATGACGATCTTCGAACTCGGCAAAGCGTACCTCGCCGTGGCACATCAGGGCAGTGATCAGCTCTGCGCGCAGCTGGTCCTCTTCGGTCAAGCGGTAACCACGCAGCACCGGCAGCCGCCCGGCCTCAAGGTGCTCGGCGTATTCGGCGGTGGTCTTGACGTTCTGGCTGTAGGCATCGCCCACCTTGCCGATGGACGTCACCCCCAGGCCGATCATGTCGCACTGGGCATGGGTCGAGTAGCCCTGGAAATTGCGCTGCAGGGTGCCATTCTCACGGGCCAGACTGAGCTCATCCTCGGGCAAGGCAAAATGATCCATGCCGATATAGACGTAGCCCGCCTGGGTCAGCCGCTCGATGGTCAGCTCGAGCAGCTCGAGCTTGCGCCCAGGCGGTGGCATGTCCTCGTCACGGATCAGCCGCTGCGCCTTGAACAGCGACGGCAGGTGGGCGTAGCTGTAGGCGGCGATACGATCGGGCCTGAGCGCTACCACCTTGGCCAGCGTGGTATCGAAGCTGTCGCGGGTCTGCAGCGGCAGCCCGTAGATCAGATCCACCGACACCGAGGCGAAGCCCGCCTCTCTGGCGGCATCCATCAGCGCCGCTACCTGGGCCTCACTCTGCAACCGGTTCACCGCTTTCTGCACCAGGGGGTCGAAGTCCTGAATGCCGAAGCTCAACCGATTGAAGCCCATGGCCCGCAATTCATGTATCTGCTGGGGCGTTACCGTGCGCGGGTCCACTTCCAGCGAAAATTCACGACGGGACATTGGGGCGAAGGAAAAGTGTTGCGCCAGGCTGTCGATCAGCCCAGCCAACTGAGCGTTAGTCAGAAAGGTGGGGGTCCCACCGCCCAGGTGCAGCTGAGCCAGTTCACGCTGGCCATCGAACAGTTCGGCCTGCAGGGCGATCTCGCGCTTGAGCAGGCCCAGATATTCGGCGGCACGCTCGCGATTGTGGGTAATGATCTTGGAGCAGGCGCAGTAGTAGCAGAGGCTTTCGCAGAAGGGCACGTGCACGTACACCGAGAGCGGCTTTGGCGTTCCTTGCTGGCTGCGTTGTACCGCCTGTCGGTAGTCATCGACACCGAAGCCCGCATGGAAATTTGGCGCGGTGGGGTAGGAAGTGTAGCGCGGGCCGGGGCGATCATACTTTTCGACCAGGCTGCGCTGAAACGGCAATACATCGGATGACATCGACAAGGCCTCTCATGACACGACCGCCCGACGGCGGCATCTGTCGGCATTGTCTCACGTCATCTCGGCTTGGCTCCGATAGACGAAGCCAGACATGATCTGCATCAAATCAGTATCAGGACGTCACCCTCTGGCAGGTCAGTCTCTGGTGCTAGCGCATGACGGTCGCCACCGCAATGATGCCTGTCTGATTCCCTTGATCCCCATCAAGCATAGTGCGTAGCGACTACCTCTCCCTAGCTAAAGTTGACCAGCGTCATAGGGTATTGTCGCTGAGCGCTCCAATACTCGAGAGTCCCAAGGGTTTCCGGCAGCTCTGGCTTGCCGACACAACGACCCCGGACAGACTCGGCTGGCGGCGTGGCATGCCTTGCCCACGCTGCCCGTCCGCAGACCCAATCCCGAGGAGCGCTCATCATGAAATGGTTCCCCCTGGCCGCGCTTGGCGCCGCCTGTCTGTTCAGCCTCGCTGCCCACGCCGCGGGCGACGCCGCCGCCGGTGAAACCAAGGTCGGGGCCTGCGCCGCCTGCCACGGCACCGATGGCAAGGCCACTGGCCCCATCTATCCCAACCTGGCAGGACAGAATGCGCCCTACCTGGAAGGCGCGCTGAAGGCCTACCGCGACGGCCAGCGCAGCGGCGGCATGTCCGCCATTATGGCCCCCCAGGCGGCTGCACTGTCCGATCAAGACATCGCCGATATTGCCGCCTACTACTCCTCACTGACGCCCTGACAACAGATCACGACGCTGCTAGGCCACCCAGCGAAGCGCCCCGTGGGCGCTTCGCGACAGGAGGTCATCCTATGGCCCATGCCCCTCGCCCACTGCCGGTCGGCCGCTCTCGCCCAGGGAGTTCGACGACCCTAGCGCTGGCCGCGCTCGCGCTGGTGCTACTGGCGCTCTGTCTGTGCCTGCCCGCCCAAGCGGTCGAGTTCGACCAATACCCAGGGGAGCTCGGCAGCGCCAAGGCGGATCTCTCCCTGATGCAGGACACCTTTCCCGGTATCGACCGCAGCGAGCCCGTGCCGGGCCTTTCATGGCCGGTCAATGCCCTCTACCGCGGCGATGAACTGCTCGGCTATGCCTTCGAGAGCGCCGAGGTCGCCCCCATCCCGGCCTACTCGGGCAAGCCGGTCAATCTGCTGATCGCCATCGATCCCAGCGCCAGCCTGCGTCTGGCCAAGGTGCTCGACCACTCCGAACCGATCATGCTGGTGGGTATTCCTGGCGAGAAGCTCGATACCTTCGCCAGCCAGCACCAAGGCGCCTCGGTGGAGACCCGGCTGGAGGTGGGCGAGGATGTCGACGCCATCTCCGGCGCCACCGTGACCGTCATCGTGGTCAATGACACCATCATGCGTTCGGCTCGCCAGGTCGCTGCCGCCCTGGGACTGATCGAAGACCCCGCCGCGCGGCCGATTGCCAGCGTTCGTAACGATATCTTCGCCCCCGCTGACTGGTCGGCACTGCTCGCCCAAGGGGCCCTGGGCCACCTGATGCTGACCCAGGGCGAGGTCGACGACGCCTTTATCGGCACCCCCGCCGAACACTACCTGAGCGGCCAGCGGCCCCCTCGGGGCGCTACCTTTATCGATCTCTACCTGGCCTACCTCAATGCCCCCACCATCGGCCGCAATTTACTAGGCGAGCGCGGCTACGACAGCTTGATGGAGAGCCTCGCCCCGGGCGAGCACGCCATTGCCCTGCTCGCCGATGGCAGCTTTTCCTACAAGGGATCGGGCTATGTGCGCGGCGGTATCTTCGACCGCATAGAGCTGGTCCAGGGCAACGCCTCCATCAGCTTCCACGACCACGACCAGCGGCGACTGGCGCAGCTGGCCATCGACGCTGCGCCGACCTTCAGCGAACGCGACATCTTCATCGTGCGCGAGGGGGCTCACTTCGATCCAGGCGAACCCTGGCAGCTCAATCTGCTGGTGCGTCGCGCCTCGGGCCCACTGACCCAGGAGTTCACCCGCTTTCACCTGGAGCACCGCCTTCCGGAAGCCTTTATCGAGCGGCCCGAGCCGGTGGACCCCACTCCCCTGTGGCTAGAGATGTGGCAGCAGAAGCGCCTTGAACTGACCGGCCTGGGCGTGGGACTGCTGATACTGTCATTGATTCTGACCTTCCAGAACGCCCTGGCTCGCCGACCACAGCTGCTACGCCCACTGCGCAAGGCCTTTCTGCTCTACACCCTGGTCTACATCGGCTGGGTCTGTCTGGCCCAGCTGTCGGTGGTCAACGTGCTGACGCTGACCCACGCACTGATGCACGGTTTCCACTGGTCGGCATTCTTGATCGACCCGTTGATGTTCGTGCTGTGGGTGTTCGTGGCAGCCACCCTGGTGCTGTGGGGGCGCAGCGTGTTCTGCGGCTGGCTATGTCCCTTCGGCGCCCTGCAGGATCTGGTCAATCAGCTGGCGCGTCACTTCAAGGTTCCCCAGGTCACCCTGCCGTTCTCCGTTCATCAGCGCCTGTGGGTCATCAAGTACCTGATCCTGTTTGGCCTGGTCGGGGTGTCCTTCTACGACCTGGCACAAGCAGAACGACTGGCCGAGGTGGAACCGTTCAAGACCGCCATTACGCTGCACTTTCTGCGTGACTGGGGCTATGTGCTCTACGCCGTGGCCCTGATGACCGCCTCGCTATTCATGCACAAGGCCTACTGTCGCTACGTCTGCCCTCTAGGAGCAAGCCTCGCCATCGCCGGGCGCATCCGCCTGTTCGACTGGTTGAGACGCCACCGAGGCCAGTGCGGCACCCCCTGCCAGATCTGTGCCAACGACTGCGAACTGGTGGCGATCTATCCCGACGGCCGTATCGAGCCCTCGGAGTGCCACTACTGCCTGGACTGCCAGATCACCTTCGACGACGACCGTCGCTGCCCGCCTCAAGTCAAGCGCCGCAAGCGCCTGGAACGGGATGGAGCAACCGCGCGCGCCAGCGGAAGTGACGCAGAGACCCGCGGATCAAGCCAGGATGGCGACCCGCGGCGTATACCTTGCCTTGAGGAGAACTGAAGTGAGTGACGATTCCCGCAGTATCCAGAATCTGGCCCGCCGTCATTTCCTGCGCAACAGCGCGGTCACTGGCGTCGCCGGCGCTGGCCTTGCCAGTGGTATGGTCGGAGGTGTCGGCACCGGCGCCCTGCTGGCCAGCCCCAAGGCTCGCGCCAGTGAAGGCAATGGTGAGGTCGCCCCGGGACAGCTCGACGAGTACTACGGCTTCTGGAGTGGTGGCCATTCCGGCGAGGTCCGGGTGCTGGGCATTCCCTCCATGCGCGAGCTGATGCGCATTCCCGTCTTCAACACCGAAAGTGCCACCGGATGGGGCATCACCAACGAGTCACGTCACATCCTCGGTGACTCTGCACGCTTCCACAACGGTGACGCCCACCACCCCCATGCCTCCCTTACCGACGGTCGCTACGATGGCAAGTATCTGTTCATCAACGACAAGGCCAATACTCGGGTGGCACGGATCCGCCTTGATGTGATGAAGACGGACAAGATCACGACCATTCCCAATGTCCAGGCGATCCATGGCCTGCGCCTGCAGAAGGTCCCCTATACCAAGTACGTCTTCGCCAACGCCGAGTTTCCGATTCCCCAGATCAACGATGGTCGCGACCTGGAGAATCCAGAGAACTACTACACCATGTTCAATGCGATTGACGCCGAGACCATGGAAGTGGCCTGGCAGGTGATCGTCGACGGCAACCTGGACAATACCGACGCCGACTATACCGGACGCTTCGTCGCCTCCACCTGCTACAACTCCGAGAAGGGCATCACCCTGGCCGACAGTATGCGCGCCGAGCGGGACTGGGTAGTGGTGTACGACGTCGAGGCCATCGAGGCAGCCGTCGAAAAAGGCCAGTTCGAGACCCTGGGCGACTCCCCCGTGCCAGTGCTGGACGGCCGCCATGGCTCGCCACTGACGCGCTATATCCCGGTGCCCAAGAACCCCCACGGCCTCAACACCTCACCCGATGGCAAGTACTTCATCGCCAACGGCAAGCTGTCGCCGACGGTATCGATTATCGCGATCGACAAACTGCCGGCCCTGTTCGATGACGAGATAGAGCCAAGAGACACCGTCGTGGCTGAGCCCGAGCTGGGCCTGGGGCCGCTACACACCACCTTCGATGGCCGTGGCTTTGCCTACACTACGCTGTTCATCGACAGCCAAGTCGCCAAGTGGAACATCGAGGAGGCGATCCGCGCCTACAACGGCGAGGACATCAACTACATCCACCAGAAGCTCGACGTTCACTACCAGCCGGGGCATAACCATGCGAGCCTGTGTGAAACTCGGGAAGCGGATGGCAAGTGGCTGGTAGTGCTGTGCAAGTTCTCCAAGGACCGCTTCCTGCCGGTGGGCCCGCTGCACCCGGAAAACGACCAGCTGATCGATATCTCTGGCGACACCATGAAGCTGGTGCATGACGGCCCGACCTACTGCGAGCCCCATGACGCCATCATGCTGCGCGCCGACCAGCTCAACCCCATCCAGGTCTGGGACCGACAGGACCCATTCTGGGCACCAACCCGGGCCATGGCTGAGGCGGATGGCATCACCCTGGAAACCGACAACAAGGTGATACGCGACGGCAACCAGGTACGCGTCTACATGACTTCGGTGGCTCCTCAATACGGCATCACCGAATTCAAGGTGAAGCAGGGTGATGAGGTCACGGTGGTGATCACCAACCTGGACACGGTGGAAGACCTGACCCACGGCTTCTGTATGGTCAATCACGGGGTGTCCATGGAGATCGGGCCGCAGCAGACCGCTAGCGTTACCTTCACCGCAGACCGTGCCGGCGTTCACTGGTACTACTGCAACTGGTTCTGCCACGCGATGCACATGGAAATGTTCGGTCGCATGCTGGTGGAGAAAGCCTGACGACGTGCCATGCCGGGCGCTGACTGCGCCCGGCATGGGCGCAGGCGCCACTCAATGATTCTCCCATCCTGCTCTTTCTCTTTTTGTCGCAGTACGGTGGCCGGCCTGGTGCTGGCGCTTCTCTGCGGCTTGACCACATCGTCGTCACTGGCCGCCACCCTTCAGGTCACCCCGGAGGTGGCCCTGCAACGCTGGATAGATCAGGCGGCTCCCGGCGACACCCTGATGCTGACACCAGGCCACTACCGAGGCCCGGTGGTCATCGACAAGCCGCTCACCCTGAACGCCACCGATGAGGCCGCGACCCTCGATGGCAACGGCAGCGGCACCGCGCTGACATTGAGCGCACCACACATCCGGATAACGGGCTTGACCATCACCCGCTGGGGCGATGACCTCACCGCGATGGACGCCGGCGTTCACGTGGAAAAGAACGCCCAGGGAGCCATCATCGCGCGCTGTCGGCTCGAGGGTCCCGGCTTTGGTATCTGGCTCGACGGCGTCGAGGATGCCCAGGTACTCGACAATCGAATTCGCGGCGATATCCGGCTACGTTCCCAGGATCGCGGCAACGGGGTCCACCTGTTCAACGTGCGCCGGGCCCGGGTCGCGGGCAACGATATCCGCCAGGTGCGTGATGGCGTCTACATCGATACCAGCAGCGACAGCGTCATCGCCGACAACCGGCTCGAGGACCTGCGCTACGGCGTCCACTACATGTATGCCCACGACAATACCGTGACCAACAACCTGACCCGCCACACCCGCACCGGCTATGCCCTGATGCAGTCCCGGGGGCTGACGGTGACCGGCAATCGCTCCGTTGAGGATCGCAACTACGGCATCCTGATGAACAACATCACCGAAAGCCGGGTCATCGACAACGACATCTTCCAGGTGCGCCAACCCCGTGATGCCAACGACCAGGAGCAGGTCAGTGGTGGCGATGGCAAGGCCATCTTTGTCTACAACGCCCAGTTCAACGAGATCCGTGGCAACCGGCTCCAGGACAGCGATATTGGCCTGCACCTCACCGCAGGCTCCGAAGACAACCTCATCAGTGGCAACGCCTTTATCCATAATCGACGCCAGGTGAAATATGTTGCCACACGCCAGCAGGAATGGTCCGAGCACGGTGGCGGCAACTACTGGAGCGACTACCTGGGTTGGGACCTGGACGAAAACGGGGTGGGTGACGCGGCGTACCAGCCCAACGATGCCATGGACCTGCTGTTGTGGCGCCACCCTCAGGCCCGGGTGCTGATGATGAGTCCCACCGTGCTCGCTCTGCGCTGGGTGCAGCGCGCCCTCCCGGTGTTCCGCCCTCCTGGCATCACGGATAGCGCCCCGCTGATGTCACCTCCCAGACCTCCACTCGCCGACAGAAGGCCCTCATCATCATGACCTTCGCCATCCACTTTGACGATGTCAGCCTCGAACACAACGGCACCAAGCGACTGTCCCACCTCAGTTTCGAGGTGGCCCACGGCGAAGTGCTGGGGCTTCTCGGCCACAATGGCGCCGGCAAGACCACCAGCATGAAGCTGATGCTGGGACTCCTGGCACCGACGTCCGGTACCCTCCAGGTGCTGGGATATCGTGCCGACCGTCTGGATGACCCCGATTTCCGTCGGCGCCTTGGCTATCTGCCCGAAAACGTTCGCTTCTACCCCCATTTAAGCGGACGCGAAACGCTCGCCTACCTGGCCAGGCTCAAGGGCCAAGCTACCCACGGAGTACAGGATCTCCTGGACCAGGTGGGCCTCGGTCATGCTGCCGACCGGCGCCTTGCTACCTGGTCCAAGGGCATGCGCCAGCGCCTGGGGCTGGCCCAGGCATTGCTGGGAGAACCCCAGCTACTGCTGCTCGATGAGCCCACCAGTGGCCTTGACCCTGCCGCCACCGAGGCCGTCTACGAAACCATCGCCACGCTAAAGTCGCGCGGTGCAACCATCGTCTTGTCCTCCCACCTGCTGCCCGGGGTGGAGCCGGTCATCGATCGTGCGCTGATTCTCGGCGAGGGGCGAAGCCTCGCCTGTGACCATCTCGATAGACTGCGACAGCAGTTCGCTCTGCCCTATGTCATCGAGGTATCTGGTCCATCTGAAGAGCTCGGCCTTGATCTGACAAGAGAGGGTATCTCGGCCCGCACCAACCTTTTGCCGGGTGGACGACTCAGGCTTGAGGTCTCTCCAGAGCAGCGCCTTGAGGCGCTGCGACTGTGTATCGCCCATCCAGCACTCGAGGATCTGGATATCCGTCCCCCAAGCCTTGAAGCGCTCTACCGCCACGTCCAGTCAGGGGCCGCGTCCGAGGCGATGCCCTGCAGTCCCCATCGGTCCACTCTGTTGAAGGAGCCAAGATGATGCAGCCCCTGATGACCATTGCATACAAAGAGTTTCGGGATGGCCTGCGCCATCGCTGGGTACTGGGCATCGCGATACTGCTGGGAGTGCTGGCCATGGGTATCGCGGCCTTCGGCGCCGCCGCCAGCGGCGGACGCGGTTTCACCGAGCTGCCCACCACGCTGATCAGTCTGTCGACGCTGGCGATGCTACTGATCCCCCTGATCGCCCTACTGCTGGCCTATGACGCCATCGTCGGCGAGGACGAAGGCGGCACCCTGCTGCTGCTGGCCACCTATCCCATCTCCAGGCACACCTGGCTACTGGGCAAGTACCTGGGCCATGCCTGGGTGTTGGGCCTGGCTACCACCATCGGCTTTGCTGTGGCGGGAATCGTGATTGCCATTGGCACGCCCCAGGCAGCCTTGATGGACACCCTCCTGGGTCTGGCCACCCTGATTGCCTCAAGCCTGCTGATGGGCTGGTCATTCTTGGCCATGGCCTACTGGATCAGCGCGGGAGCAAGCAGCAAGCAGACCGCCGCGGCTCAGGTGCTTGTCGCCTGGTTTCTGTTTGTGCTGGTGCTGGATCTTGCCCTGCTCGCACTGCTGGTGTTGGTGCGTCAGGGAGGTAGTTGGCTGCCCTGGCTGATGCTGGCCAATCCCGCCGAATGCTTCCGCCTACTGATACTCGCCACATTGGATGCTGCCCATACCGCTGACCTGCCAGCACTGGCGGGCGTTGCCACGCGCTCCCCCGCGGTGCTGGTCAGCGTATTGATCGCCTGGATCGTTCTCCCGCTGAGCCTTGCGGCGCGTCGCTTCGCGAAGCGCTCTCTCTAGTTCCAGTGACCTGCCGTACCGGCCACGCTCAGGCCGGGGCTTTGCGGGCTCCTGTGCTTCTTGGCATCAGTACATCCGGGGGTGAACAGCCCCGCCCCCTTACCTTTTACGGAGCAGTTTCGCTATGCCTATTTCACCGCCTATCCGACATATGATCGCCTGCATTGTGCTCATCGCACTAAGTGCCTGTAGCGATAGCCAAAACAGCTCCACTGCCGGCCCGGTTCCCATCGGGCAAGACGATATCTGTCACGTCTGCGGGATGGTCATGACGGACGTCCCCGGCCCCAAGGGCGAACTGTCCTTCCAAGGGGAATCGTCACCGCTCAAGTTCTGCTCGGTATCGGAAATGATGGTCTTTCTCCAACAGCCAGAGAACGCTGATCGACGCGCTACAGCCTGGGTGCATGATATGGGCTCAGGCGATTGGCTGCGGCCGGAAAGCCACACCTTCATCGATGCCCAGTCCGCTTGGTATATCAGTGGTCACTCAAGGCGGGGAGGCATGGGACATGCCCTTGCCAGCTTTGCAGAAAGGGATGACGCGGTACGTTTTCAGCAGCGCTATGGGGGAGCGCTAGTGCGCTTTTCAGAGCTCTGATTTGAGTGCTTACATGACATCCAAATCAGCAAAAAACATGACAAATACCTCTACGGAGGTATTGAAACTAGCCCAATGCGATCATTCAAATTCATTAGTGCATTTTTTACGCTTTTATAGAAAAGTTCCATGCTACATTCAAATTATGATGAGTGAACATTAGTCTCCATAAGGGTGAGATTTATCCTTAACATAAGGTAATTGATATAGGTCACGTGCTGTAGGATTTTTCATACGTTTATGCGCTTTAATGCTCTACAGCTGCGTTAGTATTGCCCTCCCCTGATAGAGTCGAACCCGATGAAGAACTGGCTCTATCACTCTTTCACTGCCGCCCTCGGGCGCCGGGACACGACCCATGCACCTCACACGTTTTACTGACTACTCTCTTCGCGTTCTCATGTATCTGGCGGAATCAGGTAATGAGCGTACTACCATCGCCGAAATCGCCTCGCGCTTTGAGGTATCACGCAACCATCTGATGAAGGTCGTCCAGGAGCTCAGCCGTCTAGGCTATGTGTCCGCAGTGAGGGGCAAGCACGGTGGGCTATCGCTCAAGCATCCCCCCGCCAGCATCCACCTGGGCACCTTGGTAAAGGACACGGAGCACAGCCTGGCCTTGGTGGAGTGCGATGGGGACGACAGCGCCTGCTATATGGCACCGATCTGTCGCTTCAAGCACATCGCCAACGAGGCCTTGGCAGCGTTCCTGGAAGTGCTCGACCGCTACACGCTGGATGATCTGATGACCACCGACTGCCGCCAGCGCCTGCACACTCTGAAACTGATCTCGCTGACAGCGGAAGCCGAAAGCGCCTGATCGAGACCGGCTAAGGCCGGGACAGCGACGCCCGTGAGTGCTAGCCTCCTGAGCTCTGTCTCAAGCACTGCCAGGAGCTGTCATGCCGTTTTTGCTGTCCCATGCCTTTTCCGTTCACCGAGGTATCCGCCGTAGTACCAGCAGCCTGCTTGGCATGGCGATCCTGGTAGGCGCGCTGACCAGCTCCCAAACCGTATTCGCCACCAGCTTCAATACCGCCGACGGACAACGTCACCAACGCTGGCAGTCGCTGACGGCCTCTCTAGGCGGGGAGCGACATGTACGCGCCCTCGAAGACACCAGCTACAGCGATACGCTGCTCAGCATCAATGCCACGGCAGGGCGCTGTGCCATTCATTGGCTTGAGCTGAGAAGCAGCCTGGGGGAACGTCAGTCGCGCAGTGAAGTGGTGAACCGCGTGCCCGTCGATATTCTGGTGGATGAGCAGACCGCCCAGACCGGGACGGCAGTGCTCTCTACACAGCGGGGCGATGATGGTCTGTATGTCTACGTCGAAGATCTGGACATGCCGCTGCTGGAGTCACGCCTGAGTACCGGCAGTACGCTGCATCTCCGGCTGCGTATGACCGAGCAGGAAAGCGACTATTGGTTTTTACGCTTCTCACTGGCAGGCGCCGATAAGGCGCTGTCGCGCTTGAACCGGTTGTGCACTCAAGAGGCAGGCGACTCCTCCGACTCGCCCTCTATCTCGCCATGACGATCTAGCCTGTACGATCTAGCCAGGACGATACCCTTCGGCGGACTCGGTCTCTGTCAGGGGTCCTCTGCTGGTCTCACCCATCAACCACTGCTGGGCGAACTCTTCGCTGCTCAGTGGACGCGATAGCAGGTAACCCTGGCCATGGTCGCACCCCAGCTCGCGCAGGGCCTTTAGCTGAGCAGCGGTCTCGATGCCTTCGGCGACCACGGTCAATCCCAACTGCCGTGCCATAGCGATGATGGTCGCCACGATGGCGTGATCGTTGCTGTCCGTCAGCATATCGCTGACAAAGGACATGTCGATCTTGACCGCCTCCACCGCAAAACGCTTCAGGTAGGCAAGGGACGAATAGCCGGTGCCGAAGTCATCGATAGACAGCGAGAAGCCTCGCTGGCGGAGATCGTCGGTGATTCGCACGGCTTGCTCAGGGTCCTTCATGAAGCCGCTCTCCGTGATCTCAAGCCCAAGCTGTTGCGGCGAGATCCCATAGCGACTGGCAATGTCGGTCAACTGCTTGGCCAGGTCTGGGTCCTCAAACTGTGCGGCAGCCAAATTGACGTGCAGGCGATGCGGCAAGCGCGTCAGCGAAGCGTCCTGCCACTCTTTCAGCTGGCGACAGGCGCGCTCCATCACCCAGCTGCCCAAGGCCTCGATCATGCCACGCTCTTCGGCGATCGTGACGAACTCTGACGGGCTCACCCAACCCAGCTCGGCATCGAACCAGCGGCACAACACCTCGGCCCCAACGAGAGCCCCACTGCCCAACGCCACGCAGGGCTGAAAACACAGTTCCAGCCGCTCTCCGGCCAGCGCATCATCGAGGCGCGCAGCCAGCACCAGGCGACGACGCAGGTCACGACCCATTTCCGGCGCATAGAAACGATAACCGCTGCGGCTTTCCTTGGCGTGATACATGGCGATATCGGTGTGTTTCAGCAGTTCTCTAGGCCCATCCCCATCCTCTGGGAAGAAGGCAACGCCGATACTTACCTCCACGTTGAAGCGATGACGGTCATGCACCACCGGAGCATTCAGTGCACTGAGCAGTCGCCCCACGACCTGAGCCGTTCCGATTTCGTCAGCTCGCTCGACCATGACCACAAACTCATCGCCGCCCAGGCGGGCCAGGGTACCCTGCTTGCCCAGGCAGGCGCTGAACCGTGCAGCCACTTCCTTGAGCACCTGGTCACCTACATCGTGGCCCTGACTGTCGTTGATTTCCTTGAACCGATTGAGGTCCAGAAACATCAGCGCGACCCGGTGTTGCTCGGTGCGCGCCAGGGCGATAGCACTCTGCAGACACTCCATGAAGTTAGCGCGATTGGGCAATCCGGTACCGGGGTCAAAGAACGCCAGTCGGCGGATATGGGCGTCGCTGCGTCGCCGCTCCAGCTCCGCCGACGCGCCTGCGGCAAAGATGCGCAACAGGTGCGACACGGGCTCTGGGTCGTGCAAAGGCTCACGAAACAGCACGAACAATGTCCCAATGGCATCCCCGCTAGCGTCTTCCAGGCGGCGCCCTACGTAGGCCTCCACACGGAACCCGATCATCTCCTGGGCACGTGGGTAGCGGTCGCTTACCCCTCGCGCAATAACGTGTTCCAGGTCGCGAAAGGCATCGTCGCAAGGCAAGCCTTCAAAGCAGTAGTGAAACGGTGCCACCGGCTGACCATCCACCAATCCAGCCAACAAGGTAGCCTGTAGCGGGACACTTTCTTCCACCCGGGACACAAAGACACCGTCTGCTCCCAGAGCCTTGGCCAGCCGACGCACAAACTGAGAAAAAAAGGCGTCATCACTGCGGGCCGTGACCACTTCCGCCATATCCAGCACCGCCTGCTGTGTATGGCGTTGATGCTGGTGCGCACGCATGGCCTGCAGCCCAAACGACAGATTGCCCGCCAGCTCCCTCAATAGCGCCAGCTCACCGTCGCTGGCGCGATAGGGCGTGTCCATCAACAGCACCATCACCCCCCGGCGCCCACTCCCCAGATGCAGCGGCAAGGCGATTTCAGCCCTCACCCCGAAGCGCTGGACCCAGTTGGGGCGGTCTTCCATGTCGGCGTAATCGGCCACCAGGTGCTCTACGTCCTCGCGAAGGGCTCTCCCGCTCGGTCCCTGTCCGTGGCGTCCGTCAGCATCCCAGCTGAAGCTGGCATGGCGCAGCAGCTCATCGGCACCGCCGGCACTGGCCAGCGGCAGAATGCGATGGTCGGGTGCGTCCTGGGCCAACCCTGCCCAGGCATAGCGATAGCTCCCCTGATCAACAGCCAGTCGACAGACCTCTTCAAGTACGGCCATTTCGTCCGTCAACCGGATCACGGCACGGTTAACCAGACGCAGCAGTGTCAGGGCGCGATGGGTTCGCTGCAGCTGACGATTGGTGGCTTCCAGTTGAATCGCGGTAGATGCCAGCTTGCGCTCGGTGCGTTGATGGGAGAGTTCAGCGCCGCAGCGGGCACCGGCAATTCTCAGCACCTCCTCCACCAGATGTTGCTGGCGCAGAGGGTGGCGGTACAGCGCCACCAGCACCCCGTGCAACTCTCCATCCGGCCCATGCATGGGAACTCCGGAGTAGGCCTGGGCATTGAACTCACGCAACCATTGGTCGTCGGGAAAGGCATGACAGACGTCTTCGGTATAGCTGCAGGCGCCACTGACCATGGCGCCATGGCAGGGTGTCCCCGCCGACACGTATTCGATATTCGGCAGGCATTCACCATCCACATACAACACCAGCGTGCGCAGCCTCGTGCCGTCCCCGACGGGCACCGCCACCACCAGTGCATCTGCGTTAAGAATCCCCGCCAGGCGTTCTACCAGGTGAACAAAGAAGTCTCCCCCCACTTCGCGAGAGAGGCTGTCGGCAAGGCGCTGAAAGGCTCGGCGGGCGTCCATCTTCATCGGCTGAGCGACCCATCCCTGAATCAGGCATTCGATGTATCGAGAATAGCTGAATTGGGGCAGACATCGCAGTGGGGGTTTCCACGCTACAGGCCATGGTGATGAAAGCTGACGATGCAGCCTGTTCTACCAGCGCCTATGCTGTTGGGTGACACGGCGATGTCACAGACGCTCGCCTACCGCACGCCGTTTCCAGGCAACGCCTCTTGCAGCGGGAGCTACGCTCATGGCAGACGCCACTACAGTGGCTCTTCCTCACTGCCACAACCACTATCTGGTGATGCGCCATGGACATAGCCAGGCCAATGCCAGAGGACTGATCGTGTCTTCCCCTACCCACGGCTGCGAGGGCTATGGCCTGTCTGCCAAGGGCGAGGAGCAGCTGCAGCACCGACTCGACAGCTGGCATCTAGCGACACCGACACATATCGTGCACTCCGACTTTCTGCGTACCACCCAGACCGCCGAGCACGTCGGCGCGTATTTCTCGCTCACGCCCACGCCCGACCAACGGCTTAGAGAGCGTTTTTTCGGTGATTTCGACCAGGGCCCGGATAGCGCCTACGCCTCTATCTGGGGCCACGATGCCGAGAACGCCCATCACCACCTTCAAGGCTGCGAGAGTGTCGCAGACGTTGTCCAGCGTATGATCGCGCTGATCATCGACCTGGAGGCCCGCTTGCACCACCAGACCATCCTGCTCGTCAGCCACGGCGATCCACTGCACATCCTGCTGACAGCCGCCAGCGGGCAGCCACTGTCGGCACATCGTGACCAGCCGCCACTGGCCCCGGCAGATATCCGTCCTCTGATAGTGGGCGCCGATGCCGCTGGCACCACCTCCTCCTGACGCCCTTTCTACGGGTCTCTGACGGGCGGTCGGCCCTCGCCGGTATGTCTCCCACGTGACCAGCACCTTCCCGACCGGCAGCCCTGCCAAGCTCATGGCTGTGCACAACACTGTGGATGATACAGAGATGTCCTGTGGAAAAGTCGCGGAAGCACGATCAACGCCTATCCAGGCCGACAAAATTTGTGCAGCCATCGGATAGAAGCAGCGACTGTCATGAATCTCGTACTTTTAGCGCCCGATTCTGCGAAGTTCGTACCAAATCATCACTCGCTCGCATGATATGTTGCGAACCACACCTCTATCTCTCTCAGAGGCATCGCTCCCAGAGGCATCGCTCTCAGATGCCTCAGCCTCGACGCGGCCAGCCAAGGCGTTGTGGTCGCTGCCGAGCATTTCACTGACACAGGACTTTATCGGCTCGCATGATGGAACCCACGTCTCAGCACCGCGGCTTAGCGGTGGATGGCCAATCATCGCGCGCCTTGCTGATGTCGACGAGTCACTGCCAGGACACGAGCGATCATCTTGCCCTGGGGCTGCGCCACAGAGTAGAGCGGCCCGGCAGGTTAGGGGTGCCCAACCAATGACGCTGCTCAGGACTCGCCAGTTCCTGCTGCTACAGGGCCCCTGCTCACCGTTCTTCACACAGCTCAGTCGTGAACTGCTGGAACGTGGGCACGGCGTGCATCTGATAGACCTGTGCGGCGGTGACCTGGTCTACCGCTGGCGGCTAGGCAGTCGTCGGTTTCGCGGCGGGATAACGGACTTTACGTCACAGATTGCCACCTGGATGAGCCAATGGCGGATCACCGACCTTGTGGTGTTTGGTGATCAGCGCCCTCACCATCGAGCAGCGATCCAGGCTGCCCGGCAGCTTGCACTGCACGTCCAGGTGTTTGAAGAAGGCTACCTTAGACCCCACTGGATCACCTTGGAGCCGGATGGCGTCAACGGCTGCTCCCAGCTCCCCAAGGACCCAGACTGGTTTGTGGAAGCCGCTGCCAGGCTCGGCCCACCGCCCCCTGCACAACACAGCCTCAGTCCCTTCAGGGTGCGTGCTACCCATGACGTCCTCTACCACCTGGCCGGGCTCTCCAATCCACTGCTGTTTCCCGGCTACCGCGGCCACGCTCCTGTCAGTGCACCGCGCGAATACGCCGGCTATCTACGGCAATTGACGCGCAAGCGTATTGACCGCGCCAGCGAAGCTCGTCGCCTGAGGGAGTTTCTTGGCCATCCTGGGCCTTACTTTGTGCTGCTGCTGCAGCTGGACAGCGATGCGCAGATTCGCTGTCACTCAGACTATCCCGACATGGTCAGGGTACTGCGCGAGGTACTGCTTTCCTTTGCTCAGTTTGCTTCTCCCGACGCGCGCTTACTGGTCAAGAATCATCCTCTCGATCCGGGGTTGAGTGGCCTTCGTCGGCATACCCAGAGCATGGCAAGGGAGTGGCAGATCGATCATCGCCTGCTGTTCATCGAGGGCGGCGACCTCAATCACCTGCTGCCTGCCGCCCAGGGAGCCATTACCGTCAACAGCACCTCAGGCTTTGTGGCGCTGGAAAACCATTGCCCTCTACTTTCCCTCGGTAATGCCATCTACAACCTGCCGGGCCTGACGCTATCTCGACGTCAGGTACCAGCGGACTTCTGGCATGCACCGCCCCGCCCAGACGGCAGGCTATTCCAGGCACTGAAAACGACATTGCTCCACACCGTTCAGCTCAACGGCAGTTTCTACTGCCGCCCAGGCATCGCACTGGCGGTCCACCACAGCGCCCGTCGCCTGTGTACCGAACGCTCTCGACTCGAGGAGTTGCTGTCATGCGTGCCATGCGCTGCGTAGGCCTTGGATCAGCCGCCGGGAACCGAGGGTTCGGCCAGGATGCCCTGTCGTGATGACCTCCGGGCTAGATACACAGGTAGCGAGAACGGCACTGTACCTGGGGCTGCTTGGCCTTCCCCTCGGCACGCTGCTCAGCCTCGCCCTGGAAACTTCCGATAACCGCGCGCCATGGCGCCATCGGCCTGCTTCCGCCTGGCTGGTCCACATGGGCTCATGGGGTCTGGTCTATCTGCTCTGGCTGGCCTTGGTACAGCGCGGCATGCTGGCCATGGTCATCACCCTTACCCTGCAGTGGGTCGTGCACCGCAGCCACCAGGCCAAATGGCAGAGCCTGAAGGAGCCCTTCCTGCTCCAGGATTTCGAATACTTCCTGGATGCGGTGCGTCATCCGCGACTGTATTTGCCCTTCTTCGGCATCCCGCTGGCCATATCAGCGACCCTGGCAGGCCTCTTGGCCATCGCGGGATTCTGGTGGCTGGAGCCCAGCCTGGTGTCCACGCTTGGCCCTCAGCAGAGCGTGCTGTGGTGGCTTTTCCTGGCCCTGGCTCCGTCAGCAGCTCTGGCGCTGGGCCTGACGCGTTTGCCAGGGGCCAGCCTGGATCCTATTGCCCATCACCGCAGACTGGGGCTATGGGCAGGCTTCTGGGCCTTCGCACGCTACCCAGACACCCCGATCGACGTCTCCCGCGCCCCCATCTCCTTGCGCCAACCTCGACGGATGCACTTCAACCAGCCGTCGATCCCGCTGTCTCAGCACACGCCCCCCTTCAGACCCTCGGTGGACAACCTGCCTCACCTGGTCATCGTCCAAGGGGAGTCGTTGTTCGACCCTCGTCCCTGGTATTCCCAGCTTCCTGCTGAGGTGCTCTCCCACTGGGACCACCTTTGCGCCAGCGCATTGGCCCATGGGCGCCTTAGCGTGCCCGCCTGGGGCGCCAATACCGTGCGCAGCGAGACCGCCTTTCTGTGCGGGCTGAGCGCTGACGCCCTTGGCATGCATCGCTTCAATCCTTACCACCAGCTGGCACGCCAACAGGTCCCCAGCCTGGCCAGCGCCTGCTCTCAGCTCGGCTACCGGACCCTGGTGCTTCACCCCTATCCGGCCAGCTTCTATCAGCGGGACAAAGTGATGCCGAGGCTAGGCTTTGATGTCTTTGAAGATCTCGACAGCTTCCGGCACGAGCGTCGCGACGGCCCCTACGTGGCCGATGCAGTACTGGCTGAGCGTGTCGAACGGGCGCTCCAGGATCCCGATCCCCGGCCATTGATGGTGTTGGTGATCACCATGGAAAGTCATGGGCCCTTTCTGCTCGAACCTATGCCATCGCCGCTACGTTGGCTGACTCCAGACGCCCGGCGTCCGGACAAGGTAAGTCACGAGCTGGACATCTATCTGCACCATCTGGCGAATATCGACGCCATGATCGGCCACCTCGCCGAGGCACTGACAGGCCAGTCGCGACCAGGACTGCTCTGTGCATACGGTGATCACGTGCCTATCTTGAGCGCCAGCTATGACTGGCTCGGTGATCCAGATGGCAGAACCCCCTTTCTGCTATGGAGCCCCCAGGGCGCAAGTATTGACCCACAACCACCGGTGACGGAGCTCACCGAGCTGGCCGATGGCGTGCTGGATGCCGCCTCGGCCCTGGCGTATCAAGATGCCGAACGACGCTCGACCGCATCGCCGGCCCCCTCGAACGGCATTTCTCCCAACGTGTCTGGCCGCGTACGTCGGCAGAAGGAGTCGCCATGACCCGGCGTGTCGCCATTATCGGAAACGCAGTCCGCTTTCCCCAACAGCCCGGCGAGTCTCTATGGCAGAGCCTGCTGGCCGGGCGAGACCTGGTCACGCAGGTGCATCCCTCGCGCTGGGATGCTCGTCGTTTCTATCATCCGCAACGAGGCTCACTGGGGACCAGCGTCAGCATGGCCGCCGGGTCGCTCGGGGATATCAGCGGCTTTGATGCCGACTTCTTCGGCATTTCCCCCAGAGAGGCTGCCACCATGGACCCGCAGCAGCGTGTGCTGCTGGAATTGACCTGGGAAGCCCTTGAGCACGCCGCTATTCCGGTATCGACACTGAGAGGAACGCGCTGCGGGGTTTACGTGGGGATTTCCAGCCCCGATTTCGCCTATCGGCACACCGGTGACCTGGCGTCACTGGACAGCCTGTCCGCTACCGGCAATACCTTCAGCATCGCCGCCAATCGGCTGTCTTACCTGCTGAACGTCACGGGCCCCAGCATGGCCATCGACACCGCCTGTTCGTCATCACTGGTGGCGTTTCACCAGGCGTGCCAGGCCATTCGCAGCGGTGAGTGCGACACCGCCTTGGCTGGCGGAGTCTGTCTACATCTCCATCCCTTCGGTTTCATCGCCTTCTCGCGTGCGGGCATGCTGTCCCCACGCGGCCGTTGCCGCGTCTTCAGTGACGAGGCGGACGGCTATGTGCGCGCGGAAGGCGCCGGGGTCGTCGTGCTCAAGGCACTCGACCAGGCGCTGGTCGACGGCGACCCGATCCTGGCAGAGGTGGCGGCGACCGGCGTCAATACCGACGGTCACAAGAGCGCACTTACAGTGCCCAGCGCCGACGCCCAGTCGCGTCTGTTGACCGAGGTCTATGCACGCGCCGGAATCGCGCCGGCCCAGCTCGACTACCTGGAAGCGCATGGCACCGGAACACCGGTGGGCGACCCCATCGAGGTGTCCGCCATCGGTGAAGCACTCGGCAGGCATCGCTCAATGCCCCTGCCTATCGGCTCGATCAAGAGCAACATCGGTCATGCCGAGACCGCCGCGGGCATGGCCGGGCTCTACAAGGCCCTGGGCTGCCTGAGCGCCCGTCGGGTTCCGGCCACGATCGGCATTGAACGCTTGAATCCTGCCTTGCGCCTGGATGACCACAATCTGGAGGTCGTTCGTCATACCCGAACGCTGGCTGCCAGTGGCCCGCTGACCATCGGCATCAACAGCTTCGGCTTTGGCGGCGCCAACGCCCACGTCGTGCTGACCTCACCACCGCGCCAGACAGCGCCTACCCAGGTTACCGTGGCAACCCATCCAGTGCCCAACGCACAGCGCTGGCCGCTGGTACTGTCCGCCCATGACGAGCCGGCCCTGGCGGCGCGGGCCGCTCAGCTTGCCGACCACCTTGAGCACCATCAACCAGCGCTGGAGGCGCTAGCCTGGACCCTCACCCAGCATCGTGAACGGCTAAGCCACCAGGCCATCGCGTTGGCCAGTGATCACGAGCAGGCCATGAGGGCGCTGCGCCAGCTGGCGGCTACGCCAGCATCAGGGGGCGACGACTCCTCCGATGCAGCGCACAGCGCTGCCGGCCAGCCGCCAGTGGTGTGGCGGCAGCCGCGTCTCGCGGCCCCCCGCGGGCCCGTCTTTGTCTACACTGGCAACGGCTGCCAATGGCTAGGCATGGGGCGAGAGCTTTTTAGCAGCAGTGGCGTCTTCCGGGACGCCATCGCCAAGGTCAGTGACTGCTTTGCACCCCGCGGTGGGTTTTCGCTGTTCACCTTGCTGGCGGAAGGCGACGATGCGGAGCTGCTGGACGACACCCTGGTGGCACAGCCGGCTCTCTTTGCGCTACAGGTTGGCGTGACCGAATGGCTGCGTGGGGCGGGCATAGTACCGACGGCGGTGACCGGCCACAGCGTAGGCGAAGTGGCCGCGGCCTGGGCCTGTGGAGCCCTGTCACTCAGCGATGCGGTAGAGGTGGTATTCCAGCGCAGTCGCCTGCAGAGTCTGCTTCGCTACCGGGGCGGCATGACGGCCATCGCCTGTCAGTTGGACGATATAGCGCCCTGGTTGGAACAGCCTCGCTTCGCTGCCCTTGATCTGGCGGGGGACAATAGCCACGGCAATATCACTCTGGCAGGACCGCTGGCAGCGCTGACGGAGCTGGAACATGAGCTTGCCGCCGCCGGTATTCGTCATCTTCGCCTGCCGCTGGACTATCCGTTTCACAGTGCCCTGCTGGACGAACTGGAACCCTCGCTGCGGGATGCACTGGGGGACCTGGCCCCTACCCCACCCCAGTTGCCGATGATCTCGAGTGTCAGCGGAACGCTGATCGACGCTCCGCTGGATGCTGGCTACTGGTGGCGTAATCTGCGCGCCCCGGTAAGGTTTCGCGAGGTCCTCGATGTTCTGGTGGAGCGCGGCGACTCGGTGCTGCTGGAAGTCGGTGGGCATCCGCTGTTGAAACGCTATATCGAGGCCCAGTACCGGTTGCATGGTCAACCGGTCCTGCATGTCACTACCCTGGCGCGCACCAAAGATGCCTCGGCGACGCTCGAAGAAGCCTCCGCGAGATTGTGGCTCAGTGGCGTGCAGGGCAGCTTCGCCGCCTGGTTTGATCGACGCCATGCCCCCGTGGTGCTGCCGCCCTACCCCTGGCAACGTCGCCACCACTGGCCCCGCCCAAGCGGCTGGGGCGACCACTCGCTGATCGCTCGAGAAGAGCATGTGCTGCTGGGCTACCGCCCAGATCCTACGCTGGCCGTGTGGCATCAACGCCTGAGCACTGCCACGGTGCCGTCGCTCGCAGACCACCGTGTCGGTGGCACGCCGGTACTCGCTGCCGCGGCTCAGGTCGAGATGGTGCTGGCCGCCGCTGCCGCACTCGAGGATTCCGCCTGTATCGAGATCAACGACCTGGAGATCCTCGCACCGCTGGTACTGGAGGACCCATTGGGACGTCTGACCCGGCTGGAAGTGGATGCCCAGCGTCGTGTCAGCCTGCAGACCCGAGGACTCGACGAGGCAGATCGGTGGACGCCACAACTGTCGGCACGCCTGGCACCAAGCTGCCTGGGGCGCACGCTGCAGGAGCCAACTCCCGAGCTACCCGACACACCTTCCCAGCTTAGCGGCGAGCAGCATACCGAGCTCACCCAGACCATGGGACTGGACTACCACGGTGACTATCGCTGCCTCGAGCATATCTGGTGTCAAGGTGATGAGGCCGTGGCCACGCTGGCCATGGTAGAGGACGACACCAACTGGGAGTTGCCTCCCGGTCTACTCGACGGCGCCCTGCAGCTGTGTCTTCCCTTACTGGGAGAACCTCAGAAACGTGGCTATCTACCCGTGCGACTGTCGCGCCTTCAGTTTCGTCGCGGCTCAGGCCAGCCGACACTGGCCAGAGCCGTCATACGTCGGCGCTCCCCCCATTCCTTCACCGCCGACCTATGGCTCTACAACGCCGGTGGCTGTGTTGCCGCCCTTGAGGCGGTGCGTTTTGCCGCCACGCCCTTGCCACGAGGAGTCTCTTCTAACGACACAGGCAGTGTGGAACGCCTGACGTCGACCCTGGTCCCCGCGCCACTCTCGCCGCAACCGATCGGCCAGCACGGCAGCCGTCTAGCCGCTCAGCTCGAGGAGGTGATCAACGGCCGCTACGGACTTGTGCTGGAGGAACTCAGCGTGTTGCTGAATCACCTCTGCGATCGCTGGCTTGTACTGGCCGCCGGCCAGGCTGTAGCCAGCGAGCCGAGGACAGAGCAAAGCGTCGGTATCACAGAAGACAGCGTGGCACACCGGCTCGAGGCCTTGCTCCCGACCACGCGCCCCGTCTCAGGGGATGACTCGCCAGAGCCCCCGTGCCAGCACGAAGCGCAGCTTTCGGCCGCCGCGTCCGGCGAAGATGAGCAACCTGCGCCCGTCGCGCTGTGGCGACTACTGCTGGCGGAATATCCTCAGCAACTGGCGTTGCTAGGCCCGCTTGGACGCCTTGGCCAGCACCTGCCGTCGCTGCTGGCCGGGACGCGAGAGGTCATCGACGACCTGACTCTGGAACAGCTCCAGCCTGCCGCGGCCAGTCTGATGGATGACGCTCTATGGGAGGTACTGCATCAGCAGGTCCGTGGGCTGGTCGACACGCTGCACCAGGAGCTTCCCTCGTCTCAGCCTGTACGCCTGGTGGAGGCGGGGATGGCGGTCCCACGCCTGGCGGAGGCGCTGCTGCCTGTGCTTCAGCCTAGCCGCATCACGCTGCAGATCTGCGTCTCGGACGAGCTTTCGCGCCAGCGCGCCCAACGCCTGATCGACGCCAACAGCGCCATATCGTTGGCGACATCCACGGCCGGGCCTCCGGCTCAACTGGCTTGGGTGGTCACCACACCCCTCGATCTCGATGCCAGCTTGAAGGCCATCGATCAGGCCAGGGCCCGTCTGGCCGAACAGGGACAGCTGATCATCCTGGCGCCCCCTCCCACCCGCTGGTGGCAAGCCCTGGGTGCACTGTACCCAACCGCTCGTCCGGCCCGACACGACGCCATATGTCGGTATCTCATCGACCATGGCTTTGACATTCTCAGCCCACCATCACGTACGGGTGCTCATCAACCGGCGATCATTCACGCCGTACTGACAGAGCCCAACATGGCCGAGGCCGCTGCCAACTCCTCACCGGCACTCTGGCTCATCACCGATCAGCGTAGCCAGCAAGCAGCGCAGCGCCTGCTGCTGCAGCTAGGGCAAGGAGAAGGGAAAGGGGAAGGGGAAGGAGAAGGGGAAGGGGAAGAGGAAGGAGCAAGCCACGCACACTGCCTGATGCCACGTTGCCTAATGGATAGTGAGCTGGCGGCTGAGCTTGAACATCTGACCAGTGACGAGCGCGCACGCGTTCATCTCGTCGACCTGCGCGGCCTGGCCACAGGCGATCACCCGGCGCCTCTTACGCCTGCTCCAGCCATCAGTGCGCAGCAAGCGCCCTGTCTCCCCCTCGAGACCCACCGTCGCTGTCTCGATCGGTTGGAACAGCTTAGCCAGCTCGCTCGATTGCCTGAGGTCGCAGCCATGACGCTGGTCACCTGCCAGCTGGCACCGCTGCTGAACGGCGCCACGCCAAGGTCGGCGGACGCGATGTTGTGCACGGCGGCTGATGAGATTGAGCAGGCCGCCGCCTGGGGACTGTGGCGCAGCCTGGCAAATGAACAGCCGAAGGTTCGCTGTCGTGCCGTCGATATTGTCCTGACTGATGAAGCGCTGGAGACGCTTGGCCGGGCACTTGAGCAGGACGATGGCGAAGAGGAAACCGTGATTACTGCCCAGGGAGATCGCTACGCGGTTCGCGTGCGCCGATGGCCAGAGCTCCCCCCGGCTTGTGACAGGCCAGTGTCCGTTACATCACCGTCTGTGACGACCAGCGCGAACGACCAGCGCCTGACCATCAGCCATCCGGGACAGCTATCACGTCTGACCTGGCAGCCAGCGCTCACCAGCGGCCATGCGCCTGAGGCCCTCGACGCCGATCAGGTCAGGGTCAAGGTGCTGGCCACGGGACTGAATTTCCGCGATGTCATGTATGCCCTCGGCATGCTGAGCGACGAGGCTCTGGAACAAGGGTTCTCGGGCGCAGGCCTGGGGCTGGAGTTCTCAGGCATCGTTGAAGCCGCGGGCAGCGGTGTCGAGGAACTGGCGCCGGGAGACCTCGTCATGGGGCTCGGCTCAAACGCTTTCTCCTCCCGCCTGGTCACTGGTGCTAGCGCGTTGACGCGGATTCCTCCTGGCGTCGATCCCATCGCTGCCGCCGGAGTACCCACCGCCTTTCTGACCGCGTTCTACGCGCTGGAACATCTGGCTCGGCTCTCTCCGGGCGAGCGAATACTGATCCATGGTGCCGCCGGAGGCGTCGGCCTTGCTGCCATACAGATCGCCCAGTGGAAGGGAGCAGAGGTCTTTGCGACGGTAGGCAGCCCGGCGAAGCACGATATGCTAAGCCTGCTTGGCGTCACCCACCTGTACGATTCCCGCAGCCTGCATTTCGCTGAACAGATCCTCGACGATACCCAAGGTGATGGCGTTGATGTTGTGCTCAACTCCCTGTCTGGCGAGGCGATTCACCAAAGCCTGCGGGTACTGGCGCCGTTCGGTCGTTTCCTGGAACTCGGCAAACGCGACTTCTACCAGGATACGCCGATGGGGCTGAGACCCTTTCGCCAAAACCTGAGCTACTTCGGCATCGACTCCGACCAGCTGTTGTCCCATCGACCCGCTCTCGCCGGGAAGCTGTTGGGGCAACTGATGGAAGGCTTCCATTCGGGTGCTTTTCACGCCTTGCCATGTACCGTCTTCACTGCGGAACGCGTGGTCGATGCTTTTCGCCACATGCAAAAGGCCGCACATATTGGCAAGATCATCGTGACCGTCCCTGACACTGCCCACCAGAGCGAGCTACCGGACAGCGCTGTCGCCACCGGACTCGCCTCTCACGTGATCAGGACAGGCGTTGAGCCCAGCGACCATGAGCGGGGTTCACTGACAGGGGGTGAGTTCAGTCCTGAAGAACATTGGCTCGATGCAGCCGGCTGCTACCTGATCACCGGAGGGCTATCGGGGCTGGGGCTGGCGACTGCCCAGCGACTGGTGGACCGCGGTGCCCGTCACCTGCTGCTGTTAAGTCGATCTGGCGCCAGCAGCGCCGAAGCCAAGGCGGCAGTCGATCGCTGGCATAGCCAGGGCATTACCGTGGAGACCCCCTGCGTGGACCTTGCCGATGGCGCAGCGCTCGCTGCGCTGATCAAGGACCCGCAACAGCAGCGCCCTCCCCTGCGAGGGGTCATCCATGCGGCGGCCGCCATCGATGACGCCTTGGTGCACCATCTAGAGCGCTCCCACCTGGAGACAACGCTGGGAGCCAAGCTGCTGGGGGCACTGCATTTGGATCACCTGACCCGCGACTGCCCACTGCAGCTGTTCGTACTGTATGCCTCCGCCACCACCGTTTTCGGCAGCCCTGGGCAGTCCGCCTACGTTGCCGCCAATATAGCGCTGGAAGCCCTTGCCGTGAGACGACGTCGGGCGGGCCTGCCTGCTACCTGTCTGAGCTGGGGCATCATCGAGGACACCGGCTTTCTCGCGCGCCATCCCTCCCTTCAACAGTCACTGGCCAAGCGCATGGGGGGCAGTCAGCTGCGTGCCGGCCAGGCGCTGGACCAGCTTCAACAGGCCATCACCGAGGATATCGGGGTCGGCGCTGTAATTGGCCCCGTCGATGGCTTGCCCGCCCAGCGCCGCTTTGACGACCTGCGTCAGCAGTGGCAACGGACGGACAGCTCAGAAGTGACTCTCCCCCAAGTCGACCTGGCGACCCTGGACGAAAACGAAAGGGCGGAGATCGTGGAAAGCGTGGTACGCCAGCAGCTCGCCAGCATCCTGATGCTCGAGCCGGAGCGGATCGACGGCCACAAGCGTCTCTCGGAACTGGGGTTCGACTCCCTGATGGGGGTCGAGCTGGTGACGGCTATCGATCACCAGCTGGGTGTCACTCTGTCTCCCATGGCCCTGGCAGACGCAGCAACGCTCAAGCGAACCGTTAACCTGATCTGCGAACAGGCGATGGGCCCATCCGACACGGTACACGACGAGCAGACCCACCTGGCCCACCGTCATGGTGCAAGCACAGCGGCCGAGAAGGAGGGGGCATGACGCCTGACGAACGCAAAGTATTGAAGGAACGATGGCTCCATCAGGCCAGGCGGCAGGATGCCAGCCACAGCGAGCTGCCTGGCCGCCAGGATGCCCACCCAGACCTCACCGACTTCAGCACGCTGGAAGGTTATCGCCAGATCAGCATGATGCGCTCACTCGCCGGCGCCGCCGGCGTCGCCAGCCCCTTCTTCCGCTGTCATGACACCAGAGCGGGGGCCGTTAGTCAGCTACAGGGTCGCGATGTCATCAACTTTGCCAGCTATGACTACCTGGGACTGGCAGGAGACTCCAGGGTCATCGCCGCGACGCGTCACGCTATCGAACGCTATGGGACTTCCGTTTCCGCCAGTCGCATCGTGGCCGGCGAACGGCCGTTCCACCAAAAACTGGAGGGCGCGCTGGCCCAGCACTATCAGAGCGACGATGCCCTGGCCTTCGTCAGTGGCCACGCGACCAATGTGTCCACCATTGCCATGTTGGTCGGGCCACGAGACCTTATCGTTCACGATAGCCTGATCCATAACAGCGTGCTCGTCGGCGCCAAGCTATCCGGGGCCACGCGCATGAGCTTTCCTCACAATGATCCCGACGCCCTGGACCAGCTGCTTCGACGCCACCGCCAACGTTTCGAGCGGGTACTGGTGGTGATCGAAGGGCTCTACGGTATGGATGGTGATACGCCGGACCTAACCCGATTCATTGCCGTCAAGCGTCACCATCAGTGCTGGCTCATGGTGGATGAAGCGCACTCACTAGGGGTGTTGGGAGCGACTGGACAAGGGCTGTACCAGCATTGCGACGTATCTGCCGCCGAGGTCGATATCTGGATGGGCACGCTCAGCAAGGCACTGGCATCGAGCGGTGGTTACATTGCCGGCTGCCAACCGCTGATCGACACCCTGCGCTATCTGGCGCCAGGATTCCTTTACAGTGTTGGCCTGGCACCGCAGCTCGGGGGCCCTGCGATTCGCGCGCTCGAGCTTCTTGAGCAGGAGCCGTGGCGCGTCACCGCCCTGCAGCACAACGCTCAGCGTCTACTGGCAGGTTGCAGAGCGCTAGGACTAGAGACAGGACATTGCCAAGGCCATGCCATCATTCCAGTTATTCTGGGCGATTCGGCCAAGGCTACCCAGCTCTCTCACCGACTGTTGGAGGCTGGCATCAATGTCCAGCCAATTCTCTATCCCGCCGTGCCAGAGCGAAGCGCCCGCCTGCGCTTCTTTGTCAGTAGCGAACATACACACGAGCAGATCGACGTCACCCTGCAAACGCTGGGTGGATTGATGGCGACATCGTCATGAAATGGTAGTGATTGAAGGACCCTGACCTTTCCCCCAGCAACGGAAAACCAATGATCCAACAAAGAAAACACCCAAGCCTGTGAGCAGCAACAGCGTGAATGGGGAACCATCAACGTAGGGAGAAGCAGTAGAGAAGAGAGAAGAGAGAAGAGAGAAGAGAGAAGAGAGAAAGGAGAAAGGAGAAAGGAGCATCAAGTCAGACAAGCCCTGAGTATCGAAAAAACTTTCCTAGCATTGTCGCTCGCGCCAAAAGGCTTCGTGCCTCGCCGGGTTACCTATATCCGCGGCCTTTTCCACGGCACGCCTGGCCATGACCTGCATCTGTTCTGGGGACGACAGCAACCGCTCCAGGGCTTCCTGCCAGGCGAGATCATCATCATCTACCAGCACGCCATCCTCGCCATCATCGACGATCTCTTGATATGGCGAGCGGCGGCTGTAGACACCGACCCCTCCCATACGAGCAATCTCGAGAAACTTTAGGTGTGACTTGGCACTGTTAAAGGCTGATGGCCACAGCGGAGCAAGCCCTACGTGCAGCGCGTCTGGCCGAGCCGTCGCCGATAGGCATGCCACCCCATGGGTGCAAGGATCATGACCTGCTTATGGTCGCGCAGCGGTTCAGGGGTAAATGCGCCCATCGCCACCTCCAGCGAGGCGCTGTCAAACGACGACAAGACATTGACGAGGGCTGGGCCGATCTTTGCAAGGTCCTCTCGGTGGGCTCGCGTACCGTGATATCCCAGCCGCCACTGCCCGTCACCTGGCAGCGGAGTCGCCGCGCCAGGCAATGAGCCTAGAGCCGGCGCCAACACCGTCACCGTCCCGTGGTGGCTACTGAGACAACGGGCCAATCGCTCACTTGCCACCACGACTTCATCAGCCAGGGCTAATAGCCGAGGTACGCAGTGGCGGGACAACAAGGCCATACGCTCACGATAGGGCAGCGGTAGGCTGGCCTCCTCAGCGGCTGCCCCGATGTCATCGTCCAGCAGGTAATGCAGACTCGCCAAAAGGCCACGCTGCGACTCGAGCAGCTCAAGCCAGGCGCGGGGCAAACTTCTGCAGACAATGACCTGTGCCCCGGACAACAGGCGCCCGAGCCAAGGCCAACATAGTCCGGGAGTCACCCATCGTCGAGTATTCAAGCGAGTCACGTTGGCGCCGGCCTTGCGCAACCCGGGCGCCGCCGTCGCCATAAAGTAGATATCTTCAGTGGGCAGCGCACCATCGCTAAGCAATAGCCATCTTCCCCGGGCGGCGCTCAGGCTTCCCGTTGCATGGCGCAGCCCGGTTCTGCCTTTCAGATCATCAGCTTTCATAAGCTGAGTTCCCGCCGGAAGAGCTCCAGCAGGGCATGCCACAAGAGCCAACGTGCCTACTGTCTTGCCTGACATCGCCCAGCGCCTCGATACGGCCGCTATCAGCGTAAAGAAAAATCTTCATGAACCAGGGTCAGGTTGGGGTTGTAGGCGGGGTCGTGATCAAGCTGCTCTTTCCAGGTGCTGCGCATATACAGCACCTCACCACTGGCTCTGGCCCGCTTGCTGGCATTGTCATCCGCACCACGAGACTCAGACTCGTGGTGGTACAACTCGGCATACGGCGTCCATATATTGCGATAACCGGCAGCGCGGACTCGCAAACAAAAGTCGACATCATTGAAGGCGACAGGCAAGTGGCGCTCATCCAGTCCGCCTACCTGATCAAACAGCGACTTTCGAACGAGCAGGCAGGCCCCCGTCACCGCAGAATAGTTCTGAGCCAGCATCAACCGCGAAAAGTAACCGTTAGCGTGACGACTGAAATACTTGTGGGCATGCCCAGCCACTCCCCCTATGCCAAGTACAACGCCCGCATGCTGGATCGTGTCGTTGGGATAGTAGAGCTTGGCACCGACACAGCCGATGTCTGGCCTCACCGCGTGACGTACCATTTCATCTAGCCAATCTTCGTTGATCGGCTCGATATCGTTATTGAGTAGACCGAGCAACTCGCCCCGAGCATGGCGGGCGCCAAAGTTATTGATTCCCGAATAATTGAACGGGTGGTTCCACGCCACTACTCTGACACGCTTATCCGCCGCAGCGACGGTTTTGAGGTATGCCAGCGTTTCTGGACAGCGAGTGTCGTTATCGAGAATCAGCAGTTCGAAGTGCGGATAACGGGTGCGCGAGAGAATCGCTTCAACACAGGGCGCCAACAGATCGATACGATCCTTGGTGGGAACCAGCAGGCTGACCAATGGTAGAGGGTCAGGCAACGGCCAGCGAACTCGGTAGGTATGGGGCAACGGCCCTGGTTCTACCTCAGCCCCGCTGCCGGCCTGTTGCAAATGGTCTGCCACGGCGCGCAGTCCGGCATCGAAGGCGTACTGCTTGGCGTCGCTGCACAAGGCCGTAGAGCCGGGAGAAGCACGCCAGTGATAAAGCACGCGTGGGATATGGACGACGCGATCAGGATCCGCCGCAGCACACACCCTCAACGCAAGGTCATGGTCCTGGCTACCCTCGAAGCCAGGGCGGAAGCCCCCAAGTTGACGTACCAGTTCGATATCAAACACACACAAGTGAGCGATGTAGTTCTGTGCCAACAGCAGGTCTGGGTTATACCCTGGTTTGAAGTGTGGTTCACAGCGATAGCCACGGGCGTCGATCTTGTCTTCATCGCTATACATGAGCAGTGGCGCGGGAAACAGGCTGGTAGCCTCTAGCACATAGCTCAAGGCGCACGGCGATAGCATGTCATCATGATCCAACAAGGCGATGTACTGCCCTCTGGCCATGGACAGCGCCTTGTTGCTGGCTGCGCACACGTGCCCATGCTGCTCAAGGCGTGCGAACTCGATTCTGTTGTCCCTTGCAGCAAACTCCTCAAGCAGGGCAATCACCTGAGGGTCCTGGGAAGCATCATCTACCAGGCACAGCTGCCAATGGGGACTGTCCTGCCCCAGTACCGATTCAAGGCATTGACGCAGATGAGCCGGCACGGGGTCGTGGACGGGAACCAGAATCGACACCTGTGGTGTCGTAGGATGACAGACTCTATGGGCGTCGGCTGCCTGGGCCGCACCAGTTACGTCCCGAGCGGAGAACCTGGGACCGGCCCGTGAACGGACCAACCATGACTCCCCCTGCACATCCATACGCCCGAACGATATTTTGTGCTCCAGCCTCACCCGCTGTCGACTGCGACTGTCATCACGAGATCGCGCTCCCCCCGCTTTCCTTCTTGACCGACGGGTTCTTGAACGATCACGTGCGCGGGTGCCACGAAGCCCATCGGTCCCGGCGCGAATTTCCCCAAAATCGGCCTGTCGACTGGTCGTCCGCCAATTCTGGCGATAGATGACCTCTCCAGCCTTTACCGCCTCACGCGCTGGCAGTGGAAGATGAGCATCAGGCCACCTGGCCGTCACTTCATCCGCCGGTACATCCGCCCCCTCAACTAAGGTATGTAGTCTGCCCTCACCCAATATCGTCGCGGACCGGGCCACCACACGATGATCAGAGGGCCCTACCGGCCCAACAGGAAAAGAAGATGCGCTAGTATCCTGCTCGTCTCGGCGCTCCCACGCCTCCTCCCAGCCACGCTCGCGTAACCATTGGGGATAGCTTTGACCCGAGCACATCCGCTCAAACGTCTCTTCGTAGTCTGCTAGCGCCAATTCACGCCAGTGGCGCTGCTCCAATCTGGCGCGCTGACGACAGCCCTGTACCACACTTGCACGCGAGACATTTCGCCAACGGTGGTGCATGTTCACCAGTCGCTGGCTCAGACGATCATGAGCAAACCAGGGAGTCAGCCAGACGATACGAAAATGTCTGACAGCAAAGCGCCCAGGCGAATCGAGAGGATCAAAGCGTAGGCGTCTCAGCCACCCTTTGACATACACAAGACGCTTACTGATGCGCCCGTTTCTCAAGGGCACCACGAGCGACTCCTCTTCACTGAAGCCGCTACCGGTATCAAAATACAGGCGTACTAGCGCGTGCAGCTGATCGTGGTCCAGGTCGAGTTCGACCATGTGCCAACCGGGAAGGGGCAAGTGCTTGCGCTGAAGAAACTGGGGATCATCATCCAGAGCCTCCCATTGCCAGTCGTGACGACCACCGCTGAGCTCTTCCAAACCACTCCAAGGCCGCCAATACCGCTGAGGGTGGACGATAAAATGCGCTCGCTCAAGAAGTCGTAACACCCCCGAAGACGTACTATCCTCACTCATGCTGCGTGCTCAAGTCTGCAGATAGTCTGATGCTCCACGTCAATGTGGCGCCGCTATTCGGTAAGGTTCGATCGGGAAACACTGACCGGTATCTGCGACTCGACACTGCACTTCATCGCCCGCTGATAACTTGATCGCTACCTTGAATCCCACACAGCCACTTCTCGGTGCTCGCCAGCTTTGAACATCACTACAGGACTGTGTCGCCGGAACCGTTACTACTCGCTCGCCATTGACCAATACTTCCACTACCACCTGATCATCGGACTCCGTCTCCCACCACGCCCATCCAGCAACACCTTGAATATCACAACGGGTCATCTTGCAGTGAGAAAAAGGCAGATTCTGCCGATAGAGTTGCATGCGGACGTCAAAGAGCTTGCAGCAGTGCTGATAAAGCTCCACTTCTCTAGCATTCAGCTCGAGAAAGTCTCGCTCATCGTCTGGGTCGATATCGTAGCGAGCACCGAGCCGCGGCGCTGCAAGATTTTCCTGCCGCTGAGGAACATCAATGTCATAGCGAGTATTGATAATCTCCAAACTCTCTGAGTAGCGTTCGGTGAGTCCGATGACACCGATAGCTTCAGGATCGACACCACGAAGCACTGCAAGCTGTCGATTCAAAAAACCCTCAAGCCTGATGAACTCAGAAAAGCTCATTTTGTAACGGTCATGTCGTTGGTAATGCCAGTACTCGGATGCCGCGCGCTGAAGAGGATCACGAAGAAACGTAAGGGTTTGAGTTGCCCCGCAAACAGGTAGATACTTCACAGCATTAACGTGACCGGCCACCATCTTTGCCTGCATGTCGACACAGCTACGGTAAAACTGCCATACATTATCACGACCCTCGTACATATACTGCCGTACTAAAGCATGAGTTCCCTGTGCCTCAAGCCCATAGTCATACACAATATGTTGGTTACCTAACGCCTGCTGCACCCCTAAACGAAAGCTTGTACCAGCCGTCTTAGGTATGTGAATAAAAAATAAAGGTCCCACGGTCACCTCACTTAATACAGGACATTCTTCTTCATGCAGCTGCATACCTCACACACCTTTTCTCTAAGGAGAATCAACGTCCCACAAACCTGCAATGAACATCTCAGTATCACACAATCATTGAGATTCAAACCATGTATTCGTCTATCATGTGACATGGCAAAAGTCTCCACCCCGAATCTTGCTGTCCCTCAGGGGCGCAGTTACTATAGTTTTCCAAACAAAACAAAGGCATCTCACTCTTTGCCTACAACGATATTGCTTTGGCCGCCCAAATTAGATGCGTTGGCATGGGGCGTCACTGTTACCCTATCACCAAGCTTCAACGGAAGAGGATGCGTCCAACGAAAACCACAGTAGCCGTTCACTGACCTACCCGAATGTAGAAGATCTGGACGATACATGTCAGCCGAAACACGACCTACATGCACGCCATTGACAAATATGTTCACAAATAGACCACCAGCATCACCTTGCAAGTCAGTGATCCAGCCCATCACCGTTGTGGCATTAGATACACTAACGATCCCCCTCAGAGGGCGCCCTAATGGGGTCTCACTAGCTAGGCGCTGATCCAAGCCAGCCATTTCTCGCTCAAGGCGGCTTAGTTTCCCGGGCTGGAAGGCGAATTCTGCACCACGGACGTCATGATAACGAAAATAGTCATCACCGCGATCAAATGTATTCCCCTTTACAGCACTACCGCGAAGACGCTTCTGCTGATACTCCTCTTCTGTTTTCACCGCGTAGTGATGCACCCGAAGAGGGCCTTTCCTGATGCTATCTGTCATACCGCTTCGCGGATCAGGCTTACCCTTATCATCCGGCCAGCACGAAAAATCCCGAATGTCTTCACCCTGGCAATCGATATGCCTCATATCGCAAATAAGTAATGATGCATGAATCCCAGTTCGCTTAACGTGATCCACACGGATCATGCTTTTCACATGTCGGTCTGCTGAAAAATCAGAACTATCGCTACAATGCGTAAATCGACGAAGCACAGGTTCTGCAGACTTATTTATAAGACCGCCCGAACCGAAACAGCGCCAATTGATGCTGATACTGCCGACACCGCCACAGGATGTTAACTCATCGAGCAACCGTCGTTCTTCACCATGTCGTTGACTTTCATGAACCAGAAATTCGTCAGCATCAAGGAACATCACAAACTCAAACTTTCCGAGAGCACTTTCCAACACTCGGTTATAACAATGCGCTTGAGTATTTCTTGCAAGAGTCGGCTGATATATCAACTTAATTAGACCAGCTAACTCCATGGCCTCAAGCAATGACCTCGTGCCATCGGTCGACATGTTGTCAGCTACGATGACATGGTCAAAACCGGCAAGGTGATGCCATGCTACCCATTCCAACATATAGTCGACTTCATTTTTTACAATTCCGGCTAGGCAAAACTTTTCCATTGCTAACTCATCCTCATCGGTGAGTTCACCAAATCAACAACATCGTTGACGACCCTTGCCCTTACGCACTCACCAGGCAGTACACCTTCATCTTTCGGTAAAGTGAAGGAAAATCCGCAAGCCAAGTTATCGGGCGCACCACAGCCCGGGTCCGCTTCGTTCGCAGTCACCACGCCAATGGAGCGCTCACCGATAAAGATCTCGACCTCAGCATGCTGCCCCCGATGGACGTACTGAGCCCATCCCCTAACACGTTGCCCATCAAACGACACCAGGCTGCCCTGAGACTTTGTTATGCGGGTGGCTTCAATGTAATCCTCGGGTTCTGGATCAATAAAAGAACGCGCACTATCATGCTGCTCCCTCGATGGATGAATAGAACAGAACTCCTCTAGCATAGAGAGAAATACATCAGGATAGGCCGTAGCCTTGTCGTACGACACCAACATGGCATGTGCAGTTCCACGATTAATGAAATCGAGTGTATTTTGATATTGAGTTAATGCGCGCTCCATACCAGTTGTCACTTGCTCGAGCATAGAAATAGAATTTCGCTGGGCGATAGAAAGTATATCTTTATAAATAAATATATATCGAGCATTTGGGATAAGAGTATCGACGTCGCTTAGACGATCAATAATGGAGGGCCTCTTCCAACCCCAGTGACCATGCTTAGCATCATACTCATTTATGATATGCCTTGCCTTGGCACGCTCATTACGCTCAAAGGCACTCGAAAGTCGGACATCCTCGTATACTGGATGACTGGCCCGATCGCCCATGTAAACACCCAGCCTCGCTAGAACACCCGCGACCATGGACGTCCCGCCGCGAGCCGTACCAATGACAATGATAGGAGAGGTCCTGTCCGACTTAGGATTTCCTACAACTACGATACCCTTGTTAATTAGTGCATTATTCTTCGCCATCATCCCTCCGGGCTCTCTCACTAGCTCCGCTAGTGGCATTTAGGACAGCATTCATTATCGGCCGCCAATAGAAAAATCTTCGCGACTCTTTGTCAAGCAGGGGTTATAGCTCGGGTCATGATCAATGATTTTTCCCCATGAGCTCTTCATATACTCAATTTCTGCATTAAATCGGGCGACTTTTTCGGGGTTATCCTCTGCACCACGACTGATAGACTCGTGATGATACAACTCTGCATACGGAGTCCAGATGTTACGATACCCGGCAGCGTGTACCTTTAAACAAAAATCGACGTCGTTAAATGCAACCTTCAATTCGTTTTCGTTTAGACCGCCGACTTCGTCATAAACATCCTTTCTGACCAGCAGGCAGGCCGCCGTCACGGCTGTAACCGATTGCACCACCTTGAGACGATTGAAGTAACCACCGGACTCCTTAGGAAAGTGCTTATGAGAGTGGCCAGCGACGCCCCCTAGCCCCACAATAACACCCGCATGTTGAATAGTGTCGTTACCGTAGTAAAGCTTGGCTCCGACGCATCCCACATCCTCTCGGCAGACGTGAGATACCATTTCTCCGAGCCACTCTGGCGAGATAACTTCCACATCATTATTAATCAACCCGATGATACTTCCCTTGGCCAGTGTTGCGCCAAAGTTATTGATCGCAGAGTAATTAAATGGATGATCATAACGTACCACCGTCACACGGGAGTCTTCCCGTTGAATCTCCTCAAAGAACGCATGAGTCTCCGGCTCGACGCTACCATTATCAAGAATAATAATTTCGTAATGTGAATACAGTGTCTTCTCAAGTATGCTACGAACTGCCAACTCTGTGACTTCCTTCTTGTCTCTGGTAGGAATCAACATGCTCACAAGTGGCGAAGGTTGGGGAGTCGGCCACTGCACTCGATAGGTATTTCCTACCATCCCCTGCTGAACCATCGCTCCCTCTATCGCAGAGGACATAAAGTGATCTTGTAGTGCCTTGATTCCAGCAGGTGTTGTATAATCCTTTCCCTCTTCGGCCAGTGCAGTGGAACCTTCAATTGCTCGCCAGTGATACAATACACGAGGAATATGCCGAATATTGTCCGGATGCACATGGGGTAGACACCTCAGCACAAGATCATAGTCCTGAGAGCCTTCGACGCCTACGCGAAACCCACCGATCTTTTCAACAAGCGTTCGCTGATAGACACCTAGATGAGAAACATAGTTCTGTGAATAGAGAAGATCCACATTCCAATCTGGTTTGAAGTGGGGCTCACACCGCATACCCGAGAAATCAATCTTGTCTTCATCGCTGTAGATAATTTGGACATTAGGGTGTGCATAGATTTCTCTGGCAACGAAATACAAAGCATCTACTGCTAGTTCATCGTCGTGATCCAGCAACGCCACATACTCTCCTGTTGCAAGTGCGAGGGCATCATTGGTGGTTCGGGAAATGTGGCCGTTATCTTCACGGAGATGGAACTTGATGCGTTTGTCTCTTTCACTATACGTCTTCAACACCTTTGACACATGTGGTGACGGAGAGGCATCGTCGACAAGACACAGCTCCCAATGGGGGTAGGACTGAGCGACAACTGATTCAATACATTGCGCCAAGAGGTGCTCATCAGTATTGTATACGGGAACCAAAATCGAGATAACGACCGGTGATGGTATCGCCGAAATGAAGTCCTTAATCGTGTCTCTGCTGGGTAAGTCGAGAGTTTCTACCTCATCAATCCATTTTTGGTAAGAAAGCTCGGCATCATTAACAATGAAGGTCTCGGCGTAATCCTCCAGTAATCGATGGAGGATATCCTCAGGGCCTTCTAGGTCTTTGACTTTGCCTTCTGACTGCGAGACCTTCGCGGGCTCACCATGATGTTCGCCTTCTTCCATCGAGACATCATTTACCGCACCCGACCATATGTCCGATGCCGACAGGCCGGCATACTCAGAGCGACTACTGGCTAGTCTGGTGGCAATGTCCTTGTGAGCGTCACCCTCCAAAACATTATCGATGCACAGTCGCTCGAGTCGGAACAGCCCCTCCCGTTCCCATGGGTCGAAACGAATATTGACCACATCTCCAGATAGGCGCAGCACCCTTGTGGTGGCAACGCCAGACTGAAAGGGCACTGGGTAGGACTCATCTTCCGTAAAGCCTTCACCATAGTCGACATAAAGCTTGGCGACCTGATGTTGATACTCACCTGTGATGATGAACTCGATTCGACACCAGCCCTCACTCAAGCCGTCCTGGGCCCGTCGGCTGACAGTGAATGCGGGGTCGGTCCCATGGGATCGCCAATGGAATTCCCCTTCTAGGCATCGCTCGAGTTGTTGGGCCTCAGTCAGAGTGACAGCGCAGCCCTCGCAACACTTTAGAAATCCATCAATTCCTGACCAAGGGCGCTCAAGCTGAGGTGGATCGATTCGTCTTAGCAGAGGATCTTCAAGTTGGAACTCGCCAGGTCGTGTCATGGGGTCGAGCCGCAGACCTTGCGTCCCTACCGGGATGTAGAGAACAAGGCGCTGCCGCCCTGGCTTGGCGACGTTGCGGGTCCACACGACATCAGGCTGGAAGCCGTCGCCGTAGTCAAGATACAGACACTGCTCGACTGCAAAGCGCGCAGAGAAGTCGTACTCCAAACTAAACCAGCCGCCTTGTTTAAGGACTGCCGGATTGAGTGGTGTTAACAAGAACTGAGGATCATCCCCTACCGCTACCCATATGACGCGGTTATCTCTAGTAATGAGTTGCAGCTCGTGGATGGGCAGCAGGTCCAGTCGGCTGCTCTTCTTGATATATTTGTGATACAAACCACCCAGGTCGCGAAGAGGCTTGGTCGCACGCCAGCTGAATGAGGTCTGCATACGCCGTAGCCTTGCTGATAACGCCAAATTCGTCAGGTCCGGATACTCCGAGGAGGCCTGCCCCTGCCCTGATTCATCATCCACTACTTTCACTCCCTATCTATCATCTAGTAGCCAGGGGCATCGATAAATGCCATCCCTCGTGCGTCCTTGTCAGACACACGCGGAGTACCGCCACTTAGAGGCCAATCTATCGACAGTGTCTCGTCATCCCAACGAATCGACACCTCATCACCCGGGGCATAGTAGTCAGTACACTTGTAAACAAATTCGGCTTGGTCACTGGTGACATAGAAACCATGGGCGAAGCCTGGAGGAACCCACAGCATTTGCCTGTTGTCTTCGTTAAGAAGGGCACCTACCCATTTTCCGTAGGTGTTACTATTACGTCGCATATCAACTGCAACATCAAACACCTCTCCCCGAATAACTCGCACTAGCTTGCCTTGTGGCTGTTTAAGCTGATAATGGAGTCCTCTTAGAATATGCTGCTCTGATCGACTATGATTATCCTGAACAAACTTCTGCTCGCCACAGTGCTCATTAAAGAGCTCTTGGCGAAATGTTTCCATAAAGAACCCCCTCTCATCTCCAAACACTTGAGGGGTCATTAGCACAACATCGGGTATTGCCAGTTTCTCTGCATTCATCGACCTATTCCTTTCCTCTATGCTTAGCCTGTCAGAGCCCGACTGCCTTGGACGACACCAATTGTTTTAGGTAGACTCCATAGCCCGTCTTGGCTAGTCCCGCGGCCTGATATAAAAGGAATTCGTCACTAATCCATCCCTGAGTCCAGGCAATTTCCTCCAGGCACGCAATCTTCAGTCCCTGGCGATGCTCTACTGTCTGTACGTATTGAGCCGCCTCGAGAAGGCTGTCATGTGTCCCGGTGTCGAGCCATGCAAAGCCTCTTCCCAAACGCTCGACGTGAAGTAGACCGCGGTCCAGATATTCGTTATTGATACAGGTGATCTCCAGCTCTCCCCTGGCGGAAGGCTTCACACTTTTAGCAATATCGACAACATTATTGTCATAAAAATAGAGACCGGTCACTGCATAGGATGACTTCGGACGTGTCGGTTTTTCCTCGATCGATATGGCACGGCCGTTTTGATCGAACTCGACGACACCAAATCTCTCGGGATCCTTAACGAAATATCCAAAGACAGTAGCTCCACGGCATTGATCCGACGCCCTCAACAGCTGCTCTGAGAAATGTTGTCCGTGAAAAATGTTATCGCCCAAAACTAAACAGACCGGATCACTGCCGATAAAGTCCTCGCCAATGATGAACGCCTGGGCAAGCCCCTCGGGTTTCGGCTGAATGGCATAGTTAAGGGAAACACCGAATTTTTCACCGTTCCCCAATAGCTGACGGTATACGGGTAGATCCTCAGGCGTGGAAATTACAAGAATGTCGCGTATTCCCGCCAACATCAGAACGGATAGCGGATAGTAGATCATTGGCTTATCGTAGACCGGAAGCAGCTGCTTCGACACGCCGTGGGTGATGGGATGTAGACGTGTGCCGGAACCTCCGGCAAGGATAATACCCTTACGATTCATGGTGAAGACCTCTGGGGATGCTGACCACTGGACACGCTATTTTTATTAACGGATTCGCTAACATATTCAGTGATTTGTCGACGACATATAGGACAAGGTAGAAACGCGACGAAGGGAAGGACGGGATTAAATATCAAGGAAAGCAGAACAATATAGTTGGACAGACCAGAAATCTGTCTTTTTAAAGCACTTACCGACCAGTTATTTACTTTACTACTTTTGCAATCGTTTGACTGGCCCTCAAGCTCATGGGGCGATATCGACAATATAGAGAAGCCAGTGTGGGAGTGTGTCGTGTAAAACACACACCTTTCAGCCAGCGGAAAGTGGGAATGATAGGATTAGATGGAAATAGGCAACCTGAGAATTAGCGTTAGGATAGGCTTTACTCGGAGCCGCGAAAATACTCTCCCTTCCAGAATGCCAACAGCATTAACTTCGAATGCTTCCCTATTTCAAGTAATCTGTCAGCGTTAGCGCCAGCTGATCCTTCCAGTGTGGCATTTTTACACCGAACGTTTTCTCAATGAGACGAAGGCAAAGACGGGAGTTGGAGGGGCGCGTCGCCGCAGTGGGATATTCGCTTGTCGCAAGAGGCGCCAGCGCCGCCTCGTCTATCGCGAGCGGGATATTCGCCTCTCTCGCTAGACGAAAGATCTCGAGGGCAAAATCGTGCCATGACACCTCTCCTCTTGGGGCCAAGTGAAAAAGCCCTGTCAGAGTCTGGTCATCCAGATAGCGCTGCCAAGCCCATACCGTCATGTCCGCAATCAAGCGGGCGGGCGTCGGTGAGCCTACTTGGTCATCGACCACAGATAATGAGTCACGCTCACGACCCAATCTCAGCATGGTCTTCATGAAGTTATTGCCCCTGGCGCTGTATACCCAGCTGGTGCGGAATATCTGGCTCGCACAGCCACTGGCCTGCACCGCCTCATCGCCCGCCAATTTTGACTGACCGTAGTAGGACAAGGGTCCTGTCGGACTATCTTCCTTCCAGGACTGCTCTCCATCGCCTGGGTACACATAGTCGCTAGAGTAATGCGTCAGCAATATGTCTCGCTCGGCACAGTATTTGGACAGACACTCTGGTAACCCAGCGTTGAGTCGAAAGGCTAGCTCGGTCTCGGTCTCGGCCTTATCCACTGCGGTGTACGCCGCGGCGTTTATCACCCACTGGGGATGATAATGGGATAGATAGGCGCGCACCTGATCTATATCTGCGAGGTCCAGTTCGGATCGGGAGGGTGACTGCACGTCAGCATGAATCGCCAGAGCCTTGCGCAACTCATGCCCTACCTGACCAGACGCTCCCAGCAACACTACGCTCATGACAATACACCCAGTCGCTCGGCGCGGTAACTTCCATCCTGGACTGCCTTCCACCATCGCTCATTGGCAAGATACCAGGAGACGGTCTTGCGCAAGCCTGATTCGAAGGTCTCGCGAGGTGCCCAGCCAAGCGATCGCTGTATATAGGAGGCATCGATGGCATAGCGCCGGTCATGCCCTGGACGATCATTGACGTAGGTAATAAGGTCCCGATAGTGATGTGTTGACGGCGCCATCTCCATCAAAAGGTCGCAGAGCATGTGCACCACTTCCAGATTGGTTTTTTCGTTATGACCACCAATATTGTATGTGTCACCCACTACTCCCTCCGTTGCCACCTGCACCAAGGCACGGGCGTGATCTTCGACATACAACCAGTCCCTCACCTGCCCTCCGTCACCGTAAACGGGCAAGGGGCTTCCTTGTAGCGCTTTGAGAATCATCAACGGAATCAACTTCTCGGGAAAGTGGTAGGGCCCATAGTTGTTGGAGCAGTTAGTGATGATGCAGGGTAAGCCATAGGTACGAAGCCATGCTCGAACAAGATGGTCTGATCCTGCTTTGCTAGCCGAGTAAGGTGAGCTGGGGGCGTAGGGGGTCTGCTCAGTAAAAAGACTACCATCATCATCCAGGTCTCCGTACACCTCATCCGTAGAGATGTGATGAAAACGAAACCCCCTGGCCTTGTCTTCTTCGCTTTGCTTGGTGCGCTCCCAATACGCACGTGCCACCTCAAGCAATGTCAGCGTTCCCACCACATTGGTCTGGATAAATTCCCGCGGACCATCAATGGACCTATCGACATGACTTTCGGCTGCCAGGTGCATGACAACATCCGGCTGATATTGTTCGAAAATTCTCGCCATGGCGTCATCATCGCAAATGTCGGCGCGCTCAAAAGTGTAGCGAGCGTCATACGCCACGGAGGCGACAGAGGCCAAGTTCCCGGCATACGTCAACTTGTCGACATTGACGACGCGGTGAGAGGTATTAGCAATCAGCTCTCTGACTACGGCCGAACCGATAAAGCCAGCCCCTCCGGTTACAAGAAAGGTCTTGGTCATATAGCGCCTCTGGTAATCGTGCAAGTGATCGGCCCAGTGCCGTGGACAGCATCCTTTCAGGATGACCACTGCTAGCCGAGAGAAGAAGGTAGTAGTGCGATTGAAGCTGACGAGGCGTGATGGCCGTCAAGCTATTATTCTGTTATCACTTTATAGGTGTCAGAGGTGTTCGTATCTGGCCAGATCAAGTATGAGCAATGGGCGAGATAGCTCATGGCTTCACATTAGTCTCTATGATCCTGAACAATCATCCACAGCATGCTAGCGATAAAGGCCATAAATACTACCACAATCGTAAAAATCGAGAGGTTATAGAGTCGCTCTGGCCGAGTCGCATACTCTGGTAGAAGCGGGCTCTGTAGCACGCTCACTTGCTTCAACTTGCGAGCGGCCTCTATACGGGTCCCTTCCAAGGCAGTCAGTGCACTCGAGTAGGTTTCCTGAGCAAATCTGGCGCGTAACTCAAGCCGTTGATATTCAGATGATAGCCGGTTGAGAGAGTCTCCTGTTGCTTTGGCCAGCCGTTCCTGCTCCCGATCGATCTGTTGCCGTAGCGCTGTGATTTCACTCTCTACTCTGACCATATCTGCCGAGCGTTGGCTCGAAAAGCTGGCCAAGGCACTCCGCCGTGCCTGCATCCTGGCCAATTCACCTTCAAGACTTGCGACAACCTGAATCAGGCTGTCAACCGTTGATGTCGGGGATACCAGTCCATGTGTATTCTGATAATCGAGTAGATCCTCCCGACTCTGATCAAGTCTCTGAGAAAGGCGCTCAACCTGCACTTCAAGAAACCTTACCTGTTCTTCAGCGAGACGTTGCCCAATCTCATTCATGTGGGCCTCACCTGCTTCAAGCATGAGTGATGTCATCCGCTGAGCAAACTCGGGGGTAAACGCCTGAACATCAATCTTCAGAACGCCCGCATAATCATCCAGCGCTACGCGGACACGCTTTAGATAATATTCATGCAGGTCCTCTATCGGTGCATTCTTATTCCATAATCTTGCCGGAATGTCTCCGTTTTCACTGTAGTGTGTTCTCAGGTCTAACTGTCTATCTGCCAATTTTAGCATATCGACAGAGAGTAGATATTCTCTTAGGAGCAGCATATCACTGTCGACATTTCCACCTGAAAGAAGGCTCGAGAAACTAAACGTTTGAGGCGCAATCTGGGGACTTTCCAACACCACAACGGCTTCTGAAACGTAACGATCTTCAGCCCACACAAGCCAGTAAAATGACATGACCAGAGTCGATAGAAGAGCTACAAACCAGTGGGGACGTCCCATCAACCATCGCAGCATTGTATTTCTTCCTTGGTAGCGATGCCCCGGCGGATGCTATCCTTGGGGCCTATCATCATGGTGATGTTCCATGACCTTGATGTGCCGGGTCCCTTGCCTGAATCGCTCGGCGAATTTCGTGCAGACGGTCTCGCGCGATATTGCGACGTAGGACTAAGCTTTCATGTAATTTTCCGTCAGGCTGAACATCGCCAGTCGTGGCTGAGTCCAACAGCGCATCCAGGCGTGCCTGGCAGCGCACCATAGTGTGACGCCGCTTCCTCAGCATCCTTCTCAAAGTATCAAGCGGAATTTGGTCAAGCCCTGCCGTCGGCTTAGGGGAACGGAGTGATACCCCCTTATCATCGGCGGGCTGACATGCGGGGGGCTGCTGTTCGGCGTCCGGTAGAGATGTCTCAGGACCCGCAATGAAAGTTGAAGATTCTGATTGGTCTGGAGCCATTTGAGGAAATACGGCCGTTTCAGTGAGGCTAGTGGTCGCACGCGCCCCAAGTACCTGATCGCTGTCACGATGGTACACGGCGATAGCATCATTAATGTCATCGAACCAGAAGGCCTGGCCTTCCTTCAAATAGATCCCAGCCTGGCAGAGTTCTCGCAATATGCCCTCGCTGTGAGAGACCATGACCAGGCTTGAGCGGCCTACACGTTCCTTGAAGGCTTGAGTGGCTTTGGCCCTGAAGGCACGATCACCGACAGATGTGGCCTCATCCGACAAATAGACATCAAAGTCGAATGCGAGCGAAAGACCAAAGTTGAGCCGGGAACGCATACCACTTGAATAGGTCCGGATTGGCTCATCAAAGGCTTCGCCTAACTCGGCAAATTCGGCCACACGTCGGATCACGTCACTGACATCCCTACCCGCCCCATGAATCCGGGCTACAAACTTGACGTTCTGACGTCCGGTAAGACTTCCCTGAAAGCCGCCCGCCAGTCCCATCGGCCATGACACCCTGACGTGACGACGTATGCATCCACGTTCTGCGGTATCCATTCCAGCGATTAGTCGAAGCAACGTCGACTTACCCGCGCCGTTAGCCCCCAATACCCCGACGCTAACCCCAGTCGGAATCGTCAAATGGATGTCCTGCAGCACCCAGTTTCTGACCAAGTGATGGTGATATCGCTTATACAGATGCTCTATCTCTATCATGTCGTTGTGATCAATGTGCCATCAGGCGGTGCTTGTAGCGAAGCTGGAGTATCAACCCAAGTGACATCAATGCCAGGGTCACCAGCCAGAAATACACTGCGCTAACACCCACCACCGGCCAGTAGGACACGAAGAAACCTTCTCTTAAGTGCTCTATCCCATGTACCACAGGATTCAGTAGCAGATACTGTTGCGCCCAATGGGGAGCCACCTGAATCGGAAAAATGACGCCAGACAGGATCAGCAGCGGCATCATTGCCATTCTTAGAACAATGGCGACTTCAGCCACCAAGGTGGCTAGCACTGATACGATCAGCCCCAGTGCTAGCCCCAGCACCCACAGCGCCAGCCACCACGACAGTGCGATCAGCGCATCGTCAGGTGCCATAGCATCGACCTTAAGCAACAGGCCACCAGCGATGAAGAGCAGAAAGATAAAAGACCGTAGCAGCCCTTCTAAGCCCACCCGTACTATCACCGGGTCGATGGGTACAACCTGCCGATAGGCAAATAGTGCCTGATTTGCTCCGATAGCTCCCATGCCTCTGATCATGCCCTCTCGCACGAGGAAGAACCCCATCAAACCGACCACCATCCAGGGTAGGAAAGGTGCACCAATCACAAGACTGTCCGCATGAATAAAGCTACGGATGGCAACCATGATAAGCGTGAAAAGAATGGGTTCCGCCACCATCCAGAACCAGCCCATACGGTCGGTCATGGTGCGGGCTGTCGCCTCCCGCAGGAAAAGCGCATACCACACACTGCGGGTCACCACCCAGGGATGACGCGTTGCCGCACGACTCATGCCGGTACTCTCCTCCAAATCCGCTGCCACTCTACAGATCGACCGCTACCTTGGTAGCCACGGCAATCTGGTAGAGAATCTGCGTCAGGCTTGTCGCCAGCTGGAGATTCTTGGTCGGTACCTTGGGCATCACGAGAATTTCATCTCCAGGCTGGAGCGCGACATCATCGGCATTCCGCACGGCGCCGTTCTGCCTGACCACCAGAATATGGTCGTCATCCCCCCTCTGCGTCAGCCCGCCTGCAGCCTCAAGATAGTGATCAAGCCCAGCTCCCGTCTGAAAGACCATCGCCTGGGGAACGACGACTTCACCGCTGATCAGCACCGAGTCAGACGCCTCGGGCAGGGTTACCACATCACCATCCTGCAACCTGATGTCCGCAACCCCTTGATCACTAGCCACCACGAGCCGCCCACTAGGCTCCAACTGACGGGCACGAGCTACGAAGGTCTGAATCAACTCAGCCTCACGAACACGGATCTGCGCTTCCTCGTCAGTAGCGGATGATGCCCCGAGATAGGTTGTTTCCAGACGACGCAGGCTATCTTCCAATGCCTGCTTCTGCTGGAGAGCGACACTTTCTCGGCGAATCGAGACATTGCCGCTGGCAGACAGGTTTCGCTGGACGGCGACCGCATCCAGCAACTCACCCAAGCGAGCGTCGATAGGGAGAGCAAATCGAGACGGCCCCATAAAGCTCCCTTCCAACGTCACCACAATGGTGTCTTCCTGATGGTCAGCGCTGAAGATGACCTCATCGCCGGGCCTGATCTGGCGGCCCGCAAACTCCGCCAGGGTCAGATACGTCGCCATCGGGCCGGTCGCTCTCTGTCCCCTGAGTAGAGCGTGTGATACCCCACTCTTCAGGCGCGCCAAAGTGACCAGCTCACTGCCACTCAACTGGTTCGTCAACAGCTCGTAGCGATAGGCACGCTCCACGTCTCCCGTTACCGCAATCGACGGCCCGCGCTCCTCCACCACGATGGTGTCGCCATCACGGAGCTGGGGCCGAGCAATACTGCCGTCCAGGAGAAACCGATAAAGGTCGAAGCTGGCTAAGTGCTGGCCTTGGCGCATCAGCTTGACCCGACGATAGCTGCCAAGAGCGTTGTCGATGCCGCCGGCCTGATCAAGAAAGTACAGGATCGAGTCTGATGGAGTGCCTGCGTAGCGACCCGGGCTATGAACGTAGCCGGTCACATAGACGCCCACGGGCTGGACACCCTGAAGATTGGTGTAGACCTGCACATTGTCGGGATAGATGTTCTGAATGGCAGCCCGCACCCTGGCATCCAGCTCACCATGACTCAAGCCTTGCACCGCAAGCGGCCCTATCGAGGGCAGAAAGATATTGCCCTGCGCGTCCACAGGTATCACGCGATCAAACTCTACCGCCCCCCATGCCCTCAATGTCACCTGGTCACCGGGCTTGATCCGGTAGTCGCGATTCAAGCCGTCCGCCATAGTGCCGCGGAATCCTCCCGCGAAAAGGTTGTCGCCAAAGGGCGGCAACAGGTCAACGCCGGGTGTTGTACTGGGGATAGACGAAGAAGCCACAGGCCCATAGCGATCGTTGTGCCAGTTTGTGCGGGGCCGGTCGTCGATCGCCTCAACTCCTTCCTGCCGTTGAGCGCCTGGCAGAATGTCATCCGGCAGCACCAGGCTCTGTGCCATGGCAGCGATCGGCAACATAATGAGCCACACCATCATCACGAGAGCCATGGTGTATTTCAGCGAGCAGAGTCCGGCTCGACAGCTCTCGCTGTCGCCGTCCGCTTCTGCTACTTCAGATCTATTACCCAGCTTGCGTCCCTCGCTCGTACCGTCCATGTACGCCATCACCAGGTCTCCGCTCCGTTAAACAGCGCTGTCACCAATCGATCACTGGTCCAGTTACCTTGCTCACCCCGGCAGGCCACCGCCACCATTCGCTCTGCGTTGGCGCGTCGTATCGTGAGATGACGGCAGATTCGCCGACTCGCAGCAAAGTAGGGGGCATCTGCCTGTACCTCGGCATTGGCTCCCCAGGGGCTGCTCGGCAATACCGTGACGCTACCCGCACTAGCGTCTGTCAGAAACCGTGCCAGCGATGCATCTAACGACCGCCCAGTCGGCGTAGCCATAATGCTGGCGTCATCACGGGTCGGCGCCATGGGCGAATGAGTACATCCCCCCAGGGTCCACAGCAACAGCAGTGCTAGTGCAGACAGTCGTATCTGACTGCACTGGAACACTGCCCTGCTGGCGAACACTGCCCTGCTGGCAGCGCTTATTGCTCTTCCTGCCCCCACCCCTACTTTCATCCCTTTAGCATCCATCGCATCTACCTTTCGTCCCCTGCATTGTCCGGCCATGCTTCTGAGCTCGCGATAATCTCGCTTTCTGTGGTATATCTGCACAAACAGGAAAGCGTGTTTAACAGAAATGTATAACCCCGACATCACCGTGACAAAAACACTGAGATTGTCTCGCCAAAAGGCTTTAGGTAGACGCTTACATATACTTCAGTAACTTCGCAATAATGTCCTTCTCGCTCATCTTCTCAGTATCCACAACGATTTCGGCATCGACGGGTGCTTCGTAGGGGCTGTTGATGCCAGTGAAATCAGAAATTTTTCCCTCTCTTGCCTTTTGATACAGTCCCTTAGGGTCTCTTTTCTCACACACATCCAGGGGCGTGTCCACGAACACTTCTACAAAACCATCCTGATCGAACAGAGCTCTAGCGGCTTCTCTGTCTGCGCGAAAAGGTGAAATAAACGCCGTTATCACAATGACGCCGGATTCTGCGAAGAGACGTGCTACTTCACCGACTCTCCGAATATTTTCTGCTCTATCTCTCTCATTCATCCCGAGATCTTTGCACAGCCCGTGACGGATATTGTCTCCATCGAGAATCATGGTGTGATAGCCACGTCGATTCAGTTCGACTTCCAGAGCATTCGCCAATGTGGACTTGCCGGAGCCAGATAGACCGGTGAACCAGACACATCGGCCAGCATGCCCATTGGTTCGCTCACGCATGGCCTTGGTGACCGTGGTGCGATTCCAGACCACGCTGGCTTTGCTGTCATGATTGCGAAACTCATACGGCAGTTCGCTATCCACAGGGCTATGAATCATGCCTGCACCAACGGTCAGGTTGGTGAGCCGATCAATCAGTATGAAACACCCGGTGCCCGGGTAGCGGCGGTAGTCATCTACTGGTACCTCGGCTGTCAGCTCCAGGCGGCAGCGCGCAATGGCATTGAGATCGAGCTGTACACCATGTCTTTGCTCCAAGGTGTTGACATCGACCAGGTAACCAATGGCCACTACCTTCCCGGCCAGGTCCCGTGTGGAAAGCTTGATGTCGTAGAGCTTGCCGGGCTCCAACGGCGTTTCATGCATCCAGACGATATCGGCTTCGAAACCATCGCATAGCGTCACAGGGTCATCGGCAGCTACGATCCAGTCTCCTCGCGAGACATCAATGTCGCCAGCCAGAGTGACCATGATGGCCTGCCCCGGAAACGCAGCCTCGAGATCCCCATCCATGGTAACGATTCGCTTCACCTGGCTCGTGGTGCCTCGGGGCAGGACCCTGATCGTGGCTCCCGCCGTCAAGATCCCGGACGTCAGCGTGCCGGCATAACCGCGAAAGTCCAGGTTAGGACGACTGACGAACTGCACGGGCAAGCGCAGGTCACGTAGATTCTGGTCATGCTGCAATTCCACCGTTTCCAGCAGCTCCAGTAGGCTCGGCCCGTCGTACCAGGGCATCTCGCTACTTGGCTCCACCACATTGTCACCCTTGAGCGCTGAAATCGGCATAAAGCGGATATCCCGAGCGCTGACGCGATCGACAACTGACTGATATTGTTCAACGATCTCTTGATAGTGCCGCTGGTCGTAGCCCACCAGATCCATCTTGTTGATCGCTACCACCAGATGTTGAATACCTAGCAGGTCACAGATGAAGCTATGGCGCCGCGTCTGGGTCTGCACACCATGTCGCGCATCTATCAGGATAATGGCAAGACTTGCCGTCGACGCCCCAGTCGCCATGTTGCGGGTGTACTGCTCGTGCCCAGGCGTATCAGCAATGATGAACTTGCGCCGGTCGGTGGAGAAAAACCGGTATGCCACATCAATGGTAATCCCTTGCTCTCGCTCGGACTGCAGTCCATCGACAAGCAGCGCAAGGTCGACCTCATCCCCCGTCGTCCCACTCGTCCGAGAGGCCTGAGTGATGGCCGCCAACTGATCCTCATAGATCATCTTCGAGTCATGCAGCAGGCGGCCGATCAGGGTCGACTTGCCATCGTCCACGCTACCGCAGGTGATAAACCGCAGCAGGTCCTTGTTCTCATGCTCGTGAAGATAGCGCTCGATATCGCTGGCAATCAGCTCGGACTGGTGAGACATGCAGAATTCCTGTTGAAAGAGAGGATGCCGCCATGGAAAACGGCCGGCGGGTAAACTCAGCAGCAACGCTGTCCAGGCAGAGCCAACATCCACGGGTTGAGCACCGCGCCCTGGTGCGAGGTGTCACTATCTCTACGCATGCAACCTGGAGGCCGCCGTTAAAGCGCCCTATTTCTGCTGCTAAGTAGGCTCGTTGCTATGACGTGATGTCAGAAGTAGCCTTCGCGCTTCTTCTTCTCCATCGATCCAGCCTGGTCATGGTCGATGGCGCGACCACTTCGCTCGCTGGTGCGAGTCAGCAGCATTTCCTGAATGATCTCGGGTAACGTCGAGGCCCGTGACTCGACCGCACCGGTCAGCGGGTAGCACCCCAGGGTGCGAAAACGTACCCAGCGCTGTTGAGGAACTTCATCTTGAGCCAGGGGGAGGCGCTCATCGTCCACCATGATCTGCATTCCGTCTCTATCGACCACCGGGCGTGGCGCAGCGAAGTACAGCGGAACGATGGGAATCGATTCGAGGTGGATGTATTGCCAGATATCCAGCTCGGTCCAGTTGGAGAGAGGAAATACGCGAATCGACTCACCCTTGTTGATCTTGGCGTTGTACAGACTCCATAGCTCGGGACGTTGGCTCTTGGGCTCCCAGCGATGGTGGCGGTCACGAAAGGAAAAGATGCGTTCCTTGGCACGGCTGGCTTCTTCATCACGCCTAGCACCACCGAAAGCAGCATCGAAACCATGCTGGTCCAACGCTTGCTTGAGTGCAGCGGTCTTCATCACATCGGTGTACTTGGCACTGCCATGGTCAAACGGGTTGATGTTGGCAGCGACGCCTTCCTCATTGATGTGTTCGATAAGCTGCATGCCTGACTGCTTGGCCATGAGGTCCCGGAAGGCGATCATCTCCCGAAACTTCCAGGTCGTGTTGACGTGCATGAGGGGAAACGGAGGCGTCCCGGGAAAGAACGCCTTGCGAGCCAGATGCAGCATCACCGACGAGTCCTTGCCAATCGAGTACAGCATGACGGGCCGACGAAACTCGGCCGCCACCTCTCGGATGATATGGATCGACTCAGCCTCGAGTTGCCTCAGGTGAGTCTGCCTGTCGGGTGCTAGATCCATGGAAGCTAATCCTCAAGAAAATAAGGGCCGGCCTATGCCCGCCAGAAATACGGTCGTAAAGGGGCATCAGCAAGGCGATGAGAGATGAGAGATGACATCGGAGGCACAGGCGGAACGGTTCGGCCATGGCGCGTCGGCGAGACAGCTGGGGTGAAGGTGGGAGACCGGCTGCCATAGCAAGAGGAGAAGTGTCAGAAGCCTCCAGGTCGAAAGAGCAGGACCGGCGGAGACACCGCCAGGAGCCTGAGGCGGCATGGAAACAGCAGGTTCGTGAACGCCATGCCAAGGTACCCTGCCAAGCCGTCTTTTTCTGACCCTGTTTTCTGACCCTGTCTTCTGACCCTTGCCCAACTGCAACAACTGCAACAACTGCAGCCCTTATCTTGGTGCCTGTGTGATGGCGCCTTGAGTGTTAGGGCTTATGTGTTAACGCGTCGTTGCCAGACTCTGACGTGCCGATGGGACGATATATACGTGAACAATGCTAAAAGCACGCTACCGCCCCGGGGATGTCACGGACGTTTCCCCTCGCCCACTTCAGTGCCCAACAGCACTTTCTGCACATTTTTTCTGTTACGCGGCTCTTCATACACTTTGAAACAAAAGAACCGTCTTACGTTACAACCGAGGATGTTAATGATCTTGTCTGTCATCATCCAGCCAACCCTGCCACTCACTACGAAAATAAAACGACTTCGGCATAATGAGTAATCCAACGACATACAATTATGCCGATACAAATAAACCCAGACTTCACGTCCCGACAACGCAGGCTACCCGGCACCGACAAGCGCATGAAAAACGACAAAAAATTGACGAAAAAACAATGAGATATCAAAAATCTCGAAAGATAAAACCTCGCAAAAGCAAAGTAAGCGTCTTATTTCCTACGACTGTTGTACAAACAACAACCTCAGCGCTTTGCTGAATAAAACTCAGCCATGGCGGCGGCTAAGAGTACGGCGTAATGGCGCGGGAAAAGTAAGGACGGTTTATGCGAAGATTATTATGCAAAGCTGGCGATCAATTAAAAAAACCACGTCACGATACTAATATTTTAACGAGATTGGATTAATATATTAATTTCTATAACTTTAAAAAAACCGTTCACCCCCTCGTCCTTAAGGACAATTATCGGACACACATTGGCTTTACGGCATTAAACGTAGGAAGTCGACGAAAGTCAGGCGCCAATGAGCAGGGGAAGCATGGAAGGGCCGCAGCCTCGATCGGCAAGCGCGAAATGACATCGGCACGATATCGACACAACAGACCTTTAATACCTACATTTCTCATTCCCCCTGTGCACTTAGCCGTAAACCCGAGTCCTGAATGACCATCCCCTACGCCGGCGGCGGTGCGCCATCGACACTCAGCCCTATGCCTCAGTCACAAGCACGATGCCCATCGCTCCCCTGGCCTGGCGACGAACCCAGATGACCAGGGAGGCAACGGGCACGCTGGCCAATCATTCTCAGAGCATTGCGCCGTTAGAACAGCCCCCCTCGGAATAGGCGCTTCTTATAAGCATCGCTCCTCCGTAGGATGGTCAGGGGGCTGTCCTCAAGGGTTAGACGGCCGTAGCAGCGGAGCCACTAGTGGACGACGACAGATCAGGCATATGCGCCGGCGATGGCCCTCTGGTCTGGGTCAAGGTCGCGGGTGTCCCCAGGGTGAATCCCGAGACGAGCTGACCCAGCCGGTCTGCCTGCTCCAGCAGACGTTCGGTGGCGGCAGTGGACTCTTCGACCAGGCTGGCATTCTGCTGAGACATACGATCCAGCTCAGCGACGGCGATGTTGACCTGGGCGATGCCCTCGCTCTGCTCATCGGCAGCCACGCTGATTTCGTCAAGACTCAAGGCGACGCGCCCCACCTGGTGCACGATTTCGTCCATGGTCTGGCCGGCCCGACGCACCAGTTCCGTGCCACTGGCGACTCGCTCGCCGGACGTCTCTATCAACCCACGAATTTCTCGTGACGCATCGGCTGAGCGAGTGGCGAGCTGGCGTACCTCGCTTGCCACAACGGCGAAGCCGCGCCCATGCTCACCCGCTCGCGCGGCCTCTACCGATGCATTCAGCGCCAGCAAGTTGGTCTGAAAGGCGATCCCATCCATGACCTTGACGATGGCGCCGATCTGGCTTGACGACTCGGTGATGGACTCCATGGTTGTCACCACCTCAGCGACTACCTCGCCACCCTTCTCGGCCACTCCGGACGCTTCACCCGATTGGCGCCGAGCCTCCCTGGATGATGCTGCAGTATGCGCCACGGTACTGGTGATTTCTTCGATGGATGCCGACGTCTGCTGCAAGCTCGAGGCCGTCGACTCGCTGCGTCGTGACAGGTCCTGACCGCCTAGCGCAATCTCGCCTGCGGCCACGCGCACGGACTCGCTGCTTTCGCGAATGGTGACCATCACCGCCTCCATGCGCGACACAAATCGATTGAAGGCGGCCGCAATCTGCGCCACTTCGTCCTTGCCACTTTCAGGCAGGCGTCGGGTCAGGTCACCATGGCCGCTGGCCACATTCACCATGGCATCCCTGGCGGTGGACAGCCGCTTGAGCGCGAAGCGAAGCAGCACACCCAGCACTAGCAGTGCCACCAGGCCAACGATCAGCAGTGTCCAGATCGACGCCTGTGTCACCTGGGCGAGGCTGGCACCGGCTTCCTGGCTATCCAGGGCGATCACCAACTGCCAATCCGTGCCATCAATGGACGTGGCGTACAGCTTGCGCAGACGCTCATCGATCTCGACCTCGATCGGCGACTGCTGTTCACTCAGGCGGACCAGGAAGTCTGGCGTGAGACGCTCGGCAAGCTCGCTGGCCGGGACCAGGCTGAGCGACGCGTCGGGATGTGCGACCAGCTTGCCGTCTCCATCCACCAGAAAGGCAAAGCTGTTAGGCGTGGGGGCGATCCCCTTCACGACATCGATCACACTCTCGATCATGATATCCCCACCGACTACCGCTTCCAGGCTCCCCTGACGATAGAAAGGTGTGGCAAAGGTCACCACCAGGCCACCGGTATTGGCATCTTGATAAGGAGGCGTCACCACCGTGGACTCCGCGGCCACCGCCTGGAGGTACCAGGGGCGTTGCCGCGGATCATAGTCCGCAGGCGCTTCCCAGCCATCGGAAAACACGGCATCGCCAGAAGCACTATCAGCAAGATAGGTGGTCAGAAAGCCACCCCCTGCCTGAAGCTGCAGTAGCGCGCTCATCGGATCCGCTACGGCCACCGCTGGCGCCAAAGCCTCGAGCTGCCGGCCATGACCGATGACCCATTCGTCGATGGCGGCTTTGTTGCCCTCGGCAACGGACGCCAGCTGTTCACCGACCTGGCGCTCCTGATGATGCTGAAGAATGCTGAAGTTCACTACGCCGTTGATCACCAGGGCCGCCAGGATGACGGCCACGGTGGTCAACAGGAGCCGAAATCTCAATGAATGAATCATGTCGCTCTCTGTCAGGGGGGTGGGCCTCGCGTGAGCGAGGTCGACAAAAAGCTCTATCGGCGATTTCACACTCACCTTTAATCAACGCAGGTAAGGTCTATTGACGGCCTAGCAGGCCGGTTCATCACGACCCCCTTGAGTATTCTCCCTTAGAAGACGGCCCCTTGGAGCACGCCCCCCCGGAGCATGCCCCCTTGAGGCCGTTCCTGTGCCAGCACCCAGATCATGCACTTCCAATGCCCTGAGGCTTGAGAGCTTGCCGGCGCTTGAACAGCGGCAGCCACCGGCGTTGTGTTCTTGCCGCTGACGTCGGCGGGGCCAGGGAGGAAGGATCATCGTCGAGATGCGTGCAGGTTTCCGGAAGGCGCATGTGCGCATTGGCCTCGGTCAACGCGACAGCCGTCTGCGTCAGGCGCTCGGCCTCTTGCCTGGAGCGCCGTACCATTTCGGCATTGCGTTGGGTCACGCTGTCGATGTCGGCCATGGCCTGGTTGAGCTGATCCAGGCCCTGATGCTGCTCGCCAGCCGCCTGTTCGAGTTCCACCATGCGTGCCCCCAGCTCGACGATGGCACCCGCAATGCCTTGAATGGACGCATCGGCGTCACGGGACTGCCGGGCGCCGACTGCCACACTGGCACTGGACGCCCCGGTCAGATCACGAATTTCGCCCGCAGCCTCCGCACTGCGCGCCGCCAGACTGCGCACCTCTGCCGCCACCACGGCAAATCCACGACCGTGCTCCCCGGCTCGAGCGGCCTCGACCGACGCATTGAGGGCCAGCAGGTTGGTCTGGAAGGCAATATCATCGATCAGCTTGACCATCGCCTGAACCTGGTCCGCGTGACGCTGAATCTCGGCCATGGCCGTTGCCACCGCGGCAACTCCTTCACTGCCGCTGGCAGCACGCTGCCCCACGTCATCGGCCAGGCGATTGGCCTCACCGAGATGGGCCACCGTCTGCGCCACGGTCGTCGTCAACTGCTCCAGGCTGGCGACCGTCTGCTCCAGGGCCGCAGCCTGCTGCTGGGTGCGACGGGACAGCTCACGGCCATCATCCTGCATGCGTTCAGCGTTGTGGCGGAGGCTGTCGCTGGTCTCGCGCATGTCACGCACGCTCTTCACCAAGGCCAGACGCAGTGACTCAACGCCTTGGTACAACTGCCCTACCTCGTTGTTGCCCCGGTCTGGCAGTGGCCGCTCGAGCTGCCCCTGAGCCAAAGCCTCAAAGTGGCGCAGCAACGCCTTGAGCGGCTGAAGAACGTGACGTCTCACGCCAAAGGCCAGCAACACAGACACCAGCAGTGACAGCCCCAGCGTCGCGGCCAGCGCCATGTTCATGCTGTCCGCCAGGTGGCGAAAGCCCGCTGCGAGCCGGGCCTCCTGGGCCAGCGCCTCGGCCGAAAAGGCCTCCACACCCTCCACGAAATCGTGGCTCATGGCCGTCAGGCGGGACTGCCCCGCATCGTAGCCCCCCAGGTCGCCCTCCTTGAGCAGCATCAATTGCAGCTCAAGGCCGGTACCGACCAGCGAGCGAAAGTGCTGTTCCAGCGTTGACCTGTTGCTCGACAGGGCCTCACTGGCGTCCGACGCCATAAAATCGTCAAAGGCCAGCTTGGCATCCGTCAGCAGCGCCTCGGCCGCTTCGATGACCGGCCCCGGACGATCGAAGGAAGGGACCCGCGTCAGCCGCGCCGCCCGGTCCATCTCTACGCGTGAGCGAAAGACCTGGGTCTGAGCCAGGTTGAGCAGCCGAAATTGCTCGACATGATCCTCTCGCATCGTGTCGAAGGCTTCACGGCCTTGTTGGTTGGCATACAGGCCAAGCCCACCAAGGCCCACCATAAGGAAAAAGAACAGCGCCAGCACCAGCAGACCGCCGGTGCGGATGGAAAGAAAGCGAAGAGGCGTCATCGGAGCAAGGTTCCCTGGTTGTCCCGTTTCTTGAGCGAAGGGGTGCGGCAGGAATACCAGCTATTGATGACAAGACTGTGTCGAAACGGGACTCGGCGCCCAAGGTAATGGCATACGGCTCACGCACAGCCTGCCTCGCGCCCAGGCGCCTCTCGGGCTGGGGATAGGGCTGGTAAGAGGCCAGCCTAGACTTGCATGTTCATGACGTCCCGATAGGCCGATACCAGGCGGTTGCGCACCTGCTGGCCCATCTGGAAAGCCACGCTGGCCTTCTGCATGTCGACCATCACATCGTTGAGCTCGACGCCCGGAACGCCAGCCTGAAAGGCCTTGGCCTGGGTGTCGGCCGTCTCCTTCAACTCATTGATGCGCTGTATCGAGGACTTGAGTGCATCGGCGAAGCCGCCGTCGGCTTCGGCCCCATCGCGCACGCCTGGAGGCTGTGACGCAGAAACCTGACCGGCATCACGGGCCATGGTGGCCATCTGGGCCAGAGCCGATTGCATCGCGGGTGTCGACATGTGAAGTCCTGGTGCTCGTTAGTCTGCAGGGAGTTCCCCGATCGTCGCAGGCAAGCCTACCAAGTCTTGCGTCCTGCTCATCGCCGTAAATGGCCGACAAAACATGGGCTATTTCAATCATTGGCTCGACCAGGCCTCGCGATAATAGGCATCAACACAGAACCGGGCATCGCCCGCGGCCACTCGACCAACGGACCACCGGTCATGCCAATGACTCGACTTTACACGTCTCTTCCGCACAGGAATCGTCCATGAGCGCCACGGCAGACGCCAAAGCCACCAGCGCGGGCCCCCTGTCCGGACTGACGTCAAGACTGGGTGGCAAGCCCTTGATTCCGCTGCTGCTGGCAGGGGCAGCTTCGATCGCGCTCATCGTCGCCCTGGTGCTGTGGGCCTCACGCCCGCAGTATCGCGTGCTGTTCAGCAACCTCAGCGAAGCCGACGGTGGTGCCATCATCACCGAGCTCGACAGTCGCGGCGTACCCTATCGTTTCTCCGCCGGCGGCCACGCCCTGCTGGTGCCGGACGATCAACTGCACACCCTGCGCCTGCAGCTGGCCGAACAAGGCCTGCCCCACGGCGGCAACGTAGGCCTTGAGCTGATGCAGGACCAGGCCTTCGGTATCAGTCAATTCGCTGAGCAGATCAACTACCAGCGAGGCCTCGAGGGTGAGCTCGCTCGCTCCATTGCCTCGCTGGGCCCGGTCGCCGATGCCAGGGTACATCTGGCGCTGCCCAAGGATTCGGTGTTCGTGCGCGAACGCCAGCCGGCCAAGGCCTCGGTGGTGCTGACCCTCGAGCCCGGCAGGCGAGTCGGAGAAGGCCAGGTGGCCGCCATGGTCCACCTGGTGTCATCCAGCGTGCCCGACCTGGCCGGTGAAGACGTGACGGTGATCGACCAGAACGGTCGTCTGTTGTCGGCGGCCAGCCACAGCGGGCTAGGGCTCGACGGCACCCAGCTCGACTACATCGCCGAGGTCGAGCGTTCCTACCAGCGACGGATCGAGGACATCCTGGCGCCACTGGTGGGCCCTGCCAATGTGCACGCGCAGATCACCGCTCAGGTCGACTTCTCCAAGCGTGAAGAGACCCAAGAGCGCTACGGCCCCAATCAGCCCCCTAACCAGGCCGCCGTGCGCAGTCACCAGTCAAGCCTGGACATCAATGGCCAGGGCGATCTGGCCAGCGGCATCCCGGGTGCCCTGAGCAACAGCGCCCCGACCACCGCCGCGTCGCCGATTGACAACGGAGAGACCGACCCGGCGGCCGCCGAGCAGCCGGGGAACGCCCAGGACACCGCCGGCGACGAACAGGCCAGCGCCCAGCGAGTTCGCCGCGATGACGTCACCAACTACGAGGTCGACCGCCAGGTCTCCCACGTACAGCACCAGCGTGGAGGCATCGAGCGCCTCTCCGCCGCGGTGGTCATCAACTATCAGGATGGCGTCGACGACGCCGGCGAAGCCACCCGCACGCCCCTCTCCGACACCCAGCTGGCCGAGGTCGAGACCCTGGTGCGCCAGGCCATGGGCTACTCCGAGGAGCGCGGCGACGCCTTGTCCGTGGTCAACCGTCCGTTTACCCAGCCGGATGCGCTGGTCGAGCCGACCTGGTGGAAGGACCCCATGGTCCACCAGCTGGCCAAGGAGATAGGTCGTTACCTGCTGATCTTGCTGGCTGCACTGCTGCTGTACCTGCTGGTCCTGCGCCCGCTGATTCGCCGCTATACGGAAACCCCGCCAGCGCCTGCGATGCCCAGTGCCTTCTCGGCCCGGGTCGGCGACGAAGAGACCGAAGGCGAGCACAAGGCTGATGGCGACAGCGAGTCAGGCGAAGACGAGGCGGCCACGTACAGCCGGGACAACCGACGCAAGCGCAAGGCCAATGCCTACGAACAGAATCTCAATGACCTGCGGGAAATGGCTCAGGAAGACCCACGTCTGGTCGCCATGATCGTGCGCAGCTGGATGAACGCCAATGACTAGCATCGAAACCTCGAGCGGCATTCGACGCAGCGCCGTGCTGTTGCTTGCCCTGGATGAAGATAGCGCTGCAGAGGTATTCAAGTACCTGAATGCCAAAGAGATCCAGCAGATATCGCGGGAGATGGCCCAGCTCGGCCAGATCTCCCACGAAGAGATGCGACGGGTCCTGCATGACTTCCACACCGAGACCGAGGAGTTCATCGGTCTCAACATGAATTCCAGCGAACACATCCGCTCGGTGCTGACCAAGGCACTAGGCAGCGAGCGCGCCTCGAGCCTGATCGAAGACGTGCTGGAAACCGCCGGCACCAGCAGCGGCATCGATGCCCTCAACCTGATGGAACCAGCCACCGTGGCCGAGCTGATCCGCGACGAGCATCCGCAGATCATCGCCACCGTGCTGGTGCACCTGGAGCGCCATCAGGCCGCCGATGTGCTCGAACTGTTCGACGAAAAGCAGCGCAACGATGTGGTGCTGCGGATCGCCACCTTCAGCGGCGTTCAGCCAGCAGCGCTGCAGGAACTCACCGAAGTGCTGACCAGCATGCTCGACGGGCAGAACCTCAAACGCAGCAAGATGGGTGGCGTACGGACCGCGGCAGAGATCCTCAATCTGATGAATACCACCCAGGAAGAGGCCGCCATCGACACGGTGCGCTCCCACAGCGAGGACCTGGCCCAGAAGATCATCGACGAGATGTTCCTGTTCGAGAACATCGGCGACCTCGACGATCGCAGCATCCAGCTGCTGCTCAAGGAAATCGAGACCAACAGTCTGGTCATCGCCCTCAAGGGCGCTCCGGAAACCCTCAAGGCCAAGTTCCTGGTCAACATGTCCCAACGTGCCGCCGACCTGCTGCAGGAAGACATGGATGCCCGCGGCCCGATTCGGGTCTCCCAGGTGGAAGCCGAACAGAAGGTCATCCTGCAGGTGGTGCGCCGCCTCGCCGACAACGGCGAAATTGTGCTCAGTGGAGGGGACGAAGCCTATGTCTAGGGGCGTGCACAAGACGCATGACAAGGGGGCGCGGGCATGAGCCATTGGCGTCGCTGGAACATGGGAGCCCTGCCCGAAGATGCAGACGAGGCGCCCGCGCCTGACGCACCGACGCGCAATGAGCTGGCTGCCGAGCGCCAGCGTGCGCGCGACGCAGGTCACCGTGAAGGCCATGCCCAGGGTCACCAGCAAGGCTTCGACGCAGGCCATGCCAAGGGCTATCAGCAGGGCCTGGAGCAAGGTCTTGCCGCCGGGCGTGCCCAGGCCGAGCAGGAAATCGCCGCCGCGATCGACAGCCGTAGCGAGGAAGCGCTGGCTCCCTTGGCACAGCTGGTCGAAGACTTCCAGGCGGCGCTGATGCAGCTCGATGATGCCGTGGCGGAACAGCTGACCGACCTGGCCCTGGCCACCGGTCGACAGCTGGCAGGCGAGGCATTGAAGGCACGCCCTCGCCAGGTCGTCGAGCTGGTGCAACAGCTGCTGCATACCGACCCGCCGCTGGTAGGCCGCCAACGCCTATGGCTGCATCCGTTGGACCTGCGACTGGTTGAGCGCCACCTGGGAGAGCAGCTGGAGACCGCCGGCTGGACGCTCCGCGTCGACGAACGTCTGCATCGGGGCGGCTGTCGCGTCAGCGGCGACCAGGGCGATATCGACGCCACCTGGGAGCGCCGCTGGCAGGCCGTCACCGCCCAGGTCCGCCGCCGCGCCCCCCGCGAGACGGACGACGACAGCACTAGCGGCGAGGACAGCGCCCCATGAACTCACCTCAGGCCCATCATCAGCACTGGCAGCGCGTGCTTCAGGCCGTCACCCAACGGGTTGACGGCCTGCCCGCTACGCGAGCCACCGGACGTGTCATTCGCGCCACCGGCATGGTGATCGAAGTGGTGGGTCTGCAGGTAGCGCTGGGTGACAGCTGTCGCATTGAACTCCCCGGTGAAGGCCCACGCCAACCAGACGGTAGCCAGGCCAGCCAGTACGCCGAGGCGGAGGTGGTAGGCTTTGCCGGCGAGCGTCTGTTTCTGATGCCGCTGGGAGAGATCAGTGGCCTGATGCCTGGCGCCCGCGTCTTGCCTCTGGGTGAGGGTGGCGCCAATGCCTCGCGCCGCTTTCCATTGGGCGACAGTCTGCTGGGTCGCGTTGTCGACGGCACCGGCGCCCCCCTCGACGGGCTCGGCGAGCTCGACGACGCTCCCCGCGCACCGCTGGCCACCCCTCCGCTCAACCCCTTGTCGCGGGCCCCGATCGACGAACAGATCGACGTCGGCATCCGCGCCATCAACGCGCTGCTCAGCGTAGGCCGCGGTCAACGCATGGGGCTGTTCGCTGGCTCGGGCGTGGGCAAGTCGGTACTGCTCGGGATGATGGCTCGCTATACCCAGGCCGATGTCATCGTGGTGGGTCTGATCGGGGAGCGTGGCCGCGAAGTACAGGACTTCATCGACAACATCCTCGGCCCCGAAGGACGCCGTCGTGCGGTGGTAGTCGCGGCCCCGGCAGATACTTCACCCCTTCAGCGACTCAAGGGGGCCGCCTACGCCACCCGCCTGGCCGAAGGTTTTCGTGACGACGGCAAGAACGTGCTGCTGATCATGGATTCGCTCACCCGCTACGCCATGGCCCAGCGCGAAATCGCCCTGGCCATCGGCGAGCCCCCGGCCACCAAGGGCTATCCGCCCTCGGTCTTCGCCAAGCTGCCGAGCCTGGTCGAGCGCGCGGGCAACGCAGCGCCCGGCGGAGGCTCCATCACCGCTTTCTATACCGTACTCACTGAAGGCGACGACCAGCAGGACCCGATCGCCGACTCGGCGCGGGCCATACTCGACGGCCACGTGGTGCTGTCGCGAGGCCTGGCCGAGGCCGGCCACTATCCCGCCATCGATATCGAAGCCTCGATCAGCCGTGCCATGAACGCCATCGTCGACGACGGCCAGCGCCGCCAGGCACAGGGCTTCAAGGCCATGTTTTCACGCTATCAGCGCAACCGCGACCTGATCAGCGTCGGCGCCTACCAGCCGGGTCACGACCCGCGTCTTGACGATGCCGTGCGCCGCTACCCTGATCTGGAAGCCTTTCTGCAACAGCGAATCGACGAATGCGCCAGCTTGGAGGCCTCGCGTCAGGCGCTCTCGTCCACTCTGGGAGGAGCAGCATGAGCACCCCACTGGATACCCTGATCGAGCTGGCCCGGGATGCCCGAGACCAGGCCCTGCAGCATCTGGCCAGCGCCCGCCGCGACGAGCGCCAGGTGGCCGACCAGCTGACTTCGCTGGAGCACTACCGGCAGGAATATGCCGAGCGCCTGCACCAGGACATGCGTCGTGGCATCGATCCGGCCACGCTGCATAACACCCAGCGCTTCCTGATGTCACTGGATGACGCCCTGGCCAGGGCACGCGGCGCGCTCCAGCGGGAGCGTGACAAGGTCACCAGCAGCCAGCAGGAATGGCAGCAAGAACAACAGCGCCTGAGCGCCTACGACACCCTGGCACAACGCCGTGCACAGCAAGGCTTGCGTCATCAGGCCCGCCAGGAACAGCGCGTCAGCGATGACCTGATCAACAGCCGCCTGCAGCGTGGCAACGCCATTCCCGGCGGTTACTGAGCGATAAGGATATCCCATGGACCTGACTCTGCTGGGCCTCGCCGGCCCGTCCACGACCAACGTCGCACAGGCCTCGTCAGCAACGGATGGCCAAGCCTCCTCCGGCGGCGACTTCGCCGAGCACCTGGCCGCGGTGGCCGGGCTGGCTTCCTCGACGACGCAGCCTGGCGTGCAGGGGTCCCACAATGGCGACCGCGGGGGCAGCGCAGCCTCGCAGGACGGCGATCAGAACATGGCTGGTGAACTCGTCACGGCCCATCATCCTGATGCCGCGCTGCCTGGTCTCAGCATGGCCCCCATCGCTATCCACGGCGAAGGGATGCCGGCAAGCGGTGAGCTTGCCATGGCCATCGCCCGCGCATCGGCGATCCAGGCGCACACGGTGACAGCCAGTACTGGCCAGGGCGCTGGTCTCGCCCGTGCCGATGTCACCAGCGCGGCCCAGCTCACCGCAGGTCAGGCCAGCCTAGGTTCTCATGCCGCCGGTCCGCTCATCCCCACTCTGGCGGGCCCTTCTCTGGCCAGCGCGGCCCAGGGCGCGGGGGCGATGCCATCACTGGCAGGGGGCACTGCGTCAACACAACTGGACGCTGTCACGGTGCCTCAGGCGTCAAGTGAAGGCGCGATGGGCGGGGTGGTGAGCGGCGCGTCGGACCGCGCAACGAACCGCGCGATGGCCACCTCCGTCGATCCTCTCGCCCTGCATCTGACGCCTCGCGGCGAGCATCCGACCCAGGCGACTACCAGCGCGGCCCAGCCGTCATCGCCGCTCGCGTCAGCGCCGTCAGCGCCGGTCTCCGACGCCGCTCAGCCGCCAGCGCCAACGACCCTGGCCAGCGGCATGTTGCAGGGTGCCAGCGAGGCTGCCGATCAGCCTCGTAGCGAAAGCTCGCTTGAGGCTCGTGCAGCCACCGATGGCCTGGCAGCTCCGGCATCCTTGAACAGCCGCGGCGCGGCCCCCCTGGCGGCATCAGCGCTTCCCGCCAGCGCCGCAGCACTGTCCCTCAACCACAACGCCTGGCCTCAGCAGCTCGGCCACACCCTGGCGCGTCTTTCCAGCCAGGCCGGCGATGCTGAACAGAAGATCGAACTGCGCTTGCATCCTGCTGAGCTGGGGTCCCTGGGCGTCACTCTCAAGCTCGGCGAACATGGCGCCCAGGCGCAGTTCTTCTCGGCCCATGCTCAGGTCAGGCAGACCCTGGAGCAGGCCATCCCACAGCTGCGCGAAGCGCTGGCGGAGCAGGGTATCCAGCTCGGTGACGCCTCGGTCAGCGACCAGGGCACGCATCCGGGCTCCCAGGGCAACGCCCAGGACAACGCCGCTGGCGGGGGCCAGGCCGCACTGGCCGGCGCTCCCTCCACAGACACAGGCCTCCAGGAGGCCACTTCCCAGCAGGCGCCGTCACTGCCCCTCGGCGAGGGGCGTGTCGATCTCTATGCGTAACGCTGTCGAGGCCTAGAGCATCGGCAAAAGAGTGCTCTGGTGAACTAGAGCGCTGGTGGAATCGCGCCTCGATGAAACAATATCCCAAGATAAGCACGAACTTGGTGCCTGTTCTTGCCATCGACACGCACCCTCAAACGGCATACTGAGGGTGCGGCACATCCGCGTGTACCCATATTTCCCGTACAGGGACAACAGGCTCAGGACTTCAGGACATGGCGAAATCTCGACGGCTCATCTGGTTGCTGGTGATCCTGGTCATCCTGGCATCCTTCGGGGCTGCAGCCGGCTTCTACCTGCTCTACCAGGAGAAGGCCAAGACGTCCGCTCACGCCAGTCTCGAAGATGCCATCGGCGACACTCTGGTGGATGCCAGCACCCCGGCACACCCTGCGGTGGCGCCCATCTATCTCAAGCTGGAGCCCTTCACCGTCAACCTGGCAGATGAGGACGATATTCCGCGTCTTCTGTATGCCGGCATGACGCTTCAACTGACCGATGAGCAGAGCCTGGAAACCCTGGAGCAGCACCGCCCCCAGGTGCGTAACAAGCTGCTGCTGTTGCTGTCGGACCGGGAAGCCGAGAGTCTGGTGACGGCGTCAGGCAAGCGCGCCCTGGCCAGCGACATCGTCACGACCCTGAAGGACGTGCTCGGCCCCGATCGCGCCCGCATTGGTATCGACGACGTGCTGTTCACCGAGTTCATCGTCCAATAGGTCGCGATCATGTCTCAAGACGATCTCCTGTCTCAGGAAGAAATCGACGCCCTGCTCAAGGGTGTCAGCGGTGACGATGACACCGATGGCGAGGAAAGCGCGCCCCGGGGCCGCCTGCGCCCCTTTGATCCAGCCAACCAGCAGCGCATCATCCGTGAGCGGCTGCAGGCGCTGGACATCATCAATGAGCGCTTCGCTCGTCACTTTCGTACCGGCATGTTCAACCTGCTCAGGCGTAGCGCGGATATCACCGTGGATGCCGTTCGCTATCTGAGCTACAGCGAATTCTCACGCAACGTTCCGGTGCCCACCAACATCAACATCATCGCCATGAAGCCACTCAAAGGCTCGGCGCTGATCGTGTTCCCCCCCAGTCTGGTGTTCATGGTGGTGGACAACCTGTTTGGTGGAGACGGACGTTTCGTCACCAAGTCCGAAGGGCGTGAGTTCACCAATACCGAGCAGCGCATTATCCAGCGGGTCCTCAACCTCGCCATCGAGGGCTACAGCGAAGCCTGGAAGTCGGTCTATCCGCTGGATATCAGCTACCTGCGCTCGGAAATGCAGTCCAAGTTCGCCAACATCACCAACTCGCCCAACGAGATCGTGGTCAGCACCAGTTTCCACCTTGAAGTCGGCAGCCTGTCGTCCACCTTCCAGGTGTGCATGCCTTACAGCATGATCGAACCGCTGAAGGACCTGCTGACCAACCCCCTCAGCGAAAGCAGTCGTGACAAAGACGGCGCCTTTCATCGCCGCATGGCCGGTGAGCTGCGCCACCCTGAGGTCGAGCTGGTCGCCAACTTTGCCACGGTCGACTCACGAATCGCCGACGTGATGGCGCTTTCCGTCGGCGACATTCTGCCGCTGGACCTGCCCGACACGGTGACCGCTCAGGTTGACGGCGTGCCGGTGATGGAGTGCGAGTACGGTAGCCAGCGCGAGCAGCGCGCACTGCGCGTCCTGCGAATGTTCGATCACGCCGCCGGGCATCCCTCCGGCAATGCTTTCGTCAAAGGCACACGGCCTCCTTCCAAGGAATCAGAGCATGACTGACCCCAATAAGCCCGAAGACCAGGTCGGCGACGATGACTGGGCTGCCGCCATGTCCGAACAACAGGACAACGACGCCACCACGCCCGAGGACGATCCCTGGGCAGAGGCCATGGCGGAACAGCAGGCCGCCGACCCCAACGATGACACGGCTACGGCCGCCGACAGCCCCACCCCCAAGGCCGCCGGAGACAGCGTGTTCCGGCCACTGGGTGACAGCAGCAGCGCCAGCGGCACCCGTGATCTCGACATGATCATGGATATCCCGGTCAAGCTGACCGTGGAGCTCGGCCGCACGCGCCTGACCATCAAGCAGCTGCTGGAACTGGCCCAGGGGTCGGTGGTGGAACTCGAAGGCCTGGCCGGTGAGCCGATGGACATCCTGATCAACGGCTATCTGATCGCCCAGGGTGAGGTCGTCGTGGTCGAGGATCGCTACGGCATTCGCATCACCGAGATCATCACCCCCTCCGAGCGGGTACAGAAGCTCAACCGATGAACGAGACGACCACCAGCGCAGCGATCGACGGTCTGGCCCAGGGCGGTGACGGCCTGCTGGGCCTGGCGATGCTGGGCAAGACGGCAGCTGCCCTGGCCCTGATCATCGCCATCCTGTTCGGACTCTCGGCCTTGATCAAACGGCGCAGCGGAGGCCTGCATGGCCAGCCAGGCAGACTCAAGATCATCGGCAGCACCGCCGTGGGCCAGCGTGAGCGTGTCGTGGTCGTGCAGGTCCAGGATCGCTGGCTGGTGCTCGGCGTCGGCGCAGGCCGGGTCAATCGCCTCGACAGCCTGCCAGCGCCCGAGGAGCCAGAACTGCCGGCATCGTCCGCTGCAGCGGACAGCTTCGGCGAGCGCTTCGCACAGGCCCTCAAGACCAACCTCGGACAGCGACCGCGTTGATGGGTATGGCGATGATCGACAGCCTGCTGCCCCACCCCTCCGGCCGCCCTGCCGCGGGTTATTTCTGGCAGCCTCTGACTCGACGGTCACTGGCGCGACGACTGACACCGCTGCTGGCCGTGGTGCTGGTGCTGGCCTTTAGCGGTCTAGCCGCCACGCCGGCGGTGGCGCAGCAGATCCCTGGCGTGATCAGCGAGCCCTTGGCCGACGGCGGCCAGAAATGGTCGCTGTCGGTGCAAACGCTGCTGTTGCTCAGCGCGATGGCGTTTCTGCCGACCGCGCTGCTGATGATGACCAGCTTCACCCGCATCATCATCGTGTTGAGCCTGCTGCGCACCGCCATGGGCACCGCGTCCACGCCTCCCAATCAGGTCTTGCTGGGGCTGGCGCTGTTTCTGACCGCCTTCATCATGTCGCCGGTGCTCAGTGACGTCTATCAGGATGCCTGGCTGCCACTGACCACTGATGCCATCGACTTCGGCCAGTTCATCGACATTGCCCAGCAGCCCTTCCGCGAGTTCATGCTCGGCCAGACCCGGGAGCCGGACCTGGCGATGTTTGCACGACTGTCTGACGTCGGCCCCATGGCAGGCCCCGAGGACGTGCCCCTGCAGGTCCTGGTGCCGGCCTTCGTCACCAGCGAGCTGAAGACCGCCTTTCAGATCGGCTTCACCATCTTCATCCCGTTCTTGATCATCGACCTGGTCGTGGCCAGCGTACTGATGTCACTGGGGATGATGATGGTGCCGCCGGTGACGATCTCACTGCCGTTCAAGCTGATGCTGTTTGTGCTGGTGGACGGCTGGCAGTTGATCATCGGCTCCATGGCCGAAAGCTTCTACCTCTAGCACGCGCCAGCCACATCGCTCTAAGGAGATCCCCATGCACCCCGAGACCGTCATGAGCCTGGCCTATCAAGGAATGCGCGTGACCCTGCTGCTGGGTGCGCCGCTGCTGCTGACCGCCCTGCTCACCGGTCTGCTGGTCAGCCTGTTCCAGGCGGCGACCCAGATCAACGAGATGACGCTGTCGTTTATCCCCAAGATCCTGGCGGTGTTTGCCGTGCTGGTACTGGCGGGCCCCTGGCTGCTGGAACTGATCATCACCTTCACCCGGGAGCTGTTCAGCAATATCCCGGCCCTCGTGTCCTGACATAGCGTCAGTCAGCGGAACATGGCAAGTGGCCGAATAGCAGGGAGCGCTGTGAAGATCATGACCACCGGAAACACTCGACTCCCATGGTAGAGGTCACCTTCGACCAGCTACACGCCTGGCTCAGCCTCTTCCTATGGCCCATGATGCGCATCACTGCGTTGATGCTGAGCGCTCCCCTGTGGGGCCACAGCGCAGTGCCGACCCAGGCCAAGATTGGCCTGGCGGGCGCCATCGCCATCCTGATCAGCCCCATGCTACCCCCATTGCCCGATATTCCGATTGCCTCCTGGGCCGGCCTTGGGCTGGTGGTGGAGCAGCTGGTCATCGGGGTCGCCATGGGGCTGTGCATCAGGGTGCTGCTGGTCGTGGTGCAGGCCACCGGTGAATTCATCGGCCTGCAGATGGGCCTGGCCTTCGCCACCTTCTTCGATCCGTCCAGTGGCACCAACATGGTGGTGGTCTCGCGCTATCTCTACATGATCACCCTGCTGATGTTTCTGGCCATCAACGGCCACTTGATCGTGCTGGAGCTGCTGATCACCAGCTTCGAAACGCTGCCGATCGGCATCCAACGCTTCAATCCAGATGCTTTCATCATGCTGGCGCGCTACGGTGGCACCATCTTCGCCACCGGCCTGCTGCTGGCTCTGCCGTTGGTCGCCCCCCTTCTGACCATCAACCTGGCGTTGGGCATCCTCAACCGGGCGGCTCCCCAATTGACGGTGTTCAACATCGGCTTTCCCACCTCCCTCACCGTTGGACTGGCGCTGTTGATGGTGCTGATGACCGACCTGGGCCGCTTCCTGCAGCACCACTTCCATCAGGGTCTGAACGTTCTGCAGTCGCTGCTCGAGACGCTGGCCCCGCTGTCGAGCTGAGCCCTCACGATGCCTTCACCCTCTCTGCTGGCTGCGGCATAAAGCGCCGCCCTTATGCCCTTATCACCCTGATAGCATTAGCGACTGCTGCTCGACGGCAGCATCCTGAACACTCGTCCAAGGGGTAGAGGTCACTCATGCGTTCGCCACAGCTTCGTGACGCCACGTCGCCAACAGGCTGTGCGCTGACTGCCACCACCGCCCTGGCCCGGCTGCCGGCGCTGGCTCCCTGCCTGCCGGAGTTTTCTGATATCGTCCCCTGGCCACGCCGCCGCGGCTGTCGCGCGGACGCCGTGGTGGGTTGGGGGCAGCGCCCCACCACCGCCAGGGCCAGGCAGTGGGCGCTACGCCACCAGTTGCCGTTCATTGCGCTCGAGGAAGGCTTCCTGCGTTCCTGGGGGCCTGCGGCAGAGGGATATGCCAGTCACTCACTGGTGGTCGATCACAGCGGCATCTACTACGACGCCTCGGCCCCCTCCGACCTGGAATCCCTGATCGAGCATGGCCGTATTTCACCCGAGGACGAGCTTCGCGCCAGCGGTTTGATCGCGCGCCTGCGCCACTCCCGCCTGTCCAAGGTCAACCACGCCCCGGACATACCGTTACCGGCGAGCCCTCGGCCACGTGTACTGGTGGTCGACCAGACCCGGGACGACGCCTCGATCGTCGGTGGCCTGGCCGACCGTCAATGTTTTCAACAGATGCTCGACCATGCACTGACCCGTCATCCCGATGCCGACATCCTGGTCAAGGTGCATCCCGAGGTCATCGCCGGGCGACGCCAGGGCCATCTGGAACACGCGGGCCGCCACCCTCGCTGCCAACTGCTGGCAGATGACATCAACCCCTGGGCGCTGTTCGATGCGGTGCAGGCCGTTCACGTCGTGACCAGCCAGCTTGGCTTCGAGGCCCTGCTGGCGGGGCTCCCCGTCACCTGCCACGGCCTCCCGTTCTACGCGGGATGGGGCCTGACCACTGACCACCTCCGCTGTCCTCGGCGTCACCGTCGAGCCTCGCTGCCGCGTCTGTTTGCCGCCGCTTACCTGCATTACAGCCGCTACGCCAACCCCTATACCGGCGCCCCTTCCACCCTGGAGGACACCCTGGATCTGCTGGAAGACCAGCAACGTCAGATCGACGTCGGCAGGGGGCATTGGCGGTGCCACGGCCTGTCACGCTGGAAGCAGCGGTTCGTCGCGGATTTTCTGGGGCCCAAGGCGTGTGTAAGTCATCACTCACAAGGACGCTTCGAGCCATCACCGATGGCCACCTTCACGGAGCGGCAGCTGCTATGGGGAAGCCAGGTACCAGCAGCGACAGGGGTATCACGCATGGAAGATGGCTTTCTACGCTCCGTGGGGCTGGGCATCGACCTGGTCAGGCCGCTGTCGCTGGTCATCGATCGCTGTGGCATTCACTACGATCCTGGCCGCCCCAGCGAGCTGGAACGGCTGATCGCCCACGGCCAGTTCAGCCGCCGCGAACTCGCGCGGGCGGCCCGGCTGATCCAGCAGCTGCGACAGCTCAAGCTGAGCAAGTACAACCCTCACCACGAGCCTTCCCGCCTGCCTGAACTGCCAGGTGATCGACCGCTGCTACTGGTGGTGGGCCAGGTGGAAAGCGATGCCTCGGTGCGCCTGGGCGCCGGGCGAATCCGAACCAATGCGCAGCTTCTCAGGGAAGTCCGACGGTCGAGGCCTGACGCCTTCATTGTCTATCGTCCCCACCCGGATGTGATGGCGGGTGTGCGGCAAGGAGCGCAGGTGCCCTCGGACGACTGGGACAGGTTGGTCGCCGACGTCGATATCACGTCCCTGATCGACAGGGTCGATGAGGTCCATACCATGACCTCCCTGACCGGCTTTGAAGCGCTGATTCGTGCGCGCCGGGTGGTCACCTATGGCATGCCGTTCTATGCGGGTTGGGGGCTGACCCAGGACCACGCACCGGCACCCGATCGTCGTGGCCGCAAGATCAGCCTCGAGCAGCTGGTGGTGGCCGCGTTGATTCGCTACCCCCGCTACGTCGACCCATGCAGTCGTCAACTCATCAACGTCGAAACCGCCGTCCAGCTGTTGGCATCGGCGCGCCAGAACCAGCAGGAACTCACCCTGTTTCAGCGCCTCTACCGCCTGACCCGACGCTACCTGCATGGACCCTACTGAGGACTTGCGAGATGACCGAGCCCCTTCGGCTGATTCTCATCACCGGCGCCACCGGGGCCATCGGTGGCGCCCTGGCCGAGCACTACGCGGCGCCAGGCCAGCACCTGCTGCTACACGGCCGGCGGCAGGACGTCCTGAACACACTGGCCACACGCTGCCGCGCCAAGGGGGCCAAGGTAAGCCTGTCCAGCGTAACCCTGGAAGATGATCAGGCCCGTCGCGCCTGGCTGGACAGCCTCAGCGCGACGCCAGATCTCGTGATAATGGCAGCCGGCATGAACACCGGCATCCGCGACGCTCGGCTCGATGAATGCGCCGAGGCCGCTCGTCAGCTGATGGACATCAACCTGCGCGTGCCCATGGAAATGAGCCGCCAGCTCGCGACCGCCATGCGCCGCCGCGGTCACGGCCAGCTGGTCTTTGTCAGCTCCCTGGCCGCCTGGCATGGCCTGCCGGCCGTTCCCAGCTACAGCGCCAGCAAGGCGGCCATCAAGGCCTACGCCGAGGCGCTAAGGGCCCCCCTGGGCAGTGACGGCGTCGGGGTCACCCTGGTCATGCCCGGGTACGTGGCGTCCGACATGGCGCGTGCCATGCCCGGCCCCAAACCCTTTATGTGGAGCGCGGAGCGCGCTGCAAAACGCATCGCCAAGGCAGTGGATGCCAATCGCCCCCGAGTCAGCTTTCCACTGCCGCTGTGCCTGGCGACCCAAGGTCTGACGCTGCTACCACCAGCGTGGGCCCAGCGCCTGCTGCAGCTTTTTGGCTATGGGATATCGCGCAAGTAATCCTCTGGTCATGACCTGCACGGCGCCTCATCCTGACGAGCAACGGCTCTACCCTCGCTCACAGCGCCACGTTTTTTTCACAACACCCATTTCCCTTTCTACGCCCACGTCCTTCCCTACACCCACTTCCTTCCCTGCACCCACGTCCTTCCCTACACCCACTTCCTTCCCTGCACCCACGTCCTTCCCTGCTCCGGTCCCCTCACAAAGCCCCTGCTGACTCGCCCAGACAGCGATGGGTTTTTTTTCAGCAAACACCGACCAACACTGTGCTCTTAATTACCCTTCTCTGCTTTTTTGAGCACTTTTTCGCCATTCAAAAGATGAAATAGCAAAAAAATGCAATCCTAATTCCATTTAGGCACAGTATATACATTTAGTTACTTTCTAATGCCTGATACTGGATAACATCTCATCCAACATGCGCATTTTCAGCTAAGAATCGGATGAAAAGGCTGATGTATTTCCCTTAATCAGCCGCCCAAAAGGTGTTTCTATCCCGAAAAGGCATTTCCATGAAACCGACCCAACCCCACCACCCCTCCGTCGCCCCGGCACCCTCACTATTGGCTCGCTGCCTGTTGGTCCCCAGCCTGGCACTCGCCCTGATGCCTGCTACAGGGCTGGCCCAGACGCTTCCGACAACCGCGGCAGCAGGCACGCTCTACACGAGCTTCGAGGGCCGGCCCCTCACCTTGCAGCACCTCCAGCAAACGGCTCCTGGCAGCCCGGACAACCGTGTGACGGCGGTGCTCAATGGTCGTCCCATTGACCTCCTGCTACCCCCCGGCACACCGCTTGCCGCCGTGAACACCACCACGCCGATATCCCTGCGTGCTGACGATGGCACGCTGCTGTTCAGCGGAACGATGAGCGAGCTAGATCGCGACGAGACCCTGGCACTAGCGTCCCGCCTGGGCATTCTCGACATCGATCAGAGCCTGTACGGTGCCCTCAAACAAGCCTTGGCACGCCACTTCCAGCCCGTCACCCAGCGCATCGACGCGCATATGCAACCGCGCGCTCAGCAAGCTCTGACAGGTCCGGGCATCAGCGTCTGGACGACCAGCGAGGTCGGCGATCTGGACGGGGAAACAGACCACACAGGATATTCGGGAGATACCAAGGCGGTGCTGGCAGGGGTGGACTACCGCCAACGGAACTGGCTCGTCGGCCTCGCCGCTGGCCACAGCGATATCGAACTATATGGCGACCATGGCGGCCGCACCGACCTGGGAGGAGAGCTGGTCATGCCCTATGCGGCGGTGGCCCTGCTCGATGACCGTCTGGTGCTGGATGCCACCCTGCTGTACCAGGACCTGGATGGAGAGGCACATCGGGACTATCTGGCCGCCCCCATCGACGTGGATGGCCACCGCTGGGGAGGACGAGCCTCCGGCACCTACTATCTACCGCGCTATCACCGGGTCGACACAGGCCTTACCCTGGGCGGCGCCTATCTTGAGGACGACCTGGACGGCGATTACCTGGGGCAGCGCACTGACTATGGTGAGGAGACCGGTGAGGTCTTTGCTGGCGCCAAGTTGAGCACCCGCTTCAGCGCGGGACGGGTCTATGGCCACCTGTTCTATCACTACGACCTGTCCAGTGACGTGGACGACGACGCCGACCACCTGGACGGCAGCGATGACGACCGTTTCGTCCTGACCCTGGGGGCTGAACACCGCCTCGGCAAAGGCGTGGTCATGTCGTTGTCGGGACAGACCACGCTGGGCGCCAGCGACACTGAATATGACGTCATCAGCGCCTCACTGGCCTACACCTTCTGAAGCCGGCCGAACAGCGTGACTCAGTCCGCCAGTGCTGCGGCCAGTGCCTGTTCCCAACGCCGGTCACGCTGGCCGCAGACGACGAAAAACGGATTGAGCAGTGACTCGCCGCGATTGCAGCGCAGTGGCATCAACGTCTCGGCATCCAGCACCTCGCCTCCTGCGGCCGTGACCACGGCCTGGGCCGCGGCGGTGTCCCACTCGCAGGTAGGGGCCAGGCGGGGATAGAGGTCCGCCTTGCCCTCAGCCACCAGACACAGTTTCAGCGAGCTGCCCATGGACGTGCACTCGCTGGCGGGCAGGCCCGCACAGAAGGCCTCGAAGGCTTCAGCCCCATGGCGCCGGCTGCCGACCACCACCCACGGCGCTACCGCGGGGTCCGGCAAGTCACGCACTCGAATAGGCTGGCGCACGGGCGCCTTGCCGCTGGTGGCCTGCTCGGTACGCCAGGCGCCTTGCTGGCGATCACCGAACCAGGTCACCCCCAGTACCGGCGCGTGCACCACCCCGAGCACCGGTACACCGTGCTCGACCAGCGCCACATTGAGGGTGAACTCGCCGTTGCGATTGACGAACTCCTTGGTCCCATCCAACGGGTCCACCAGCCAGTAACAGTCCCAGCCCAGCCGCGTCTCGGTGGCAATCTCGCCGGACTCCTCGGACAGCACCGGCGTGCCGGGCGTCAGCTGTTCCAGCAGCGCCACCAGCGCGTGATGGGCCGCCAGGTCGGCCTCGGTCAGGGGACTGTTGTCATCCTTGTGCTCGACGTCGAAGTCACGCTGATAGATCTCGAGCACCAGGCGACCGGCGTCCTCGACACCCGCGACAAGGGCATCCTTGTGTTCACTGCTCAGACTTACGGGCACGGAAGGCTCCTCATGGGCCACCGCGACCAGGCGGCAGGCCAGCAATTCAGCGGGGAAGATCATCTTCCCCGAAGGTTCAGGCAACACAGCTTACCCTGGCCCATGCCGCGTTGCAGGCCCAGAGCCACTCAGCCGCCGATAGGTGAGCGGATGGGCACGGCTCAGAGGTTAGTGTGACCAGGTCACACCACCGGCAACCACAGCCATAGCGCCAGCAGTGCCGCCAGCAGCACGGGCGGGGTCATGACGATGCCGACCTTCATGTACTGCCCCCAGCTGATATGGGTGCCCTTGTCGGCCAGTACGTGCAGCCACAGCAGCGTCGCCAGGCTACCGATGGGGGTGAACTTGGGTCCGAGATCGTTGCCGATCACATTGGCGTAGACCATCAGCTCCCGGGTCAGATCGCTGACCTGGGCCTGGTCGATGGCCAGCGCTCCAACCAGGGTGGACGGCATGTTGTTCATGACCGACGCCAGCAGCGCCGACGCCAGGCCGGTCCCCAGGGTGGCTACCAGGGTGCCCTGTTCACCCAGCCAGGTCAGCAGGGCGCTGGCATCTGCCGTCAGCCAGGCATTGCCGAGCCCGTAGACCACCAAGTACATGCCCACGGAGAACAGCACGATCTGCCAGGGCGCTCCCTTGAACACCTTGGGCAGGGAGATCACGCTACGCCCACCCTGGACCCAGCGCCCCGCCAGCGCCACCAGGATCAGCGCGGCGGAACCGGTCACCACCGCCACCGGCACGCCCAGCGGTGCGGTGACAAAGAAGGCCACCAGCAGCGCCGTCAGCACCGGAAAAGCGGCGCGAAACACCAGCGGGTCGCGAATCGCCTGACGCGGCTCTTCCAGCAAGGCCACGTCGTACTGCCCAGGAATGTCGCGACGAAACATCCAGCCCAGTACCACCAGGGTGGCCGCCAGCGACACCAGGTCCACCGGCACCATCACCATGGCGTAACGATTGAAGGAAATGTCGAAGTAGTTGGCGCTGACAATGTTGACCAGGTTGGAGATGATCAACGGCAGGCTGGTGGAGTCGGCAACAAAGCCCGTGGCGATGATGAAGGCCAATGACGCCTGGGGAGAAAACTTGAGGCGGACCAGAATGGCCATGACGATGGGCGTCAGCAGAAGCGCCGCACCATCGTTGGCAAAGAAGGCCGCGATGACCGCCCCCAGCAAGATAATCAGCGGAAACAGGCGACGGCCGTTGCCACCGCCCCAACGGGCCACGTGCAAAGCCGCCCAGGCAAAGAACCCGGCCTCATCCAGGATCAGCGAGATCAGGATCAGGGCGACAAAGGTGAAGGTCGCGTCCCACACGATATCCCATACCACCAGCACATCGGGCAGGTCGACGACGCCAGCCACCAGGGCGACCAGCGCGCCGCCAAGGGCGCTGGTACCGATGCCGAGCCCCTTCGGCTGCCAGATCACCAGCACCAGGGTCACCACAAAAATAGCAAAGGCCAACATGCTCGACTCCCTGTCAAAGACTGTCCTGATTGACCCGCGCCGACAGCGCCTCGGCGCTTTCCACTCGCTCGGAGTAGCGCTGGGTCAGGTAGCGCGCACGGTCGCGATTGAGCCAGGTGAACTTCACCAGCTCTTCGCAGACATCAACGATACGCAGATACAACGGTGACAGACGCATCCGGCCCGCCTCGTTGAATTCATTGAATGCCTTAGGCACCGAGGACTGATTAGGGATGGTCAGCATGCGCATCCAGCGCCCCAGAATGCGCATCTGGTTGACGCTATTGAAGCTCTGACTACCGCCACATACCTGCATCAACGCCAGGGTCTTGCCCTGGGTGGGACGTACCCCGCCCAGTGACAGCGGCAGCCAGTCGATCTGTGCCTTCATCACCGAGGTCATGGCGCCATGGCGTTCCGGACTGACCCACACCATGCCTTCGGCCCAGGTCGCCAGCTCACGCAGCTCGGCCACCTTGGGATGATCGGCCTCGGCGCCGTCAGGCAACGGCAGTCCTGCCGGGCAAAACGTGCGCACCTCTGCGCCGAAAGCCGTCAGCAGCCGCGCCGCCTCCTCGGCGACCAGGCGCGAGTAGGAGCGCTCGCGCAGCGAGCCGTACAGCACCAGAATGCGCGGGGCATGGCGCGGAGCATCGGCGGGAACCAGGGCATCTACATCGATGGCCTGGAAGTGCTCGGGATCAATGTTCGGCAGATCATGCAACAAGGATGCTGCGGTCATGAGTTGCCCTCCTTGAGGGTCACGATATCGCCATCTTCCTTGGTGAAGGTGCCACCCACCCGCGACAGTGGAGCCGCCAGCAGGTCAAGCACGCGCTCGGAGGGCCGACACAAAGCGGTGCCCAGGTCGGTGACCACGATGGGCCGATTGATCAGGATGGGATGCGCCATCATGGCGTCGATCAACACTTCGTCCGACAGGTGCAGCTGTTCGAGGCCCAGCTCTGCGTAGGGCGTCCCTTTCTGGCGCAGCAATGCCCTCGGCGTGATGCCCATGGCATCGATCAGCGCGACCAGACGTTCACGGCTGGGCGGCGTCACCAGGTACTCGATGACCTCTGGGGTCTCGCCGGAGGCCTTGAGCATCGCCAGGGTATTACGTGACGTACCGCAGGCTGGGTTGTGATAGATCAGGGTCATGGTCGGGGTCGCTCCGTCAGGTGGGGTCGCTACAGCCAGGCGTCATCAGGTCGGCCAGCGGATGGCACACCTCAGGACGTCCGGCGCAGCAATCGCGCACCAGGAAGTCGAGTGTCCTGGCCATGTGCGCCAGATCTGCCCGATAGACGATCGAGCGGCTTTCTCGGCGCTGGCTGACCAGCCCAGCGCGGCTGAGCACGCCAAGGTGGGCCGATAGGGTGTTGTGGGGCACCTCCAGCAAGCGCGCCAATTCCCCCGCCGGTAGGCCATTGGGCTCATGCCGCACCAGCAGGCGAAAGGCCGCCAGCCGAGTAGGCTGGGACAGCGCCGCGAAGGTATCGAGAGTCGGTTGAAAGTCTTTAGTGTCCATATGTCCGGAATTATGGACATATTAAATGGCACGTCAAGGGTCTCTTGATCCACGACATCCCAAGCCCCGTCATCACCCTGGCTGCGACATCGCACCGCGCGTGAGGCCTCACTCACTGATCGGAACATCGCTAGACTGGCACAGTCTTGTGACCGGTAAGCCCTCGATGCCCTCATCACCTCCCCACGCCTTTCGTTCGCGCCATGCCCTCTGGTGGGCTCTGGTGGCGATGTGCCTGGTGGTGCTGGGACCGCTGATCGGGCAAGTCAGCGGCCACACCGGTGGACAGATGCACGGTCATCATGCGGCTCACCCTACCAGCGCTGATGCGGGGGTTCTCACGGCCCACCACACCAGCAGCCACACTAGCCGTCACATAAGCCGCCAGGCGAATAGCCACAAGGGCCACGCCACCGACCAGGGTATCGGCCTCGCCGATGCCTGCGGCTACTGCTCGCTGTACCAGCACGTACCGGTGCTGACCCTGCTGCCGGTGCTTGCCGCCTTGGCCGGACCGGTCCGGCGCCAAGGTGCCCGTCACAGGCCCGCACGCGGCCATTCCCGCCCCGCCATCTTTCCCCAGGCGTTGACGCGGGCGCCCCCCTGCTCTCCCTGACCATCCAGACCTAGGGAAGCGCTGAATAAATCAGCCGAGCGGCATGAGGCGCCAGGCGCCCGCAGCGCAGAACCCGGAGCCTATGCGGTATAGGTGAGGAGTTCGAGCAGCGCGTAACGCAGCGAATCGGCGGCGCAGGCATTTATGCAGTGTTTCCCTAGCCAGCCTGACCACCAAGGCTTTTATACGGGCCCCTCGCTTCCACTCTTGCGGAAGTGCTGACGGCCCCTGGATCACATCGTGCTTTTTCGCACCTGTCAGGGAAGCCCATGACCGCTTTCTGTGAACCCCTGCGCGCTCGGCGCGCCCCTCTGGCCACGGCCATCACCGTGGCGTCGCTGGCGCTGGCCGGATCCCCGGCGCTGTATGCCGATGACGCCGCTATCGACAACACCGTCGCTTCCGGCGCCGAACCCTTGCTGTCGACGCCGACCATGGTGATTACCGCGGTGCCCCTAAGCTCGCCGGTCACCATCGTGACCGACCCCCGTGTGCCCCGCCAGCCGGTGCCGGCCAGCGACGGAGCCGACTACCTCAAGACGATTCCGGGGTTTGCCACGCGCCGCACCGGCGGCACCAACGGCGACCCGGTATTCCGTGGCATGTTCGGCTCGCGCCTGCGCATCTTGACCAATGGCAGCGAGATGCTGGGGGCCTGTCCCAATCGCATGGATACCCCGACCTCCTACATCAACCCGGAAAGCTATGACGAGCTGACGGTGGTCAAGGGGCCACAGTCGGTGCTGCACGGGCCGGGCGCCTCGGCGGCCACCGTCAACTTCGTGCGTGGTCCAGAGCAACTCGATGAGGACGGCATGCGCTTCGATGCCAGCGCCACCCTGGGCACCTACGGTCGCTTCGATCGCCGCATCGACACCGCCATCGGCGGCGACACCGGCTACCTGCGCGTCGTCGCCAACGAGTCCGAGGCCAACGACTACCAGGACGGCGACGGCGACACTATCCATTCCGAATGGGACGACCGTTGGAACGCTGACGTGGCGCTGGGCTGGACCCCCAACGATGACACCTGGCTCGAGCTGGCCGTCGGACGGGGTGACGCCGAAGCCGCCTACCCTGGGCGCATGATGGACGGCAGCAAGTTCCTGCGCGAGACCATCGACCTGCGCTTTGAAAAGCGCAATATGAGCGAGCACTGGACCAAGCTGGAAGCGAGCCTAAATTACGCCTACGCCGACCACGTGATGGACAACTTCCGTCTGCGCGAACCCAAGCCGATGAACATGGGCGGAGGTCATGGTGGTGGCCACGGCAGCGGCGGTATGGGCGGCATGGGCGGCATGGGCGGCATGGGCGGCATGGGCGGCATGGGCGGCATGGGCGGCATGGGCGGCATGGGCGGCATGCCGATGATGGCCGGTGCCATGGCTGATCGCATGCAGATGGGTGGCATGGGCGACATGTCCATGGATGACCCGCGCATGGAGAGCGAGCTCGACCGCCGTACCCGCGGTGGCCGCATCGCCTCCACCTGGGAATTCGAGGACCTTACCTGGATCGCCGGCATCGACGGCAGCACCGAGGACCATCGCAAGCGCAGAAGCGCCATCGACGATGACGGCGACTTCCTCGGCGCCGGGCACTTCGCCTGGGACAAGGACTACACCCGAGGCCAGGCCGGACTCTTCAGTGAACTGACCTGGTATGCAAGCGATATGGAGCGCTGGATCGGCGGCGCCCGCTATGACTACTACCGGGTCCAGGACGAGAACGACGAAGGCCACAGCGACAGCGCCGGCGAGGTGCGCCATGACCGCCTGCCAAGCGGCTTCTTTCGCTATGAGCGCGACCTGGCCGATACACCGGCGACCTTCTACGCAGGCCTCGGCCACGTCCAGCGCTTCCCCGATTTCTGGGAGCTAAAGCCCGACAACCTGGGGCCAAACGGTCAAGAAACGGCCTTCGAGGGCGTCGAACCGGAAAAGACCACCCAGCTCGACATCGGCCTGCAATACCAGGGTGAGCACCTGGGCGCCTGGATCTCTGGCTACGCCGGCTACGTGCAGGACTTCATCCTGTTCGACTACAACGGCGGCCCTGGCGGAGATGATACCCAGGTGACCAACGTCGATGCCCAGATCGCCGGTGCGGAAATGGGAGCAAGCTACGCCTTTACCGACGCACTGAGCGGCGACGCCAGCCTGGCCTATGCCTGGGGACGCAATGCCGATGATCACGAGGCACTGCCACAGATGCCACCGCTGGAGGGCCGTTTCAGCCTGAACTGGCACCGCGGTGACATGTCGGTGGGCGCACTGTGGCGCTTGGTCGCCGCCCAGCACCGTACCGACGAGGGCAAGGGCAACGTGTCAGGCAAGGACTTTGGTGACTCCGCCGGCTTCGGCACCCTTTCCTTCAATGGCGCCTACGACGTCAGCGAGTCAGTGACCCTGAGCGCCGGTGTTGATAACGTCTTCGACAAGACCTACGCCGAGCACTTGAATGTGGCCGGAGATGCGGGCTTTGGCTTCGACGCGAACGAACGCATCAACGAGCCTGGGCGCATGTTCTGGACCCGGGTCGATCTGCACTTCTGATCACCGCTCTTGATCACCACTCTTGTCACCACAGCCAGGCAGTCGCCGTAGAAACCCCATAGGCAATAGAGAAGAAGTCGCAAGACCCAAGGCAAGAAAAACGGCGCGCCCTGGAGAGGACGCGCCGTTTTTGCATGGGGATGGGGAGAGACATGGGGCAAGCCCCACACCACCCCCTTTTACAGATAGTTGAACAACGACAGGTCACGAATGCCAATGAAGGCCTGCTGGGCGGCCTGCATGCCCACCTGACGCAGACTGTACTCAGAGATCGCCTGGTTGTAGTCCAGGTCGACCAGGTCCGACATGGTCTGGGCGTAGTTGAGTTCACGGTTGCCGCTGACCGAGTCGATCACGTCCAGCTCATTGAGCCGTGCGCCGACCGAGGCGCGCTTGGTCAGCACGTTGTCGAGGCTGGCATCCAGCTCGCGCATGGCGCCGTTGAGGGTGTTCTCCAGCGTCGCTTGCTGGGCGGGTGTGTCCGCCGGCGCTTCGAGCACCGCCAACACCTTCTCGAAGGTGGTAAAGACGTTGGTGTTCATCTCGTCGGCGGGGCCGAACACGACGGTATCGCCTGCCACAGGCTCGCCTTCGAGCTCGAGGCGCAGGCCTCCCACCTCTATCGTGGTGCCATCGGCTGCAAAGGGCTGATCCTCGAACGCAGCGCCGGCGCTGACCCAGTTGCCGCTGCCATCATCGACCTCCACGCTGTAGGTGGGCGAATCCGCCGTGCCGCCGAACGCGACCCGGTAGCGCTCGCCATACCCCGCATCAGCGGTATCGACGACATCAGGCCCGGCAAAGGTCACGCTACCGGCATTGGTGCTGCCCTGCTCAGCCACGTAGCCCGCACCGCTGGGCACGCTGGTGAAGATGTCGGCACCGGTATCCCCCACCGGCATCTTGCGCGAGGCGTCGACCTGTTGCTTGCGCACCTGATCGGAGCCAGCGTACTCGATGCCACTGCCAGAGTCCTTGAACGGTTCGCTGCCATCGGCATAGCCACCGAACAGGTAGCGTCCATTGCCATCGGTCGCATTGGCCTGACCGATCATCGTCTCGTAGATACCGCGCAAGTCGCTGGCGATGGACTGACGGTCGGCATCGCTGAGGGTGCCGTTGGCCGCCTGAATCACCAGGGTCTTGGCACTGGCCAGGGCGTCGCTGACGCTATTGAGTACGCTTTCTTCCTGGGACAGCGCATTGCGTGCGCTGACCCTGGCATCGGTGTACTGCTGGGTCACCGCCTGGGCCTGGCTGACCGACACCGCGCGGGAGGCCGCCTGGGGATCATCCGACGGGTTGACCACTCGGCGCCCGGTCGCCAATTGCTGGCTCAGGTGCATGAAGTCGGACTGCTGACGGTTCAGTGAGCTGACGCTCTGGTCAAACATGGTAACGGTGCTGATACGCATGACCTGATGCTCCTTAGCCTCTCAGTCCAAGAATGGTGTCGACCACCGAGGTAGCGGTGTCGATGACCTTGGCATTCGCCTGGTAATACTGCTGATAGCGGATCAGATTGGCCGCCTCTTCATCCAGGTTGACCCCGGACTCGGACAGCTTGACCGCGCTGAGCTGCTCGGTCAGCCCCTGCTGCGCCGCCAGATTGACCTGCACCACATTGGTCCGGTTGCCAACGTCGCTGACCAGTGACGCGTAAGCCTGGCTGAGCGTCGCACTGCCACCGACAGTGAGCGCATCCTGCAGCCCCTGCATGGCCAGCGCATTTTCGTTGTCGCCGCTGGCTCCGGACAGGCCAGCCGCAATCTTGTCGGGATCGCTGATGGCGGTCTCGAATTCACCGGCAGCGCGACGCACCGGCTGAATCTCGAAACGGTCACCATCGGCCAGTGCCGTGGGATCGTCGATGGTGAGCGTCACGCCGCCAAAACTGAGGGTGTTCTCGACCGTATCGAAGGTCGTGGTGATCGTCTCGCCGGTATCGCTGCGGGAGACCTCGAAGGTCGGTGGTGTGGCCGCGGCATCGATGACTCGCACCTGGTAGTCCGCCGCCTCGAGCTCGCTGATATTGGCGGTGTCGAAGCTCGCCGTCAGGGTCGCATTGCCCGTATTGGCATCGTGGGTGAAGACCCTGGGAGCGCCGATATCAAACATCGCGCCACCGTCCATTCCCTCCAGGTCCTTGCCGAGGGCGTGCTGTTCGTTGAAGGCCACCGCCATGGACACCGCCAGCTGGCCGATCTGGTTCTGAGTGCGATCCAGCGTCTCGGAGCGGAACTGGATCAAGCCTCCCAGGGAGCCGCCCTGCAGACCGTCTTCATCCAGCACCTGCAGGCCACCCCCGGGATCCTGGTAGCCAACGACGATGCGCTGGGGGTCGCTGGGAGACGATACCGCCTTCAACTGATAGGACTGAGTGCCGGCCACCAGCGGCTGACCGCCAGGGAGATTGACGCGGTAGGAGGTACCGTCCTGGACCGTCAGTTCGACCCCGATACGCTCACTCATTTCCGTGACCAGCTGGTCGCGCTGGTTGAGCAAGGCATTGGGCGCTTCGCCGGTCTTGGCCCGCGCCAGGGCAATCTCGCGGTTGAGGGAGGCCAGCGCCTCGCTCTGATTGTTGATCTGGGTGATCTCGTCGCGAATCTGGCCATTGATGCCGTCCTGCATGTCCTGCAGGTAGCTGTCAAAGGCCCGGAACTGGGCACTCAGCGTATCCGCCGCTCCCAGCACGCCCTGACGGGCAGCAGGATCAGACGGTGCCGAGGCCAGGTCTTCCATCGAGGAGAAGAAGTTCTGCATCAACGGCGCCAGACCGGCGTCCTGGTCGGCCAGCAGACTATCGATCTGGTTGACCTGGGTCTGGTAGGCATTCAACGCCGAGTAGGCGCTGATCGAGCCATTGAGCTGGTCCGCCACGTACTGGTTGAACTGGCGCTCGATGTCGTTGACCTGCACCCCCTGGGTACCGCCACTTCCCTCGCCCAACACCGTGATCTCGCGGTTGTAGCCGGGGGTGTAGACGTTACTGATATTGTTGCTGGTGGTGGACAGGGCATTCTGGGCAGCATTCAGACCGCTCAAGCCGATGGAGAACATGCTCATGGTGGAATTCCTTTCGCCGATAGAAGCGTTATCGGCCAAACCGCTTCAGGCTTGAGGCCGACAGCACCATTTCGTCCGTTGCTGTGCTGCGGGTCTAGAAGACGCGGGTAGGGTTCGTCGCAATATCCGCCCGTGCCAGCCAGTCTCCGCTGTCACTGGCCTGGCTGACGCTTGCCTTGCTATCGCTGGCCTGGCTGCTGCTGGCCTGGCGGGTGCTCGCGTCAGCGCTGGCCCGCTCGACGGCGGCCACCTGGGTCGCCGCGGGAGCATCACTCAGCGGACCGAAGGTATGCATGACCGCAATCAGCTTGGCGGCATAGGCCGGGTCGGTGGCGTAGCCCCCCTGCTGCAGCGCGTGGGCGGCCGCTTCCGCATCGGGGGCCGTGGTCACAGCGGCGTAGCGCGGGTTGTCGCTGATCAAGCGGGCGTAGTCGGTAAAGGCTTCCTCGAAGGAGCCGTAGACACGGAAATCATCGCGAATGCGCAGGCGCTGCCCCTGCTCCACCTCGTGGGTGGTGATCCGGGTCGTGGGGCCCTCCCAGCGACTACCGGCCTTGATGCCGAACAGGTTGTGGCTGTTGCCGCCGTCGGCGGTGGCGATCTCATGACGCCCCCACCCGGTTTCCAAGGCCGCCTGCGCCAGAATCAACTCTGCGGGCACGCCTGAGGCCTGACTGGCCGCCTGGGCAGGCGCGGCCAGCTTGTCGAGGAAGGCCTGGACATGGGCCGGTGTGTCGCGTGCCTCGCGGCCACTGATCTGGGCATCCGCTGCCTGCCGATCCAGCCCCGCGGTAACGGCGCCCAGTTCATCCAGGAAGCTGGCGGGCATCTCGACCTCATCAGCGGCCGGAGCGTCGCTTCTCAATGCATTGGACAGCGGACGCGGGGTACCGCGCGGTATCCCGGCGATCAACGCCTCCACCTCCGAGCGCTGTTCTTCGCTGCTTGGCTGGGGCCCGCGCAGCTGCTGCAGCAGCTGATCCGCCAGGCCGATGCCACGGCTGGCCATGGTCTGCGACCACTGCTGGTCGAGCAAGGACTGGTAATACTGGGTCTGGCGGGACTCGGTCAGGCCGCTGCTGGGCACCGCATCGCGCATGCTCTTCATCATCATGTTGATGAACATCGCCTCGAACTGGCGCGCCGCTTCAGCGGCGGCAGCCGGATCCTGCTGGCGCGCACTGGTTTTCAGTCGCGACAGTCCCTGCATGTCCAGCGCGAAGCCCGCTTGCCCCACACTGCCGGTGGCGCGGCTGGAGCCTGCCAGCGCAGACCCGGACAAACCCAGCGGAAGGCTCGACGACAGATCGGATATGGCCATCAGATGATCTCCAGCTCCGCTCTGAGTGATCCTGCCGCCTTGAGCGCTTCCAGGATCGACATCAGGTCATTGGGGGTCGCACCCAGCGCATTCAGCGCGTCCACCACGTCCAGCAGACTCGCCCCCTCAACGATCTGCAGGGTGCCCTGCTCCTCGTTGATGGTGATGTCGGAATCCGGCACGACCGCGGTATTGCCGGTCTCGCTGAAGGGCGTAGGCTGGCTGACGCCAAAGGCGGTATCGATGACGATCGACAGGTTGCCATGGGCCACCGCTGCCCGCTTCAGGGTCACGCTGCCATTGAGCACGATGGAGCCGGTCCGTGAATTGAGCACCACCCTGGCTCGGGCCGGCATTGGCGTCAGCTCCACACTCTCGACCCTGGCCATGAAGTTGACCCGGGAGTTGGCGTTGGTCGGCCCATTCAGCGCTATCACTCCGCCGTTGCGCGCTGACGCCACCGGGTAGTCGAACTCGTCATTGATGGCTTGCACCATGCGCTCGGCGGTGCCGAAGTCGGCCTGGTTGAGCTGCAGTTCGAGCACCCCGTCGCGGCTGCCCAGCGACAGCGGCACGGTCTGCTCGACCATCGCACCACCGGCGATGCGACCCGCGGCCTGATGGCTGATCTGCACACTGGAACCGGCGGACTGCGCGCCGGCGCCGTTGATCAGCAGATTGCCCTGGGCCAGCGCGTAGACGTCTCCATCGGCCCCCTTCAGCGGGGTCATCAGCAGGCTGCCGCCGCGCAGGCTCCGCGCATTACCGATCGACGAGACCACCACATCCAGGCGATGTCCCGGCTGAGCAAAGGGTGGCAGGTCGGCGGTCACCATCACCGCCGCCACGTTGCGCAACTGCATGTTGGTCCCCGGCGGCACCGTGATACCCAGCTGGGACAGCATGTTGTTGAGACTCTGGCCGGTGAACGGCGCCTGCATGGTCTGGTCGCCGGTGCCATCCAGCCCCACCACCAGGCCATACCCCACCAGCTGGTTGTCGCGCACACCGGCAAAGGTGGCCAGGTCGCGGACCTGCTCGGCGCGGGCCAGGGACGACCAGGCGCTCAGGCCGATCAGCAGCACCAGCATCAGACTGCCGAGGGTCAGGATGGGGCGACGGGAAACGGGATGTCTCATGATGCCAGGCCTAGAAGGGAGAAACGTTCAGGAAGAAGCGCTGCATCCAGCCCATGTGCTGGGCCTCGTTGATATAGCCATTGCCGACGTACTCGATACGGGCATCGGCCACCGCCGTGGAGGGCACGGTGTTCTGGGTGGTGATGAAGCGCGGATTGACGACGCCACCGAAGCGAATGAACTCGGTACCCTGGTTGATGGCGATCTGCTTCTCGCCGCGCACTCTCAGGTTGCCGTTGTTCATCACTTCGATCACCGATACGGTGATGGTGCCGGTAAAGGAGTTGTTGGCCTGGGAGCCGCCGCCGCCGGCAAAGTCCGAGTCACCGTCGATCTCGAAGCCATAGTCCAGCAGGTCTTCCAGACCATCCGGCACCTGGGAGAAGGTCAGGCTGGAGCTGCCATCACGATCAGCGTTGGAGCGAGAGTTCTTGCTGGCGCTGACCTCTTCATCCAGCACGATGGTCAGGATGTCGCCAACGCTGCGCGGACGACGATCCTCGAACAGCGGCTGGTAGCCCCGTGCCTTCTGGAAGATCGAGCCGTTGGCCACCGGCAACGGGCGATCGGGGATCTCGATCTGCTCCTGCTCGCCGACCACCGAGGCATGAGGAATCTGGGCACAGCCCGACAGCGCCAGCACGGCCAGCGCCAGGGCCAGCATCACCAGGCGCAGCGCTGGCCCCAGCACCGCATGAGAGCCCCCATCAACGCCAGTACGTGGCTGCCGCAGGGAAGAGTGAGTGTCAGCGTACATGGCCGGCTCCAGCGCTATCAGGGGACGTGATTCAGGGTGTCAGCACGTTGATGGTCAGGGGCGTGTCAGTGACAGGCCGAGATCATAGCTGCGCCAGGCGCGCCAGCATCTCGTCGCTGGTCTGCACCGCCTTGGAATTGATCTCGTAGGCGCGCTGGGTCTCGATCATGCTGACCATCTCTTCCACCACGTTGACGTTGGACGTCTCGACGTAGCCCTGCAGCAAGCGACCGGCACCGTTCATGCCAGGCATCAGCTCATTGCGCGGCCCCGAGGAGCTGGTCTCCACGTACAGGTTGCCGCCGATGGACTGAAGCCCAGTGGCGTTGACGAAGGTCGAGATGGTGATCTGGCCGACCTCGTCGGACTCACTGGTGCCGGGCTGGGTCACCGAGACGATGCCGTCCTCGCCGATGTCCACGGACAGGGCGTTGTCAGGAATGATGATGGCCGGCTCCAGCGGATAGCCATTGGCGGTCACCATCTGGCCGTTCTCGTCGAGCTGGAAGCTGCCGTCGCGGGTAAAGGCGGTGGTGCCATCAGGCATCAGTACCTGGAAGAACCCCTTGCCGTTGATCGCCAGGTCCCGGGAGTTCTCGGTCGACTCCAGGCCACCCTGGGTATGCAGCCGTTCGGTGGCTACCGGACGCACACCGGAACCGATCTGCATGCCGGACGGCAGGCGATCCTGGACGTTGTTCTGGGCCCCCGGCTGACGCATGTTCTGGTACAGCAAGTCCTCGAACACGGCGCGGGACTGCTTGAACCCGTTGGTCGAGACGTTGGCCAGGTTGTTGGAAATCACGTCCAGCTGGACCTGCTGCGATTCGAGTCCGGTCTTGGCCGTCCACAGCGACTTGATCATGGTGCTTCTCTCCTCGTGCCGGGCCTTGCCAGCGCCGGCCTGTATTCAGGGGCCGTGGTATCAGCCGTTCAGCGACAGCAGGCCGTTGGCCTTCTGGGCGTTTTCGTCAGCGCTCGAGATCATCTTGGTCTGCAGCTCATAGCGGCGCGCCACATCGATCATCGAGACCATGGCCTCCACCGGATTGACGTTGCTGCCTTCCAGGGCTCCGCTGACCACCGTGACCTGCTCCGCCGCCGGCAGCTCAGCCGGCTGGCCGTTGGCGCCCGTCGCACGGAACAGTCCGTCTGCGCCACGCTCCAGCTCGCCAGGCTCGGGAGCGACCAGCTTGAGTCGACCCACTTCCGCCAGGGCGTCCGGGTCCTGGCCCATGCCGATGGCGCTCAGGGTGCCGTCGGCGCCGACAAACAGCTCGGCCTCCAGCGGGATCTGAATCGGGCCGCCCTCGCCGATCACCGGACGCCCCATCGACGTCAGCAGGCCATTGGCATCGACCTGCAGGTCTCCCCGACGGGTGTAGGCCTCGCCGCCATCGTCGCCCTGCACGGCCAGAAAGCCGTCACCGTCGATGGCCAGGTCCAGGGTGCGCCCTGTGCGGGTAATCGCGCCTGGCGTGAAGTCGGTGCCTGGCGTGGTGGCGGCGGTAGAGACCCGAGTGTCCAGACGCGCTTCGCCTTCCACCGGCACCGCGCGCATGGCATGCAGCTGGGCCCGAAACCCGGAGGTGGAGGCGTTGGCCAGGTTGTGGCTGACCACCGACTGCTGTTCCATGGTCTGGCGGGCGCCACTCATGGCGGTGTAGAGCATGCGATCCATCGGCTATCCCTCTGGGGCGTCTGGGCGGCCACTGCCTGCGGCAGCGGCCGGGGCGGTCATCATCAGCGCAGGTTGATGGCGGTCTGCAGCACTTCGTCCTGGGTCTTGATGGTCTGGGAGTTGGCCTGATACGCCCGCTGGGTGACGATCATGCTGACCAGCTCCTTGGCCATGTCGACGTTGGACGTTTCGATGGCGCCGGACTGGATGCCACCCAGCAGGCCGGTGCCCGGTGCGCCTACCAGCTCCTGGCCAGAGGCGTCCGTCGCCGCCCAGGTGTTGTCACCGGCAGGGGACAGGCCTTCCGGATTACGGAAGTTGGCCAGAGCGATCTGACCGGCCGGACGGGTCTGCTCGTTGGAATAGCTGCGCACCACGGTGCCGTCGTCCTGGATGCTGATACCGACCAGGGCGCCGGAGGTATAGCCGTTCTGGTTCAGTGCCGTGGTGCTGGCGCTGTTACCGAACTGGGTGGAGCCGGAGATATCGAAGGTCAGGTCCATGTCCGTGGCGGCGCCGTCGAAGTAGTCGGCGGAGGCAAAGGACATCGCAAACTGGCCGTTGGCCGGCGCGGTCAGCTGACCATTTTCATCAAATTCCATGGCCATGGTCTGGGGGGCACTGGGCGTCGCCCCATCCATCAGCACCTTGCCGTCCATCGCCATGGTGCCCGTCCAGGTATTCGGCCCGGTCTTCTCGTAGTAGACCGTCACGTTGCGCGGGTTGCCGAGGGAGTCGTAGGCGGTGAAGTTGTTGGAGTAGTGATAATCCACCTGCACGTTGGTGGCGCCACCAGACCCGGCCAGAGTCACGCTGTTGGTGTCGACGCCCACTTCCTTGCGCGAGTCCAGATTGAAGGTGGTGGCCACCTCGGTGGTGGCGCTGGCCGGCATCTCGTCGGCCTCAACCTGCAGCACTTCGGGCTGACCGCCGACCTGCACCTGACCGGCAGCGTTGACGCCGTAGCCCATGATGCGGGCGCCCTGGGCGTTCTGCAGGTAGCCATCCGGGGTCATCGTCAGCTGGCCATTGCGGCTGTACACCACCTGGCCGTTCTGCTCCATGCGGAAGAAGCCATCGCCGCTGATGCCCAGGTCCAGGGGACGATTGGTGGATTCCAGGTTGCCGCCGCTGAAGTCCTGCAGCACCGTGGAGACCTTGGTGCCCAGGCCGATCTGGGAATTGGCGAAGACGTCGGCGAACTGGGCGCTGCCGCTCTTGTAGCCCACGGTCTGCGAGTTGGCGATGTTGTTGCCCAGCACATCCAGGCTGTCGGCGGCGGCATTCAGGCCGCTAAGCGCTTGTGAAAAGCCCATGTCACACTCCTTAGATAGTTCCCTGCGTCGATGACTCGACGATCATGTTCTCGACCTTCAGCGGCGCACGGCAGCCTCGTCGGCACAGCCTGGACGTCGCCAGCGACCTCTCGTCTCGCCCTACAGAATCTGGCGAATATCATTGAGCGCCACCTGGCCGTAGACCGCGCCAAGGTCGAGCATGACCTGGCCGCTGTCCGTGGCCGGGGACACACCCCCCACCTGGGCATAGTTCAAGGCGGTGACCGACAGCGCCTCACCCTCGACACCGGTGGCATCGATGCTGACGCGATAGGCACCTTCAGGGGCGGCCACACCCTCCGCGGTCATGCCATCCCACTGGAACGACTCGCTCCCCGCCGACGCCGGGCCCAGGTTGTAGCTGTTGATGACTTCGCCGGACTCGTTGGTGATGGTCACCTTGACCTCGGCCGCGGGGCTATCCAGCTCGACACCAAAGGGCGTGGAGACCGGAGTGCCATCGTCGTTGTGGGCCATGACGATGCGATCTCCGGGCACCAGCACGCCCTTGCCGATCAGCGACGTCGCCTGCAGCGCCTGGCCGGCATTGATCTGGCCAGTGATCGACGACATGGTCTCGTTGAGATCCTCGATGCCGGATACGGTATTGATCTGAGCCAGCTGCGAGGTCATCTCGCTGTTGTCCATGGGGTTGAGTGGATCCTGGTTCTGCAGCTGCGTCACCAGCATCGTCATGAAGTTGTCGCCGAGCTCATCGGAGGCCTGCTTGGAGCTGGCCTGAGCGGTCGCGGCATTGACGGCGTTATAGACGCTGGGATCAATAGTAGTGGCCATCGGCTCAGCCCTCGCCCAGGGTCAGCGTCTTGAGCATCAGCTGCTTGCTGGTGTTCATGACCTCGACGTTGGCTTGATAGGAGCGGGAGGCGGAGATCATGTTGACCATCTCGCCCACCGGGTCGACGTTGGGCATCGACACGTAGCCGGCATCGTCCGCCAGCGGGTGCTCGGGGCGGTACTCCTGACGCAGCGGAGAGGGATCCTCGACCACCTCGCGCACCGCCACACCGCCGATGCCGTCGCTGGCGGCGCGCGATTCAAACACCGCCTGACGCGCTCGGTAGGCCTCGCCATCGGGGCCGGCCACGCTGTCGGCGTTGGCCATATTGCTGGCGGTGACGTTCATGCGCTGAGCCTGGGCGGTCATCGCCGAGGCAGAAATATCAAAGATCGCGAACATCGACATGGAGCGCTCTCCCTGCGTGGAATAAATGGTGGCCTGGGCTTATTGCTCTGGCTGCATGGCCTGCTTGAGGCCCTGGATGCGGCTGTTGAGGATGGTCAGCGCAGCCTGATAGCGCACCGAGTTGTCGGTAAACGCCGCCCGCTCACGATCCATGTCCACGGTGTTGCCATCGAGGCTTGCCTGTTCCGGCACGCGATACTTGAGTTCACTGCCGCCCAGGGACAGCGCGCTGCCGTGCCCCGACAGGTGATGGCCAGAGGTCCGCGACAGCGCCAGCCCCGGCTGGGACATGCCGCGGGTAGCGGATTCCAGCGCCTGGGCGAAATCCATGTCGCGGGCCTTGTAGCCAGGGGTATCCGCATTGGCGATATTGCTGGCCAGCACCTTCTGGCGCTCCTGTCGCAGCGACAAGGCCTGCTGATGAAAGGCCAGAGAGGCTTCGAGCTGATCGATCATCCCAGTGCGCTCCGTAGGCAGGGAACAAAGACAAAGGTTTCGACGATGAAGAATACCCAGCCCGGTGTCAGCACAAAGCCGTGAACAGCCGTCATAAGCGTGCCCATTTCGATCCATACCGGCGCCGCGCCAAGGCTAGACTGGTGTGCCATACGCCATCCCAGGCCATGATTTAGGCGACAGGTACCCGCCATGCCACAGCGTTCGCAGCGCCTAGAGACCCTTTCCTTGCTGGACCCGCAGCGACGCTCAAGCCTTGCGCCGCTGGCGCGACTGCTGCTGGTCATTTTCCTGCTGGCCACGTCCCTGCTGACCATTGCCTGCACAGCACAGGCCGCGGATGAACCGCAGCACACCGCGTTGCTTGATCGGGTCGAGGGGTTTCTGTTCGAACAGGCGCTGGCCGACGGCGCCTCGCCACAAGACCTGCAGATCGAGGTCTTTACACCGGCGGCAAACCTGACGGACTGCCAGGCAGCAGAGCCCTTTCTGCCTCGCGCTGGTACGCGCCTGGCCGGACGGGTATCGGTAGGGCTGCGCTGCGCCGGGGAGTCGCACCGCACGCGCTATCTGCAGGCTGACATCACCCGCATGGGTTGGCAGCTGGTGGCGGCTCGCGACATTGCCCCCGGAGAGCGCCTGAGCGACGACATGCTGAGCCGTGAGCGGGTCGACCTGGCCCGGCTGTCCTCCCAGGCATTGAGCGACCCTGCCAGCGCCATCGGCCAGGTCGCCCGGCGCGGCATCCGACAGGGGCAGGCCCTGGCCAGCCACCAGCTCAGCGCTCCGAAACTCGTCAGACGAGGCGAACAGGTCGCGGTGGAAGCCAGCGGACGCGGCTTTCGCATTAGCCGCCAGGGCGAAGCCCTGGAGGCAGGGGGAATGGGGGACAGGGTGCGCGTCAGGGTGGATCGGCGCCAGGTGCTCGAGGCCAGGGTGGTCGATCGCGGACGCTTGGCCGTGGCCTTTTAGCCGCTTGCCTTCATGCTTGCAGCGCCCACCACTGGTCATCCAGACCCTGCTGGCCTAAAGTTTGGCGCAGCGCTGCCGATACCCTTTCTAGTTACCGAGTCAGGCACGTCAGCCGCGCCTGCTTCTAGCGCCAATCTTGTGAGGCCATGCCCGTGAAAATCGATTCGCAACAGCCGCTGACCCGCCCCGCCCAGAGCGAAGGGCCTCAGCAGAGCGAAAAACCGACGCCCGCTGGCACCTCGTCATCGGCGGAAGCCGGCGCCCAGACCCACCTCAGCCGTCCGGCGGCCGATGCCAGCCAGGACATCGACATGGCACGGGTAGAAGAGATTCGCGACGCCATTCGTGAAGGTCGCCTGGAGATCAATCCGGAGCGGATCGCCGACGGGCTGATCGACAGTATTCGCAGCATGCTGGACGAGCCGGCGGCCGGCAACGGACGCGATCCGTCATGAGCCTCACCCGCCTGCTGGATCAGCAACACACCCGCCTGAGCGATCTGCTGGGACTGCTGCAGCAGGAGCAGGAGTGCCTGGTGCAAGGCCAGGTCGACACCGAGGCCCTGGTAGGATTGGCCACGCGCAAGTCGGAGATTCAGCAGCAACTTGCCGAGACCGAGGCGCGACGTCGCCAGGTGCAGTGCCGCCTGGGCTACGCCGACGACCGCGAGGGCGCGCGCCAGGCCGCCATGGATGCAGGTTGTATCGCGCAGTGGGACTCCACCATGGCGATGGCCAGGGACGTCTCCCGCGCCAACCTGCGCTGCGGGGAATTGCTCGGCCTGCGTATGCAGCACAACCAACAGATGCTTGACGAGATTCACCGCATCGCCAACGCCAGCGTTTATCGGCCAGACGGGCGTACCCGCCTGCAACCCTCGCGCCTGAACGTCTCGGCCTGAGCCGCGGCAACTCTCCGCCAGTTCTGCTGTTTTCCACACGTCAGTGACTCACACCGCGGTTACCCATACTGCAGTTACCCACACTGCGGCTGCCCAGCCAGCACCGACAGCCGGGCAGTGGCCGTATGACTACAGCGGTGCCGCCGGCCTCGCTCCCGCCGCCACCCATGCCAGCAAGGCGTGAGCGTCCAACGGCGCCCCCAGCAAATGCCCCTGAGCCCGCATCAGCCCCAGCGCTCGCACCGTCTCGAGCTGGCTGGCGGTCTCGACCCCGACGGCCACCGCGGTGAACTCCAGGGTCTCGAAGCAGCGAATCAGCGCCGCGACGCTCTGGCGTGCACTCGATGAGGGTTCGGCCAGCGCGCGCAGGGTATCGGGCCCCAATTTACCGAGGGAGACCGGCAGCGAGGCCATGCCGAACAGGTCCACCGGGGACTGGCCCAGCCGGTCCACCCCCAGTCGTATGCCCAGCGCCACCAGCCGCCGCAGCAGGTGTGACTGGCGGTAGCCCACCTCGAACAGACCGGTGCCATCGACCTCCAGGCTCAGCCAGTCAAGACGCTCGTCGCCACCACTGTCTGCACTGCACAGCTGACGGAGATACAGATCCAGCGCCCGGCCATCAAAGCTGACCTGATCGAGCAGGCAGGGATGAATGTTGACCGCCACATCCCAGTCCCCCAGCGCCAGCCCCGCTTCGCGCCAACGCCGGCGCTGGGCCACGACTTCCTTCAACACCCAACGGTCCAGCCGATCGATCAGCTGCATCTCCGCCGCCAGCCCCAGAAACTCCTCCGGGGCGATATCCCCGCGGCGGGGATGGCGCCAGCGCACTAGCGCCTCGAGCCCGCAGCAATGTCGCGAGGACAGATCGAACTGGGGTTGAAACACCAGGTACAGCTGCTGGTCGGGAAACATCAGCGCTTCCTGCAGCTCCTGACGGAAGCACTGCTGGATTTCCATCAACTGCTGAAGGCTGCCGTCATAGAAGGCAAAGCTGCCCAGCGGCGCCTCTTCCAGCGCCTTTTCCGCATGGGCCAGCAGCTCGCCCGCCTCTTCCCCATCCTCAGGGCATAGCGCAATACCGATGCGCGGCTCGATCAGCGCAGGCGAGTAGCCGGACAGGGTAAACGGGGGTTCCAGCGCCTCCAGGCAGCGATCGGCGATCACCTGGAGGGTCTCGGGGGACATCGGATGCTCCAGCAGGATGCCCCAGCGCTCCCGGTCGAGCTGCACCACACTGTCTTCGCGTCGCAGGGTGTTGACCAGGCGGCGCCCTGCGCGGCGTGACACACGTGACGCCACCTCGGCGCCATGCTCCACCATCAAACGTGAAATACCATGCAGCTCGACCAGCATGACCCCAAGGCGCTGGCCCAGCCGGTCGGCACGTTCGAAGGCGTGGGACAAACGATCTTCGAAGATCCAGGCGCTGGCCACGCTGCCGATATCCGCATGGCGGCGCTCGAGCACCGACTCGGCGTCAGCGTTGAGGTCGATAAAGGTGACCAGCCACATTAGCGGCTCTGCCAACGAGTCCGCCTCGCCCGCGTCGCGATCGAAGGAAACACAGGACATCAGGCCCAGGCGAGCATTGGCGCTGTCATCTACCAGCAGCCAGGCCTGCTGCCATTCCTCACCGGGTGACAGGGTGTGATAACTGCCACGCTCTCCCAGCAGGTTGACGAAGGGGCGAAACAACTCGTTGAGATTACGCCCGATCAGCTCGCCGCCGGTGGGGCATGCCAGCACCGTCAGGGCCGTGTTGACCCACACCAGCCTGTCGTTGGCGTCAATCAGTGCCATACCGACCGGCGCCCGGTCCAATACCAGCCCCGCCACCACCGACGGGTGGCGCGTCACAGTGCCGCCGCCACCTGCCTGCGACAGCGACCTTGGGCCCATGTCTCCTCGTCGATCCTTAGCCATGTGCCCTGCCCAGAAAAAGGTAAGCGGTGCGCATTACCTAATATAGTCATTATCGGCTGGCAAAGTGCACTCTTTAGCCTTCGGACGGGCAGTTTTTGCACAGACAGGGGCATTTGCTGCTCGAGACAGACGACAACTCAATGCATCCGTCCTATCTCTCTGCCATCAGCAGGTCCCGCTCACGTAACTCGCTCCAGAAGGCCTCGGGAATCGACCGCACGGATAGCCCATGATTTCGCTTTACCTGCTCCGGCGAGCGCATCCCCGCCATGACATTGACCACGGCAGGGTGACGCCACGGGAAGGCCAGCGCCGCCGCTGGCAGGCTGACACCATGGGCGCGAGCCACCGCGGCAAGATCGCGGGCACGCTGGAGCATGGCCTCCGGCGCCGGCCCGTACTCGTACCAGGCATCGGCGGGAGGCTCATCACGTGCCAGCAGGCCCGAATTGAACACACCAACCGCCACGACGCCCACCTGGCGCTCCAGGCAGGCGTCCATCAGTCCTGCCTGCTCCTGCTCCAGCAAGGTATAGCGCCCGGCCAGCATGATCAGGTCGGGCCTGGCCTGATCAACGAAGCGCTTGAGCATGCCGGCATCCTTGGAGCCTACTCCCCAGGCAGCGATCTTGCCCTGCTCACGCAGACGTTCAAGCTCAGGGACCGCTCCCTCCAAGGCCTCCTCGAAGCGATCCGTGGGCTCTTCCGGATCATGGATCCAGAGGACGTCCACCGACGCCATATCGAGGCGCGCAAGCGAGGCCTCCAGGCTCTGGCGGACGCCCTCGGCGGTATAGTCGCACCGACGGATCAGCTCATCGGCCACCAGGAAGCCGTTAGCCTCATCGCTGCCCCGCGGAGCAGGGTTAGGCTCCAGCAGCCGCCCCACCTTGGTGGAAATGACGACGTCATCCGGCGAGCGTCCCTTGAGGGCCTGTCCCAGTCGTCGCTCGGATAGCCCAAGTCCGTAGTGAGGGGCCGTATCGTAGAACCTGAGCCCCAGCTCCCAGGCGCAGTCCACTGCGGCAAGGCAGTCCTCTGCGGATGTCACCTTGCCCATGTTGCCGAACTGCGCCGCACCAACACCTAGGCCTTCGAAGGCACGGCGCAGCTTGGGCGGCAGACGGCTGGCGATCGGCGATGTCGTCATCCGGTATCCCTCCTGTGGTAGATGTTCAAGGCGTTGTCCTCGGCAACGGCCTGACGCTTTTCCGCGGGCACCTGCGCCAGCACCCGCTCGCACCAGTCCTCAGGATCCTGGCTCACGGGGCTGTCGCTACCGACCAGGCAGCGCTCGGCGCCGAAGGTCTCAAGCGCCAGGTCGATCATGTCCGGTGCATGACGCTCCAACTCATCGATGCCGTGACACTCTGCCGGCAGCCCGGATAGCTTGCAGTGAACCCGGTCGAGTTCGGCCAGGCGCGCCAGATTGCGCTGCCAGGCGTCACGGGCGACGCCGTCACGCGGGTTCGGCTTGCCCATATGGTCGAGCACCACCGTCAACTCTGGCACCCGCTCGAGCAACGCCAGAAGTCGCGGCAGCTCGTGGTCCCTGACACAGGCATCGAAGGGCAGGCCCCAGCCGGCCAAACGCTTCAGGCCGTCGACCAGGGAGGTCGAGTCAAACAGCTCCTGGTCCTGCAGCAGACGCCTGACGCCGACCACCTGAGGCACCTCGGCCAGATTCGCCAACGCCCGCTCGGCCCGAGGCAGCTCCAACGCGACGCTGGCGACCACACCGTGTACCCGAGGGTCACGCTCGGCCAGCGCGATCAGCCAGTTGGCTTCCTCGGCGGGATCGTGGGCGTCGGCCTCGACCAGCACGTAGCGACGGTCCTGGCCATCAGGAATCGCCGCCATGGGGGGCAGGCCCGCAGCGGCGAGCCAGGGAATCCGCACCACCTCGGTGTCCCAGACGTGAAGGTGGGTATCGATCATCACGGGACACCTATCGTCAGTAGAAAGTTGGAATAGGGGCGGCACTCGCCGGTGGCGACCACCAGGCACACATCGGGGCGTTGGCAGGCGTCATAGAAGGCCCAGCGATCCAGGCCCGACCAGTCAAGCTGCTGACCTCCGCCATGACGGTGTCCGGCCAGCCGCTGCTGGCACTCGAGCACGCACTCTGCGGCGGCGCCCTCGGCGTTGGCCATGTAGGTGACGCGTTCTATAAACACCGCCTGGGCCAGCGCCTCCATGACGGACAACGCTGGCACCATGCCCTCGCACAGGTTGAGGTAGACCCGGCTCGCTGATGGCGGGGCCCCAGTCGAGTGCGGATAGAGCGCATCGGCCACCAGCACCCTGGCGCCGTGGCCCGCTGACGCAAGAGCATGTAATAGCGGCGGATGCAGTAGCGGCCCCTTGATCATGTTGCGGCCACCCAGGCGGACGTACCGTCAATGCCTGCGCCAGGCCACCAGCCGGCGAAGACAGGGGCGCGCAGCTCTGCGGCTCTGGCGTGGGTGAGGATCGGCATATATGAGCTCCTGATTCATCAGATGTATTAAGCGCTCTGGACTTTCCGCTAGACTGGTCGGGTTCCCCCCTCTACCGAGCCGGAGACCTGCACCATGACGTCACCTCCATCGCCCGGCAGCGACCAGCGCCGCCCCTCCCAATATGAAGTGGTGGTTCAGGGCATTCAGGAGATGATCGTGTGTGGCGAGATCACCTCCGGCGATCGCCTGCCTGTCGAGTCAAGCCTGGCGTCCCGCTTTGGTGTATCGCGCAGCTCGCTGCGCGAAGGCGTCAGGGCATTGGTCGCGATGGGCATCCTCGAAACCCGCCAGGGATCCGGCACCACCGTCACATCGCTCGATCCCGGACTACTGCTGAAGCCCCTGGAGTTTTGGGCAGGCATCCAGGCCGGCACCTCCTCCCGCGACCTTCACGGCGTGCGCCAGGCCCTTGAAGTCGAAGCCGCAGCGGTCGCGGCTGAACGCCGAACAGACGCGGACATTGCCTCCTTGCATGCGGTGCTGGCCAAGGCGGAACCCGCCATCCGCGAGCTCGACCACGAGGCGGCGATGGCCGCTGATCTGGAGTTCCACCTGACCCTGGCAAGGATTTCCCGCAACCCCGTGTTGATCGCCTTGCTCGAGGCACTCTCTCGACCCACGCTGAGGATGCGCCTGTGGCAATCGATCCACCTGAGCGGACGGCTGGCGATTACCCATCAGGAACACCTCGCCATTCTTAATGCCGTGGTCGCCGGCGATCCGAGAAGCGCCCATGCCGCCATGCAGACCCATCTCGCACAGGTGGCTGTTGTCTTACACGACACCACCCACAGCGCCTGAGCAAACACGCCTTAACTCCCTGCACTGATGATGTGCTTCACTGACGATCTGCTTCACTGGCGACGTACTGCATTGACACTGTAGCGCTCTAGCAATGTAGAGCCTTGGAACAGACCTGCGCGCCACTGGTGAAGTCAGCGCGGCGCGCTGTGCCAAGTACTAAGTCAAGTACTAAGCCAAGAGCTAAGCCAAGTACCATGCCAACTCCTGAGTCAGGTCCTAAGCCAGGTCGCCTTCACTGGCCTCCTTATCGCGGGGGTGACGCTGCACGTAGATGCCGAATGCGACGATAACTGCAAAGCACGCCGCCACGACCACATAGCTGGTCTGGGCGGAGGTGATGTCGATCAACCAGCCCTGCAGCAAAGGCATCAAGGCTCCCCCTACGATGGCCATCACCAGTCCCGCCGCGCCGTACTTGGTGTCCTGCCCCAGCCCTTCCAGAGAAATCCCGTAGATGGTCGGGAACAGCAGAGAAATGCAGGCGCTGAGCAGGACAATCGCCACGGCGCCGAGCAGGTTGCCGCTGATCACCGCCACCAAGCACAGGACAACCCCCAGCGAGCACATCCAGGTCATCAGTCGACGTGGATCAACGCGCCCCATGACACCGACCATGACAAAGCGCGACACCAGAAACACCAGCAACGACGCCTGCAGCCAATAACCAGCCACGCCATCGCTAACTCCCAGCGTCTGGGTCACGTAATGAATCGTGAAGGTCCAGGTACACGTCTGGGCCGCTACATTGAAGAACTGTGCGACGACCCCGAAGGCATACCGGCGGTTACGAATCAGCCGCCCGAAACGGCTGCCTGGTAGTCTCGTCTTCTCCCCGGGCTGGTCCGCCATCAGGGCCTTGTGAGGGGGGACGCGCACCATGGCGATGGCAATGGCGATCACCACATACACCAGGGCCAGTGTGATGTAGGGACCCATGACCGCCTGCAGCTCAGCCGACTGCATCTCCGCCAGGGCATCCCGGGTCAGTGAGGCACGCTGTTCAGCCGTAGCCGGGTTGACGTTGGGAAGAATAAACAGCGCCGCCAGCAGCACCCCCAGATTGGACCCCACCGGGTTGAAGGATTGCGCAAAGTTCAATCGCCTTGTCGCGTTGTGCCGCGGCCCCATGGCCATGACATAAGGGTTGGCCGAGGTCTCGAGAATCGACAGCCCCGCCGCCAGCGTGAACAGCGCCACGAGGAACATCGAATAGGTCATCATCTGGGAGGCGGGCAGAAACAGAAGCCCTCCGGTGGCCGCCAGCAACAGCCCGATCAGCACGCCGCCCTTGTATCCCAGGCGCGAGTTGATCCAGGCAGCGGGAATCGCCAGCGCGAAGTAGGCACCGTAGTAGGCAAATTGCACCAACGATGCCTGCAGCGCACTCATCGAGAACACAGAGCCAAACACAGAGACCAAGGGGTCTGTCAGATTGCCGGCAAGCCCCCAGGCGGCAAAGCAGGTGACGATCAGGATAAAGGGCAGGAGCATGCCTTGATGCAGAAACGAGGACGGCTCGGTCGAGGGCGATGGCCCCGCCGTGGCAACTGAGGATGCATCCACAAGTGACTCCTTATAATGATTATTGAGACAATTGATCAGATGAATTGCATTTATCAGAGTGAAACTAGTTGAGGGGACAAGGAAAGACAAGACGCCGACGCTAAGACAATCGTCTTAGCCTGACAGCAAGAAGGAAAAAAAATTTGTTATAAAACAGCTTGTTAATAAAACAGCGATAACAACATCAAGACGCTTCGCATTAAGAGCGGAGAAAATCGCTCCATCATGAGAGCCAAACGCCTAGCGGCACGACGAGGATAGATAGGATGACCTGAGCAGCTGTAGTTCCACCACCAGGCATCCTGCACCGATGCGATGTTGCCGTCAGACTCCGCAAGCCAACGAACAACGAATCGCAGGAAGTGGCCAGAGCAGCCAGCGAGACATGGCAATGCAGCCACAGGGCGATAAGCCGACCAGGGGCAGGCTGTGCGCCCAGCACGCCCGAGCTCAGTACATCAGGCCAGAAACGCCAACAGGCGCCAGAAGGCGCCTGTTGGGGGAGGGCCAAGAACATGGCCCTGGGAGGAACACGTCAGCCAACGGCTGACACCAGGCCTTAGCCCAGCAGGGACAGCACGCCCTGAGGCACCTGGTTGGCCTGGGCCAGCACGGAGGTACCGGCCTGCTGCAGGATCTGGGCGCGGGTCATGTTGGCCACTTCCACCGCATAGTCAGCGTCTTCGATACGCGAACGAGCGGCAGACAGGTTGGTCTCGGTCGTGGACAGGTTGGTAATCGCAGACTCGAAGCGGTTCTGGATGGCACCCAGGTCAGAGCGCAGCGTGTCGACCTGGCTCAGAGCAGAGTCGAGCTGCTCCAGCGGATCGGTAGTCGCCGCCTGGGTAACACCTGTCGCCTTTGAGGTGTCCAGAGTGATGCTGATCTTGTTGTCAGCCGCATTGATGGACACATCGTTCTCGTCCAGTGCGTAGAAGGTCGTCGGGTTGCCGCCAGTAGCCGCTACCTGCAGGTAGTAGTCGCCATCGCTGTCCTTGACCACGCTCTGGCCAGTGGCCAGGCCGGTGAAGGAGGCAGCAGTCGTAGTACCAGAGGTATCCAGGTCAAAGTCGGTGGCCAGAGTAGTGGCCGCACCAGCAGCAGGAGTACCAGCAGTGCCATTGACGTTGAAGCTATCCAGACTCAGCGTCTCGGAATTGATTTCGTCGAGATCAATGGTGATGGTCTCGTTGTCGTTGGCGCCCACCTGGATGGTCAGATCCTGATCCTTGGCCAGGACCTTGACGCCATTGAAGCTGGTCTCGTCGGAGATGCGATCAATTTCTGTCAGACGCTGATCGATTTCCTTCTGAATGGAGTTCAGGTCGTCGGCAGAATTGGTGTCATTCTGAGCCTGCACCGACAGCTCACGAATACGCTGCAGGTTGTCGTTGACCTGGTTCAGGGCGCCTTCTGCGGTCTGGGCAACAGAGATGCCGTCGTTGGCATTACGCTGGGCCTGGGACAGACCAGTGATCTGGGCTGACATGCGGTTGGCGATGGCCTGACCCGCGGCGTCGTCCTTGGCGCTGTTGATACGCAGACCGGAAGACAGACGCTCCATGGAAGTGGCCAGGGCGTTCTGGGAACGGTTCAGGTTCTGCTGACCGATCATGGAAGTGATATTGGTGTTGATCACGGACATGGTGTCATCCTTCCTTAAAGGGTTGGGCTCCATTGGCGGACCGTCTGGGCCTGCCGCAACGGCGCCGTTGGCCGTTACTCTCTCTATCGGATGAATTTCCAAAAGCTTTAGGACGAAGACGAAAAAACTTTCCTGCACCTTCCTGAATGGCTCGCAATGGGCTACGCAGGGTCCCTGGTTGGCATCAACGAACCGATAACACCCGAATATGAGGGCTGTTCGACGCTTTGACCTGTCAACGGCCGACCTACCATGACAGCGCTCCCCACTCCCTGAGGAAACCGTCATGAGCCAACTCCAGCGTCCACCAAAACGCCACGCCACACCTCAAAGGGGGGCCAAGCTCATTAAGATCGATGTAGAGAAGGCCCTACGGCAGGTAAGCGAGCGCCCCAATGACCCTGAAGCGTGGCAGCAACTGGGGGCCGTTCAGCGTCGCCTGGGACGCCTGCAAGAGGCTCACGACGCCTATCAGCGAGCCATTGCACTCGCACCGAATGACGCTCACTACCACCTGGAACTGGGCAAGCTGGAAATTCGTATCGGCAATTTTGCCGCGGCAGAGCAGGCGCTGGTACGTTCACTCGGTTGTCAGGCGAGTGCCGAGGGCCACCGCCTTCTGAGCCACGTTTATGACACCCAGGGCCATAAAGCCCGCGCACGCGCAGAGGCGGAGCAAGCCTTGGCCATGTCTCCTGACGATGCCGCTTGTCTCTCCACACTCGCCGCCAGTCTGGCCTCAGGGTTCGAGCTAGAGCGCGCGCGCGAGCTGTATCACCGGGCGGCCAGGCAAGATCCTTCAAGTTACCTTCCCTACAACAACTTAGGGGGCGTGGAAAGCCAATTGGGCCATCTGGATGCGGCGATCACCGCTTATCGCAAAGCCCACAAGATCGAACCAGAGGCGCCGCTGCCATTTTCCAACCTGATTACCACGCTGCACTATCATCCTGCCTACCAGCAGTCGCAGATCCTGGCGCTTGCTCGACAGTGGAGTGAGCGTTTTTCCGCGTCTACGCCACTCACGGCCGACACACCGCGAACCCCCGACAGAGCGCTGCGTATCGGCATGCTGTCCGACGGCTTCCGTGGGCACCCGGTAGCACGCATGATCACCGCCGCATTGGAGAAGGTGGACACGTCCAACCTCGCGTTCACTCTCTACAGCACTAGCCTCTGGGAAGATGCCTACACCCGTCGCCTGAAGGCCCTTGCGACCGACTGGGTCGAGGTCAAGCACCTTGGCAACGAGGCCTTTGCACAGCGCGTGCGCGACGATCGCATCGATATCCTGTTTGACCTGGCCGGTCACAACGCCGGGACCAGGATGCAGGCCATGACCATGAAACCCGCCCCGCTGATCGTGAAGTGGGTAGGGGGGCTGATCAACACCACCGGCGTCGAGGCCATCGACTACCTCTTGAGCGATGCCATCGAGACGCCGCCGGGCTGCGACGATGACTACGTCGAGAAGCTGATCCGACTGCCAGACGATTATATCTGCTACGAAGCGCCCCCCTATACGCCGGAGGTCAATGCCTTGCCGGCGAAGGCCAACGGCTATATCACCCTCGGCTGCTTCAACAATGGCACCAAGCTCAACGACGTTCTGCTGACGGAGTGGGCCACCTTGATGAAGCAGCTGCCAGAATCACGCCTGCTGCTGAAGAGCCAGCAGTTCAAGGGAGCCGAGCGGGGCGCCAGCATCACTGCTTTTATGGCCGAACAGGGAATTTCCGAAGAGCGGATAATGATCGAGGGTCCCTCTCCCCATGGCGAGCTGCTCAAGACCTATCACCGAGTCGATATCGCGCTGGACCCCTGGCCCTACTCCGGGGGGCTGACGACCTGTGAGGCCTTCACCATGGGGGTGCCGGTAGTCAGCTTGCCTGGCCCTACCTTCGCTGGTCGCCACAGCGCCACCCACCTGATCAATGCCGGCATGCCGGAGCTGGTGGTCTCGAGCTGGGACGAATATCGTGAGCGGGTCATCGAATTGGCATCGGATCTCGATAGTCTGGCCACCATTCGCCGTCACCTGCGTGAAGTGCTGCTGGGTTCTCCCGTGTGTGACGCCAAGCGCTTTGCCCGTCACTTCACCCACGCTGTCCGGGCAATCTGGCAACGCCATTGCGAGAACAAGGCCCCCGCCGCGTTGACCTTCGACAAGGAAGGCAAGGCCACCTTCGAAGGCGACAGCGCCCCCGTCGAGATCGTTCCTGTCGAGCCCCTCGACAAGGCCACTACCGACGACGGCTTCCGCTGGAACTTCGAGGGCCGCATCATCGTCGTGGACAACGGGGCGCGACTGCTGAAAACGCCGAATCCACGCGCATTTCTCGATCTCGACGCCTTCGGTGTGGTGGCCTTCGACCCGGCAAGCCAGGTGAAACAGCCCGAGTTTCTCAAGACCCGAGACGACGTCGATCTGTTTGCCCACGCTTGCCTTGGCGATGGCACGCCCGGTGAGCTGCACGCCACCCTGGATGCAAAGCACAGCTCGCTTTTGCCGCCGGAGCCCGCGACGCGACTCCAGGAAACATGCGCTCAACCCATGCAGTGTCTGACTCGGCTGCCGATCAGCACCATTGCCCTGGACAGCATCGAGGGCCTACCCACCATCGACTGGCTATCCCTGGATCTCTCGGGAGATACCATGGCCATTCTGGAACATGGGGAAAAAGCGCTGCAGGACGCACTCTTGCTGCAGGTTCAGGTGCCCTTTCAGCCACTCTATGAAGGTCAGCCCGACTTCGCCCAGGTTAGCCACTGGGCCCACCGCCATGGCTTTCGGTTCTATCGTTTCAATACGGTTCAGCAGGCCCCAGCAGCCCAGCTCTCGGCCTCGCTTGGCGCCAGTGAGTGGCTATCAGCGGATGCGCTCTTCATTCCCGACGAGCCGCGCATGGCAAGCCTTGCACCCAACCGGATAACCAAGCTTGCCTTCGTGGCACACACCATCTTTCATGCCAAGGATCTGGCCTGGCAGCTATTGCACAGGGCTGGCAGAGAGGCAGGCTACCTGGAAGCCGAATCGGCCTCTATCACCACCGGTGATATCACGGACTCACCTGCCACCGAAGAGCCAGAGGACAGCGCCGTTCGCCTACCAGATGCCCCCCACATGACGGTGTCCGAGCAACAGCTGTTCCTGGACGCACTACGCAAGACGCAGCGCTATTTCGAGTTCGGCTCGGGTGGCTCGACGATATGGGCAACTCGCGAAGGCATCAGCGTCCATGGCGTCGAAAGCGATGCCAACTGGGTTCAGGCGCTACGCGAAGCCTGCGGCGAGACTTGCAAGGTTCGCAGCGTCGATATCGGCAGCACCCGCGAATGGGGATTCCCCGTCGACACCAGGCCAGACGAACGCTTTGAGGCCTATAGTCTAGCCATTCACGACATGGCCGACGCGTTTGACCTCATTCTCATCGACGGTCGCTTCCGCGTCGCCTGTACACTGCAAAGCATTATCCACACCATGCGGAACGCCGACCGCCCACGGGACACTCGCCTCTTTTTGCATGACTTCTGGGATCGTCCCCACTACCACAGCGTGTTGGAGTTTCTAGAGGAAGAAAAACGGGTGGACACTGCCGGCATCTTCCGCATTAAAGAAGGCCTGTCGCTGGAAAGGCTCGAACAGCAATGGCACGTCTTCAAGCATGACCCCGCCTGACGCATGATGTCCGAGGGGCGGTACTGGCCGCCAGTATCGCTCCTCCCTATGCCCAATCGCTGAGGCATCCGCGATGCGGTTGTTCTTGCGCGATCAATACTGGACTCTTGTCCACCTTTCCTGATCAGATCGGCCGCAACCGTTGCCTTATATCGTCGATACAGGTTAGCGAATCAGGGGCATTCAGGTATGTTGAGGGGTGATATGCCACCACGCGGCACGTGGTGACATCGCGTGTCGTGTGCCGCGATCCGAAGTTGCCTTCGATGGCGGCGGCAAGACGCTGCCACAGGCATCTATCAACGCTGGCACCTGCCATGCTGGAAGCGTGGTATCAAAGCAGCACAGTACCAAGGAAACGCGAGCGCCACGCATCACCGGCGCGAGGGAGGTCGAAGGTAGGATGCCGTTCAGACTTCGTGATGTAGCAGAAGACACCTGGCTGCTGATGGCCTCCTGCGGGATGTTGATGGTGGGAGCGGCAGGCCTCGCTGCCTGGCTGATTCAGCCGGGGGGCCAGCCATTGCTGGTACCCGATGTCGCGTTGGCCAGCCTGGCAGGCGGTGGCGGTGTGCTGCTGCAAGTGCTGGGTTACGCCAAGGGGCGCATGCTCTGTGGTGCCTTGACGCTGCTGCTGGCGCTATACGCTATTGTCCACGACCTGGTCGCCAGCGGCCCCACGGACGTCTTCTCGCTGCTAACGGGAGGACCGCGCATGACCAGCTGGGCCGGCATCTCGATGCTGCCGGGCTGCGTCGCCTTGATCGTTGGCGTGGAACACCGCCACGGGCGCTTCTGGTGGCGCCTTTCCGGCACCCTGCTGCTGCTTGTCGGCCTGCTGTTTACGGTCTGGCTTTTGATTCCCGGGCAAGCTCCGCAGATCTGGCAGGTGACTCGCAGCACCTCACCGATGGCGGTCTGTCTGCTCTACCTGCTGGCCGGCCCGGCATCGCTGGTGCTGGCCTCTCGTCCGCCCACACGACCACTGCACCTGCAACGGGCCAGCGTCGCGGTGGCCTGCGCTGGCGTGCTGCTCAGCAGCCTGGCCTGGCTCTCGCTGAATCATGTGCGCCAGAGCCACGTCAAGCTGGAAGCCGAACACACCCTGACCAGCATCGAACAGCGCGGCCACGACCAGATGGCGCTGCATCGTCGCTGGCTCGACCGTCTGGCCAATCGAATCGGCGACCAGAGCAGCGACGTGGAAACCCTGGCCGGGATGATCACCTTCTACCTGCGCGATGTGCAAAGCCTGGAAAGCCTGTCCCTGTATCGCGGCGAAGAGCGCCTGTGGCAACGCTCCCGGCGCGCCCAGCCCGCCATCTGCCATGCCAGCACTCCGCTGAACCTGCCTGCTGGCGGAAGCCTTGAACTGGAGCTTCCCGACAATCCCTTGTCGGCACCGGCACGCATGGTCAGAACTCTGGCCGATGGGCAGCTCAGGCTGATTGCCTGCATCGACCTTCCCGGGACCCTGGCACCTGCTGTGGCTGACGACACCACCATCCTGGCCATGCAGGATGTCGATGGCGACTGGTGGTGCGGCTTCGGTCAGGACAGCATCGAGGTCAAGGACCCCACCATTCCGCGGCTGGCTGAACTCTCCCTGTCACTGGATGGGCGTACCCTGAGCATGCGCGCCCTGCCCGGCCCGGCCAGCCCTTGGTGGCTGGCCGGTAGCCTGCCGGCGCTGATCACCCTGATCGGGCTCGTGATGTCCTACAGCCTGGCCCTGACGCTGTCGTTGATGCGCACCCTGCTATGGCAGACCCACAGCCTGGTCGCCACCCAGGACCAGCTGGAAAGCTATCAGGGCATTCAGTCGATGATCGCCCGCGAGGCGCCGCTGGCGGAAACCCTGGAAGCCTGCTGCCGACTGGTCGAAGGCCAGCTGCCGGATGCCATCGCCACCGTACTAACGGTCGACGAAGGTGACGAGACCTTGAGCCTGATCGCCGGCCGTGGTCTACCCGCCGACCTGTCCCCCCTGCTGGAGCGCACGCCCATCGGCGACACCTTCGGTACCTGGGCCATCGCCGCCAAGGACAAGGCTACTCGCGTCAGCGAAGACATCAGCCACGACCCGACCTGCGCCGGCATTCATCCACGCCTCCTGGACAGCGAACTGAAAGCCTGCTGGGCCTTCGCGGTGACCGCCAGCGACGACCGCCTGCTGGGGGTAGTCAGCCTGTTCTTTCACTCGCCGGCCACCCTGGAAGAGACACACAGTCGCCGGATCGAGCGCTGCCTGGAGCTGATCGCTCTGGCGGTGGAGCGCGACCAGGACCGCCAGGCTCTGATCCAGAGTGAGCAGCGCTACCGCTCGCTGTTCACCTACAACCCGGATGCCATCTACTCGCTGGATCATGAAGGCATCTTCATCGCCGCCAACACCACCTGCTCGACCCTCACCGGCGTGCCGCTGGACGATATCCTCGGCCGTCACTACGACATGTTCGTCAAGGACCGGGACCGCGGCTGGGTCAGAGAGGCGGTGCGCAAGACCCTCAAGGGAGAAGTCACTCACTACACCCTGAACATCACCACCCCGCTGGGCAAGCGGGTGATGGATATCACCAACCTGCCGATCATGATCGAAGGGGACATTCGCGGCACCTTCGGCATTGCCAAGGACGTCACCGAGCGCCACACCCAGGAAACCCAGCTGCGTATCCTGCAGCGCAGCGTCGAGGCCAGCATCAACGGCATCGTGATTGCCGATGCGCGCCTGCCGGACTTCCCCATCATCTATGCCAATCCGGCATTCATGCGCATGACCGGCTATCCCGAAGATGAAGTGCTGGGCCGCAACTGCCGTTTTCTACAAGGGGGGGAAAGCGACCCCCAGGTGGTGGAGCGCATCCGTCGGCAGCTGGCCAATCGCAGTGAGGTGCGCGCCACCCTGCGCAACTACCGCAAGAATGGTGAAGCCTTCTGGAACGACTTGTACATTTCTCCGGTGACGGATGCCGACGGCGACATCACGCACTTTGTCGGAGTGCAGCACGATATTTCCGAGCACAAGGCCTACGAGGAAAGCCTGGCCTACCACGCCAGCCATGACGCGCTCACCGGGCTTGCCAATCGCGCGCTGTTCGAGGATCGCCTGCGTCACGACTTTGCCCTGGCCAAGCGTCAGCACCATCACCTTGGCGTACTGTTCATCGACCTCGACGAATTCAAGCCGATCAACGACAGCCTTGGCCACGACGTCGGTGACAAGGTGCTGGTGCAGGTGGCCCAGCGCCTGACCGACGCGCTGCGTCCCGGTGACACGGTGGCACGCTTTGGCGGTGACGAGTTCGTGGTGCTGCTGCCGGACCTGGAACAGCCGGAACAAGCGGTCAGCCTGGCCGAACGCCTGCTGCCCACGGTGGCACGGGCCTACCGGGTCGGCGAGCACGAACTGCACATCACCGCCAGCATCGGCATCGCGGTCTCCGACGACTCGACCCTGGAGCCCATGCAACTGCTACAACAATCCGACATGGCCATGTATCGGGCCAAGCACCAGGGCCGCAATGCCTTGCAGCATTTCAGCCAGGACATTCACTGGGGCATGTCGGAGCGAGTGGCCATGCGGCACGACCTGCAGGCCGCCATCGACAACGACCAGCTGCGCCTGCACTACCAGCCGGTATTCGACAGCCACAGGGCGATCATCGGCGTCGAGGCGCTGCTGCGCTGGGAGCATCCGGTGCGCGGTCAGGTGCCGCCCCAGGACTTCATTGCGCTGGCCGAGGAGACCGGACAGGTCATCGCCATCAACCACTGGGTCCTGACCCGGGCCTGCAGCGACCTGCAACTGCTCAATGAGTCAGGGCTACGCGGCCTGGCGGTGGCGATCAACCTGTCGCCCCTGCAGTTCCGACGGGCCAACTTCCTCGAGACCGTGCGCGACACGCTCAATCGCACCGGCATCGACGCCCAGCAGCTGGTCCTGGAACTGACCGAGGGTATCCTGATGCATGACACCAACAGTGCCATCGAAACCCTCCAGTCACTGCGGGACATGGGGGTGGAAGTCGCCATCGACGACTTTGGCACCGGCTTCTCGAGCCTTGGCTATCTCAAGCATCTGCCGGTCAGCACCGTGAAGATCGACCGCACCTTCGTCAAAGGCCTGCCTGACAACCACGAGGATGGCGCCATCCTTCAAGGCATCATCGCCATGGCCCATCACCTGGGCTTGATGGTGGTGGCAGAGGGCATCGAACACGAGGCACAGTGGCAGTTTCTTAACCAGCATCACTGCGATGCCTTCCAGGGCTTTCACCTGGCACGCCCCATGCCCTTTGACCAGCTTGAACAGTTCCTGGGCGAGCACTCGCTGGCCACCCAGGGAGAGGTCATGGCCCGCTCACGCAAGCGCCAGTCACTGCCCGGCTGATACGCTCTCGCCCCCTCGCGAACGTCATATGCCGGCTAAAGATCCACCGCTCCCCGCCGATAACCTGTGCACGAGTGAACAGGCGTCGTCGAGGAGCCCCGCAGGTGGCAGACCAACAAGAATTCGAAACCATCCGTCACCCCCAAGAAGTGGCCCAACTGCTGGACTGCCTGAGTGGGCCGCAAGGCGCCGGTCTGGTGTGGGAGAACAGTGCGGGAACTCCGGCGCCAGTGGTTCTGGTGGAGCTGCTGCCCGGCGAGTCGATCACCCTGGATATTACCGCCGCCGGCGATCTGGGCAGGCGCCTCAAGCAAGGGCAGCCCTTCCGGCTGATGGGCTACTGCGAAGGCATGATCACCCGCACCTCAGTTCTTGAAGCCAGTCAGGGCGAGGTCGTCACAGTGCTCAGTGAAACGGCCCAGGCCGCGGAGGCCGCTCGCCCACGGGGCAGCGGAGTGCCACCGCGCCAGCTGTGGCGCTGTCCCTATCCGGAAACGCTGGAACGACTGCAGCGCCGGCGCAGTTTCCGGGCCAGGCTGCGCCTGGGCATGGCCGCCGAAGCGATCCTGCACGACAGCGACGGACAGCGCTTTTCCGGTGATCTGATCGACCTGTCCATCGATGGCTGTCGCCTCGATCTGCCCCACACCGCCGCGGCACTGCTGGGCAACGGCGGCGCTGCCATCCCCCTGGAGCTGGGCTTTCCTGACGGCTCGCGGCTGACGCTAAAGGCCTGCGTCCAGCATCACCGCTTCGATCCGGAGCGTCGGCTGGTCGAGGCGGGCTTTCACTTCACCGCTGTACGCGCCCACCAGGAGCGCACCCTGTGGCAGCTGGTGAGAGAGATCGAGCGAGAGTCTGCGCGTATCGCCGAGGGGGTCGATTCGCGGCGACCGCCTTCAGCCCTGTTCCAGCCCAGCCAGGGGCGGCGCGGGCCTCGCCTTGGCCGACGCGAGGCAGAAACCTATCCCACCGACATGACCCGACGCCTGTCGCGCATCGCCGGCTACCTGCATGCCCAGGCCTTGGAGCTTGCCCAAGGAGGCTGCATCCATGGCCCGCGCCTGTCTCGCCAGACCGATCAGCTACTGGCGCTCTACGATGAAGACCGCAACGGCCTGATATTTGCGCTGCGCTTCCTGACCCGGGAATCCTGGCCGGTGCGCCATGGACTGTCGGTGGCCATCCTGCTGGTTGACCTGCTGGCCGACAGCCTGCCAGCGGAGCTGCGCAAGTCCATCACCGCCAGCGCCATGATCCATGACCTGGGCAAGGTACTACTGCCCGCCCCCCTGCGACTGACGCCGACCTTTGGTGACGCCGAGCGCAGCCGACTGATCCAGCACGTGGGCTGGTTGAAAGAGCGACTCAGTCACTGCGCCTGGATCAACGCCTCGGTGTTCGAAGCCGTGGCCTGTCAGATCAATGAACGCCTCGACGGCAGCGGATACCCCCTGGGCATTCAGGATGCCGATCTGCGGGAACTGGCCCGGGCCAGCGCAGTGGTCGACGCCATCGATGCCATGCGCGCCCAGCGTCCGGATCGACCGCCCTGGCGTATCGCCGCGATCTACCGCTACCTGCTCGATCATCCTGAAAAGTTCGACAGCGTCTGGGTCAAGCGCTTCATCCAGCGCTTCGGCCTGTACCCGATCGGCGCCCTGGTGCGCTTCAGCGATAACTCCCTGGGCTGGATTCTGGCCCTGGACGACCAGAGCCGACCGGCCTGCGTGCAACGTACGACGGGCAAGCCCCCCAGCCAGGTGCCGCGCGCCCCGCTCGACGGGACCCGGGTCGAGGGCGAGGCCCTGGCGGCGCTCGGCGCCATTCAGGGAGAAGTGATCATCGGCGCCTGATGCAGGCTGGCTCAAGTTGCCAATCACACCGCCGATAAGACGATATACCAAGCACAAGGACGCCTGTTCGAGCCACGGGCCCTCTGGCGTTCTGTCACACTGGTCACACTACACAGGAATCACGACATGGCCTCGATTTCATCGCTCGGCATAGGCTCCGGCCTCGACCTCAATGGGCTGCTCGACCAGCTCGAGGCGGCGGAACGCAAGCAGCTGGAACCCATCGTGGCCCAGCAGCAGAGCTATGAGGCCAAGATTTCCGCCTACGGCACCCTGGAAGGATCGCTCGAGAGCTTCAAGGAAGCGGTCGACAAGCTGGGAGACCCGGCGCTCTACCAGAGCCTGTCGAGCAGTGTCTCCGGTGAAGGCATCACTGCCAGCGCCAGCCAGGCCGCAAGCCCCGGACGCTACGACGTATCGGTGACCCAGCTGGCCCGGGCCCAGAGCCTGGCCAGTGACGGTTTCGCGACCAAGGATAGCGAGCTTGGCGCCGGCACCCTGTCACTGACCGTGGGTGGCGAAGACATCAGCATTACCCTCAGCCAGGAAGACAGCACCCTGGAAGGCCTGCGCGATGCCATCAATGACGCTGAGGCCGGCGTCAGCGCCTCGATCATCGATACCGGCGACGCCAACAATCCTTATCGCCTGGTACTATCCACCAGCAAGACCGGCGTGGACGCCTCCATCAGCGCCATGAGTTTCACCCCTGATGCCGGGGTCACCAGCGATCTTGATACCAAGCTGGCCTTCGATATCGCCACCCCCGACCCCGACGACACCGGCGCTGGCATGCACCAGTCCGTGGCCGGCGCCAACGCCGAGCTCAGCGTCAACGGGATCGCCATCACCAGTGCCTCCAACACGGTCAAGGACGCCATCGAAGGGGTCGAGCTGTCGTTGACCGAGACCGGCGACACCACCGTCAAGGTCGAATACAACAACCTGGCCCTGCGCGAGGCGGTCAGCGGATTCGTCAAGAGCTACAACGAGCTCAAGGGCACCATGGGCACCCTGACCAGCTTCGATGCCGAGACTGGCGCCTCCGGCGAGCTGCTGGGCGATGCCACCCTGCGCAGCATCGAGTCGCGGCTGCGCGGCACCCTGACGGGCGGCGTCGCCCAGGGCGAATTCCGCAGCCTGACCGATATCGGCATCACCCTGCAGCTGGACGGCACCCTGGAGCTGGATGAAGACCGCCTGAACGAGGTCATCACCACCCAGCGCAACGATCTTGCCAGCTTCTTCACCGGTGGTGAGGACGGTGTCGGCCTGGCCGACAGTCTCGATGACACCCTGGCCGCCATCCTGGATGACGGTGGCCTGCTCGACAATGCCACCAGTGGCCTCGAGACCCGCATGGAGAGCCTCGAGCGCCAGTACGAACGCACCGAGAAAAGCATCGATGCCACCGTCAGTCGCTACCGCACTCAGTTCGGCCAGCTGGACAGCATGATCGCCAGCATGAACCAGACCAGCAGCTATCTGACCCAGCAGTTCGATGCCCTCAATGCTCAGTTGAATCAATGACGTTGCGTCCACAACGATGATGTCGTCAGCCCCACGACAAGAGGAAGAGTGAGATGAACCAGGCACAGGCCACTTACGGCCGCGGCGCCGGCGCCTATGCGCGCATGGGAGTAGAAAGCGGCGTGATGTCGGCCAGTCCGCATCAATTGATCGTGATGCTGTTCGACGGCGCCCAGGCCTCGATTCGCGCCGCCAGGCTACACCTGGAAGACGGCAACATCGCGGCCAAGGGCGCCGCCATTTCCAAGGCTCTCGACATCATCAACAGCGGCCTGCGTGCTGTTCTGGATGGCGACAAGGGTGGGGAGGTGGCGATCCAGCTGGATAGCCTCTATGACTACATCGCCCGCCGCCTGCTCGATGCCAACCTGCGCAACGATGTCGCTGGCCTCGACGAAGCCGAACGCCTGATCGAGGAAGTCGCCTCGGCCTGGCGCGAGATCGGCACCCCTAATCACCCCTGAGCGCCCGAGGTTCTCCATGCCCCCGCTTGCCGAGTACCACAGTACCGACACCGCGACCCTGCTGCTGACTCGCTACGAAGCGCTGCTGGCGCTGACCGAGCAGATGCTGACCATGGCCAGCGAGCATGACTGGGACGGTCTGGTGCGTCTGGAAACGGACTACGTGACCCAGGTCACGGCGCTTCAGGGCCCCTTGCCCGCAGACGGCATGAGCGATACCCAGCGCCAGCGTCTGGGTGAGCTGCTCGAGGCCATCCTGCACAATGACCTGGTATTGCGTGAACGTCTGGTCGAACGGCGGGACGAGCTGGGCGAACTGCTCAACGTCTCTCGTAACCAGCAGGATCTGCACCGTGCCTACACCGGCGGTCGCGTGGTGAACGCCGGCGCTCGCTTCCGTCGTGAGACGCCGTGAGCGGCATCACTCCGCTGATCGACACCCTGCTCCACCAGGTGCTGGGCAAGCGTGTCGATGTGCCCCCCGCCAAGGACCCCAACGCCCCGGTCAAGCCGATCGACCCAGGTCGCGGGCCGGGCGCCGTGCACAGCGACTCGCGGCTGGACGCTAGACGTACCGCTCACAGCAGTGTCACCACCTCCGCGCCTGCTTCAGCCGGTGGGGACACTGCACCAAGCGCTGACCGCCCCGCCTCGACCATCACCCAGCTCAGCGCTCCGGGAGCACGTATCGCTGAGCTGCTGGCGCGATTTCCAGCACCGCCTTCGGCGTTGTCGCCGTCACGTCCGCTGCTGGCAACACCACCAGGGCCTGCAGCGGCTGCCCAGCCATCCCCCGCAACGCTGTCGCCAGCCGCAAGCTCGCCACCTCCGCCGGCAGCAACCGCGGCCAGCTCTGCCGCCGCAGCCTCCCTTGCTAGCCGACCGCCTGCGAGTGCGCCTGTTGCTAGTGCGCCTGTGGCTGGCTCACCCGTTGCAGGCGCCCCTCTGGCTGGCCCTTCGACCCCAGCAGTGGCCCAGTTGGCCGAGCGCCTTGGCTCCAGCGTGCGTGACAGTGGCCTGTTCTACGAATCCCACCTGGGACGCTGGCTGGGTGGCGAGCTGGATCGCGCCCAACTCGCTCGGGAGCCACAGATGTGGCGCCCCCTGGTCTTCCGCCCCCTCAGCGATCCCAGCGTGGCGCCTTCGAGCCCATCGGCACTACAGGCGCCCTGGCGAACCACCCAACCCGCCGGCTTCCTGCCCAGCCTGGCACCGGTGGCCCATCCTCGGGGCGATGTCCTGGTCGAAGCGGGCGAGCGGTCCTCGGGACGCCAGGAACCCGCGCAGCCGACCGGCGTTCACGAGAGCCTGGCGCCGCTGGTTCGCCATCAGCTAGAGCTGCTCGCCGCCCCCGTCCTGCGCTGGGAAGGCGATGTCTGGAGCGGGCTGTTCATGGCCCTGGCCATCCATCCGCCTCAACGCGAACCCGATCGGCGCGAAGGGGGCCAGCAACGCGGAGAGGAGCCTGGCGACGAGGGTGCCTGGCGCACGGACATCCAGCTCACATTGCCCGACCACGGCACGCTCAGCGTCACTGCCGTGGTCGGACAACAGCACCTCAAACTGATTCTTGCCACCGCCAGCGAACCCCTCAGGCAGCAGCTGGAACAGGGCCGCGCGACTCTGATCCAACGCCTGAGCGGCCATGGCGTTGGCGAGGTGAGCATGACCATCCAGCGAGGCGCCGACAATGACGGATGACACGCCTTCACGGCGCCAGGCCGTTGCCCTGGCTTACGGCGAGGGAGACAGTGCGCCCAGGGTGATCGCCAAGGGCTATGGGGACATTGCTGCCCGGATCATCGACCAGGCGCGCCAGCAGGGCATCCACGTCCACGACGAACCCGCCCTGGTGGGTCTGCTGATGCAGTTGAATCTGGATGAAAAGATCCCGCCTGCGCTTTACCAGGTCATTGCCGAGCTGCTGGTATGGATTGGCGAGCTGAATGATGTAAGCAATGAAACAAAAAGGTAAATAAATGTACGACGCTAAGTTTACTTGGCTTTTTATGGCGTCGTAAGCGTCGGTTTTCTATGAACATTCATTTTTCTTGATACATATCAGCCAACCAGCGTTGATGCGTTGGCGGCACTCTTGCCTTGCGCCACACTGTTACTGATCGACAATACCCCCGACGAAGGAGTGAAGACGAACACGTAAACGTCACACAGTGGCGATACTCTTCGTCCGCATCCCCAGGGGTGTAACAGTTTTATCTAAAGCTGGCGATGATCAGCAAAAAAGAAAACGATCAAGGCAGGGAACCTATGAGCAGTCACTCACTGATCGACGAGATTCAGGAATTGAATCTTGCCTATCTCTTGCTGGCGCAGCGCTTGCTGGCCGAAGACCGCACCACTGCCAGGCTACGCCTGAACATCAGTGAGGAACAGGCGGATCTTCTCGAGAGCTTCAACGCACGCCAATTGACCCGCCTGTCCCGCACCAACCAGCTGCTGTGCCAGCTTGGCATCGGTTCCACCGACCAGCTGCGCCAAGTCGTGGACAACCCGCGGGAGCAGGGACTTGCCCATCTTCATTCTTCCCTGCTGATGGCCTGCAACTCGGCTCGCGCCGGAGGGGCATGACCATGAGCACCAAGAGTCTGGTCGAGGAGATGCACCAGGTTCAGCTCGCGATCGATTTGATCGAGCTGGGCGCTCGTCTTCAGGTACTCGAGACGGAAACCGACCTGAGCCGGGCGCGCCTGATTCGCCTGTTCAAGGAAGTTCGCGGCATGTCTCCCCCCAAGGGCATGCTGCCGTTCTCCACGGACTGGTTCATCACCTGGCTGCCCAACATCCATTCCTCGCTGTTCTATGCCTACTATCAGCGTCTGCTGGAGCAGGACTGCGAGCGCATGGAGGCTTTCGTCAAGGCTTACCGGCTGTATACCGAGCAGGTCGATATCGACGCCGCCGAGCCGGTGCTGGGCCTGACCCGCGCATGGACCCTGATCCGCTTCTTCGAAAGCGACCTGCTGCAGCTGAACACCTGCACCCGGTGCCAGGGACATTTCGTGGCCCATGCCCACTCCCCCAGCCATGACTATGTGTGCGGCATCTGCCAACCCCCTTCCCGTGCCGGCAAGACCCGCCGTCGCCAGGCGCTGACACAGGACGGCGTCAGCGCCGAGCCGATCGCCCGACCGGTCAAGCACCAAGCCTGATCCAGCCCCGCGCCGAGGGCTTCGCAGCAAGCCCCGGCGTGGTGGTTCCTGCCTCTCTCGCTCCGATTCAGCTCACCTCAGCGGCCCGATCCTCGCCGCCCAGCCCAGCACCGCCGTTGGGATAGCTTGGCGCTCTTCGCGACCACGATGGAGCCGGTGCAAACCCCGACCCGCCGCGAAAAGGCACTTTTTTTCCATGAACGCTGATTTCACGCTCAAGTCCTGCGTGATCAGGCCGATAACACCAGCAGAACGTCTTCCACGTCCCAGCAAAGGATAGTCGTCGTGCTGATACCCATCGGATTCGCGGTCGTGCTGCTGTCGGTGTTCGGAGGCTTCGTGCTTTCCGGCGGCAGCCTGGGCCCGCTGTTCCAGCCGACCGAACTGCTGATGATCGGTGGTGCCGGTCTCGGTGCCTTCATCGCCTCCAACCACGGCAAGGCGCTCAAGGCGACCTTCCGCATCTTCCCGCGCCTGAAACGCTCCAAGCGTTATGACAAGGCCATGTACATGGAGCTGATGGCGCTGCTCTACCGGATTCTGGCCAAGGTCCGGCGCGACGGCATGCTCGGAATCGAGCGGGATATCGACAACCCCGCCGAGAGCGCACTGTTCAGCGAGTATCCCAAGGTGCTCGCCGACCCCATGATCATGAACTTTCTGACCGACTACCTGCGCCTGATGGTCGCCGGCAGCATGGATCCCATGGAGATCGACGAACTGATGCTCCATGAGATCGAGATGTTCGAACAGGAAGCGCATATCCCCGCCGATGCCATCGCCAAGGTCGGCGACGCCATGCCGGCCTTCGGGATCGTGGCCGCGGTCATGGGCGTGGTGAAGGCGCTCAGCGCTTCCGCCGCCGACCCTTCCGAGATGGGCGTGATGATTGCCCACGCTCTGGTCGGCACCTTCCTCGGGATTCTGCTGGGATATGGCTTTATCAGCCCACTGGCCAGCCGCATCGAGCGCCAGACAGGCGAGTCGGTGAAGATGCTGCAATGCCTGCGTGTCACCATGCTGGCCAGCCTGCATGGCTACCCGCCGCAGCTGGCGGTGGAATTCGGCCGCAAGGCGTTGCACACCAGCGAGCGCCCCAGCTTCAAGGAGCTGGAAGATCACGTGCGTGACGCCAAGGCTGGCGCGGGGGCGGCATGAGCAGCGCCGACCAGCGTCGCCCCATCATCATCCGCCGCAAGAAAGTGGTGCATCGTCACCATGGTGGCAGTTGGAAGATCGCCCTGGCCGACTTCATGACCGCACTGATGGCGCTGTTTCTGGTGATGTGGATCCTGTCATCCTCCAGCCGCGAGACCCGCGAGGGGGTCGCCGACTATTTCAGCATGCCGCTGCTGGCGTCGATGACCAACGGTGACAGCGTCGCCATGAGCCCCCAGGTCATTCCTGGAGGCGGCCCCGACGTGACCAGCCAGCAGGGCGAGCGCATGCGCATCGACCTGAAGCGCCAGACCCGGCCCAGCGAGCAACAGCGCCGGGCCTTTCGCAACCTGCAGCAGCGTATCGAGCTGGCCATCCAGCAGGACCCCAAGCTGCGTGGCCTGCGCGATCAACTGCGTTTTGACATGACCCAGGAAGGCCTGCGTATTCAGCTCCTGGACGATGAGCAGCGTCCGATGTTCGCGCTGGGAAGCGATCGGGTGGCGCCCTACCTGCGGGACCTGCTGCGTACCATGGCCCCCCTGCTCAATGACCTGCCCAACGACCTCAGCATCAGCGGCCACACCGATAGCCTGGCCTACCTCAACAGCAACGGTAGCTACAGCAACTGGGAGCTGTCCTCGGACCGCGCCAATGCGTCGCGCCGCGAGCTGATCGGCGGCGGCCTCGACAGTGGCAAGCTGCTGCGCGTGGCCGGACTGGCCGACCAGGTCGTCATGCCCGACACCCAGGCCGACGACCCGATAAACCGCCGCATCGAGCTGGTGGTGCTGTTTCCCAGTGTGGCCGAGCTGATACGTCACCCCGGCACGCTGGATCCGCGCTCCACGCCCCCCACCAGCAATGACAACAGGGCACTGATGGCAGGCCCCCTCGAGAACATCGAAGCGCGCTTCCAGGGCGCCCTGGCCAATGCCACGACAGCGCCGTCCGACGAGCCCCACTGACCCCGGGTGACACACGCATGGATATCACCGATTTCTACGACACCTTCTTCGAGGAAGCCGAAGAACTGTTGGCAGACATGGAGCGCCATCTGCTGGAGCTTGACCCGGCGGCGCCGGACACCGAGCAGCTCAACGCCATCTTTCGTGCCGCCCACTCCATCAAGGGCGGCGCCGGCACGTTCGGCTTCGACGTGTTGCAACGCACCACACACCTGTTCGAGAACCTGCTCGACCATACCCGCCGGGGGGAGCTGCGCCTGCGCCCCGACATCGTCGATATCTTTCTGGAAACCAAGGACATGCTCAACGACCAGCTGGACGCCTATCGCAACGAACAGGCGCCGGATCAGGAGGCCTACGAGCGCATCTGCCAGACCCTGAGGACGCTGGCCCTGGAAGAGATCGGCCAGTCTCTGGATGGCGGCCATGAGGCAGCGCCAACGCCCGCCACGCCACCACAGCTTGAGACAGCCCCGGCCGAGGAATCGCCCACCCTCCCGAGCGCAGGAGACCGACTGCTAGTCGCGCTGATCGGCGTCGGCGACAAGGACCGGGAACTGCTGGTGGAAGAGCTGGCCCAGCTAGGCGAGGTCGTGGAACAGCGCGGCGATGCCGAGCGCTACGAAGTGGTGCTGTCCACCAGCGTAAGCGCCGAAGATATCGAGGCGGTGATGTGCTTTATCGCCGAGCCAGAGCAGGTAGCGATCAGCACTGCAGCCTCATCCAACGCGGCCGATGACGTGCACGCGCAGGCAACAGGCAGCGAGCCGGAGGCTTCTTCACCGGGCGCTTCTTCACAGGGCTCTGCTTCCACCGACTCTCCGTCCACATCGCAGCCTGACTCGACGCACCCTGCTTCGACGCCCCCTGCCAAGGCGGCGGCTGGTGCCGAGCGCAAGACCAGCGCGAAACCGGCCAAGGAAAACAGCTCCATCAGGGTGTCGGTGGACAAGGTCGACCAGATCATCAACCTGGTCGGTGAGCTGATCATCACCCAGTCCATGCTCGATCAGACGGTCAGCGAGCTGGACGGCGCCGCCGATCCGCGCCTGCTCAACGGGATGAACCTGCTGCAGCGCAATGCCCGGGACCTGCAGGAAGCCGTGATGTCGGTGCGCATGGTGCCCATGGACTATGTCTTCAGCCGCTACCCCAGACTGGTTCGGGACCTGGCCGGCAAGCTCGATAAGGAAGTGGAGCTGACCACCGAAGGCGAGTCCACCGAGCTCGACAAGAGCCTGACCGAACGCATCATCGACCCGCTGACGCACCTGGTTCGCAACAGCCTGGATCACGGTATCGAGTCTCCCCAGACCCGCCTGGCCGCCGGCAAGCCCGCCACCGGGCGCCTGACCCTGTCGGCTCAGCACCAGGGCGGCAACATTCTGATCGAGGTGATCGACGACGGTGCCGGACTCGACCGTGAACGCATCCTGGCCAAGGCCAGAGACAGCGGCCTCAGCGTGTCCGACAGCATGAGCGACGATGAGGTCTGGCAGCTGATCTTCGCACCGGGCTTCTCGACCGCCGCCCAGGTCAGCGACGTGTCTGGCCGCGGGGTCGGCATGGACGTGGTCAAACGCAACATCCAGGCCATGGGCGGTCACGTGGAAATTCTGTCGCGCCAGGGCCAGGGCACCACCACCCGCATCGTGCTGCCGCTGACCCTGGCCATCCTCGACGGCATGTCGATCAGGGTCGGCGACGAAACCTTCATCCTGCCCCTGTCGGCGGTGCTGGAGTCGCTGCAGCCGTCCAGGGAGCACCTCTATTCCATGGCCGGCGATGACCAGGTGCTGCAGGTTCGCGACGAATACCTGCCGGTGGTGGCGGTACACGAAGCGCTGGATGTCGCCAATGCCCGAACCGAGATCACCGAGACCATCGCGGTCATCGTCCAGGGCGAGGGCCGCCGCTATGCCCTGCTGGTGGACGACCTGATCGGCCAGCAGCAGGTCGTGGTGAAGAATCTCGAGACCAACTACCGGCGAGTCCCCGGTGTCTCTGCCGCCACCATCCTCGGTGATGGCAGCGTGGCGCTGATCCTCGATATCGCCGATCTGCACCGGCTGCATCGGGAGAAGCGCCAGCGCAAGCCCCGCGACCTCGCTAGCCAGACCGCCTCTCACTCCCTGACGGAGGACCTTTCAGCATGAACCAGCACACCGATCTGGCGGCACAGGCCGCCACCGACCTGAGCCATCGTGAATTTCTGGTGTTTTCCCTCGGTGACGAGGAATACGCCATCGACATCCTCAAGGTTCAGGAGATTCGTGGCTACGAGAACGTCACCCGCATCGCCAACGCACCGGCCTTCATCAAGGGTGTCACCAACCTGCGTGGCGTGATCGTTCCGATTGTCGACCTGCGCATCAAGTTCCACCTGGAACGCGTGGAGTACGGCGGCCAGACCGTGGTCATCGTGGTCAACGTGGGCACACGGGTGGTCGGCATCGTGGTCGATGCGGTCTCCGACGTCATGACCCTGGCGCCGGACCAGATCAAGCCAGCGCCGGAATTCGGCGTGACCCTGTCGTCGGACTACCTGAGCGGTCTGGGCAGCCTCGATGACCGCATGCTGGTGCTGGTGGACATCGACAAGCTGCTGACCAGCGATGAAATGACCCTGGTCGAGCACGCCGGCGCCAGCGCCTGAACACGCCCCTGACGACTCCAACGCCCCACGGCTGACAAGAAAAGACGCCCCAATAGGAATGGCACGTGAAGCGACTCAACGACATGACGGTAAGACTGAGCTGGACCCTGGTACTCGGCACCTTCGCGCTGCTGGTACTGGTGCTCAGCGGCCTTGGCCTGTACATCACCTCGCTTAGTGAGAATTCGATCCAGCGACTCAATGAAGTTAATGTCGATCAGCAGTCGACGCTCAATCGGGTCAATTCCCAGCAGCTTTTCGTACAGGTGGAGCTGCGCGACATCCAAGCCGGACTGCTCGACGCCGCCTGGCCTGAGGAGCGGGAACCCCTGACCGCCGCCGCCGCCGCGCTGGACGCCCAGCTGGTCCAGCTCAAGCAGGTCTTTGACGAGTTCATGGCCTTGCCGGCACGGCCCGAACAAGCGGAGCGAATCGCTGCTGTCGAAGCCAGCTTTCATGCTCTGGTCGATGACGGTCTGGCCCCGCAGCAGGCCGCGCTGGCAGCGGGCAATACCGATGCCTTCACCCAGGGTCGCGAGAACCTGATCGGCCTGAGCACAGCCTTCTATACCGCGGCGGTCGACTTCTTCGTCACGGCCGAGCACAACGGCCATGCCCTGTACGACACCTTTCTCGAGCGCATGAGCCTGCTGCAATGGGCCATCATTGCGGTACTGGTGATCGCTGCCCTGACCATCGCTGGCGTGCTGTGGGGAGTGACCATCAACGTCATTCGCCCGCTCGGCAGGCTGGTTGGCTACTTCGAAGCCGTGGAGGGAGGACGCCTCGACCAGCAGGTTCCTCAGCGCGGCAACAACGAGATCGGTCGTCTTTACGCCTCCCTGGCCAAGATGCAGGCCGGACTCGCCAGCACCGTCGGTGCCGTGCGTGACAGCGGCGACCTGATCTACCGTGGCGCCCAGCATATCGCCAGCGGCAACAACGACCTGTCCGCGCGCACCGAGCAGCAGGCGGCAGCCCTGGAGGAAACCGCCTCGAGCATGGAAGAGCTGTCCTCCACGGTCAGCCAGAACGCCGACAACGCACGCCAGGCCAGCCAGCTGGCCAATGAGGCCAGCAGTGCCGCTGGCCGTGGCGGCGACGTGATGGAATCGGTCGTCACCACCATGCATGACATCCGCTCTGGCTCCCACCGGGTAGCGGACATCGTCGGCACCATCGATGCCATCGCCTTCCAGACCAACATCCTGGCGCTGAATGCGTCGGTGGAAGCCGCCCGTGCCGGTGAACATGGCCGCGGCTTCGCCGTGGTCGCCGAGGAAGTGCGCAAGCTGGCCAGCCGCTCCTCCGAGGCGGCCCGCGAAATTCGCGAGCTGATCGACGCCTCCTTGAGCCAGGTCGGCTCCGGCTCCGAGCTTGTCGATGAAGCCGGCGGGGTCATGCGCGAGCTGGTGAAGGCGGTGACGCGGGTCAGCGACATCATGGACGAAATCGCCTCTGCCACCACCGAACAGAGCCACGGCATCGGCCAGGTCAACGACGCCATCACCCAGATGGAACAGGTCACCCAGCAGAACGCCCAGCTGGTGCAGCAGGCAGCATCGGCCTCCAATCAGCTTGAGGCCGAGGCCAGCCGCCTGACCGCCACCATGAGCCGCTTCCAGCTTGTCGAAAGCGGTGAGCGCCAGCGCCAGGACGACCTCACCCGCTGGATGCCGGCGCTGCGCTCGAGTCAGCGCGATGCCGACGCCAGCCGTCACGCGCAACAGCGCAACGAACACGCCAGCAGTACCACCAGCCGCGCAGACGGCAATGCGAGTGAAGAGGAGTGGGAGTCATTCTGACGCCCTGACCAGAACCGCGCTGGCGTGCCCCTAAACACCCAGCGCGGAGCCCAAAAAGAAACACATAAGAACACCGCCACGCAGGGGGCATGATGCGCAACAATCAACCCACGACACAACGAGAGTTCGTCCTCGACGACGAGCACTTCCTGATCTCCCGTACCGACCTTCAGGGCCGTATCACCTACGCCAACCCGGCGTTCGTCGAGGTCAGCGGCTTCAGCCGTGACGAGCTGATCGGCGCCCATCACAACCTGGTGCGCCATCCGGACATGCCGCCAGCGGCCTTTGCCGATCTGTGGAAGACCCTGAAGGCTGGGCGCAACTGGCAAGGCCTGGTCAAGAACCGGCGCAAGAATGGCGACTTCTACTGGGTCAAGGCCAGCGTATCTCCGCTGGAAGAAGGCGGTGAGGTCGTGGGGTACGCCTCTGTCCGTACCAAGGCCTCTGCCGATGAGGTGGCGCTTGCCGAGCGCGCCTACGCGGACTACCACGCGGGCAAGCGTCGCCCTCGCTTCGTCCTGCGCCAGGGTGAGCTGAAGCGACGTGGCCTGCTGGGCGCCCTGGGCCGCCTGAACCTGACCAGCATGAAGGCCCGCCTGATTGGCCTGATCGGCGTCGCCGTCCTGCTGCTGGCCACCAGCGGCGCGGTGGGTCTGTACGCCGAGCGTCAGGCGGAAAGCCACCTGGCCGCCATTCACCAGGATGGTCTGCAGGACGTGGCCCGGCTGCAGCGCATGGATCAGCTGATCACCCAGGGCTACCAGTCGCTGGTCGGCAAGGAACGCATGGCGCTGATGGACAAGCGCGAAGAGCATGCCGCCAACCTGGCGGGCATTCAGGAAAGCCTGACGAAGCTATGGGACGGCTATCACGCCCGTGAGGTCAACCAGACCGCGCTGGCGGACGCCTTCGACACCCAGTTGAACGACTATCTGGAAGAAGGCCTCGGCGCCTCCATTGATATCCTGTCCGGTGATGACAGCTACGAAGTGTTTGTGGCCCTGCCCAATCATATCGGCGGTGTGGAGGCCCAGGGCAAGGCGCTGTCGAATCGCGTTACCAGTCTGATCCAGGACAAGCAGGCGTCCGCCAATGCCCTGGCCATGCAGGCCAACCAGATGCAGCAAAATATGCTGATGGTGCTCGCCGGCGTTCTCGGCGCAGGCCTGTTGCTGTTGGTGCTGATTGGCACCCTGACCCTGCGCGCCATGCTCAAGCCACTGCGCGATGTGCAGCGCTTCAGCCTGCAGATCGCCTCCGGCAATCTCGGTGCCCAGGTCCCGCGTGCCCGCCGCGATGAGTTTGGTCAGGTCGTCTCTGGCCTCGACGTCATGCGCAAGAGCCTCGGCAGCATCGTCGGCGACGTCAACCGCGCCATCGCCCAGGTCACGCCTGCGGTGGGTGAGATCGCGCGTGGCAACGAAGACCTGTCGGCACGTACCGAACAGCAGGCGTCGTCGTTGCAGCAGACCGCCGCCAGCATGGAAGAGATGACCACCACGGTGGCCCATAACAGCGACAACGCCCGTCAGGCCAGCGGCCTGGCCTCTGACAACGCTGAACGGACCCAGGCCACCGGCGAGCTGATGCAGCGCCTGGTCGGCAACATGGGGGAGATCACCGAAGGGTCACGCAAGATGGCCGAGATCATCTCGACCATCGATGCCATCGCCTTCCAGACCAACATCCTGGCACTGAACGCCTCGGTCGAAGCCGCCCGTGCCGGTGAGCAAGGCCGTGGCTTTGCGGTGGTGGCCGGAGAGGTGCGCACCCTGGCCGGGCGCTCCGCCGATGCCGCCAGCGAAATTCGGGCACTGATCGACGATGCCAACCAGCGCGTGGATGGCGGTGCCGCTCTGGTACGTCAAGCCGAGGCATCCATGACCGAGGTCATGGAAGCCACCACCCGGGTTAATGACATCATGGCGGAGATAACCGCAGCGTCCAACGAGCAGAGCAACGGCATCGTGCAAATCAATCAGGCCGTCGCCGAAATGGACCAGGTCACCCAGCAGAACGCCGCTCGGGTGCAGACGTCTGCCGCTGCCGCCATGCGCTTGCGGGATCACAGTGAGGCGCTGTCGTTCGCTATCCGCGCCTTCCGTCTCAAGGGCGCCGTGCGCGAAGAGGTCAGTGAACAGCCCGACACCACGCGCCGCCCGGCTGCCAACGAGCCAGCGCCCTCCCGCGCAGCTCCTGCGGCCCCATCATCACACCACGAGGAGTGGGAAGCCTTTTGAACGACCCCCTGGCAGCCTCTATCAGCGGTCATCCGAGCGAGGCCATGGCCTCGCTCGAGCGCGACCTGCTGTTGACCGAACGAGACTTTTCTCGCATTCGTCAGCTGATCTACGAGCGGGCCGGTATCGTGCTGGCCGAGCACAAGCGCGAGATGGTCTACAGCCGTCTGGCCAAGCGCCTGCGCCATCACGGCCTGGTACGCTTCAGTGACTACCTGGAGCGGCTCGAACAGCGCCCGGACGCCAGGGAATGGGAAGCCTTCACCAACGCCCTGACCACCAACCTCACGGCCTTCTTCCGTGAGGCCCACCATTTTCCCTTGCTGGCAGAGCACGCTCGTCAGCGCTCCGGCGGCTACCGCGTCTGGAGCGCCGCCGCCTCTACCGGCGAGGAGCCCTACTCCATCGCCATGACCTTGAGCGATGCCCTTGGCGGCAACACCGCCAATCTGGAGGTCATCGCCACCGATATCGATACCGAGGCCCTGGCCCGCGCCCGGGCCGGGGTCTACAGCATCGAGCAGCTGTCGCGGCTTGACCCGGCCCTGCTGAGGCGCCACTTCCTGCGGGGAAAGGGACGTCAGGAGGGTATGGCTCGAGTCCATCCCGAGCTCAGCCGTCGGGTCAGCTTCAACGCCCTCAACCTGCTCTCGCCCAGCTGGGGGCTGGAGGGGCGTTTTGACGCCATCTTCTGTCGTAACGTCATGATTTATTTCGACAAGCCAACCCAAAAGCGCATCCTCGAGCGATTTGCCCCCCTGCTCAAGCCCGACGGTCTGCTGTTCGCCGGACATTCCGAGAACTTTTCCCAGATCACCGCCGCCTTCCGCCTGCGCGGGCAGACGGTCTACCAGTTGCCAGGCGCCCTGACAGACGTCTAAAGATCGGCGCGCGCCTGCCGATAATCCTGGCATGGACCACCCAGAGGAGAGCGGCTTGAGTGCCCCCAAGATCAAGGTGTTGTGCGTCGATGATTCGGCACTGATTCGCAACCTGCTCAAGGAAATCATCCAATCCCAGCCGGATATGGAAGTGGTGGCAGTGGCGCCGGATCCCCTGGTGGCGCGCGATTTGATCAAGCGCCACGACCCGGACGTGCTGACGCTGGACGTGGAAATGCCGCGCATGGACGGGCTCGACTTCCTTGAGCGACTGATGCGGCTGCGACCGATGCCCGTGCTGATGGTGTCGTCACTGACCCAGGCCGGCTCGGACATCACCCTGCGGGCGCTTGAGCTTGGCGCGCTGGATTTTGTGGCCAAGCCGACCCTTGGCATCCGCGACGGCATGCTCGACTACGCCAATGACATTGCCGACAAGATACGCGCTGCTGCGCGCTCTCGGCCGCGTCAGACCAAGCCTCGGGAAGCCCCACCACAGCGCCTTTCGGCACCCATCATCGGCAGTGAAAAGCTGGTCGCCATCGGGGCCTCCACCGGCGGCACCGAAGCCATTCGGCAGGTGCTAGAGCCACTGCCTGCCGCCAGCCCGGCGATCATCATCACCCAGCACATGCCTGGGGGCTTTACCCGTTCCTTCGCAGAACGCCTCGACCGGCTGTGCCAAATCGCCGTCAAGGAAGCCAGCGACGGCGAGCGCCTGTTGCCGGGCCATGCCTATATCGCCCCCGGCGATCATCACCTGGAACTCGCCCGCAGCGGTGCCAACTACATCGCGCGACTTCACGCAGGCCCACCGGTCAACCGTCACCGCCCCTCGGTGGACGTGATGTTCGACTCCGTGGCACGCCTGGCGGGTGCCAATGCCGTCGGCGTGCTGCTGACCGGCATGGGCAAGGACGGTGCGGCGGGCCTGTTGCGCATGCGCGAGGCCGGCGCCAAGACCCTCGCCCAGGACGAAACCAGCTGTGTGGTGTTCGGCATGCCACGGGAAGCCATCGCCCTGGGCGGCGCCACGGAAGTGATTGCATTGCCCGAGGTCGCGCCGCGCATCCTGGCGCTGGTGGCCGCAGCAGGGCGCGCCCAACGTGTTTGATCATCGCCCTGGGCAGGGCGCCGTCAGCTAGAGGACTCTACCGTGGCAAGACTTCATCATATTCGCCTGCACACCCTGATGGTGGCGATGCTCGCCAGCCTGCTCGTGGCGGCCATTGTCGGCCTCGGGATCGGCATGCTGAGCAGTCACAAGGCCGCCCAGACCCTGTCTCTGCTCAATCGTATCAACGTCGAGCAGCTCAACGCCGTCAGCCGCGGTGACGCGCTGCTCAATGAGGCCCTGCTGGAAGTGGAAGTGGCATCAGGCGGCGTCAATCAGGAACTGGTGTCCGGACTTGGCCATGCCAGGGAACTGGTCGAACGCGCCAGGACCCACTTCGAACGCTTTGCCGCCGTGCCACGCACCGCCCAGGGAGACGCCACGGGGCAGTTGATCGAAGACCGCTATCCCCAGGTCATCGAGGGCGCGATGACACTGATCGACGCGCTGGAAGCCGGCGACATGACGCGCTTCACCGCGGGCAGCCGTCAACTGGCACCGCAGCTTGACGCCCTCAACGACGTGCTCAATGACTTCAGTCACTACGCCGACCGCCGTGGCGATGTCATCAAGGCCGACTTCGAACGCCAGGTGGCCACGGACCGCCTGCTCGAGATCGCTGCCCTGGTGATGATCCTGCTGGCGGTGCTGGGCGCCTACCTGCTGCTGCGAAGCCTGGTGATCAAACCGCTCAAGCGCGCGGTGAATACCCTGGACGCGATCGCCCACGCCGACCTCTCCCAGCCCATCGAGGTGCGCGGCAACAACGAGATCAGCCAGCTGTTCACCGCCATGCACCAGATGCAGGCCAAACTGGGCCAGACCGTCAGCGAGGTACGCCACGGCGGCACTCGCATGGCCGACGCCAGTCGCGAGATCGCCGCTGGCAATGTCGACCTGTCGGCACGCACCGAACAGCAGGCGGCATCGATCGAACAGACCGCCGCCAGCATGGACGAACTGACCACCACCGTCGCCCAGAATGCCGATAACGCAGGCCAGGCGCGACATCTGGCGAGCCAGGCCTCGACCACCGCCGAGCAGGGCGGAGACGTGGTCGGGCGAGTGGTCGAGACGATGGAGACCATCAGCCAGGATTCCCGTCAGATCAGCGATATCACCGGGATGATCGACGCCATTGCCTTCCAGACCAACATCCTGGCGCTGAATGCCTCGGTGGAAGCCGCCAGGGCCGGCGAGCAGGGCCGTGGCTTCGCGGTCGTCGCCGGCGAGGTGCGCAGCCTGGCCAGCCGCAGCGCCGAGGCGGCAGGACGTATCAAGACGCTGATCGAGACATCCACCCAGCGTATCGACGGGGGCACCCAGCTGGCACGCCAGGCCGGTGACACCATGGCCGAGGTGGTCAACGCCGTGCGCCGGGTCCACGACATTGTCGACGAGATCGCCGTGGCCTCCCGCGAGCAGAGCGAGGGTATCGGCCAGATCGGACAGGCCGTCACCCAGCTCGACCAGACCACCCAGCAAAATGCAGCGCTGGTACAGCAGGTATCCCGCGCCGCCGAAGACCTGGCCATCCAGGCCCGCCAGCTGGCCACGACGGTAGCCATCTTCCAGCTGCCCGACGATAGCAACGCCGCGCTTTCCCAGCGTGCCCCGGAACCGGTCGCGGACGCGCCAACGCTTGCTGACGCAAGACCGCGCAACGACGAGTCGGCGCCTCCCGCGACACGCACCGCACAACGACACGAAGAAACCGAATGGGAGGCCTTCTAGGCCCCCTCCTCCCCAAGCGAACGATGAGGAACCTGATTCATGGCCGACAAGAACATGCGCATTCTGGTGGTGGACGATTTTCCCACCATGCGACGTATCGTGCGCAGCCTGCTCAAGGAACTGGGCTTCACCAATGTAGAGGAAGCCGAGGACGGACAGGACGGGCTCAACAAGCTGCGTGAAGGCGGCTACGACTTTGTCGTCTCCGACTGGAACATGCCGAACCTGGACGGCCTCGAGATGCTCAAGACCATCCGCGGCGACGACAGTCTGAAGGCACTGCCGGTGTTGATGGTGACCGCCGAGGCCAAGAAGGAAAACATCATTGCCGCGGCCCAGGCTGGCGCCAACGGCTATGTGGTCAAGCCCTTCACCGCCGCCACCCTGGAAGAAAAGCTGAACAAGATCTTCGAAAAGCTCGGCATGTGACGCCAAGGCGTCACCAGGAGACAACGATGACACACCCGCAGATCGCCAGCGCCAACTCCGGTGCACAAGGCGACGACCTGGTCCAGCGCATTGGCCAGCTGACCCGCATGCTGCGCGAAAGCATGCGTGAGCTGGGCCTGGACAAGGAGATCGAAAAGGCCGCAGAGGCCATCCCCGACGCTCGTGATCGTCTCAGCTACGTGGCCAGCATGACGGAACAGGCCGCAGAACGTTCACTCAACGCCATCGATCGCGCCCAGCCTCTGCAGGATAGCCTGAGCGAGCATGCCCAGGCCCTGGACGAGCGCTGGCAGGCCTGGTTCGACGCTCCCAAGGAGCTGGACGACGCCCGCGACCTGGTCAGCGACACTCGCGCCTATCTGGCGATGGTGCCGGAAAACACCCAGGCCACCCAGAAGGAGCTGCTGGAAATCTTGATGGCACAGGATTTTCAGGACCTCACTGGCCAGGTGATCAAGCGCATGATGGACGTCATCCGTGAGATCGAGGACCAGCTGGTGCAGGTGCTCATCGACAATGTGCCTGATACGGATGCCCGCGACAGCCTGCGGCGGCGCAACGAGGACTCGCTGCTCAACGGCCCGCAGATCAAGCCGGAAAGCAGCGACGTGGTGGCCAGTCAGGACCAGGTCGACGATCTGCTGGACGAGCTTGGCTTCTAAGCTCACGCCGTTGTTCATACGCCTGGTGACAGGCCTGCCGTGCGCGTGATCGCCGACGACATCGTTCGGCTGCTGCGCTGAAGCGGCGTCTGACTGCTCTCCCCGGGAATGTCTCTGGGCTTACCTCCATCCGGGGGTAAGCCTGCGTTCTCGTCATCTTTTCGAGCCTTTGATCTGGCTAACAGCGGCGACAATGGGTCATATCAGAATCTGTGCCCATTGACTGCCCATGGCCGATAGCGCGAGCGATCAGGAAAAGACCGAAGAGGCCACCCCCCGACGCCTGGAGAAGGCCAGGGAGGAGGGCCAGGTAGCCCGTTCCCGCGAGCTGGCCACCTTTATGCTGCTGCTGGGTGGCGTGGTCGGGCTGTGGTCGATGGGTGGCATGCTCTACGGTCAGCTAGGTTCGGTCATGGAGCAGGCCTTCCTGTTCGAGCGGCGCGAGGCCATGGAAACCATGCCGATGCTGTCCCAGGCCCTCGACCTGGGTAGCCGCACCCTGATCAGCCTGATTCCCCTGTTCCTGCTGCTGACACTGATCGCGCTGGTGGCGCCGGCGCTGCTGGGAGGCTGGCTGGTGTCGGCCAAGTCGCTCAAGCCGCAGCTGTCCAAGCTCAACCCCGCCAAGGGGCTCAAGCGGATGTTCTCGACCCACGCCCTGGCAGAGCTGGCCAAGGCCATTGCCAAGTCGGTACTGGTCGGCGGCGTCGGCCTGGGCTACGTCTATCTGCATAAGGGCGATGCGCTGGGCCTGATGGAGATGCCGATCGCCGCCGCCCTGGCCGCAGCGATGCGCATGGCGGCCGAAGCCAGCGCCTTGATGGTGCTGACCCTGGTGGTGGTGATCCTGATCGACGTGCCGTATCAGCTCTGGAGCCACGCCAAGAAGCTGCGCATGAGCAAGGAAGAGATCAAACAGGAACACAAGGAATCCGAGGGCGACCCCCAGGTCAAGGGCCGCATTCGTCAGCAGCAGCAGGCCATGGCCCGCGGGCGCATGATGAGCAAGGTGCCCGAGGCCGATGTGGTCGTGACCAACCCCACCCACTTCGCCGTGGCCCTGAGTTACCGCGAGGGCAACATGGGGGCGCCGCGGGTGGTGGCCAAGGGAGCCGACGCGGTGGCCGCACGCATCCGCGACCTGGCCCAGGAGGCTGGGGTGCCGCTGCTGGAGGCGCCGCCACTGGCAAGAACGCTCTACCGCCACGTGGATCTCGATCGCGAGATCCCCATGGCGCTGTATACCGCCGTGGCCGAGGTGCTGGCCTGGGCCTTCGGCCTCAAGCGAGCCGCCAGCGAGGGCGAGGCCCCGCCCCCTGCCCCCACGGCCATCGCCGTTCCCGACGAGCTGGCCGTGGCCGCCGATGCGCCCGAACAGGACGTGACTACCGATGAGAGACAGCCATGACCGCTGACACCAGCACCCGATCCAGGCTTGACGGAGCACGCGGATGAAGTCGTTTTCCCAGTATCTGACGCGCCGCGACTGGATGGCCGAGGTGCCAATGAAGGTGCTGGCCGGGCCGCTGCTGATCATCATGATCCTGTCGATGATGATTCTGCCGCTGCCGCCCTTCGCGCTGGATCTGTTCTTCACCTTCAACATCGCCCTGGCGGTGATGGTGCTGCTGGTCAGCATGTTCACCGAGAAGCCGCTGGACTTCGCTGCCTTCCCGGCGGTGCTGCTGTTCACCACCCTGCTCAGGCTGTCACTCAACGTCGCCTCGACCCGGGTCGTGCTGATGAACGGCCACGAAGGTGGCGACGCTGCGGGCAAGGTGATCGAGGCCTTCGGCCAGTTCCTGGTCGGCGGCAATTTCGCCGTGGGGCTGGTGGTCTTCCTGATCCTGGTGATCATCAATTTCATGGTCATCACCAAGGGCGCGGGGCGTATCGCCGAAGTGGGCGCTCGCTTCATGCTGGATGCCATGCCCGGCAAGCAGATGGCCATCGACGCCGACCTCAACGCCGGCTTGATCGGCGAGGAAGACGCCAAGCGTCGGCGTGCCGAAGTGGCCCAGGAAGCCGACTTCTACGGCTCCATGGATGGTGCCAGCAAGTTCGTGCGCGGCGACGCCATGGCGGGCCTGGTGATCATGGTGGTCAACGTCCTTGGCGGCCTGATGATCGGCCTGATGCAGTACGACATGGCCTTTTCCGACGCCGCTCGCACTTACATCCTGCTGACCATTGGCGACGGTCTGGTGGCTCAGATCCCGGCCTTGGTCATCTCCACCGCCGCCGGCGTCACGGTCTCTCGGGTCAACACCGACCAGGATGTGGGCCAGCAGATGATCAGCCAGCTGTTCGTCAATCCCAAGGTGCTGCTGCTGGCCGCCGGGGTGATGGGCCTGCTCGGTCTCGTGCCGGGCATGCCCAACCTGGTCTTCCTGCTGTTCACGGGTCTGCTGGCAGGACTTGCCTGGTGGCTATCGCGGCAGTCCGAGAAGCGCCTGGTGGAAGAGCAGGAAAGCGCAACGCCGGCACCTCCCACCGAAGCCCCGGAGGCCAGCTGGGATGATGTGCAGCTGGTCGACACCCTGGGTCTTGAGGTGGGACATCGCTTGATTCCCCTGGTCGATGCCCGCCAGCAGGGTGAGCTGCTGGGGCGGATCAAGAGTGTGCGCAAGAAGTTTGCCCAGGAAGTCGGCTTTCTGCCGCCGGTGGTACATATTCGCGACAACCTGGAGCTCGACGCCTCGACCTATCGCGTCACCCTCAAGGGGGCAGAGATCGGCCGCGCCGAAGCCTGGCCAGGCCGCTGGCTGGCCATCGACCCCGGTCAGGTGTCCGGCGAGCTGGAAGGCACACCGACCCAGGACCCCGCCTTTGGCCTGCCTGCCATCTGGATCGATGCCAGCCAGCGTGAGCGCGCTCAGGTCTATGGCTACACCGTGGTCGACGCCAGCACCGTAGTGGCCACCCACCTCAATCACCTGCTGCATCGTCATGCGTCCGAGATGCTGGGTCGCCAGGAAGTACAGAAACTGCTCGACAAGCTGGGCAGTGAACAGAAGTCACTGGTGGAAGAGGTGGTTCCCAAGGCGCTATCACTGACCGCGTTCACCCGGGTATTGCAGCAGCTGCTGGACGAGGATGTGTCGATCCGCGACCTGCGCACGATTCTCGATACCCTGGCAGAACACGCTACTCATCAACAGGACCCCACCGAGCTGACGGCGCTGGTGAGGATTGCCCTGGGCCGGGCCATCACCGAGCAGTGGTTTGCCGGCCAGGCGTCCCTCAACGTCATCGGCCTCGAACCTCAGCTGGAGCAGGTACTGAATCAGGCGATGAACGGCAACGGTGCGCTCGAACCGGGGCTGGCCCAGACCCTGATGGACCAGACCGAGGCCGCCCTGGCTCGTCACGAAGCGACCGGCGAGCCGCCGGTCCTGGTGGTATCGCCGAACATGCGTCCAGTGCTGGCGCGCTTCCTGCGTCGGCGCCTGCGTCACCTGGTGGTGATGTCCCAGGCCGAAATTCCAGACGACAGGCTACTGCGCGTCACTCATCAAGTGGGGGGCATGTGAACCGCTTCCTGCGTCGCACCGTTAGCGCTGCCGCTGTGGCCATCGCGGTCGTGCTGGCAAGTGCCACCGCCGTGGCCTTTCCGGGCGCCTGGACCGCCAGTGCTCCGCGCCTGTCCGTCGCCTCCAGCCAACTGGAGCGTGATTCAGCGGCGCTGGCACCGCCCGCCGGACACGCCGATGGTGTCGTCGAGCGAGTGGTCTGGCGCTATCGTCAGGCCCCTGGCGCAGGCCTGTTGGCACGCCTGTGCCACGGCCATCGCTGCGTACGCCTGAACGCCGCGCGTGGCAGCACCGAGGCCTTTGCCGGGCTCGCCGCCGCCGGCCCCTTCGTCTTTCGTTTTCGTCTGGCGGAGGGTGCGCCACCGCAGACGGTCGAGGGCATGACCGTGATCGTCAATCACCGTTGACGCTGTCGCCGAGGACAATGCCATGTACACCGCTCAAGGCAGAATGGAGCACCAATCCCAGCTTGAGGCCTACCTTCCCATGGTGCGCCGACAGGCTCTGGCGCTGCAGGTCAAACTCCCCGCCGGGGTGGACCTGGACGACCTGATTCAGGCTGGCATCGTCGGTCTGCTGGAAGCCCTGGGGCGCTTTGACGCCAGCCAGGGCGCCCAGTTCTCGACCTTTGCCAGCCAGCGCGTACGCGGGGCCATGCTGGACGAACTGCGCAGTCGCGACTGGCTGCCGCGCAGTGTGCGGCGCCAGGCGAGGGCTCTGGATCAAGCCACCCGGGAGCTGCAGCAACGCCTGGGCCGCGCCCCCGAAGAGCATGAGATAGCGGCCGCCCTTGATATGGACCTGGTCAGCTATCGGCGCTTGCTCGGCGACGTCAACAACGGTCAGCTGATGCCCTTCGAGGAACTGCTGGCCGAAGGCAACGAGCACCGTTTCAGCGACCAGATTGCTGCGGCGCCACTGGCAGACCTGTTGGACGGAGAGCGCCGCGAGGCCCTGATCGAAGCGATTGCTGCCCTGCCAGAGCGCGAGCAGCTGTTGATGGGGCTCTACTATCAGGAAGAGCTCAACCTGAAGGAGATCGGCGCCGTGCTGGGGGTCAGCGAATCGCGGGTGTGTCAGCTTCACAGCCAGGCCGTCAGCCGTCTGCGGGGCTATCTCGCCGACTACTGAGGCGCTGGTGCAAGGCCCTCTGAGGCCACCCTGTGGGCAAGAGTGTCCCGCTTTCGCTCGCGCTCAAACATAGCCAGCTCTTATCAGGATCATCAGGCCATTCAATTTATCCTATCGTCCGAATCTGCGTAAGGTATGCCCTGTCTTCAGACAACACACCCATCGCTCAAAGGAGACGGGAATGTCCCTGATCAACACCGAAGTCAAGCCGTTCAAGGCCACCGCTTACCACAATGGCGAGTTTGTCGACGTCACCAGCGACAACCTGAAGGGCCAGTGGAGCGTCGTCTTCTTCTATCCGGCCGACTTCACCTTCGTCTGCCCGACCGAGCTTGGTGATCTGGCGGACAACTACGAAGAGTTCAAGAAGCTGGGCGTGGAAATCTACAGCGTTTCCACCGACACCCACTTCACCCACAAGGCGTGGCACGACAGCTCCGAGACTATCGGCAAGCTGCAGTTCCCGATGATTGCTGACCCGACTCTGACCATTTCGCGCAACTTTGAAGTGCTGATCGAAGAAGACGGTCTGGCTGAGCGTGGCACCTTCGTCATCGATCCGGAAGGCAAGATCCAGATCGTCGAGATCAACGCTGGCAACATCGGCCGTAATGCCGAAGAACTGCTGCGCAAGGTCAAGGCTGCTCAGTACGTCGCCGCTCACCCGAACGAAGTGTGCCCGGCGAAGTGGAAGGAAGGCGAAGAGACTCTCGCTCCGTCTCTGGACCTGGTCGGCAAGATCTAAACCTCGCCGATATGCAGTACGGCGCCTCCTGCGAGGCGCCTGTCATCCCGCTGGGATGATCTCCCTTTTCCCCACCGGGCTCCTCGTCCCGGTCATCCTACCAGTCGCGCAAGCGAGATCGGGTCCCTGCGGGTTTTGGAGGGGTTCGGTGGGGATTCTGCGGCCTGCTCAACGCCCACGCAGCTTGCGCTCGAGCGCGTGAACCGGGTGAAGCCACGTCCGCCGCAGAGTTTTACTTTCCCATAGATACCAGGATTGCCGCTGTCATGTTGGACGACTCTCTCAAGCAACAGCTGAAAGCCTATCTCGAACGCGTCACTCGCCCCTTCGAGCTTGTCGCCACTCTGGATGACGGCGACAAGTCCAAGGAACTCCACGGTCTGCTGAGCGATATTGCCGCACTCAGTGACCATATCAGCCTGTCCACCGACGGCCAGGACCAGCGCGCGCCCTCCTTTGCCCTGCATCGCGACGGTGCCCCTACCGGGGTGGTGTTTGCCGGTATCCCGATGGGCCACGAATTCACTTCGCTGGTGCTGGCACTGCTGCAGGTGGGTGGCCATCCGCCCAAGGCCAGCGAAGACGTGATCGAACAGATCACGTCCCTCGATGCGGACATGCACTTCGAGACCTACTTCTCGCTGTCGTGCCAGAACTGCCCGGACGTGGTCCAGGCGCTGAACCTGATGGCTATCCTGAATCCGCGCATCTCCCACGATGCCATCGACGGCGCGCTGTTCCAGGACGAAGTGGCATCCCGCGAAATCATGTCGGTGCCCAGTGTCTATCTGAACGGGGCGCCCTTCGACCAGGGCCGCATGACGCTCGAACAGATTCTGGCCAAGGTCGACACCGGCGCGGAACAACGCGAAGCCGAGAAGCTGTCCGCCAAGCAGGCCTTCGATGTGCTGACCATCGGTGGTGGCCCCGCCGGTGCCGCCGCCTCGATCTACGCGGCGCGCAAGGGCATTCGCACTGGTGTGGCGGCAGACCGCTTTGGTGGTCAGGTACTCGATACCATGGCCATCGAGAACTTCATCTCGGTGCAGGAGACCGAAGGTCCCAAGCTCGCCACGGCGCTGGAAGAACACGTCAAGCAGTACGATGTGGATATCATGAATCTGCAGCGGGCTGTGGAACTGGTACCGGCCAGCACCCCGGGCGGCGAGCATGAGGTCCGCTTTGCCTCCGGTGCCAGCCTGCGCTCCAAGACCCTGATCCTGGCCACCGGTGCCCGCTGGCGCGAAATGAACGTGCCCGGCGAGTCCGAGTACCGCAATCGCGGCGTCGCCTATTGCCCCCATTGCGATGGCCCCCTGTACAAGGGCAAGCGGGTTGCGGTCATCGGCGGTGGCAACTCCGGCGTCGAGGCTGCCATCGACCTCGCGGGCATCGTCTCCCACGTGACCTTGTTCGAGTTCATGGACGAGCTGCGTGCCGATGCCGTGCTGCAGAAGAAACTGCGCAGCCTGCCCAATGTCGAGATCATCTCCGGGGCTCGCACCACTGAGATCAACGGCGACGGCAATCGCGTCACCGGCCTCAGCTACGAAGAGCGCTCCAGCGGCGAGCTCAAGACGGTCGAGTTGGAAGGTGTCTTCGTGCAGATCGGCCTGGTACCCAACACCGAGTGGCTGAAGGATTCTCCGATCGAACTGTCTGAGCGCGGCGAGATCGTGACCGACGCCCACGCCATGACCTCAGTGCCGGGCATCTTTGCTGCTGGCGACGTCACTACCGTGCCGTACAAGCAGATCGTCATTGCCGTCGGTGAAGGCGCCACCGCTGCTCTCGGTGCCTTTGACTACCTGATCCGGCAGTAGCAAGCACTGAATACATGAGCCCAGCGATGCCTGGCACCCGCCGTGCAGCGACTCGACCACGCAGGCATTTGTGCAGTGTTCGAGTAAGGAAATCGCCGGCATCGAGACGTAACGACGTTCCCTGACGACATCGCAAGGCCCCCTTGCCCCTGCGATGTCCACGACCTGGAAGGTCGTGACTAGCCTGCCGCCCTTCGGGGCGGCTTTTTTATGACTCTACCAGTACGCCGTAGCACTCGGGGCGGCGATGCAAACGAAAATTGAAGATGTGTTCGCGAATCTCCCGGGTACGCTCGAGGTCACAGTCATGCACGATCAGCTCGTCTTCCAGGGTGCTGGCCATGGCAACGATCTCGCCGGTAGGAGCGATGATGCAGCTCTGCCCCAACAGGTCGCAGCCCTCCTCACGTCCCGCCTTGGCGACCGCGACCACCCACATGCCATTCTGGTAAGCCCCCGCCTGCATGCACAGGTGGTTGTGAAACCCCTGCAAATGATCATGCTGCGGCACCGGCGGATAGTGCACCGGCGTGTTGTAGCCCAGCATCAATAGCTCAACCCCTTGCAGGGCGCTGACACGATAGGTCTCGGGCCAACGGCGATCATTGCACAGCGCCATCCCCATCTTGCCTCCAAACGCCTCCCAGCAGCCGAACCCTTCCTCTCCTGGGGCGAAGTAGCGCTTTTCCAGGTGCTGAAAGGGCCGCCAGGGCTCATGCTCGGCATGCCCAGGCAGGTGCACCTTGCGATACTTGCCGACCAGCGAGCCGTGCTCGTTTACCAGAATGGCCGTGTTGTAGCGGCGCACCTGGCTGCCCTCACGGACGCGTTCGGCGTAGCCCAGATAGAAGCCGATGCCCAGTCGTTTCGCGGCGGCGAACAACGGATCCGTCGCCGGGCCTGGCATACCCCCCTCGTAAAAGCGGTCGAGCTCTTGTTCGTCTTCGATAAACCAGCGAGGAAAGAACGTCGTCAGCGCCAGTTCCGGAAACACCAGCAGGGTCACACCCCGTTGATGGGCTCGCTCCATCAGGGCGAGCATGCGTTCGACCACCTGCTCCCGGGACTCGTCGCGTGCAATCGGACCCAGCTGGGCGGCACCTACTACAATATGTCGGCTCATGAGCTCTCTCTGCTTGTCGCGTCTGGCGTCAGGGGGTCTGGGCGAGTTCGAGCAACACCTGCAGCAGCACATTGGCGCCAGCGGTGATGTCTTCCATCGCGGTGTACTCTTCGATGTTGTGGCTGATCCCGCCTACGCTCGGGACAAAGATCATCGCCGTCGGGCATACCCGCGCCAGCATCTGGGCATCATGGCCGGCACCACTGGGCATGCGACGGACACTGTGTCCCAGTCGCCTGGCCGTGTTTTCGACCAGCTCCACCACGCCAGGATCGAAGTCGACAGGGGCAAACCGCGCCAGGGTGTGTCGCTCGAAGAGCAGCCCCTCCTGCTTCGCCAGCTCGCGCGCATGGCGCTCGACGTCCGCCTCGACCTGTGTAAGCACCCGATCATCGGTATTGCGCAGGTCGACGGTCATGCAGGCCGTTTGCGGTACCACGTTGACCAGGTCCGGGGTCAGCGACATGCGCCCTACGGTACCGACCTGATGCCCGCCTGCCTCACTGACACGACGCCTGACATAGCTGGCAGTGTCCATGGCAGCAAAACCCGCGTCCTGACGCATGTCCATGGGCGTGGTACCGGCGTGATTGGACCTGCCGGTAAAGCGATACTCGGCCCAGGAGATGCCCTGGACCTGCTCCACCGCGCCGATGGTAATGCCCTGGCGCTCGAGCACCGGCCCTTGCTCGACATGCAGTTCCACAAAGGCGTGCACATCGGGCTGGCCTACGGGGTGCTGACCCGCTGCACCGATGCGGTCGAGACAGTCGGCCACGCTCTCGCCGTCGATGCCTCGCGTCGTCAGGGCCTGCTCAAGCGTCATGCCACCCACGTAGACCAGGCTACCCATCATGTCCGGCGCAAATCGCGCGCCTTCCTCATTGGTGAAAAAGGCCACACACAGCGGTCTGCGCGTCTGGAGACCGGCACGGTTGAGCGTCTCCACGACTTCGAGCCCGGCCAGCACACCAAGATTGCCGTCATATACGCCGCCGGTGCGAACCGTGTCGATATGCGAGCCGGTCATCACCGGCGCCCCCGCTTCACGCCCGGCACGCAGGCCGAACACATTGCCGATGGCATCCTGGTGCACCTCGAGGCCAAGCTCATGCATCCAGCTCATCACCTTATCGCGCCCTAGCCGATCCTCTTCCGTCAGCGCCAGTCGACAGACACCTCCTCCGGGCAGGCCGCCGACCTCCCCCAGGGTCTGGAGGCGCTGCCACAGCCGCTCGCCATCGACCCTCAGTTCAGCTGACATGACCGACCTCCCGGGCCCTGAACTGCCCACTGCGGACCTCGTCGGCACTGCTTCCGACCAGCTCTCGATAGACATCGTCGTCAGTGGCACCTTCGCTGCCAATCAACAGCACACGGCTCTCCGCCGTCAGCCCAAGGCGTGCTCCCAGCTCGGGATCCTGCTGGGCGATCAGCAGGCCCGCCAGTCCCGCTACGGCGCTTTCTCCCGCTACCAGCGGCGAGTCGCCCGCCACACCTGCTGCCAGCAGTTGCATGACCTCCACCGCGGCCTCGTCGGATACCGCGACGTAATCATCCACCCCTTCATCGAGCACTTCCCACGCCAGCAGAGAGACCTCACCGCAGGCAAGTCCTGCCATCAGGGTGTCGAGTTCGCCCTCGACCGCGACCGGCCGTCCGGCCTCGGCGCTTGCCAGCAGGCAGGCCGCTCGCTCCGGCTCGACCACGACCAGTCGCGGCCGCTCGGCGCCATAAGCCTCCCATAGTTGCGCCAGGGTCGCTGCCGCCAGTCCACCGACGCCACCCTGCACAAAGCAGTGCGTCGGCGGCTGACGCATCTGGGCCACCGCCTCGTCGACCATCACGCTGTACCCCTGCATCACGTCACGCGGCACATCCATGTATCCGGGGTAGGACGTATCCGAGACCACACACCAGCCATATTCAGCAGCATCCTCGGCGGCCTGACGCACCGAATCATCATAGTTGCCTGGCACCCGCCGTATTTCCGCGCCAAAGTCTGCAATCGCCTGCTCCCGGCCCTCGGACACGGTGGCGTGAAGATAGATCACGCAGCGCACGCCGAACTGACTAGCCCCCCAGGCGACCGACCGTCCGTGATTTCCATCGGTGGCACAGCAGACCGTCAGCCCTTCCAGCGCTGTGCGATACTCTCCGCGCATCAGGGCGTCGCTGGTGACCGCCTCTCCCAGGCGGCGCTTGATCAGCCGCAACACCGCGTAGGCTCCGCCGAGGGCCTTGAAGCTCTTGAGCGAAAACCGTTCGGCTTCATCCTTGTAGTCGATCACGGCCACGCCGCAGGCCTTGGCCAGGCCATCAAGCCCGACCAATGGAGTCGGCGCATAACCTGGCCAACGGCGAATTTCCGTTTGCGCGATATGAAGGGCTTGCGGGTTGAGCACGGCCCGCTGGCGCTCACCGATCAGCGTGTCGGTCGTCCTGCGAGGGTTGGCAACGTGACGCCAACGCGTCTGGTGGATCAGCGAAGACATGAAGCCTCCTGGGCATCGAGAATGGATGACGAGCAACAGCAGGCCGCTACCAAAGATTCGTCCTGCCCACGCCGTCACGGTGTCGCGTGCCGCACCAGGAGGCTAAATCAGGGGCAAGATCAGGAGCCTGACCAGAGGCCTCGTTAATGACCTTGTTGAAGGCATTGTCAGCGTCTGACCCAGCCGACACGCCGAAGACCCGGTGCGATGGTCTTCTTAATCTGAAATTACATTTTCATTTTGTCAATTGGTGAAAATTGTTTTTTAAAATGTTGAATGAGGTGCCATACTCTTTCCATGAGCGATACGACCAAGTCACCAAGCCTCGAAGCCCGGCTGAGGGCACATCAGCAACAGCTGCCTCCCGCTGAACGGCGGCTGGCCGAGCTGCTGCTCAACTTTCCAGGGGATATTTCTCGCTACGGCGCAGGGGAGTTGGCCGATGCTGCGGGCACCTCACGTGCAGCGGCATCCCGTCTGTTTCGACGGCTCGGCTATCGTGACTTCAACGAGGCCAGGCAACAGGTTCGCGATGCCCAGCGCTGGGGGTCACCGCTGTATCTCTCCAGCAGCGGCGCCGTCCTGCGAGAGACGGCAGGCCAAACCGGGGACGTTGGCCAGGAGCATGCCACCGCTGCGCTGACCCAAGCTGACCTAACCCAAGCTGGCCTTGCCCAGCCCGACCTTGCCCAACCCGACAATGTCGAGCTGGCCGCACATCTGGCCCAGGAGCAGGACAATCTGGCTCGCAGCCTGACAGAGCTCGACAGTGGCGCATTGTCGGCGGCCGTTACCGGGCTGAGCGCCGCCCACCGCATCCACGTGGTGGGGTTTCGCAATAGTCAGATGCTGGCCAGCCTGTTCCAGCGCCAGCTGCAGCTGTTGCGAGCCGACGTCCAGCTGTTGCCCAAGGCAGGCCAGACGTTGGGGGAAGACCTGGTCGATATCGGCGAGGGGGACATGCTGATTCTGGTGGCACTCAGACGGCGCACAGGCATGGAACAGGCGGTACTGACAGCCTGTCACCAAAAGGGGGCAAAAAGCCTTTTGGTCACGGACCCATCCTGCCCCATGTCACTGACCAGCACCTGGCGCATTGAGGCACGCGTCGCGTCATCCTCCCCCTTTGACAGCTACACCTCATGCTTGAGCCTTATTCAAGCAATATGCACGACCTACTACCGTGAAAACATGAGCGTCTGCCAGGAGCGACTTCGCCGAGTAGAAGATCTGCATGAAGATCTTTCAGAACTCACAGGCTATTGATTCTACATACAAATACGTTAATAAACTGCACAGATTTTCTGGCAAAAAGGATGGATCCTTTTCCTTGCATGGTGATATTTCACTGCAACACCAGGCGGGCGATCGACCTATTTGGATGAGATGACCCAACCCGCTAACGCCGCCATTGGCAAAAGACAACGCGTCATCAGATGGCGCCATGCACCAACCTGAAAAAGGTGGTGCACCAAGAGAGAGCTCGGGGGATTTGAAGGTGGCCTTTCTTTTTCCCCAGGATCAACACAACTGCATGATTTAGAAGAAGACATCGAGAAATGGCACCAAAGATGTAAACAACAATGACACACCACGATGGGAGCCGCGCATCATGTCACCACACGACAGCCTGGCGTCGAGATGGAGCCATACCCTGGACCGTTGGGTAGAACGCTGCTGCGTCATTCTACTGGCGGCGCTGGTCATCACCGTCTGGGTCGGCATCCTGGCACGCTACGTACTGCCCTGGAACCTGACCTTCACCGAGGAACTGGCGCGTTACCTGATGATCTGGGTCGCTTTACTGGCAATTTCCATCGGCATCTGTCGGCGACAACATGTCGGCATGCTGGTGCTCTTCGACCGTCTCCCCTTATCCGCCAAGCGCTTTCTCGCCCTCGCCTTTGACCTGGTCGGTATTGCCTTCTTTGCGGTGATGTTCGTCTACAGCCTGACCTACGTGGAAAGAGGGTTCAGTCAATCCACCATGATTTTCGGGGTGGCCAAGGGCTACCCCTACCTGATCATTCCGATCGCATCCGGAGTGGCCTGCCTGCAGCTCGCCCTGGCCGCCATTCGCGACCTCCAGCGCAGCGCCCCGCAACCCGCCCTGGACCGTAGCTGAGCAGGAGTCACGAACATGGTTATTGTTGCATCTGCGTTTCTGCTGCTGCTGGTGATTGGCATGCCGGTGGGTATCGTTCTAGGCGTCGCTGGGCTGATCGGTCTGATCGACATGGGCGGCGGCACCTTTCTGGCCATGGTGCCGGACAAGTTCTTCTCAGGCCTCAATCTCTTTCCCTTCCTGGCGATGCCATTCTTCATCCTGGCCGGCGAAATCATGAATCGCTCGGGACTGACCCTGAACCTGGTCAACTTCGCCCAGTCCCTGGTCGGTTGGCTGCGTGGAGGCATGGCACATTCCAACATGCTGGCCTCGGTCCTGTTCGCGGGGCTGACCGGCTCTGCCACTGCCGATGCTGCCGCTTTCGGCAACACCCTGGTGCCGGCCATGAAAAAGGCGGGCTACAGCGGTCCCTACGCCTGCGCCGTGACCGCCGCAGGATCGATCATCGGCCCCATCATTCCGCCTTCCACCCTGGCCATCATCTACGGGTCGCTGATGGGGGTCTCCATCGCAGGCCTGTTTGCTGCCGGTATCATCCCAGGACTGCTGCTGTGTCTTGTCTGCATGTGCCTGATCGCTGCCACGGCGCGTCGCCTCAACCTGCCCAAGGACCAGCAGGGCCCTAGCCTGGCGCGCATTCTCAAGGAATTTCGCCTGAGCTTGCTGGCGCTCATCCTGCCAGTGTTCATTCTGGGTGCCATCCTGACAGGCATCACCACCCCCACCGAAGCGGCTGCCCTGGCGGTGTTCTACGCCCTGTTCGTTGGCTGTGTGTGCTATCGCAACATCGGCTGGCGGGACCTCTATGACATGCTGGCCAGGACGGCACTGATTACCGGCGTCATCTTTCTGATCATCGCTTCGGCGTCGATCCTGGGCTGGTGGATGACCTTCAATCAAATTCCCCAGCTGATCGCCGACGCCTTCCTGTCAGTGTCGCAGTCACCGGTGGTCGTGGTGACCATGATCGTCGCACTGCTGCTGTTCATCGGCCTGTTCATGGACATCAACGCAGCACTTATCATTCTGGCTCCGGTACTCGCGCCACTGGCCGCCACCATCGGCCTGGAGCCGGTGCATGCCGGCATGATCATCATTTTATCGCTCACCATCTCGTTGATGACGCCTCCGGTCGGTGCCTGCCTGTTTGTCCTGGCATCCGTCACTGGAGAGCGCATCGAGTCGATCACTCGCTCGCTATGGCCCTTCATCCTGGTCGAGCTACTGGTTCTACTGGCAACCGCCTACTGGGCACCTATCAGCCTGGCGATTCCTCGCATGCTGGGGCTTGCCGACTGACCAGGCCAGCCACCTCAACCATCACGACAACAGCACAACAACAACCAAAACCACCGCAGCAACCAACGTAAAAAGCGAACGTAAAAAGCCATAGTGAATAACAACAGCAAGGAGTGACACATGTCCCTATCGACTCCCACCTTGACGCTCAAGCGCCACCTTCTCGTTGGCGCCGTGATGACGGCCACCCTGATGGCCAGTAGCACAACGCTGGCGGCCACCACCATGCGTATTGCCCACCTCAATCCGCCGGACCCTACCGCCAGTAACTCCGGTGCGATGACCGCCGTCTTCAAGCAGCTGGTAGAAACGGCTACCAATGGCGAGATCAAGGTCGAGGTCTTCCCCGCCGGCCAACTTGGCGAAGACGCCAACGTCATCAACCAGGTGGGTCAGGGCATCGTCCAGTCCACCATTTCCTCCGCCGGCGGAGTGGCAGAGCACTATCCCCGCATCGGCATCTTCGATATCCCCTTCGCCTTCCCCAATATCGCGGTGGCGACCGAAGTCATCGATCTCGAGAGTGATTTCGGTCAGGCCCTGGCAGATGACCTCGAGGCCGAGACCGACGGACTCAAGGTGCTAGGTCTGCTGGACAGCGGCGGATTCTTCCAATTCACCAATTCGCAGCGTCCCATCGAGACCACCGCAGACATGGAAGGTCTGCGCATCCGCACCATGACGCTGCCCACCCATGAGGCCATGATCAATGCACTGGGCGCGGAAGCGACGCCCCTGGCCTGGTCTGAGGTGTATACCGCACTGCAGACTGGAGTAGCCGATGGTCAGATGAACCCTATCCAGCAGACGTCGTTTGCCAACTTTGACGAAGTCCAGTCCTACCTGACGGTCAGTAACCACCTGATCACTCCCTATGTCTGGCTGATCAACGAAGACTTCTACAATGGGCTCAGCGCCGAACAGCAAACGGTCGTTGACTGGGCCGCCGATGTCGCGGTCGATGCTGGCCGTTCGATGTCACGCATTATCGAGGCCTCGGACAACGGACTGCCCAAGCTGGCCGAGGGAATGGAAGTGAACGCCATCACCCCAGAAGCCCGCCAGGCCTTTGTCGAGATGGCTCAGCCAGCGGTGCGTCAGGTCATCGCCGAACGCTACGGCAGCGAGGGCGAAGCGCTGCTGGCAAGCATGCTCGATGCCATCGACAGCGCCAGCACGCCCTGACCACGACAGCGGCGAGTCAGCCTCTCGCCGCAAAAAGCCTTCAGGCCGCCTCCTGACGGAAGCGGCCTGAAGGGTCTAGACGCCGTGCTTTCTCTTCCTGCTTATGTTCCTGGCTATTTTCCTGGCTATGTTCCTGTCTATATTCCTACCCGTGTTCCTGGCTGTGTTGGTGCCGATTTCATCGACCACGCTACAGCGCTAGCTGGCGTTGTAGCGCATCACACCGTGGCGGCATTCACCAGGGCAGAAGCACCGCTGATATCTGGCAGGCACTCGCCAGCGGCCAGACGTTCCAGGATGATCTCTTCCTGCCGCTGTAACTCCAGGGTGTGATCGATCACTGCATCGACCTCCGAGGGGGGGATGACCACCACGCCATTCTCGTCGGCCAGTACCACATCTCCCGCTGACACCACTACACCGCCGACGCTGACCGGCAGATTCATCGCGCCGCCCTGGTTGGCAAGCTTGGTGGTCAACGACGAGACACCGCGACTCCACACCGGAAAGCGCTTGGCCCTTATGGTCGCAAGGTCCGTGGCGGTGCCATCGATGATCACCCCGGCCAGTCCCAGACGAGAGCCAACCTCGGTCAGTACGCCACCCCAGCAGGCGTGATGTCGGTCGCCCTGACGGTCAATCACCAGGACGTCTCCCGGGCGCAGCAGACGCATCGCATGGTTGAGCAGGGTGCCATCCCCTGGTGGCAGTGACAGGGTGACGGCCACGCCGGCAACACGCACCTCATCAAGCTGACAGCGTATCTCGGGATCGATAAAGCCGCTCTCGCGGAAATGGCCGATGGTGGCGGTCTCGCACATCAGCAGGCGCGCGTGACGGGCTGCCTCCAGTGGGGCAGGAAGATCAGCAATGGTGTACATGTAACTCCCGTAATGCCATTACGTAACTAGCACGATAACGGCTTGCAATGATGATTGAGGACCGCTGAGGCCGGTTGAGTAGGTAACGCCAGGATCAGATCAAGCTAGGCAGCCAGGTGATCAACGCCGGCACCCAATAGAGCAGCAACATGCCCAGCAGGAAGCACAGCACGATGGGCCAGGCAGCAGCATAGATGGTCGGCATCGACACCGACGGCGCCCCGCCCTTGACCGCAAACAGGTTGTAGCCAAAGGGAGGTGTCAGGCTGCCCACCGCCAGATTGATCAAGAACAGCGTCCAGAACCATACCGGATCGAAGCCATAGGCCTTGACCAGCGGTGCATAGATGGGAATCACCACCATCATGAAGGCGATCTGGTCGATGAACATGCAGGCGATCAACGGGATCAGCATCAACAGCAGCAGCATCAGTCCGGCATTCAGGTCCATGGCGGTCGCCGCGGCGACGAGTCCCGAGGTTGCCCCGGTAAAGGACAAAAGCTGACTGAACAGCTTGGAGCAGGCCAGGATCGTGATGATCATGGCGCTGATGGACAACGACGACAGCAACGCCTGGCCTGCCATCTTGAGGCTGAACTTGCGGTAGTAGATGGCCACCACAATGGCACCGAGCACCCCCGTGGCAGCGGACTCAGAAGGTGTCGCCACCCCCAGCATCATCAGCCCCAGCACCGAGAAGATGATGATCGAGAACGGCGCCATGTTGGCCAGGGCACGCCCTCGCTGTCGCCAGTTACCGCCACCGGAGTCATCCACCGCGGGGGCCCGCGACGGGTCCAGCAGCATGCGCACGACCACATAGGTGACGAACAGCCCGGCCAGCAGCATCCCCGGGATGATGCCGGCGATCAGCAGACGCGCGATGGACACATCGACCATGGAGCCAATGATGATGACCAGCAGGCTCGGCGGAATGATCGGTGCAAGGCCGGCCCCTCCTAGTATCAGGCCGATCGACAGGCGGTCGTCATAGCCGCGCTGCTGCATCGTCGGCAGCGCTGAACGGCTGAGCATGGCCGTCACCGCCAGGGCCGACCCCGACAGGGCACCAAACAAGGTGGACAGTGCCACGACAAAGAAATAGAGACGTCCCTTGATGCGCCCCATCAGGGTGTCCAGCGAGTCAAAGATGACGTCTATGGAGCCTGAACGAAACAGCAGCTCCCCCATCAGCACAAACAGTGCGATGGTCGTCAGCGTCTCCGAGGTGACGGTGTCGTAGACACTGTTGGCGAACATGCCGAAGCCGGCGCTGCCCATCAGCCAGAACGTGCCGGCCACATTGATCGCCAGAAACGCCACGAAGACCGGCACGCCCAAGGCAAACAATCCCATCAGCAGGGCGATGGCCACGCCCAGGGTCACATACCACTCCATCACCTAGCTCTCCTGCTGTGGGCTGTCGCCGTGGGTGTCGCTGGGCCACTCGACGGTGGCGGGAAACACCGCGCGTCGCAGAAAATGCAGCGCCGTGTTGGTGAAGCCGTAGCCGATAAAGCTCGATACCCAGACCTTGGGGATGTCGAGCCCCATGGCCGTGGTGGTGCCACTCGCCAGCTGGCGGGCGCTTTCGCTGATCAGCATCCACGCCGCCAGTCCACAGACCGCAGCGGTCAGCAGCGCCGTCACGCGCTCGAAGCCCTGCTGGCGCGCCGCCGGCAAGCTGTCCTGAACGACGCTGATCGCGATATGACCGCGAGTGCGAGCTAGCTCAGGCATGGCCAGGCTGGCGGAAAGACACAGGCAGTAGGCGACGATGGAACTCGACCACAGGGTCGGAGCATTGAAAAAGTAGCGGGCCACCACTTCGATCCAGAAGCACACGACGATGCCACACAAGGTGGCACCGCCGAGGTAAAAGCCGAATCGCGTGAGGCCATCGTGCCAACGGGCAAGGGTAGCCAGCATGGGTGCCATCCGCTTAGGGGGTCATGTCGTTGCTTTCAGCGATCTCACGCATCTTGGCGACCGCTTCGGGGGACTTGTCGAGTCCGAGCTGCCAGATGCCTTCGGTCACCAGGGCGTCGAGCCGCTCGGCGTCTTCCGGCGCAAACTCGGTTTCCTGCATGCCCAGCTCCTTCAGGCGCTCCCACTCTTCCACGGCCAGCTGGTCGAGGATTCCGGCGATCTCAGCCTCGAGCGCTTCGCCCTGGGCCAGCAGCACGCTTTGCTCAGCGTCGTCGAGTCCGTTGAAGGTATCGAGGTTCATCAGCAGGTAGGTGTAGGTCTGGCCGAAGGTCGGCTTGGAGAAATACCCCGCCACTTCATGCCAGCCCAGGTCCTCGACGCCGTTGAGACCCCAGGCAGCACCGTCGATGACGTTACGGTCCAGGGAGGAATAGACGTCACCACTGGACATCAGTACCGGGGTGCCCCCCAGGCCCTGGGTCACGTTGGTGTAGGTGGGGCTGCCGCGCAGGCGTCGCCCTTCCAGGCCCGGCGTGCCATCGATGGGATCCTTGAGGATGTACTGGAAGCCACTGGAGCCCAGCGGGGGAATGGCCAGCAGCTTCAGGCCCAGCGCGTTGTATTCGCTGTCGATAAAGTCCCACAGGCCGGATTCACGAGTCTTGGCAGGGTCGACGAAGACACCGTCCATGGCGGCACCGACGCCAGTGGTGTTCGTGTGGTAGGCGCCATGGGTGTAGAGCAGGTCGAACACCCCTGCCGAGACCGGCTGCAGCTGCTCGAAGGGCGGCACCACATCGGGTCCATTGAGGGCAATGTTGACGTCGCCATCGCTGGCGCTCTGGACCTTGTCGATGTAGCGCTGGGCGACTTCACGGGTGTAGGCCGACGTCAGATCATAGCTCGACAGCATACGCAGGTCGGTCGCCTCGGCAGGCGTCGAAACGGCGGACAGGGTCAGGCTTGAAAGCGACAGCGCTGACACGGTCAGCAGAGAGCGGGAGAGTCGGGACAGGGAGCGATTCATGGGTTTCCTCGCGATTATGGTTGTTATCATCCGTGGCCGAGGCGGGAGGTGCCTGGCAAAAGGTTCCTGGATACCTTTTCAATCTAGTCAGGGCACGACGCCAGGGTCAACGACTATCAGGCCACGGAGTTTTTCGATTTTTAATACTTAGAATTTATGTGATTTATGCAAAAAAATACACACATAAACTCGCTAGAAGTAACGGCGCATTTTAAGCTGAGCCACAGCGGAAAAATCACCAAAAAGGTGCAACCGATGCGCCAGGGCGTCATGCCACGCCTGGTGTCCGTGCCCTCGGCATCGCTCACAACAGCAACAACAGCGATGCCAGCAGCGATGACAAGCCCAATATCAACAACAACGCCCACCATAGCGAAAGGAGCCAGCGATGCGGCCGATTCACGATACTCTGGACTGGAATCTGCTACGTACCTTCATCGTCATCGTGCAGGAAGAAAGCGTCAGCAAGGCCGCCGTGCGCCTGTATCTGTCGCAGCCGGCGGTCAGCCTGTCGCTGAAACGCCTGGAGGAGCGGCTCGGGCAAAAGCTGATCGAGCGCGACAGCCATCGCTTTCGGGTGACCCAGGCGGGCCAGCTGGTCTATCGCGAGGCGGTGGATATCTACGCCAACGTAGCGCGCCTGGCGGCCTCGGTGGGAGAGGCGGATCCCGAGGTCGCCGGCCACGTCTCACTGGCGTTTATCACCGGCATTCAATGTCGCTTTCTCGACAGCGTGCTGGCCGCCTTCCATCGTCGCTATCCGCAGATCACCTTCGAGATCGAGGACATGTCCAGTCAGGAGGTGCAGCATGTGCTGTCCCAGCGCCAGAGCGCCCTGGGCATCTGTCTGGCCCAGGGCTGCCCGGATAATCTCGACAGCCAGATTCTGGCCCGTCAGCGCTATCGCCTGTTCTGTGGCCGCAGCCATCGGCTGTTCGGCAGGGACAACCTGCCGATGGACGAACTTCAGCGTGAGGCCTACGTGTCCTTCGGTAGCGAACAGCTCGACGGAGTGCTGTCGCCGCTGGCCGTGTTTCGCGCCCAGCACGGTCTCAAGGGCCCGGTGGTAGGCCAGTCCAGTCGCCTGCAGGAGATCGAACGCATGGTCATGGCGGGATGGGGCATCGGCTGTCTGCCGGAACACCTGGTCGCCCGAGAGGTCGCGGACGGCGACCTGTGGCCATTGCCGCCCTACGCCGGCGTGGCCGACATCGACCTGCACGTGATGTGGCATCGTGAAGGTCGCGCCAGTGTTGCCGAGACGACCTTCATCGAGTTCTTTCAGACCTGCATGGCCAAGGTGCCGATGGAAGCTCGGCTGACGACCGGTATCGACATGGCCGATGCCGCTTTGACTCCGCTCGCCGCCTCGCTCAGCCCCGACGACCCAGGCTAGCCACCTGCGCGATAAGCGGGGCGATAAGCGGGGCGATAAGCAGGGCTATAAGCAGGGCTATCACCGGCTCAGGGCCGCCTCGCGAATCGCGCTTAGACGTTTACCGGGGGCGATGCCGTCGGTTTCGTAGCGCAGCTCGATCAGGGCTGGGCGCCGCTCACGCTCGGCGTAGGCCAAAGCACGCTCAAAGGCGCCGTCGAAGTCCTCGTCACGGTCAACGACTTCGCCCAGGCCACCGTAGGACTCCACCAGGGTGGTAAACGCCGGGTTGGTAAAGGTCAGCGCAATCTCACGTCCCGGAAAGTCATTTTCCTGATGGGCGCGAATGGTGCCCCACATGCCGTTGTTGAACACCAACACCACGATACCCACGCCATACTGCAGTGCGACCCCCAGCTCCTGCAGGTTCATCTGGAAGCAGCCGTCCCCGGCGAAGCACACGGCAGGACGATCAGGGTATTCAAGCTTGTATGAGATCGCGGCCGGCAGCCCATAGCCCATTGACCCTACGGTCGGCGCCAGCGAACTGCCGAGGCCGGAAAAGCGCACGTAGCGGTGGGCATAAAGCGCGTAGTTGCCTGCCCCCACCGTGACGCAGCCCTGTCCCTGCAGCCGACGGTCCACGCTGCAAGCGACACGGTCGAGGCTCAGCGGTCCCGGCGCGGGCTGCGGCTCAAGGGTTGCCAGATAATCGGCACGGGCGGCACGGGTCTGCTCGGCCCAACGTGGCGGCGCATCAGGGGCCAGCACGTCCAGGCCGCTGGCAAATCCGACCACGTCAGCGTTGATCGCGAGGTCAGCATGATAGACCCGGCCCAACTCCTCCGGGTCCGGATAGACATGTACCAGCGTCTGGCGAGGACTCGGCGACTGAATCCAGGAGTAGCCTTCGCTGGTCGCCTCCCCCATGCGAGTGCCGACAGCGATCAGCAGGTCGCTGTGTTTCAGGCGCTCGCGCAGGGCGTCGTCCATGGCAAAGCCGACATGTCCGGCGAACCGTTCATCGTGCTGGTCATAGCATTCCAGCCGGCGCCAGGCGACACCCACCGGCAAGTCGAAGCGCTCGGCAAAGGCGACCATTTGCGCCTGGGCCTCGCTCGTCCAGCCGCTGCCGCCAATCAACAGGAAAGGACGCTCGGCCTCGGCCAGGCGTGCCTTCAGTTCAGCCAACTGATCGCGTGAGGGATAGCTATGCAAGGCTGCCATGGGCCGGGCGTCAGCAACCTCCGCTTCGCCCCACAGGGTGTCTTCGGGCAGCGCCAGCACCACCGGCCCCGGTCGACCGCTGGTGGCCACGCGGTAGGCACGGGCAATGTACTCGGGGATGCGATCAGTGGCATCAATCTGCGCCACCCACTTGGCCATGGGGCCAAACATGCGACGGTAGTCGATCTCCTGGAAGGCCTCGCGCTCCACGAAATCGTTCCCCACCTGGCCGACGAACAGAATCATCGGCGTGGAGTCCTGGTAAGCGGTATGCACGCCGATGGACGCATTGGTGGCTCCGGGTCCTCGTGTGACGAAGCAGATGCCGGGCTCGTTGGTCAGCTTGCCGTAGGCCTCGGCCATATAGGCCGCGCCGCTTTCCTGTCGGCAGACGATGGGGTCGATGGCACCACGGTGCTCGTTCAAGGCATCAATGCACGGTAGATAGCTTTCACCAGGCACCAGAAAGACTCGGCGCGCGCCGTGTAACCGCAGTTGATCCATCAGGATCTGACCACCGTTGCGGCGTGGTTGAGAGGCAGAAGTCACGGCAGTTGTCGCTGGCTGGCTCATGTCAGAGTTCTCGATATCGTTGTTGGTATGAAAAGGCAATTCAGGCGTCACCGAGGACGCGATGAACGGTGGCCACCTGGTCTGGCAGCACCACACAGCGCGCGCGAATGCCACGGGACCTGGCCCAGGCCAGGTCGTCGTCGATGCCCTGCGGATAGGGCCAAGGGCCATCGATGGCCAGGCACTGGGCCTCGGCACAGGCGGCGAAGAAGCGCTCGCGCCAGGGGGCCAGCACCTGGACGCGGTGACTCACGTCGGCGTCGGCGGCCACCCCCAGATCCCGAGACAGGTCGCCGGTACCCAGCAGCGCCGCCGTGACTCTTGGGCTGGCCTTGAGGATGTGCTGGGCGGTTTGCACGCCAACGCGGCTCTCCAATGTCGGAATCAGCGCCGTCGACCCCTGCTCCAGGCGGCCGCGGCGCTCTTCCCGTGCCATGGCCATCGCCAGCAGCACGACGTCCATGGACGACTCGACCTGGGGCAGGAAGATGGCGGCCGGCAGCCCACGCATCAGCACCGCCAGTTCGCCATCACCGCCTTGCGCCAGCGGGTTGATGCGCGCCATGGGCAGGCGCCCCCGCTGACGGCAACGCTCGGCAAAGGACGCAAAGTCGATGCAGGCACGGGAACGCTGCGGCGCGGGGGTGAACTCCTCCAGGTCGACAATGATCGCCTCGGCGCCACTTGCCAGCGCCTCTTCCAGACGCTGCGGGTCATGTCCTGGCACGAACAGCCAGCTACGGCAGGCGCTGAGAGGAGCGCTGATCGACGTCGTGGCACTCATGACGGTCACTCCATCAAGTTGGGCAGGAACAGGACGATGTCCGGCACAAAGGTGATCAGCAGCAACACCGCCACCATGGCCCCCAGCATCAGTCCCAGATAGCGCAGCGACTCCATGACGCTGATACCGGCAATACGGCAGGCTGCCATCAGATCGACACCCAGTGGCGGAGTATTCGCACCAATCGCCAAATTCACCGTCAGCAGCACCCCGAAGTGGACCGGGTCAATGCCATACTGACCGAGCAGCGGCATCACGATAGGGGTGACAATGATGATGATCGCGATGCTCTCCATGAAGGAGCCGAGCACCAGCAACACGGCGGTCAGCAGCAGCAATACGCCGTAGCGGCTGTCGGTGATGTCACCAATCAGCGCGGCGATGGCCTGGGGCACCTGCTCGTAGGTCAAACCCCAGGCAAACATGCCGGCCGCCCCGATGATGATCAGGATCGCCCCGGAGGTCTCGGCGGTGGCGATGACACTGTCGACGATGTCCTTGAGACTCAGGCTGCGGTAGATCAGGGTGCCGACGATCAGCGCGTAGACAATGGCCGAGGCAGCCGCCTCGGTAGGCGTGAAGACGCCAAACCGAATGCCTCCGATAATCAGCACAGGTACCAGCAGGGCCGGCAAGGCGGCAATGAATGCCCGGCGACGCTCGCCTGGCTCGGGCCGGGTGCCGCCGCTCCAGCCGTTGCGCCGAGAGACGTAGATGGCCACGCCTACCAGGGCCAGGGTCAGCAGTAGTCCGGGGATCACGCCGCCCATGAACAGTTTGCCGACGGAGGTGTTGGAGGTCGTACCGTAGACAATCATGACGATGCTGGGCGGTATGACCGTACCGATGGAGCTGGCAGTACCGACCAGGGCACTGCTGAAGCCACGGTGATAGCCGCTGCGCTGCATCGCCGGCAGCAGCATGCTGCCGATGGCAATGACGTCAGCCACGCCGGAGCCAGACAGCGCACCGAACATCATGCACGCCAGCACCGCCACTACCGCCAGCCCGCCCTTGATGTCGCCCACCAGGGCCATGCACAGGCGCACCAGGCGCTGGGTCAGACCGGCATGGTTCATCAGCTGGGCGGCCAGCACGAACAGCGGAATGGCGAGCAGGGTGAAGCTTTCCATGCCGGCCACGAACTGCTGGGCCGATACCATCATTGGCGCGGCACCGAACATCAGCAGGTACGACAGCACCGCCAGGATCAGGCCGAAGGCAATCGGAATGTCGATCAGGATGGCCAGGGCGAAAACGCCCACCAGGGTCAGGGCTCCCAGGGTCATGATGCACGCTCCTCAGTCACCGGCGCTGGGGCCAGTACGTGGCCACACTGCATCAACGCCATCGCCCCACAGCAGACCGGGACCGACAGGTAGACCAGCCCGGCCGGCAGCTGCAGCGCGGTGGTGGTCTGGGACATGGTCAACCAGGCCAGGTCCCACCCGGCCTTGGCCAGTATCAGCAGCATGACCAACAGCAACAGGTCGGTCATGCGCGTGATCACGCGGCGTAGTGAAGGGGCAGTGACCAACAGCGGCAGCAGACCGGCATTCAGATGGCTGCGCTTGTGGGTACAGGCGATTCCGGCCAGCAAAGCCGTCCAGACCAGTACCAGCTGGGGCAGCTCTTCTGCCCAGTGTGGCGGTGCCCCTACCACCCAGCGCATGAACACCGAGTAGGCCACCAGTGCCGCCAGCATGGCGGCACCGATACCGGCAAGCGCCAGGCTCAGGCGCGAGACGAAACGAGCGAGGGTCGCGAGTCCCATGGGGCTCACTGACCTTCACGATAGCGCTTGACCAGACCCATCAGCTCGCTGCCGAACACGTCTTCGTAGTCTGACCAGACACCCTGTACCGCCGCATTGAAAGGCGCGGTATCGACCTGGTTGACGCTCATGCCTTCTGCTTCGAGCTCGGCCACCAGGCGCGAGTCATCTTCCTGGGTCATGCGACGCTGCTCATCCCGCCACTGGTTCGCCAGCGTCTGGACGACCGTCTGATCCTCCTCGGATAGTCGCTGCCATACCGTATTGGCAACGGTCAGGCAGGCGGGCGCCCAGACATGTCCGGTCAACGAGACATAGTCCTGCACCTCGAAGAACGACGAGGAGTGGATGATGGACAGCGGATTCTCCTGAGCGTCGAACACGCCTTGCTGGAGTGCCGAGTAGAGCTCACCAAAGGACAGGGGAGCGGGGCTCGCGCCAAGGGCGGTGAAGGTGTCCAGGCGCATCTTGTCCGGAGTCACCCGAATCTTGAGGCCGGCCAGGTCCTCGGGCGTTTCCACCGGAGCGCGGTTGTTGGTGACGTGGCGGAAACCGTTTTCCCACCAGGACAGAATCTTCATGTTGTAACCCGCGGCGATCTCTTCCAGCGCGCTACCCAGGTCACCGTCGTAGGCGGCATAGGCGTCTTCGCGGTCCGCCCAGGAATAGGGCAGCTCGACGATGCCAAAGCGTGCATCAAGCGGCTGGAAGGAGCCGCACCCGATGACTCCCGCCGGAACGCTGCCAATCTGCATGCCTTCCACCATGGTCTTCTCGTTGCCGAGCTGGCCACTGGGAAAGACCTGGAAATTGACGCGCCCTTCGGTCGCCTCGCGCACGTCGTCGGCGAAGCCTTCCGCGGCGATATGCCAGCTATGGGTGGGTGCCAGCACGTGGCCCAGCTTGATATCGAGAGCGTGAGCGGAAGAAGACAGTCCGGCAAAGGCGCCAAGCGCCAGCACACCAAGTGTTCTTGAGTTCATGAGTCTGCCCGAGTGATGTTGTGATTGTGGGAAACGGGACCAGCAGGACGCAGGCCTACCGGCATCACAAGAGAGTCGGACAGGGGGATGTATAAGACAATTTTCGAGATTTTATTCTTTGAATAAGCATGGCTTATTCAAGACCGTCACTGCATGTCGGCCACCCGCTGCTCCACGGCCAGGACAACGCGCTGCGACACGGCGACGACTAACGCTACCGGTGAAGAAAACGCACTACCTCTTCGGTGTAAAAAGCCCGTTCCGGTGACTCAGATCATCCCCCCCAGCGGCAATGGCACAAGCTCCTCAACCTTGCTTCATCACAGGTCGATAACCCTCGCATCACCGCTACTCGCAGCCGTCATGGGGGAAGTGAGCACTCGCCCCTTCCTCCCTGCGGCAGGCGATAGCACTCTTTCATCGCGAGCCCGTACCCATGACACCACTTCTCAATCGCCTGAGCATGGGAGGTAAATTCCTCCTCGTGCTGTCTATCCCCTTGTTGGCCATCACATGGATCACCATCACGACGGTCATCGACCGCATGGCAGTCGTTGCCGAGATGGAGGATCTGCAGGAGATGGCCACTCTCAGCAGATATGCGGGCAACCTGGTGCATCAGCTTCAGCGTGAGCGGGGCATGACCGCTGCGTTTGTCAGCAGCCATGGCGTCAACTACCGCACGGAGCTGCCTGGACAGCGGCAGGCAACCAGCGCCGAAGCGGAAGCCTTTAACGACCATGTCGCTGCGATCGACTTTTCTCAGCACGACGCCAGGGTTGAGGCGCAGGTCAAGCATGCACTGGGCCTGCTCCAGGAGACGGACCAGCTGCGCCAGCGCGCCGACAACCTCGCGGCAAGTGCCGAGGGCGTCACGGATGCTTACAGCGCGATCAACGAGGCGCTGATCGACATCGTCGCCAAGGAGACCTTCGGCATTGATCAGGGAGACGTCTCGCGGCAATTGACCGCCTACTACGATCTGCTGAACATCAAGGAGCTTGCCGGGATCGAGCGTGCGGTGCTGGCCGCTGCCTTCAGCGCCGACTCCATGTCGACCAGCATGTTCAGAAAGCTCCTCGCGCTGATCGTGAAATCCGACGTCCACAGGAAGAACTTCCTTGAGCTGTCGCCCCAGAACAGCCAGCTCGCGCTGCAGGAGTTACTCAACAGTCCTCTGGGCACAGAGCTCGCCACCATGCGCGAGGTGGTCTTCGACAAGTCGACAAGTGGTGGCTTCGGTATCGATCCCCACACCTGGTTCGACGCCCAGACAGCCTTTATCGATGGCTTGAAAGACGTTGCCATGAATACCGAGCAGACGCTCTACGAGACGACCGAACACCTTCAGCAACAAGCCCTCGAGCAACTGATCTACCAGGGGCTTGTCATGCTGGCGGTGGTGATCATCACCCTGAGCTTCTCGCTCATCACGGCACGCAGCGTGGTGCGGCCACTGTCGGCTGCGGTGGCGGAGATCAGCAAGCAGAAAGATGATCTGACCAAGCGCCTGGAGGTGGCTGGCGCCGATGAACTGTCGACACTGTATCGGGCCTTCAACGGCGCCTTGAGCAACATGGCGAGCCTGGTGATCAACCTGAAGCGCGGTTCCAGTGCCGTCGAGGCGGTGAGTGGCGAGATTGCCCGGGACAATCAGGACCTGGCCAGCAGAACGGAACAGCAGGCCGCCTCACTGGTCGAGACCGCTTCCAGCATGGAACAGATCACGGCGACCGTGAAACAGACCTCGGACTCCGCTCAGCAGGCCCAGGCAATGACCCGAGAGGTGGCCAGTAGAGCCAGTAACGTCAGCCACAATGCCGCCCAGACCCGTGAGGCCATGGCAGACATACGTGACGCCAACAAGGAGGTCACCAAGATCGTCGAAGCGATAGACGATATTGCCTTCCAGACCAACATCCTTGCCCTTAACGCCTCTGTCGAAGCGGCACGTGCCGGTGATCAAGGACGAGGATTTTCCGTGGTGGCCTCGGAGGTCCGAAAGCTCGCCAGTCGTTGTGCCGAAGAGGCCACCCTCATCCGCCAGTTGATCAACACGAACACGCAGCGAGTCGATCGGGGGGAGCAGCTGGTGGTGTCTACCAGCGAGGCCCTGGACACCATTTCGGAGCATGCCCAACGCACGGCGACGCTGGTCTCCGAGATCTCTATCGCCGCTAGCGAGCAGTCTCTGGGCATTGAGCAGGTCAACCAGGCACTGGCACAGCTGGAAGACGTGACCCAGCACAACGCCAACCTGGTGGTAAGGGTGGCGGCGGCAGGCCAGGCGCTGGATCAACGCGCCCGTGAGATGGCCGCACTGGTGGGGCGCTTCAAGGTAGACGACTCGGCCAGCCATCCGAGGACGGACAACGCCTCCCCGCTGGCAGATGCGTCGTCTTCGTCACTACAAACATGACCTGGATCATCGAAAGCGCTGACTCTCGGTCGGGTCAAACATCGAGCAAAACGTGCTCTTTCGATCAGAAAACCCGCTGTTTCAAACAGATGGGACGCGTATGAAAGCCTTGCTCTGCACAGCTCAGAAGGACCGCCAGCAAGCCTGAAACGCCCCTTCTCCCGAAACGAAAAAAGGCTTACGAACGTGTCGTAAGCCTTTGAATTCTATGGCGCGCCCTAAAGGATTCGAACCTTTGACCTTTGCCTCCGGAGGGCAACGCTCTATCCAGCTGAGCTAAGGGCGCGCGATGCCGTGGACAGCTGCCACACGGCGAGCCATATCCTACATCGGGCGCCACTCAGTGTCCACCCGATGGCGCACGCTACGGGCTATTGCGCGCCTTTGCGCCAGGGTGGGGCATTTTCCCGCTTTCGGCGTTGTCGCTATACTGCCGGCACAGCGTGACGCCCGGCGAGGGGGTATCAAGAGCTCGGCGCCACCGATACAAAAACTGTGATTCAGTAGACCGTCACTAGAGGTGGTGAGAGTGAAATCCAGCAAGCTGATCTTGGGGTGCCTGATCACCCTGGGCCTGGCCACAAGCCAGGCAATGGCGCAGGACGACGCCGCACGGGACGCCATGGCCGAGCGCCTGGCACCGGTGGGATCGCTCTGCCTCGAGGGCCAGGACTGCGGCAGCGCGGCCATGGCGGCAGCAGGGGGCGACGGCGGCGGTGCATCGGGTGGCGCCGACGGCGAAGCCGTCTATGGCAGCATCTGCATGGCCTGCCATGATACCGGCGTCGCCGGCGCGCCCAAGCGCGGCGACGAAGCCGCCTGGGCCGAGCGCACCACCAAAGGCTTCGACACGCTGTTGGATCATGCGCTGAATGGCTTCAATGCCATGCCTGCCCGCGGCGGCAACCCCAACCTGTCCGACGAGGAAGTCCATGCAGCGGTGGCCTACCTGGTGGAACCGGTGATGGACGTGCCGTCAGCCGACGCAGCTGCCACCGAAGATGCCTCGACAGACGCTGCCGCGTTAGAAGAGACAGCGGCTGAGGACACGGCTGCCGCTGACACCGCCGCCAGCGATCCTGCAGCGGAAGACCAGGCAGCAAACGACGAAGCGGCAGCTGACGGCGCTGCAGTGGAGATGGATCCCGCTGTTGCCGCCATTGACGGCGCTGCGGTCTACGGTGGTATCTGCATGGCCTGCCATGAGGCGGGTATCGCTGGCGCCCCGGTGCGCGGTGATGCTGCCGCCTGGGAGCCGCGTCTGGCCCAAGGCTTCGAGACCCTGTACGACCACGCCATCAACGGCTTCAATGCCATGCCGCCCAAGGGGGGCAATCCGAGCCTGTCCGACGATGAGATCAAGGCCGCGGTTCACTACATGGTCCAGTAAGGGCCGACTCATCACTGGCCAGCTCATGACTGGCTATCTCATCACGAGATGCGGCGGGGCGCCCAAGGGCGCCCCGCCGTCGTTGGCGCTACCCTTCACCCCCACCATTTCACCGCAACCCTTTATCCACACCACCTACCGCGAAAAAGGGGTGTGGATAACGTTAATCCAGTAGCGAGCGAAGCCCCGCAATCGCGCTCTTGCCGCGCTCCTGCTTGCGATCCGGGTCCTCCCGGTCGGCGCGCCCTTCCCACTCCAGGTCATCCGGCGGCAGTTCATCCAGGAAGCGACTGGGCACACAGTCCATCAGCTCACCGTAGGCCTTGCGCTGGCGGGCCAGGGTCATGGTCAGGGTACGTCGGGCGCGGGTAATGCCCACATACGCGAGGCGGCGCTCTTCTTCCACCGTGCCGGCTTCGATGGAGTTTCGGTGGGGCAGCAGCTCCTCCTCCAGTCCCATCAGATAGACGTGAGGAAACTCGAGGCCTTTTGACGCGTGCATGGTCAACAGCTGCACCCTGTCCGAGTCATCCTCTTCGGCCTGCTGTTCGAGGATGTCACGCAGCACCAGGCGCGAAATGGCTGACTCCACGTCGTCCGTCTCGGTATCGGTGCTGGCGGTGTTTTCCTCAGGGTCCGACTGCATCGACTTTTCCAACTGGTCGATCAGGATCCACACGTTGGCCATGCGCCGCTCGGCAATGGTGGGAGCACTGGCGTTCTGATAGAGCCAGGCCTCGTAGTCCATCTCGCGCATCATCTCGCGAATGGCCGCGATGGCGTCGCCCTGGTCCATCCGTCGACGTACGCCGTCGATGAAGTGGGTAAAGCGTGTCAGGCGCTCCACCGCGCGGGCCGGCAACTGTTCGGCAAGCCCCAGCTCATGGCAGGCGGCAAACAGCGATACGCCCCGCTCGGTGGCGTAGTTGGCGAGCTTCTCAAGTGTCGTCGGGCCGATCTCGCGGCGCGGCACGTTGACGATTCGCAGGAACGCATTGTCGTCTGCTGGATTGATCAGCAGCCGCAGGTAGGCCATGGCGTCCTTGATCTCGCCCCGGGAGAAAAACGAGGTGCCGCCGGACAGCTTGTACGGAATCTGGTAGTGCTGCAGCTTCAACTCCAGCAGGCGCGCCTGGAAGTTGCCCCGGTAGAGCACCGCGAAGTCGCGCCACTCGGCGCGCTCCTTGATCCGACGGGTCAGGATCTCGCTGGCCACACGCTCGGTCTCGGCTTCCTCGTGGCGGGTGACCACCACCCGGATCGGATCGCCCTGGCCCATGTCCGACCACAGGGTCTTGTCGTAGACGTGGGGGTTGTTGGCGATCAACGTGTTGGCGGCGCGCAGGATGATGCCGGTGGAGCGATAGTTCTGCTCCAGCTTGATGACGTTAAGCCGCGGAAAATCCTCCCCCAGGGTGACCAGGTTTTCCGGCCTGGCGCCGCGCCAGGCGTAGATGGACTGGTCGTCATCGCCAACCACGGTAAAGGTCTGGCGCTCGGACATCAGCATGCGCACCAGCATGTACTGGCTGACGTTGGTGTCCTGATATTCATCTACCAGCATGTAGTGAATCTTGCGCCGCCAGCGCGCCAGCGCCTCAGGATCGTCACGCAGCAGCACCACCGGTAGCAGGATAAGGTCATCGAAGTCCACCGCGTTGTACGCCTTGAGGTGACGCACATAGGCCTCATAGACCCGCGCCGCATACTGTTCGTCTTCCGTGGCGGCATGGGACAGCGCCTGCCCCGGCAGCACCAGGTCATTCTTCCAGTTGGAGATCACTGCCTGGACCTGATTGATCTGGTCGGCGTCGACCTGGGCATCCTTGTTCATCAGGTCGCGCAGCAGCGCCTTGGCATCTTCCGGGTCGAACAGCGAAAAGCCCGGCTTGTAGCCCAGCGCCTTGAGCTCACCGCGAATGATATTGAGGCCAAGGGTATGAAAGGTGGAGACGGTAAGGCCGTGGCCCTCGCGACCCTGCAGCATCGAGCTGACCCGCTCCTTCATTTCCCGGGCTGCCTTGTTGGTAAAGGTCACCGCGGCAATACGGCGGGCGCTCATGCCGCATTCCTGGATCAGGTAAGCGATCTTGGTGGTGATCACGCTGGTTTTACCGGAACCGGCGCCGGCCAAGACCAGACAAGGCCCATCGATGTAGTGAACGGCCTCACGCTGACGCGGGTTGAGGCCCCGAATACGTTCACGGATGGTCTTCACGGGAGCGTTCATGCGTCTTCCTGGGCGCCGCCATGGGCACCTGCATTGACCGCCTGCGGCGCTTCGGATACCGGGTCCAGCTGCAGCGCACCGGCAAAGTCGAGCTGTCGCCAAGCTTCAAACACCAGCACCGCACAGGCATTGGACAGGTTCAGACTACGACTATCCTCGAGCATCGGGATGCGCAGGCGCTGAGACGCGGGCAGCGCATCGAGCATGGCCTGTGGCAGGCCACGGGTCTCGGGGCCGAATACCAGGGCGTCACCAGCGCGATAGTCGGGCTCGTGGTAGCCGCGACGTCCACGGGTGGAGACGGCAAAGATGCGCTCTGGCGCCACCTCACCGACGAAGGCATCCCAGTCGGCGTGCACCCTGACCCTGGCCCATTCATGGTAGTCCAGGCCCGCGCGCTTGAGCCGCTTATCGTCTAGGGTGAAACCTAGCGGCTCAATAAGGTGCAGACGAAATCCGGTATTGGCGCACAGCCGAATCAGATTGCCGGTATTCGGCGGAATTTCGGGTTGATACAGCACCACGTCGAGCATGAGACATCACCAGGATGGCGGAGGACGATGTGAGGCAGGGAGATCACCGAGGCCCTCGGTGGACACAGGCCTCGGCGCAGGGATGCGAACAAGCGTCAGGCGCTGACCCCATAGCGTTCGCGATAGGCGCGAATGGCGTCGGCGTGAACCTGGAGGGTATCGCCCCCGGTTTCTTCGAGGTAAGCCAATACCTGGTCGAGCCCCACGATGCTGACCACCGGGATGCCAAACTCGGCCTTGACCTGCTGGATAGCGCTCTTGTCGGTGTCGTCGCTGGCGCGCTCCTGACGATCCAGCGCGACCACCACGCCCGCCGCCTGAGCACCGGCGCCGTCGATCAGGCCCATTACCTCGCGAATCGCGGTACCCGCGGTGATCACATCATCGATGATCATGATGCGGCCAGACAGCGCGGCCCCCACGATGTTACCGCCCTCACCATGATCCTTGGCCTCCTTGCGATTGAACGCAAATGGCATGTCGCGGTCATGATGATCGGCCAATGCCACTGCCGTGGTGGCAGCCAGGGAGATGCCTTTGTAAGCGGGGCCAAACAGAACGTCGGCGTCGATACCGCTGTGCTCGATGGCCTTGGCATAGAAGCGGCCGAGACTGGCCAGAGCACGCCCGGTCTTGAACAGGCCGGCATTGAAGAAGTACGGGCTCACCCGCCCGGACTTCAGGGTGAACTCGCCAAAGCTGAGTACGCCCTCGCCGATGGCGAATTCGATGAATTCCCGCTGGTAGGGGTGAAGGCGCGCCGCGCCTGGCTGTTGTGGTGCCTTGTCAGCCACGAGGCCTCCTGTCCAATTGCCTGGCCTTATCACGTTTTTCTCGAACGGCCATTTACCCAAACGTCGAAACGTCGGGTATCATACACGCGCGACGCAAAAGGGACCACGTATGAAAATCGCCACTATCAATGTGAACGGCATCCGCGAGGCCGTCGGTCGAGGCTTTCTCGACTGGCTTGCCAACCAGGACGCCGACGTTGTCTGCGTCCAGAACATCAAGGCCAAAAGCTTCGAGCTGGACGACAGCATTCTTTACCCTGAGGGCTACGAGGGCTACTTCCTCGACGCCGAGCAGGACGGTTTTGCAGGGGTCGGCCTTTACTGCCGCAAAATCCCCAAGGCCATCATGTACGGCCTGGGCTTTCCCCAGTGCGACCACGAAGGTCGCTTCTTGCAGGCCGACTACGATCGCTTCTCGATCGCCAGTTTCCTGATGCCTGATGGCAGCGACCCCGCCGCCAAGCAGGCATTCATGGCGCAGTACCAGGAGTATCTGTCCAAGATGGCTCGCAAACGTCGCGAGTACATCATCTGCGGCACCTGGCACATCGCCCACAAGACCATCGATCTGGCCAACTGGTCCGACAACCAGACGACGCCAGGCTTCAAGGCCGAAGAGCGCGCCTGGATGGACCAGGTGTTCGGCCCCACCGGCTTCATCGATACCTTCCGCGAGATCAACCGCGATGGTGATGAATACACCTGGTGGCCGGCGCTGGATCAGGATCAGCCGCGCTCCCGCCAGGAGGGCTGGCGCCTGGACTACCAGATCGTCGGGCCGAACTTCCGCCGGCATATCACCGATGCCTGGATCGACTACGATGCGACCTTCTCTGAATTCGCCCCGTTGATCGTCGAGTACGACCTGCAGCTGTAAGCCTCCCTACGTCGCCGTCAGGCCCTGGTCCGGGGCCTGGCACGAAAACGCCGGCCCCCTGTGAAGATGGGGGGCCGGCGTCATCGTTTGGGTGGCGCTACCACTGGATGGTCGGCACTCAGCTACGGTTGCCCAGTGCCTCGCGCTGATGCTCGAACAGCTCATGACCGGCTTTCTCGGCCAGGTCGAGCATGGCGTTGAGCTGAGCGCGGGAGAAGGTGCCTGACTCGGCCGTGCCCTGTACTTCGATCAGCTCACCCGCTTCGCTCAGTACCACGTTCATGTCGGTATCGGCACTGGAGTCTTCCGGGTAATCGAGATCCACCACCGGCTGACCGCGGTAGAGCCCCACCGACACCGAGCTGACCAGCTGCTCGAAGGGATCGGTCTTGATCAGCTTTTCACGCTGCAGGTAGCGCACCGCGTCGATCAGTGCCACACAGCCACCGGTGATGGAAGCGGTGCGGGTGCCGCCATCGGCCTGGATCACGTCGCAGTCCACGGTAATGGTGAACTCGCCAAGCTTCTTGAGATTGACCGAGGCGCGCAACGAGCGTCCGATCAGGCGCTGGATTTCCAGGGTGCGACCGCCCTGCTTGCCGCGTGACGCCTCGCGTCCGCTGCGTGAGTGGGTGGCCCGGGGCAGCATGCCGTATTCGGCCGTCACCCAGCCCTGCTTCTTGCCTCGCAGCCAACGGGGCACACCGGCCTCGACGCTGGCGTTGCACAGCACCTTGGTATCGCCGAATTCCACCAATACCGAGCCCTCGGCATGGCGGGTATAGTCACGGGTCAGGCGAATCTCGCGGGTCTGATCAAAAGCGCGTCCGCTGGGACGACGAATGTCGGAGGACATGGCACCTCTCTTGGTCGACATCACGCCTGGGCCAGGTAGACAACGCGACCTGACCGGGGCGACGACACCGATCATGGAATGAAAACAGGGCCGACCATTCTACACGCCTTGGCCGACGAATCGGGTACACTGCCGAGAACCACCAGACAACCGCCATCAGCCAAAGGCATGAGCCGCGCCCTGTCCTGGTGTCCGTCCCCGTTGCCACCACTGCCACAGCCGCCCAATCAGGAGATCACCATGGTTCACAGCATGACCGCCTTCTCGCGCCAGGACCTGGAAGCCGACTGGGGTAGCCTGCAGCTCGAGTTGCGCAGCGTGAACCAGCGCTACCTGGAACCGCACTTTCGCCTGCCGGAAGCCCTGCGAGACCTCGAACCCGGCTTTCGCGACGCCCTGCGCAAGCGCCTGGCCCGGGGCAAGATCGAATGCACGCTGCGCTTCGAGGCAAGCGAGTCCGGGGCAAGCCTGAGCGTCAACCGCGAACGCCTGGGAGCACTGTCATCCGCGCTGGGCGAAGTGCGTGCCGTCATTCCTGAAGTGCATATGCCTGATGCACTGGCCATGCTCGGCCATCCGGGGGTGCTGGAAAGCAGCGGCCTGGATATCGAGGCGGTCAAGTCCGCCGCCCAGCAGATGTTCCAGCAGGCGCTGAATGACTTGGTGGAAGGTCGCGCCCGTGAAGGCGAGCAGCTCAAGACCCTGATCGAGGATCGGCTGAGTGCGATCCACGACCTGGTGGCGGAAGTCCGGGAAAAAATGCCCGACATACTCGAACGTCAGCGCACCCAGCTGGAAGACAAGCTCGCCAGCCTGCAGGTCGAGCTGGACCCCCAGCGACTGGAAGCCGAAGTGGTGCTGATGGCACAGAAGGCCGACGTCGCCGAAGAGCTCGACCGGCTCGACACCCACGTCACCGAAGTAGGCCGCCAGCTCCGCCAGAAAGGCCCCATCGGCCGCCGCCTGGACTTCCTGATGCAGGAACTGAACCGCGAAGCCAACACCCTGTCATCCAAGTCCGTGGTCGCCGACACCACCCGCTGCGCGGTGGAACTGAAGGTGCTGATCGAACAGATGCGCGAGCAGATTCAGAATATTGAGTGATGGGCTCAGGCGCCTGAGAAAGGCGCTTCCAAAGTAGGCACACCGTTCCCCCAGATCTCGCGATGCTGTTGCCGAAACCCTGCAACGCGGACGGCGTCTGAGCCAGCACACTGTGCTCTGACAGGATGGCGGACCCGTGCTGGGCGTCGTCGTGGAACGAGACAACCTCAGTAAAGGCACATCCCTTCCAGCCGACTACGACGCTCCCTTCCACGCCAGCTCATGCCACAATTGAGCGATATCGCTTGGGTCCTCGCCGATCAGAAAAAGGGACAACTCCTGGGCGTGGGAAAAGTGAGCCTTGCCGACCCAATGTCACCGGCCCATTACCACCTCTGCCAGCGCGCTCAGGCAAGCATCGACCTCCTCAGGCGTGTTGTAGTGGGCCAGCGAGACTCGGGTAACTGAGGGCAGGCCCAAGGGACGAAGGATATTGCCCGAATAGGCGTCGTCCTTGCGGGCGTGGACGCGGATACCGCGCTCGCCAAGCTCGGCGACGATGTCCAGGGCGTCACGCCCTTCCACGCAGAACGACACCGCCCCTTCACGCCAGGGGCTATCGACCTCGCCGATCAAGGTCACGCCAGGCAGCTCCTTGAGCCCGGTGATGGCGCCGGAGCCATGGATCAGCCGCTGCATCAGCGCCGCCTCCTGGTCATGCATGGCCTGGCCGGCCGCCAGCAAGCGCTCTCGACGACCCTTCGCCGTGGTGAACTTCCCGCCCAGCCACTCGAGATACGCCACCATCTCGCTGGCACCCGCCCAGGCAGCAGGGTCACGGCTACCCAGTTCCCAGGCGTCGTCTGGCTTGCCCGCTAGACGATCATGGTCCACGACGCTCAGGCGTGGCGAGACCCAGGCGTAGCCATCGTTGAAGGGACAGAACACCTTGTACAGCGACACCGCGTAGGCGTCGACGCCATAGGCCGATACCGACAGGGCTCCGTGCGGTGCATGCTGGATACCATCGACGATGATGTAGCAGTCCGGCGCGATAGACCGGATCGCTGCGGCAATGGCAGCGACGTCCTGGGTCATGCCGGTGACCGGACTGGTGTGAAGAATCGTCGCGACGCGGGTGTCAGGCTGAACAACGCGGGCATACTCCTCGGCCGTCACTCTGCCTGTATGCGGGTCAAAGGGCACCGTCAGGCGCTGTCTGTCGGTGCGCTTGGCCCACAGAGCGGTGGCGTCAAAGGTCGCGGGGTGTTCCAGTTCGCAGGCGACCATACTGCCACCTGGTGGTGCAGCAGTGGCGGCCGCGCGAATCACCCGAAACAGGCACTCGGTGCCGGTCTCACCGCCGAACACGACGCCATCCTCGACGCCCAGCAGGCAGCCCATGGCCTGGCGCCCGTCGTCGATCATGGCCGAGATAGCTCGAGACGCCTCATTGTCGCGATGGTCGTTATCCGGCAAGGCGGCCACTTCCGCCATGCGCGCGACCACCGCCTTGAGGGTCAACGAGCCACCGGCATTCTCGAAAAAGACCCGGGGGCCGGTGTAGGGACAGTGATCCACGTGATGAAAGCGAGCGCGAACCTGCTCCAGCAGCGCGTCGTCGAAGCCACTGACGGCGGTTGTGTGGATGGTGCGGGAATCCTGAGTATGGGTCATGGGCTGGTCCTGAATGCAGAGCGCCATCTTCGAAGGTCAACAATCTTCGAGGGTCAACCATCATCGAGGGTCAACACCCGCTGGAGCGAACAGGCGAGAGGCCCGCTCCACCAAGGCTTCCCAAGATCCCACTGGCCCTAGTGGATAGCAATGCCCATTGCCGCCTAGCCGCCAGCAATGCAGCCCCCAGTAGGGCGCGACTCATCTCCTGTGGCATGCTTGTCACTCCCTCGTCTCGCTGCGCCTCACCCCGGAGCCCGCCATGAACATCGTGATTCCCGATGACTACCAGGATGTCGTTCGCCATCTGTCGGCCTTTGATCGTCTGTCCGGCCACCAGGTCACGCTGTTCAACGACACGTTGACGTCGCTGGATGCCCAGGTTGAACGCTTTCACAGCGCCGAGGCACTGGTGTTGATCCGCGAGCGAACCCGGATCACCCGTGCACTGCTCGAACGCCTGCCGAAGCTCCGGGTCATCAGCCAGACCGGAGGTGGCGTGGCCCATATCGATCTCGAGGCCTGTCGCGAGCATGGTGTAACGGTGCTGGCAGGCCGAGGCTCGCCCACCGCCGCGGCGGAACTGACCTGGGCGCTGGTGCTGGCCGCCATGCGGCATATTCCCGAGGAAGTCGCCAACCTCAAGGCGGGTCGCTGGCAGCGTACGCTGGGCACCGCCCTGGAAGGCAGAACCCTCGGTATCCTGGGCTACGGCAAGATCGGTGCCCGTGTCGCTCGCTACGGCCAAGCCTTCGACATGAAAGTGCTGGCATGGGGGCGCGAAGGCTCCCGTGAGCGTGCCCGCCAGGCCGGCATCGAGGTCGTCGCCAGCCAACGCGAGCTGTTCGAGCGCAGCGACGTGCTTAGCCTGCACCTGCGCCTGAACGAGGCGACCCGCGGCATCGTCGGTGACGATGACCTGGCGGCGATGAAATCCAGTGCGCTGCTGGTCAATACCAGTCGCGCTGAGCTGATCGCCTCTGGCGCCCTGGAGGCGGCGCTGCGCGCCGGACGCCCCGGCATGGCGGCGGTGGATGTGTTCGAGCAGGAACCGGTGGTCGAAGACCCTCTTCTGCACCTGCCAAATGTGCTGGCAACGCCCCACCTTGGCTACGTGGAAAAAGATGGCTATGAGCTGTACTTTGGCGATGCCTTCAGCAACCTTATCGCCTTTATTGAGGGGCAGAAAATCGACGATCTCGCCGCCCAATAGCCAATCGTTATTTGCCTCGCTATTGAAGACTCTAGGCTGTCACACAACAGGTGATGACAGGGAGACATTCTTTGGTAGAAGCGGTATGACGTGGCGGCCATGGTCATGGTAGTCTCTGGAAAGAAATAGACCAGCGTCATATGCTGGTTTGTCTTTTTCTTATTCCACTTTTCACCTTGCCTGGACAGGCTTTCCCGCATCTGGGAGCCAGCACCAAGGAGAAAGGGATGGCGAGACGCAGCCATGTCGACAGACGCACCTTCATCCCCACATGAAAAGCCCGAAGCGCTGGCTGAAGAGCTTGTCTATGACCGCATCGTTGATGCGCTGATCGACAAGCGCCTTCGTCCCGGCGAGCGACTCAATGAGGCGAAGCTTGCCACGGCGTTCAACACGCCAAGAAGCCGCGTTCGGCGTGCGCTGAACCGACTGACGGCGGAGCGGCTGGTACGCTTCGAGATGCATCGGGGCGCCTTTGTCTCACTGCCGTCCGTCAAGGAAGCCTACGATATCTTCGAGACGAGGCTGCACATCGAAGCGGCGGTGGCACGCATCGCCTGCGAGCGCATCGATGCCAGCGGCATTGCCACCCTGCGTCAGCATCTGGCCCTGGAGCATCAGGTGTTCGAGGAACGCAAGCCCAGCGTCAACCGCATCTCCGGCGACTTTCACCTGCTGTTGGCGGAGCTGACCGGCAATGAAGAGCTGATCGCCATCGTGTGCCCCATCATCCGTCGCTTCTGTATTATCCAGTCACTCTACGAACGCCCCAGCGGGGTGCTATGCCTGACCCATGAGCACCAGTCCCTGGTCGATATGATCGAGGCCGGCGACGCCGAGGGCGCCGCCCAGTCGATGATGGAACACTGCCGGCATATCTTTTACAGCCTGGAACTGTCCGAGCAGCGACGCGCCGAGGCCAACATCTACGATATCGCCACCGACACCCGCCATCACTGACCAGGCCTGACTAGCCTTGTCAGCGATGGTGGGCGTTTTCGTCGGCGATAGGCCCCTGTCACCAGGCCTCGCTTCTGTCTATTGCGATCGTCTACTACAGCACCGCGTCCAGGGCCTGAATCAACCGGTCCACCTCGTCTTCGGTGTTGTAGTGCACCATCGAGACCCGCACGACACCCTGGATCTCCATCAGTCCGAGATCCTCGGCCAGCTGACGTGCATAGAAGTCTCCGTAGCGAATACCGACCTTCGCATCATCGATGCGCCTGACGATATCGTCAGATTGGCTTCCTTCCACAATAAAACTGATCGTCGCGACACGTTTATCGATGTCAGCATCCGCTCTTCCGATGATACGGACGCGCTCTTTCTGATTGAGATAGTCGATCAGTTTCTTGCCGATTTTTGCCTCATGTGTCGCGATCCTGTCGAAGGCATCTTCCAGCCTATTGCGCAAGGATACGCCGTCGTCTTTAGGCGAAAGCGAGGTCAGATATTCGAGGATTCCCGTAGCGCTGTAGGTCAGCTCATAGTTGGGATTTCCCGGCTCCACTTTTCCCGGTATCTGGTCCTTGGTAAAGAAATGGTGATAGATGCTGTCCAGCTCCAGCAGGCACTCTTTCTTGACGTAAAGCACGGCGTGATGCGGCCCAAATACCTTGTAGAGACTGAAGCCGTAGTAGTCGACATCCCAGTCCTGGACATCGATGGCACGGTGGGGCGCGAAGGCCACGCCATCGACGCAGATGCGAGCACCGGCGTCGTGAGCCATGGCGGCGATCTTTTTGATCGGATTGATGGTGCCGAGCAGGTTGGAGACATGGGTCACGCAGACCAGCTTGGTTCGCTCGTTGAGCAGTTCGGCCAGGCTGTCGAGCTCCAGTTCCAGGGTCTCGGGATGGCAGTTCCAGAAGCGCAGCTTGACGCCTCGCGCTTGCAAACGTCGCCAGGGACCGATGTGACTTTCATGGTCGGTATTGGTCACGATGATTTCATCGCCCGGGGCGAACTGGCTCGCCATGGCGTCCGCCAGCAGCCGGAACTGAATGGTGGAGCTCGGCCCGAACACCAGCTCTTCCACATGCTGCGCATTGACCAGCGTCGCCACCGCCCGGCGACCAGCGTCGACCTTGGCCTTGGAGTGCTGGCTGGGGGCGTAGCTGGCCCCTAGCTGAACATTGTCGCCCAGCAGATAGTCGCTGATGCGATCCACCACGACACGCGGCACCTGAGCACCACCGGCGTTATCCATGAACACCCAGTCACTGGCAAGGGAGGGGAACTGGGCTCTGATGCTTTCCAGATCAAGCGGGGGGGCGGAATATTCGAAAGCCATGGGGAATCCTTGAAGCTGGGTCGAGAGAAACTGGGTTAAGAGAAGCTGGGTTAAGAGAAACAGGGTCGAGGCCACGCCTCAGTGCGCCAGCACCGATTGGAAAAAGGCGCGGGTTCGATCTTCCTGCGGCGCAGAGAATATCTGTTCGGGAGCGCCTTCCTCGACGATCTGTCCGGCCTCCATAAAGATCACCCGGTCCGCCACATGGCGGGCGAAGCCCATCTCGTGGGTCACCAGCAGCATGGTCACACCGGTACCAGCCAGGGTCTTGATGACGTCTAGCACCTCGCCGACCATCTCGGGGTCCAGCGCCGACGTCGGCTCATCGAACAGCAGCACCCGCGGCTCATTGGCCAGCGCCCGGGCAATGCCGACCCGCTGCTGCTGGCCGCCGGACAGGGCGCTCGGGTACTTGTACATCTGCTCGGCGATGCCAACCTTCTCCAGCAATTCCTTGGCTCTGGCCTGGGCAGCCCCTGGGCTCATGCCACGTACCCGGATCGGCCCCAGGGTGACGTTCTCCAGCACCGTCATGTTGGGAAACAGGTTGAAGCTCTGGAACACCATGCCCACGCCCTTGCGCACCTCGATCAGCTCGGGGCCGGGCTGGACCCGGGTGCCATCGACATAGATATCGCCGGCGCTGTAGGCCTCCAGATGATTGATGCAGCGAATCAGGGTCGACTTGCCGGAGCCCGACGGGCCGAGAATCGCCACGACCTCGCCTTCAGCTACCTCCAGGTCGATATTCTTCAACGCATGGAAATCACCGTAGTGCTTGTTCACGCCCTTGAGCGAGATGAGGGTTCTGCGGGCGGCGGCGGCTTGGCGGTCAAACGCAGCGGAAGGGGCCTGCGACACCGGCTGGGTCGGTTCAATCATGACAATCTCCTTCAGGCTCGGCCTTGGGCGAAGCGTTTTTCGAGCAAGCCGACCAGCCTCACCAGCGGCAACAGCACCACCAGATACAGCAGCGCCGCGCCAATCAGCGGGGTCGGATTGGCGGCCAGGGCCTGGGCCTGGGTCGCCTGCTTGAGCAGGTCGGGCATCGCCACCACCGAGGCCAGGGCGGTGTCCTTCATCACGTTGATGCAGTTGCTGGTCAGCGGCGGAATGATCAGGCGGATCGCCTGGGGCAGGACCACGTCGCACATCACCCGATACTGACTCAGGCCGATCGACTGGGCGGCCTCGAACTGGCCCCGAGGCACCGCCTCGATGCCGGCGCGATAGATCTCCGCGGCGTAGGCGCTGGAGATCATGGTCAGGGCGGTACAGGCTGCAGCAAACGGTGACAGGGTGATGCCGACGAACGGCAGTGCGTAGTAGACGATGACCAGCCACACCAGCACCGGCAGCGAGCGAAACACATCGATGTAGGCAATGGTCAGAAAGCGCAGTGGCTTGGGGCCGTAGAGGCGCAACAGCGCCAGCCCCAGCCCGCCGATCAGCCCCAGCAGGATGCTCAAGAAGCCCAGCGCGATTGTCATGCCGAGCCCTTGGACGAGCATCGGGAAGGTGCGTACCAGCACCTCCCAGTTAAAGAATGTCTGGACCAGGTCCATTCAACCAGCCTCCACGGCCGAGGGTGGGTGGGCCGTGGCGCGCGGGCGCCACGGCCCCGACATCACTTGGCGCTTGGCATATCACGCACGTCGACGGTGCTGGTGCCGGCATCCGGCGCGGCGCCGAACCAGGTCTCGTGCAGTTCGGCGATAAAGCCTTCCTGCTTGAGCTCGGTGATCACCTCACTGGCCTTGGCGGCAAGCTCGGCATCCTTGGCAAACATCATCGAGTACTGCTCACCGCTGGGAATGCGGCTGACCACTTCCAGGTTGGGCTTGTCGCGCACGTAGTACTGCACCGCCGGAATGTCGGAAATGTAGGCGTCGAGGCGGCCGCTAGACAGGTCAAGCATAGCCGGCTGCAGGCCCTCGTAGCGGCGGATCTCCTTGATGCCGTATTGCTCCTGATTCTCGCTGGTCCAGATGTCGCCGGTGGAACCGGTGTCTACGCCAACCACCTTGCCGTCCAGGTCCTCGAGCCCAGTGATGCCCTTGCTGGTGTGAGTCGCCAGAGACTGGTCACTGTCGTAGTAGGGCTGGGCAAAGGACACCGACTCGAGACGCTCATCGGTGATGGTGATGGAGGACACCGCCACGTCGATACGCCCGGACTGTACCGCCGAGAACAGGCCGTTGAAGGGAATGTTGCTGATCTCGACCTCGTCGTAGCCCAGGCGGCTGCCGACCTCGTTGACCAGGTCGATCTCGAAGCCGACGTAGTCACCGCTATCGTCCTGGAATTCCCAGGGCAGGTTGCCGATGTTGGCGCCGACCTTGAGGGTCTCGGCCATGGCGCTGCCAGCGGCAAGGCTCAGGCCCAGGGCGGCGGCCAGGGTCACTACGCGTGGCGTCTTGGAAAAAAGGGTCATGGGACGTTCCTCTGCTTGTTGTCATTGTTGCGGAAGTGGCTATTTCTTGTGCGCCCCCAAGCGGCGGAAGCGCGGTTGTCTCTGTGCCGGTCCTGGGACCGGGTGCCGAGACCAGGCACTGTCGTAGCGATGCTGCTGTTCAGGCCAGCGATTGGATCAAGCGTCACGCGCCTGATTCACGCTCCAGCCAGGCTCTGGCGATCTCTTCCCGGGTCGCGAACCAGACCCCCTCGTGAGCCTGGGCGTAGGCGATAAAATCCTTGAGCGCGCGGATCTTTCCGGGCCGCCCGACCATCCGCGGATGCAGCCCCACGGACATCATTCGCGGCCCCCTCGCTGACTCTTCGAACAGCACGTCGAAGCCTTCCTTGAGGTTGTCGAGAAATTCGCGACCGGAGGTCAGTCCTGGCGAGAGCCAGAAGCGGAAGTCGTTCATGTCCGTGGTATAGGGCACCACCAACTGACGCTTGCCCTCCACCTCGGTGAAGTACGGCACGTCGTCGTTGTAGGCGTCGGCGTCATACAGGAAACCGCCTTCTTCCAACAGCAGGCGCCGAGTATGCACGCTGGGTCCGTAGCGGCAGTACCAGCCAACCGGACGCTTGCCGGTGGTGGCGGTGATGGAGTCGATGGCCAGTCGAATATGCTCACGCTCTTCGTCTTCGCTCAAGCGAAAGACCTCTTCCCAGCGATAGCCGTGGCTGCAGAATTCATGGCCATCGGCACTCGCCACCCGAGCGACGCGGGGGTTTTGCTCAAGGGCCACGGCACAGGCAAAGAAGGTCGAGCGCACTCCTGCCTCGCGCAGGATATCGAGAATTCGCCAGATGCCGACTCGGGAGCCGTACTCGTACATCGATTCCATGGCCAGGTTACGGGTGCCGGCGGGGGTCACGTAGCTGCCCCACTCGGTCATCGATTCCTGGTCATCATCGCCCATGGCGAAGGAGCGCTCGGAGCCCTCCTCGTAGTTGACGACGACGTTGATCGCCAGACGGGCGCCGTTGGGCCAACGCCCGCCGGGGGGAGTATCGGCATAGCCGATGAGGTCGCGCTGCGGCAACATCCTGTCTCTCCTGAGGCCTCGCCATGCTGCACCGAGGCCGTGATTGTTAGTGTTGTTATGTGACCAATATAGGCCGGATCAGGATTGCACGCAATTTTGCGTGCGATAGGGTCAATAAAGCATATTGCTGAAAAATGAACAATGCATTTTCCCGGTCACTGAACGATATCTCTACTGTGCTTCGCCATTCAGCGCGCCCCTTTCTTTTCAAAACACGGGTTTTTTTGTAGCGCAAACCTGTCACCAGGCGCTAATCTCCGGTGCCCGACTCCAACAAGAAGGAAAGGCGACATGTTGACCTGTGGCGAAGCATTGGTTCAGCTACTTGAGGCTTATGGTGTTGATACCGTCTTCGGCATTCCCGGCGTCCACACGGTAGAACTTTACCGAGGACTGCCTGCCACCCTGATCACTCATGTGACACCACGTCACGAGCAGGGTGCTGGCTTTATGGCCGATGGCTATGCACGTGTAACAGGAAAACCAGGCACCTGTTTCATCATTTCTGGTCCAGGAATGACGAATATACTGACCGCCATGGGCCAGGCTTACGCGGATTCCGTGCCCATGCTGGTGATTTCAAGCGTCAACCGACGCGAGCAGCTTAGCCTTGGCGAGGGCCGTCTGCACGAGCTGCCTTCCCAGCGCAACATGGTCGCTGGGGTCAGTGCTTTCAGCCATACCCTGCAGCAGCCCGACGAGCTGCCACGGGTACTGGCCAGAGCCTTTGCAGTGTTCCGCGGGGCTCGCCCAAGACCCGTGCATATCGAAATTCCGATTGATGTCATCACCGCCCCCGCCGAGCATCTGGTGCTGGAGGCTGCCGCACTGCCAGCCCCTCCCGCACCGGATGCGGCGTTGGTGGACGCCGCCGCCGAGCTGCTGGCAGCGGCCCAGCAGCCGGTCGTCCTGCTTGGGGGCGGCGCTGCCGACCATGCAGAGGCTGCCCGTGCGCTGGTCGAGGCGCTGGATGCCCCCACCACCTGCACCGTCAATGCCAAGGGTCTACTGCCGAAGGGACATCCACTGGCGCTGGGCTCGACCCAGTCCCTGGACCCTGTGCGCAAGCTGGTACGAGAGGCGGACGTGATACTGGCCATCGGCACAGAGCTTGGCGAGACCGACTATGACGCCGTCTTCGACGGTAACTTCAGGATCGACGGTCGTTTGATTCGCGTCGACATCGATGCCGAGCAGCTGCAACGTAACCACCTTGCGCACCTTGCCATCGTCAGCGACGCCGGGCGTTTCATGCAGGCGCTGCTCGAGCGTCTTTCTATCCAATCGGCCACCCCATCAGCCACCCCAGCGGCCGCCGCAACGCCGACACCAGGACAGCAGCGGGTGGCGGACATCCAGCGTCAGCTCGCCCCCGAGTGGCCGCCTGCCTGGCGCACCCAGCAACGCGTGCTCGAGCTGGTCCAGCGCACGCTGCCAGGCGCTATCGTCGTGGGGGATTCGACCCAGCCGGTCTACTCGGGCAACTTCCTCTACGAGGCCGAGTCGCCGCGCAGCTGGTTCAATTCATCAACCGGCTACGGCACCTTGGGCTACGGCCTTCCCGCCGCCATCGGCGCCAAGCTGGCCGCTCCCCACCGCCCCGTCGTATCGCTGATCGGTGATGGGGGCATCCAGTTCACCCTGCCGGAGCTGGCCTCAGCGGTGGAAACCAAGACGCCCATCGTCATCCTGCTGTGGAACAACCAGGGCTACGGCGAGATCAAGCGCTATATGCAGGAGCGGGAAATTCCCACAATAGGGGTGGATATCTATACGCCTGACCTGGTGGCCATCGCGCGGGGCTACGGCTGCGAGGCCCATACCGCGACCGGCCTCGACCACCTTGAGCGTCTGCTGCAACAGGCCAAAGAGGCCGACGGCCCGTGGTTGATCGAGGTGCGTGAAGAGGGCGACTTTGCCTGATCATCCGCTCTTGCAGGCTAACCATCAGCCTGCTGGATGGAAGACAGCAGCCAGTGGCTAAAGGCCTCGATGCGATGATCGGGATGCCGTCCGCGTGGCGTCACCACGTAGTAGTTGCCGATCATCAGGGGTGTCGTGGACGCCGCCACCAGCCGCCCATCGGCCAGCTCCTGGTCCACAAAGTAGTCAGGTAGCACGGTGGCTCCCACCCCGTGCAACGCGGCATCCAGCACAAAGCGAAAGTGCTCGAAGCGCTGCCCCGGCAGCGCTTCGATCTGCTCCCCACTGAGCCCAGCCGCCTCCAGCCAGAGAAAGGTCGACGATAGCCGTGCCGAGCTGACGCAGGTGTGGTGAATCAGCGGGTAGCGGAGCAACTCTTCGGTGTGATCGATCACGCCATAGCGGTCGCGCAGCGTGGGCGTGCATACCGCCACCAGCGAGCACGGCATCAGCAGTCGGCACTCCAGATCGGGCCACTGCCCATCCCCATAGAGAATCGCCACGTCGAAGCCATCTCGGCGCTCATAGAGCCGCCTCAAGTCATTCATGATTTCGATCTGAATGTCCGGATGGCGCTGCTGAAACGCCGGCAACCGTGGCAACAGCCAGCGCATGGCGAAGGAGGGCTCTGCTCCCACATGGCACTGCCCCGACCAGCGCGCCAGCAGCTTTGCTGTAGCGGCTTCGATCTGCTCCATGGAAGGTGAAATTTCACGCAAGTAATCGGCACCTTCACTGGTCAGCTCTAGCCGTTGACGCACCCGCCGAAACAGCTCGCAACCGAGCATCTCTTCGAGATTTCGGATCTGACGACTGACCGCGCTTTGGGTCAGGTTCATCTCTTCCGCCGCCCGGGTCATGCTGAGATGACGTGCGGTTGCCTCGAAGCAGGCGAGAGACACCATGGTGGGCAGTTGACGGGCCACGAAAGTTCATTCCATTTGCGCATGACATGTGAAGAATAAATCGTTATTCGGTTCCCGCCAAGCTTCCTAGACTGATACTCGACAACAACGAATAAACTGGTAACCACATGCACGATATCCCCGAAATAAAAGCGCATTCCGGTGGACTTTTTCAGATATTACGTCAGTATCGTCGCTCCCAACTGCTAAAGTTCCTCCTGCCGACCCTCCTCGGTATTCTGCTGTTTCTGACTCCCGTCTTTGTCGATGGCCGCATCACGGTGATGATTGCCTTCATCGTCGACATCATCAACGCCGTGATCAAACCCATCATGGTGGAAGGTACGGTACTGGTCACCGTCATCCCCACTATCGCCACCGTGGTGGTCAGCCTGACGACGCTGAAGCACAACCAGAACAGGTTCATCCAGCTGTTCAACCCTGGCCCGGTGTGGACGCTGGTACGCGTTACCGGCGCCATTCTGATGGTCATGGTGTACTTCCAGTGGGGCCCTGAGTGGATCTGGCACCGCGACACCGGAGGCGTGCTGCTGTACGACGTGGGCCCCGTGGTGGTGGCGATCTGCCTGCTGTCTTCGGTGCTGTTGCCGCTGCTGACCGACTACGGGCTGATGGAGTTCGTCGGCAGCCTGCTGAGCCGTGCGTTCGAGCGCCTGTTCGGCCTTCCCGGCCGCTCCGCGGTGGATAGCCTGGCGTCCTGGCTGTCATCATCGAGTGTCGGCATCATTCTGACGACGCAACAGTACCGCAACGGCTTCTACTCCATGCGTGAAGCCTGCATCATCTCGACCAACTTCTCGATCGTCTCCCTGGCCTACGCGTACCTGCTGATCAAGCTGATCGGTCTCGAGCAGCATTTCCTGATCTGGTACGCCAGCGTTGCCGTCACGGGCTTCGTCTCCGCCCTGATCATCCCGCGCCTGCCACCACTGTCACGCAAGCCTCACTCCTACTTTCCACCAGAAGGCCAGCAACAGGTGCAAGACCGCCAGACAGGAGAAAGCCTGTTGGCCCTGGGCGTGCGTCGCGCAGTGGAGCGCGCCGAGCACGCTGCTTCCCCGCTGGAGCTGGTCAAGCGTGGCCTGCATGTCGGCGGCGACATCATCATCACGATATACCCGGCGATGATGGTCATCGGCTGTACGGGGCTTGCGCTGGTGCAGTTCACCGATATCGTCCACATCCTCTCGCTGCCGCTGGTACCGCTGCTCGACCTGCTGGCGCTGCCGGAAGCTGAACAGGCAGCGCCCGCGCTGCTGGCGGGCCTGATCGACAGCATCATGCCGTCACTGCTAGGGGCTGGCATCGAAAGTGAAGTCACCCGCTTTGTCCTGGCCGGTGTCGCTGTCAATCAGATCGTGTTCTTCACCGAAGTGGCCATCGTGCTCGTCAGAGCCAACATCGGCCTGAGCCTTCTGGACCTGGTGTGGATCTATCTGCTGCGGGTGCTGGTGTCCTTGCCGGTGCTGTCACTGCTCGGCCACCTGCTGCTCGGTTGACGAAAACGGCACGGTGGCCCCCAGCACCGTGCCCATCCCCACGCTGTCACTGCACGCGTCGGTACTTGTGAACGTCAGGGGCCTCACGGCCCCTTGTCGATGATTACCTTCAGGAAATCGATGTCATGGCGAATGCCACACCACTTTCCGCCCCTCACATGGGCAGCGAGCTTCCACAGGCTGACCTGGTCCTTACCAACGGCCGTATCTATACCGTCAATGAGGCCCAGCCCTGGGCCCAGGCAGTCGCCATTGCCAATGGGCGCTTCCTCGTGGTGGGTGATGACACCGACGTTGCCGCAACGATTGGCCCCCACACCCGGGTGGTGGACCTGAAGGGTCGCTTTGCCATGCCTGGCCTGTATGACATGCATACCCATCCGGATCTTGCGCTGGCCCCTGACTATGCCGGCTATCTGGATGTGGGCATCGAGGACCCGACGCCCGCCCAGGTCCGGCAGGCGATCCTCGACTATGCCGAGCAGACGCCCGAAGGCTGGATCTACGGCGCCTATTTCGTCCGCTACACCTTCAAGCAGGCCGGGCTGACGGCGGACCGCCACTGGCTCGACAGCGTCATTGCCGACAGGCCGGTGGCCATTCTCGATCGCTCATGGGGTTGCATGCTGGCCAACTCCAAGGCGCTGGAACTGGCGGGCATCACGGCGGACACCAGCGACCCCCGCCATGGCTACATCGAGCGCGACAGCATCAGCGGAGAACCCACCGGTATTCTGGTCGACGGCGCCTACGCCATGATCCATGCCGCCATGCCGCCGACACCGGCCCAGGCGCTCTACCGCGCCTACCGCGATGGGGTGCATTTCCAAAGCTCACGTGGGGTGGTCGGCACCAAGTACGTGCACGTCTGCGAGCATCGGCTGGATGCACTCAAGCGTCTGGATCAGGAAGGCCGCCTGACCGCACGGGTCGAAGCCGCCATCAGCTGGCAGGATGACATCTTCCCGGTCAAGCGTCGCTGGGAGCTGCTGGCCGGTGAGCGTCACTTCTATCGCAGCGCCAGACTCAACGCCAACGCGGTCAAGTTTCACTTCGACGGCACCCATGAATCCCGTTCGTCCTATCTGTCGAGCCCCTGGCCCGGCGAGAAGGACTGGCAAGGGCATCTGAACCTGACCCCCGAGCACGTCTGCGACATGATCGCCGACATGGATCGCCGAGGCATTCGAGTCATCGCCCACTGCACCGGCGATGGCGCCTCGGACATTTTTCTCAATGCCATCGCCGAGGCCAAGCGTCGTAATGGCGGCCTGCGCATGCGCCACCAGTGCGCCCACAGCACCACCCTGCTCGACGCCAATCTGCCGCGCTTCGCCGAGCTGGATGCGATTGCCGAATTCTCGCCGGTGGGCTGGTTCCCCTCATCGTTCGCCTACGCACGTGCCGTGTTCGGTGAGCAGCGCATGCAGCGCGCCTACAACTTTGCCGGCGTCTTGCAGGCAGGCGGTGTCGCGGTGATGGGCACCGATTGGCCGGTCTCGAACCCGGACCCGTGGATCGGGCTGGAAGCCATGGTCACTCGCGCCAATCCCTGGTCACAGGACGACGAGACCTTCCACGGCACCCCCATCAGCCTAAAGCAGGCCATCCGCGTGGCGACCCTCAATGGCGCCTACGCCATGGGCATGGAGCACCAGGCCGGCTCCATCGAGGTTGGCAAGTCCGCCGACCTGATCGTGCTGGACCGCAACCTGTTCGAGGTGCCCGCCCGTGGCGGCATTCATGCCACCCAGGTGGAGTGGACACTGCTGGAAGGCCGCCCGACCTGGGACGCCGCAGGTGACTTCCAGCAGAGCGAGCTCGAAGCCGTGTGGACTCAGGCGCCGCCGGCGTTCTGAGACACCACGTTGCGATGACTAAAGCCTAACGCCCAGGAGACGGCCCATGGCATCTTCACTCCCTGTCGTTCCCGTCACCTTGATCACCGGGTTTCTCGGGGCGGGAAAGACGACCCTGCTCAACCACCTGCTGCATGCCACCAGCGGTCGGCGCGTCGCGGTGATGGTCAATGACTTTGGCGCCATCAATATCGACAAGGACTTGATCATCAGCGAAACCCAGACCACCGTCAGCCTGGCCAACGGCTGCATCTGCTGCACGGTGGAGGGCGATCTTATCGATCAGCTGACGGGACTGCTGAACATGCAGGCAGGCCGCCCGGAGCACATCGTGATCGAGGCCAGCGGTGTCTCCAATCCGACCAAGATCGCCAGTACGCTGCGCTACCCGATCTTTCGAGACAGGGTCATCATCGACAGTATTCTCACGGTGGTCGACGCCGAACAGTTCGATCGCCTGGACGGCGATATGGCGAGACTGGCCACGGAGCAGCTGGATGTGGCCGATATGGTGATACTGAACAAGACCGACCTGGCCAGCGATGCGCAAATCGACGCCTTCGAGCGCCGTTGGCTCTACCCGGGAGTTCGTCTATACAAGACCCAGCGGGGACAGGTGCCGCTCTCGATGGTGCTGGGCGTCGATGTGGGTCAGCGCCCCATATCGCTACGGGCGATACCATCATCCCCCGGTGGCCTGGTCGCTCCGCGCCAGGGCGCCGGCGAGGACCATGCCGCCCGTTTCACCAGCACCCACTGGACCAGCCGTTATCCCGTCCGGCTGCAGGCGCTGCGAGAAGCGCTGCGCGCACTTCCCGCTTCCATCTACCGGGCCAAGGGGGTCTGCTATCCCGAGGAGATGAACGGTCGCGCGGTAGCGGTGCACCTGGTCGGCAGCCGTATCGACATCGCGCCCCTTGGTGACAGTACCTTGGCAGATACCTCCATGGCAGACGCCTGCAGCCGCCTGATCATGATCGCCCCGCTAGGAGGCATCGACCCGCTGACGCTGCAGGAAACGCTGGATGCTTGCGTGGTGTGGCCATCCGACATAGAAAATGCCCACCACAATGCGCGTCCACAAGCGTCCGTGACACAGGACATGGCCCCACCAACGACCTATCAGGACGGGAATACCGAGTATGCGTGAACAGCGCTGCCCGCTGCTGCCAGCGGTGCATGGAGTGGAACGAACCCTGACCAGCTTTCATTTCGGTGAAGGAGCTCGCAAGGCCTACCTGCAGGCCAGCCTGCATGGCGATGAAATTCCCGGCATGCTGGTGCTCCACCACCTGCGCCAGCTGATCACCGAGGCCGAAAACCACCACCTGCTGCGCGGGGAGATCGTCCTGGTCCCGGTGGCCAACCCCATCGCCCTGGGCCAACGCCTGATGCACGATGCCATGGGCCGCTTCGACTTCACGACGGGCCTCAACTTCAATCGTGACTATCCGGATCTGGCCACCCCCCTGATGGCGGCGCTGGAAGGGCAACTCGGCCCTTCCCCCCAGGACAACCGCCGGATCATCCGCCAGGCCCTGGCGGGGGCCATCGACAGGCTGCCCTGTGACAGCGATATCCGATCACTCAAAAAGGCGCAACTGCGTCTGGCCCATGACGCCGACCTGGTGCTGGACCTGCACTGCGATGCCCAGGCGATTGTTCATCTGTATCTGGAAGCCCCCTACTGGCCACAGCTCGAGCCCTTGGCCCGCTACCTGGGCGCTGAGGCCATGCTGCTGGGGACAGGCACCGGATCCTTTTCCTTCGACGAGGCCTGCGGCCAGCCCTGGTGGCGGCTGGCCGACCATTTTGGGGATCGCTTCCCTGTTCCCACGGCCTGCGTTACCGCCACCGTGGAACTGCGCGGAGAGCAGGACGTAGACCACGACATCGCACGGGCCGATGCCATTGCCCTGTATCGCTACCTGGTCCAGCAAGGCTTCATCGCTGACGAGATTCCACCGGCGCCCGCCTTGAAGGCCGAGCCCACCCCGTTCCAGGGCGCCCTGACCGTCAAGGCACCGGTGGCGGGAGTGGTGGCCTTTCATGTGGCCCCCGGGGATCGCGTTGACGTCGGCCAGCGGCTGGCGGATCTGGTCGACCCACTCACGGCGGAGGTGACGCCGGTGGTCAGCGCCAGCCAGGGCGTCGTCTACATGCGCACATCCTGTCGCTATCTGCCCCCCGGAGCAGAACTGTGCAAGATCGCCGGAAAAACCCCGCTGGACCAGGGGGGGCAGGTATCTGCCTGACGCGCTCAGGACACCCTATGGGTCCCATGACCTCACAGCATTTACGCCAGACCATTGACACCAGATCGTCTACGCCAGGCACTCGCCAAAGCCTGGCTCAATAGCTCAGGAGCTTTGCATGAAATATTCCTCATTGGTGGGCCGTATCGCCGGCGAGACCGTTACCGCCTGGGACATCCACTTCGCGGCCTGTGACGCCGCCGAACGGGGTGAAGACGTCATCGTGCTGAGTATCGGCGACCCCGACTTCACCACCGACCCGCGCATCATCGAAGCTGCAGTGGATGCGCTGGCGGCTGGCGATACCCACTACACCCCAGTGACCGGGCGTGAAGAGGTGCGCAATGCCATCGCCGCCAAACAGCGCCGCCTCCAGGGCACTCCGGTCTCCGCCGATGAGGTGACGCTGGTGGCGGGGGCACAAAATGGGCTGTTCGCCACCGCCCTGTGTCTGTTTGAACACGGCGACGACGTGCTCGTCCCCGAACCCATGTACCTGACCTATGCCGCCAGCCTGCAGGCGTCCGGGGCACGCATGGTGCCCATCGCCCAGCATGCCGATGACGACTTCCGGCTGACCCGAGAGGCGATAGAAGCGGCGCTGACGCCCAACACCCGCGGCATCGCCTTTGCCACGCCCAACAATCCCACGGGCAACGTCTACCGCCCGGAAGAGCTCGAGGCAATCGCCGAGATCGCGCGGCGCCATGACCTGTGGGTGATCTCCGACGAGGTCTACGGTCAGCTGACCTATGACTGCGACCATCAAAGCATTGCCAGCCTGCCGGGTATGCAGGAGCGGACCATTGTCATCAACAGCCTGTCGAAATCCCATGCCATGACCGGTTGGCGTACCGGCTGGGTGGTGGGACCGAAGACGCTGATCGGGCATCTGGATAACCTGCTGCTGAGCATGCTGTATGGCCTGCCAGGTTTCGTTCAGCAGGCCACTCTGCGTGCCCTGGAGCTGGACGACGACGTTGTCGACCAGGCGCGCGAGGTCTACCGGCGCCGCCGGGCGATAGTGATGGAGGGTCTGGGACAGTGCTCGCGGCTTGGCATCAAGGCGCCCGAGGCGGGTATGTTCATGCTGGTGGACATCCGCGAGACGGGGCTTTCGAGCATCGACTTCGCCTGGCAGCTGTTCCGCAGCACCGGAGTCTCGGTACTGGATGCGGAAGCCTTCGGCAGCAGCGCCAAAGGCTTCGTGCGGCTATCCTTCGCCGTGTCCGAGGCGCAGCTTGAAGACGCCTGCCAGCGCATCGCACGCTTTGTGGATGGACTGCCGACGAGCGCAGACCAAGCCAACGCAATGCAGCTGTAGCGTCGCATTACCTGCCTTTCCGGCATGACGGCAAGCTCTGGAGGCCATTGCAGGATCACCATGATCTCGACGGCGGCCTCCAGAGACCTTCATGGTTTTCTCTGGACTCCCTCGCTAACGCGGAATCACCCCATCAACGCTGGCTGCCGACGTCCAGCACCAGCTTCCCCACGTGATGCTTTTCCTGAAAGCGCTGCTGCGCCGAAGCGATATCATCAAGCGCAAAGGTTGCTGCCACCAGGGGGGCAACCTGCCCCTGCTCTATACGCTCGACCAGGTTGCCGAAGACCTCCTCAGCCAACACGGTACAGCCCAACAGGCTGAGGTCCTTGAGGTAGAGCGTGCGAACGTCCAGCTCCACTAGAGGGCCCGCGATGGCGCCCGCAACAGCGTAACGTCCCCCCGGGCGCAGCACGTTCAAATACTCAGGCCATTGCTCGCCCGCTACCAGATCGATCACTACGTCGACGCTATTCGCAGCGACATGCTCAGACAACGGCTGATCCCTCAGCACGATCTGGTTGGCACCCAGCTCACGCAGGATCTGCGCCTTGCCCTTCCCGGTCATGGCGATTACATCAGCTCCTCGGGCCTTGGCCAGCTGGACCACTGCAGACCCCACACCTCCGGAAGCCCCTGTCACCAGGACCTTGTCGCCTTCCACCACCTGGGCCCGGGTCAACATGTTTTCCGCGGTGGAGTAGGAACAAGGGAAGGACGCCAGCTCAACGTCGGAGAGCGCACTCTCGATACGGTAGGCATGTCGAGACGCCACCTTGGTGAACTCTGCAAAACCGCCATCACATTCCGAACCGAAGTACCAAGGAGCCGCCAGTTCCTGTCCAGCACTCTCGCGGACACAAGGTTCAATCAACACTCTCTCGCCCACCCGCGAGTCGTCGACACCACGACCTACCGCGACGATCCGGCCACACACATCAGCGCCCTGAATACGCGGGAACCGCAGAGGCTGACCAGACCAGCTGGCATCTTCGCTGTCACCGTCACCCTTGGAGTACCAGGCAAGGCGCGTATTAATATCGGTATTGTTGACCCCGGCAGCCGCTACCTTGATCAGCACCTCTCCAGGGCCAGGCTGAGGCACCTGAAGGTCTTCACGGTATACCAGCATCTCAGGGCCGCCATGGCCCAGCAGCTGAACGCCTTTCATCATGTGGCATGGAACATCGTTCATCAGACATCTCCCAACAGTCGTCGAGCGGCTCGCTGGGCCGCGTGGATGGCAGCATCACCCTGAGTGGGCCAGGCACTGGAGGCACCTTCGTGGAGCAAAAACAGTTCTGCCGCCAGGTCAGGCCTGCCGCTGGCACTGCCCATCAGTTCACGCACCTCTCGCTTGTGGCGCATGACCGAGTCGGTGATGTGGACGTTGCCGGGAAACGCCGCAAAGGCACTCATCGACATACAGCCGTGGGGAGCATTGTCGGCCATCCACCTCCCTAGCCGATCAAACAGCACACAGACTGCTTCCGCCCCCGGAGCGGGCAGCGACTGTGACAGCAGCGCCAGATACCGCGCGTGTCGGTGATCCAGCGCGCCGATGACCATGGCCTCCTTGGAAGGGAAGTGCCGATACAAGGTCCTCAAGCTGACGCCCGAGGCAATCTTGAGCTCCGGCACGCTGGGCTCGGCGAAGCCACGCTGACTAAAGGCGGTTTCCAGCCCTTCGGCAATCTGTTCTCGATTCATGCACTGTCCTGGAGAAGGTGGTAGCGGCGCTACCTACTCTTCGTGGTAGAAAGAATGTTCTACCACGAAGAGTAGAACATTCTTTCTACCCAAGGCAACCCATCGCGTTAGCGCCTGACGTCCAGCGGTGTTGCGGCGTCGGCAGCATTTGCGACCTTGCGGCGAAGCTTTGCCGTCTAGGGACACGAACTTTGCGCTGACGCGTGACAAACCTTAGGGTTTTCACCACGTCATTGCGCATTATCCGTTCGATATTGCTAACCATCGGGAGTTACTCCATGGAAACCTCCAACCCTGCCGGGAATTCCGGCAAAGAGCGCCGTTTTTTCGGCCATCCCTGGCCACTGGCCACCCTGTTCGGCATGGAGGTGTGGGAGCGCTTCTCTTTCTATGGCATGCAGGCGATCCTGCTGATCTACCTGTACTACGAGGCCAGCCGTGGTGGCCTGGCGATGGATCAATCGGTGGCCATCGGCATCGTCGGCGCTTACGGAAGCTCGGTGTATCTGGCGACCATTCTTGGTGGCTGGTTAGCCGACCGGGTCTTTGGGGCTGAGCGCACCCTGTTCTACTCCGGCATCGTGGTCATGCTCGGCCATATTGCCCTGGCGATCCTGCCAGGGGTCTACGGCGTGACAGCAGGCCTGATGCTAGTCGCTTTGGGCAGCGGTGGGGTCAAGGCCACCTGCTCGGCGCTGGTGGGCGCGCTCTACGAAGCGGGCAGTCCCAAGCGAGACGCAGGGTTCTCGATCTTCTATCTGGGCATCAATATCGGTGGCTTCGTCGGCCCTCTGCTGACCGGGCTGCTTCAGCAAAAGGCCGGTTTTCATGTCGGCTTCGGTATCGCAGCGGTCGGTATGGCCATCGGTCTGGCCCAGTACACCGCGGGTCGCAAGGGCCTGCCGGATGACCAGAAGGTCGCCCCGAACCCTGTCGCGCCCACGACCCTCAAACGCTATCTGGTCATGGCGGTGATTGCGATCACCGTTCTGGTCGTAGCCACCCTGGGCGGGCTGGTACGCGCCAACAACCTGTCCGAAGTGATGCTGGCCATCATTGCCGTCGCCACTGTCGCCTACTTCGCCACCATCCTGCGCTCTTCACAGGTCACCCGCGAAGAGCGCAGCCGAGTCTTGGCCTTTATCCCGCTGTTTCTGACCAGTGCCGCCTACTGGGCGCTCTACAGCCAGTCCTATACCGTGATCACTGCCTTCTTCGACCAGCGCGTGGATCGCGTCGTGTTCGGTTGGGAGATTCCCGTTGGCTGGCTGGTATCGGTACAGGCGCTGACCATCATTCTGTTCTCCGGTGTCTTTGCCTGGCTGTGGACGACGCTGGGCAAACGCCAACCCTCGTCTGCCGGCAAGTTCGTCATTGCCATGGCCATCATCGGTGCGACCTTCCTGGGGTACCTGCCGTTTCTCGGTGAGGACGGTTCGAGCATGCCCCTGATCATGCTGGTGCTGTTGCTGCTGGGCTTCACCGCCTCTGAACTGTGCCTGTCCCCCATTGGCCTCTCGGTGACCACGAAACTGGCGCCGCGCTCCTTCCAGACTCAGATGATGGCGCTGTTCTTCCTGTCGCTGTCACTTGGCTTCGCTGCCGGCGGCAAGCTGGGCGCTTTCTATACCGAGGACAGCGCAGTCGGCTACTTTATCGCCATGGCGGCGATTGGCGGGGGTAGCGCCCTGCTGCTGGCTCTTTGCCTGCCCTTCATCCGCCGGGCGATGCGCGGCGCCGACTGAGTCTGCCCTCGCCCCGCCCCTGCCACAGGGGACACACTCCGCACACGACGTGCCAGGCGGCCATCGCCGCCTGGTTGTTGCATCGATTCAGGACGCAGGAAACCAACATGCCGACCGACCACGCCATCCAGGGCCTGCATATCACCGACCATAGACTGACCGTGCCCGTGGACTGGTCCCATCCGGACAACGGCGACACCCTCAGCCTGTTCTATCGCGAGGTCTCTGCCGCACAGCGTCAGGATGAGGATCTGCCACTGCTGGTGTTTCTCCAGGGGGGGCCGGGGGGCAAGTCTCCCCGCCCCACAGCCCATGGGCTTGGCTGGCTGCACGAGGCGCTGAAGCACTACCGGGTGATCCTGCCGGATCAGCGGGGTACGGGGCGTAGCTCGCGTATCACCGGCGACATCATGGCCGCCTTCCACGATGCCGAAGCCGCTGCGGACTATCTGGCCTGCTTCGATGCCCACGCGGTCGTGGCGGATCTCGAACACCTGCGCAAGACTCGCTATCAAGGGGCGCGCTGGGCGACCCTGGGCCAGAGCTACGGCGGTTTCCTTACACTGACCTACCTGTCCTATGCGCCTCAGGGACTCGAGAGGTGCTATATCACCGGCGGGCTCCCTGCCATCGAAGCCGACCCCGACGAGGTCTATCGACGTACCCATCGGCGGGTGGCGGCCAAGCTGGACGCTTATCTGGCGCGCTTTCCGGCTGACAAGGACCAGCTCGATGCCATCGCCGATCACCTGCTCGACCACGATGTGCGCCTGCCCAATGGTGATCCGTTCAGCGTCCGCCGCTTGCAGAGCCTGGGCCTGATGCTCGGCATGGGTGACGGTGCCGAGCGCCTGCACTGGTTGCTGGAAGAAGCCTTCAGCGATGATGACCGTCGCCACCTCAATCATCACTTCCTGGTGGAGGTGATGACGCTGACCGGGTTTGACGAGAACCCGCTGTTTGCCGCCATTCACGAGAATATCTACGCCCGCCCCGAGGGCACCTGCGACTGGTCCGCCGAACGCCAGCGCGGCGATATCTTCGACGAAACGCGGCGTCCGCTCAGCTTGACCGGCGAGATGATCTACCCCTGGATGTTCGACGACATCCAGGCCCTCAGGCCGTTTCGCGACGCCGTACACCGGTTGGCACAGCGCCGCCTGTCCCAACCCTTCTACGATCGCCACCAACTGGCCGCCAATCAGGTCCCGGTGATGGCATTGATTTACTTCGACGACATGTACGTGGACGCCGAACTGTCGTTGGCCACCGCCAAGGCCATTCCCCACCTGCGCTACTGGATCACCAACGAGTACGAACACGATGGCCTGCGCCAGGATCCGACGGTGCTGCGCCGCCTGATGTCGATGGCTGAGGGATGAGGGATGACTGCGCTAGACCGTGTGCTGGCGATGAGGTGGCAATTCGCGTAAGAGTATCGGCACACAGAGACAGATAAATGGCCATCGCGTCAGCGCTGCTCACACGCTCGAAAGGACACCGACAATGACAACGACTTCACGGCACGCCCCCTCGGCGGGTAATCCCTTCAAGGTCGCGATGGCCGAGGGTCATCATCGCATCGGCCTGTGGCTATCGCTGGGCGACCCGTATTGCGCTGAAATGTGCGCCAGTGCAGGCTTTGACTGGCTGCTGATAGATGGCGAGCACGGCCCCAATGACCTGCGTTCACTGCTTTTCCAACTGCAGGCGGTGACGGCCGCCGGTGGCCACCCAGTGGTAAGAGTGGTGCAGGGCGAAACGGCATTGATCAAGCAAGTACTGGATATCGGTGCACAGACCTTGCTGGTGCCCATGGTCGACACGGCGGAGCAAGCCCGCGCCATCGTGGCGGCCACCCGCTACCCTCCACAGGGCATCCGCGGAGAAGCCTCACCCATCGTTCGCGCATCCCGCTGGGGCGCCCGTACGGACTATCTCCAGCACGCCAATGACGAGGTTTGCCTGCTGGTTCAGGCGGAAAGCGTAACAGCGCTGGATAACCTCGAAGCCATCTGTGCCGTGGATGGTGTCGATGGCGTATTCATCGGTCCCGCTGATCTGGCTGCCTCCATGGGGCATCTCGGCAATGCGTCCCACCCCGAGGTGCAAACAGCCATCGACACCGCCATCACGCGGGTCAAGCACAGCGGCAAAGCTGCCGGTGTGCTGACCGGTGACCCGGATCAGGCCAGGCACTACCTGGCCCTTGGTGCCCAGTTTGTAGCGGTCGGGCTGGACGTCAGCCTGCTGATGCAAGCGGTACGACAGCGGGCGGCTGATTTTTCGCTCGGCCCCGCTTCCCCCTCTTCCGCCGATGGTCCCTACTGACGTTCGCAGGAGTCCTGACGGCTACCACTCGCCGCCGCCACGCTCCAGGGCGGCAGCGATGGCCTGGGGAATGGGCTGGCCGGTGCGCTCGCTGGCGAACAGGTACTCGCCGGCAGGGTTGACCTCGAGAAAGACGTGACGTCCCTCGGGTGTGACCCTTAGGTCGATGGCGCCGTAGGCCAGGCCGAAGGCCTTCATCAGTGCCCTGAGGCCTGTCTCCACCTCGGCCGGCAGGGTATAGGCAAACACCCTGGCGCTGCCCACCCCGCTGCGGTAGTCGACCTCATACTGAGGTTCGCTTTCAAAGGCGGTGGCGAACATCTCGCCGGCCACGGCGGTGACCCGAATATCCAGCGCCAGCGGGATATATTCCTGGAAGATCACCGGGGCCAGGCGCACAGCATCGAGCTGGGCGATCTCGGCCTCACCGACCTTCAAGGTCTCTCGCGGGGCCTCGACGATATTGCGAAAGGCCTTGCGCACCACGCCACCCTCCAGGTGTCGGCCGACAAATTCCGCGGCGGCCTCCGGACGGTTGGTAATCAGGGTATCGGGTATCTCCAGCCCCAGCTGGTGGGCCAGTCGATGTTGAGCAAGCTTGCGCTGGGCACGCTCGTCGGCCAGAGGATCATTCATCCAGAAGCCGTCCATGGCGTACCACAGGCCCTGAACCGCTTCCTGAGTTTCAGACCAGGCGAACAGGCGCTCGGTGCCATCGCCCAACGCCGGGTCCAGGTCAAAGGGGCGCAGACGTCGATTCCACACCGAGCGCACCTCATCCAGTGCCAGACGCCGACCATCGGGCAGCGTCAACCACAGGCTGTCGCCGCTGGCACCGGCGTAGGCGAGAATGCCAAGCCGTTGGGGAAAGTCGGCGACGTCGATGACGTCCACCGGTGAATGCAGATGTTCCAGCACACGCTCGACGTGGGTGTTGTCGGCAAAGGACAGGATCAGAATCATGGAAAGCTCCCATGGGCAATGAGACCGCTACGTGAAACATGGCGGGCGCCAGGGTGACGCTCGCCATGTGAACGGGAGCTACTGGCCGCCAAGTTGGAGGTAGGCTTCCCAGGCCTGCTGCCAGGCCATCATCCCCTGCTGATCGAGCATGCCCATCTGGTGAAGCTGAGCGTAGTACGCCAGCATTTGCGCGTACTCAGCGAGCAGCGCCTGACCATTGTCTGCGCCGTCACTGGTGGGCGGCTTCAATGACGCTCCGGCAGGAGGCTGGCCGGTCGCCAGCACGAAGGGCTGCAGCGGCGTACCAAGCTGCACCGGCATGGCGGGTTGCACCGGTACACTGCCCCAGCCTCCGGGCTGCGGGTTCTCGAAGGCCTGCTTGCCGCCCTCGAGCAGGGCCTTGCCAGGGGCTTCGTAGACCTGCTTGGGGGGATCCAGCGGCTTGATCTTGCCAGGGTCGACGCCTGGATCCTTGGCCAGGTCCTTGGGCTTGTCCTTGGCCAGGTCCTTTGGCAACTCCTTGGGTTTTTCCTTGCTGAGCTCCTTCGGCGGCTCCTTGATACCGTCCTTCAACAGATCCTTGCCACCATCCTTCGGTCCCTCCTTGGGAAAATCCTTGATCACTTCCTTCGGACGATCCTTGGGCAGCTCCTTGCCGGTTTCCTTGGCCGGGTCCTTGATCGGGTCCTTGGCCAGCTCCTTGACGATCTCCTTGGTCAGCTCCTTGGGGCTGTCCTTGGGCGGGAACTTGGGCAATACCGGCGTACAGGACACCGTCTCGCCGATGGCGCTGCGGGGTCCGTCCAGGCAGGCCTGCATCCGTGCCACCTGGCCTTCGGTGAACATCACCATGGTGTCGTCATCGACGTAGTCCATGTAGTTCATGAACATGTCGCCGTTGGGACCGTTGTCGCAGGACACCTTGGGAAAGCTGGGCTTGCCCACGTTGGCGCCGCCTTGGTTGGGCGTATCGTCGACGAAGTCGGAGCCGGAACAGCCGGTGCCGTCATCCCCCCAGATATGGAACAGATTGAGCCAGTGGCCGATTTCATGGGTGGCCGTACGCCCCAGATTGAACGGCGCCTGGGCGGTGCCCATGTTGCCGAAGGCGGTGTAGGTCACTACCACGCCGTCGGTGGCGACGGGGCCTCCCGGGAACTGGGCATAGCCGAGCAGACCTCCGCTCAGCGGGCAGACCCAGATATTGAGGTACTCATCAGAGGGCCAGCCATCCTTGCCGCCGGTGGCGTCGGCCTTGACCTTGTCATCCCCCGAGAACCCGCTGACCTCGGTCTGGGTGCGAGTGATGCCGTCGGTGGGATTACCGTCTGGATCGGTGGTGGCCAGGGCAAACAGCAGTCTGGCATCCGCCGCCAACGGGGCGAACGGCGCCGGTACGCTGGAGATATCAGCGTTGGTCTTGCGGAAATCCTGGTTGAGGATCTCGATCTGGCTGTCGATCTGCTCTCTGGAAATGTTCTGGGCATCGGTCTTGTAGACCACGTGCACCACCACCGGTATGCGCGTGCATCCCGGACGCTGTGCCATGGTGCCACGCATGGCGCGAAAGGCGTGCTCCTCGATGCGCGCCCGGCGACGGGCGTACCCTGGGTCTTCGTCAAGCAGGCGCCGGTGCAGCGCCATGGTGCCACAGCAGCGACATCCTCTTGGATGGTTCATTTCTTCAGACATGACTTGCTCCCCGCCAGCCAGGAGGCCAGCGTTGTGAGTACGGACTCATTGGCCAGCGGCAGGCTGGCCTCCTGCGGCCCCACAACGCTCTTCCCATTCGCCTCGGGCGGGTTGCGCCAGGAGCCTATCGCTTGGTGATGATCAGAATGTCCTCTTCCACTGCATCAATGTCGTAATCGCCTTCCCATCCGGGCAACGTCAGCTGCAGCTTTTGTCCTTGCTGCTGCCAATGTCCCGTGGCATCACGACAGGGCCGGTCGGATGCGCTGCCGCCGTAGCACTCGGCAGAGCCATCAGGGTGGAGGCAAAGCCGCCGACGAGGCATGCGCGACGGGGCGATCGCCGGTGAATCGGGATGGCGCAGAATCATGCAGCCGTTCACTCCCTCCTCCTTCACTTCCACCCAGTCTCCGCACAGCGGCATCGTCATGGCTGCCTCCTTATGAGGTGTTGTTCTACGCTCCAGCGCGGTCATGCAGAGACCTTCGTCGCCAAGGCCCATTGCCACCCGGCGTCGAGGGACGGATGCCATTGTGCAGACGCCTGCAGACGACGGTACTGCGCCAGCAGCGCCTGCCGTTGGGCCTCGAAGTGACGCCACGGGTCCCCACGATGATGGCGCTCGTCGCCGCGGCAAACACATAGCGGCAGCGGCGCGGGGGGCTGCATCGACGACCGTAGCCCGGCGCGTTCGGCCACAAAGGCCAGGTTCATGCTGATGATCTTCATCGCATAGTCGATATCGACCGTGGCCAGCACGTCACCAGGCCCATGGATATTGGCGTTGGCTCCATCGGCACCTTCAATGGTCAATACCGCCGGAATGCCCGCATCAATAAAGGGCACATGGTCACTCGCGAAGGGATTCAGCGAGACCTGCAGCTCAAGATCGGTAAACTGCGCTCCCGCTGTGCTGAGTCCATCGATCATGTCCTGGCTGAGCGGCGCGCCTTCCAGCAGGACGGCTTGAGGCGTCGCATTGACCGAACCAATCATGTCCATATTGAGCACGCCCGCGATCCGTTGCCGCTCGCTACTCGACAGTCCCGCGACCCACTGACGGCTACCATGCAGTCCCTGCTCTTCCCCACCGAACAGAACAAAGCTGATGTCGTCGTCGAACGAGTGCTGAGCCAGCACCTCGGCCATCAGCACTAGCGCCGCAGATCCGCTGGCGTTGTCGTCGGCGCCCGGAGCTGGCGCCGACGGTCCTCCCTGATGATTGACGCTGTCCAGGTGCGCCACGACCAGCCAATGCCGAGGATGGGCGCCAACCCCTGCCAGCGCGGCTGCCACATTGCTACTGGTGCCCCCTGTCGGGATCGATACGGTCTGACGTGAACAGGACAAACCCGCAGCAGCAAATTGGCCTTCCGCCCAATCTGCGGCCCCGCCATAGCTGGCGCTGGTAGAATGCCGAGTGGGCCAGGACACCAGCTGTCTGATCAACTGGTCATAGCGTGAACGTGAGGCCGAACTCACCAGGGCTGTCAGCGACGTGGCGCGAGTCTCAGGACCCTCGGTGGGCTTGGCCTGATGGAACAGAACAGTGTCCTTGTTCAGCGGAAACAGGCGAAAACACGGTTCCTGATGGTCATCGAGCCCAGCGTTGATCTGACGCGCCGTGGCTCGGTCCAGGTCGACCACCAGATAGCGGCCCGCATCCAGCAGTACCGGCACGTCGGGATACTGCTGCTGAAACAGCCGGCCCTTCTGGCAGACACCGTGCAGGCTCCCTCGGGCAACATCCACCGCCTGCACGTCGGCGCTATTGCCAGTACTATTGCCAGTACTATCGCCAGTACTATCGCCAGCACTATCGCCAGCACTGTCATCAAGCGTCGCACGCAGCGCCGGCCAGCGCGCATTGGGCGCGACCAACAGCTGCTGACCTCCCGCCTGCACCCGCCAGACTCCCGCTACTGTCAGCGGTTTGGCGCGAGCGGAAGAAGACGTTATCGTTTGCCTCAGTATCACCTTCATGGAGTCACCCTTTGCTGCCATCAGCAGCAGGGACGATGCGCCAGAACGAGACGGTCCCGCTCACCGGCAGAACCCTCTTCAGCGGAATTAGCCGCAGCGTAATGGATTATCAAGGTAGTTGTTTCACGGCCAACCGTCTGTGGCTGCCCTGGCTTCAGAAACCTCAGGCACCTATCCGTAACTCTTTGATCATCATCGAATCATCTGAGTGAACGGATCATCCACACCGGGTGGTGTCAGTTCCCTGAGAAAAAAGTGCACAGAAAATCAGTGGGCTGGCGAGAGATGAAACTTTTTCACCTAAGGACACACCAAGCTGAGTGAAGGTCTCGTCCAGGCCAGGTCGTGCCGTTCATGTAGTAAAGCTCCGAATCTGATCAGCGATGAAATCGCCAGCCGTGCGCTCTGCGCAGGTCTTCTACCACCGGCGTACTGGCGACAAAAGGTCGGCATATTCGAGAATATTGTCATCATTGTCGCCGAGAAAGGACCATACAGACGGTAGAACACGCCTGTTAGTTGCTTTATACTTTCGTCGTAAATTTACGATCTCGACATCCCGTCGGGATCGTTTTCGTTTGTCGGGAGGTCCCATGGCAATCTCCATCACCAATCTTCGTGCACGGCATCCTCGCCTGGCGGAGCTCGCCCTTGCCCTTGGTGGCTTCGGCATCGGTACCAGCGAATTCGTGATCATGGGGTTGATGGAGCGGGTCGCTCAGGACCTGTCGGTCAGTTCCGCTGACGTGGGCTACGCGATTTCCGCCTATGCCCTCGGCGTGGTTGTCGGCGCTCCATTGATCTCGGCGCTGGCGGCACGGGTGCCCAGGCGTACACTGCTGATCTGCCTGATGCTGGTCTTCGCCATCGGCAATATCGCCAGCGCCCTGGCCACCAGCTTCTGGCCCTTCGTCGGGCTGCGCTTCATTGCGGGCTTGCCCCACGGCGCCTATTTCGGCGTCGCCGCTCTGGTCGCCGCCGCCGCGGTCCCGGTCGAGGAGCGAGCGCGGGCCATCAGTCGTGTCATGCTGGGTCTGACCAGCGCCATCGTGATCGGCGCCCCCCTGGCGACCTGGGCCGGTCAGTGGATGGGCTGGCAGTTTGCCTTTCATGCGGTCGGTGTCATCGCCTTCCTCACCATGGGCATGATCCGGCTGTTCGTGCCGCGCCAGCCCCATGACGTCAAGGCCAGTCCCAAGCGCGAGCTGACAGCCCTGGTGAAACAACGCGTGCTTTACACTCTGGGCGTTGCCAGCATCGGCTTTGGCGGCATGTTCTCGGTCTTCAGCTACGTGGTCCCCACCTTGCGCGCCCAGGCCGACATGCCCGAGTCCATCGGACCCTGGGTCCTGGCGATCTTCGGCATCGGTGGCATCATCGGCAACCTGGTGGGTGCACGCGCCGCCGATCGCCACTTGATGAAGGCGGTGCCCAGAATCCTGCTGTGGTGTCTGGTCGTCCAGGCCGCCTTCTACTTTGCCGCCAACAACCTTTACACTGGCATACTGTTTGTCGGCCTGGTCGGCACCAGCATGGCGCTGGGGCCTGCCCTGCAGACCCGCCTGATGGACGTCGCCGGCGACGCTCAGACCATGGCGGCCTCGATGAACCACGCTGCGTTCAACTGTGCCAATGCCTTGGGTGCCTATCTCGGTGGTGTGGCCATCAAGGCGGGCGCTCCCTGGTCATCCAGTGGCCTGGTGGGTGCAGGGCTGGCGTTTGGCGGCCTGGTGGTGTTCATGCTGGGGCTGCGGGCAGAAAAACGCAGCGACGCCCGTCGTGCCGCACGGGCGCAGGCGGCCGACAACAACGCCTGAGGCGGCGACCGACCGACGATCTCGGCCGGGCACACTCCCGACCCGCTCCGCCGGGTGGTTCATACGACAGCGCCGGTCCCCTGAGGACCGGCGCTGTCGTCATGACGCCCACAAGGCAGAGGTAGCGAGTCAGCTCAGGCGACAGACCAGAAGTAGCGCACCACATGAAAGAAGATGGGCGCGGAAAAGATCACTGAATCCAGGCGATCGATAAAGCCACCATGCCCTTCAATCAGGTGTCCCCAATCCTTGATCCCGCGATCACGCTTGATCGCTGACATCACCAGCCCTCCAACGAAGCCCAGCAACGCGATCATCAGTGCCAGCAAGGCCGCCTGGAGCAAGGTAAACGGGGTCATCCAGGCCAGTCCGGCACCGACCAGGGTGGCACTCGCCACCCCTCCGACAAACCCTTCAAGTGTCTTCGATGGGGACAAGCGTGGGGCGATCTTGCGCCGACCTATCAGCTTGCCCCACACGTACTGCAGCACGTCACTGAGCTGGACGACGACGATAAGAAAGGCAATCAGCAGGACATTGCGCCCTTCAAAACCGGGAATATCCAGCGTCAGCAATGCGGGCACGTGCGATACGCAGAACACGCACACCATCAAGGCCCACTGCACCTCGCTGACTCGGTCGAGAAAGCCATGGCTATCGCCCCTGATCGCGGCGACAACCGGCAGCAGCAAGAAGGCATACACCGGAATGAAGATCGAATACATGCCGTAGTACTGCTGCCAGATAAACACGTACTGCACGGGCAGCACCACGAAGAACACCAGCGCCAACGCCCAGTGATCGGCGCGTCGAGAAGGAATCAGGCTGAGAAATTCGCGCAGCGCGGAGAAGGAGGCAAAGGCGAACAGCAGCACCACGCCTGTTCGTCCGCCCAGCAGGGCGATGCCCATCAGTATCGCCATCAGCCACCAGGAACGAATACGCTGGTTGAGGTTCTCGATCACCTCGTTCTCCCCACCAGGGGAGTAACGCCTCGCCAACACGAAACCGATGGTACTCGCGACCACCAGGATGCCGGCAATCGCCGCCAGCAGCGTTCCCAGGCCTGCGGGGATCACCATGTCATTCATGCGACGCGCCTCCCTGGAGCGATGCTTCTTGCGCGTTCGGCGCCAACGCCATCAGCGACTCCTGGGCACGCGCCAGGAAGTCTGTGCGGCTCTCGTGATCAATACGCGGCAGGGGTGCCCCGTAGGTCAGGGTGCACAGCAGGGGCAGGGGAACCACCTCGCCCTTGGGCAGCACCCGGTTGAGGTTATCGATCCATACCGGTACCAGTTCGACCTCGGGATGGCGCTGGGCCAGGTGATAAAGCCCGGAACGGAACGGCAGCATGCCATCCTCACGGGTGTTACGCGTGCCCTCAGGGAACAGGATCAAGGAGTCGCCTGCTGCCAGTGCAGCGCCCATGTCTTCGAGGGGGTCTCCCTGTGGCTGCGTCGCCGTCTGGTCTGTGTTGCGCTGACGCGCGATGAGCACACCCTGAAACACCTCATGAATCAAAAAGCGGCGCAGCGGCGACGCCAGCCAATAGTCGGCCCCCGCCACCGGGCGAGTTTGCGCTCGCAGGCGCGGCGGCAAGGTGGTCCAGATCAGGACAAAGTCGCCATGACTGGAGTGATTGGCGTAATACAGCCGCTGGCGCGCTATCGGCGCGATTCCCGACCAGATTGGCCGTGGCGATGTCACCAGGCGTGCGAACAGGCGAATCAGCATGCCCGTCAATGACGCCCTCCAAGAGGGTTTCTTCATGTTCATTCCCTGTATCAGGCACCGCGTGCGAGATCTCCCTCTCCGGCGTCGACGGGTGCAGCCCGGACGGCAACTGTGCCATACTTCGGGCCCTCGGTTGCCCTCATATTGCACTCTCTGTTCCGAATCCCTCAGGTGAAGACCCCGCCCATGTCCCAAGGTACGCTATTCATCATTTCCGCCCCTTCCGGCGCCGGCAAGACCAGCCTGGTGCGAGAATTGATCGAGGGCCTCGACGGCATTCAGGTATCGGTCTCGCATACGACCCGAGCCAAGCGACCGGGCGAGGTAGATGGCGTGAACTACCATTTCGTCGACATGCCGACCTTCGACGCCATGATCGACAAGGGCGACTTCTTCGAGCACGCACGGGTCTTCGACAACTGCTACGGCACCTCGCGAAGCGCCGTGGAAACCCTGTTGGCCGCAGGTCAGGACGTCATCCTCGAGATCGATTGGCAGGGCGCTCGTCAGGTCAGGGCGCAGATGCCGGACGCGGTCTCGGTGTTCATTCTTCCGCCCTCCCGGGAAGAGCTCGAGCGTCGCCTGTCGAGCCGTGGTACGGATGACCACCAGGTGGTCAGCGCGCGCATGCGTGAAGCCGTCAGTGAAATGTCTCACCATGACGAATACGACTTCCTGGTGATCAATGACGACTTCACCACGGCGCTGGACGAACTGCGTGCACTGGTCGTCGCCCAGCGCCTGGCGACCCCGCGCCAGAATCAGCGTCATGCTGCCCTGCTCGAAGCGCTGTTGACCGATACGCAGCCACACAATTGAGGTACCTCCTCACCACCACGCCGGTGGGCAAGCGGTTCGGCACTGCAACGACCGTCCAGCGTCTTGTCAGAAGCGGCGTGACTCGAGTAATCTAGCCTGTCACTTCGCAGGTGCAACCCCCGGGCGCAATCGTCGGCGGGGGCATAGTCCGTCTCGCCGACCGCGAAAGGCCAGCACCTGCCCGACACACTGTCTGTCAGATCAGGAAGGGCCCAATGGCGCGAGTTACCGTCGAAGATTGTCTGGAACATGTCGAGAACCGTTTCAAGCTGGTGATGATTTCCACCCAGCGCTCCCGTCAGCTGGCCCGCGGCTCCCGCGATGCCCTGCTGCCCTGGGAAAACGACAAGCCCACGGTCATGGCCCTGCGTGAAATCGCCGACGGCCTGATCGATGACAGCGTACTGGACGAGCCGGTCGAGGCTCCCAGCCGCTTCCGTCCCGAGTACTCTCACGCCTCGCCCTCCGAGGAATGATCGCGCCGGGGATGGCCGTTGGCCATCCCACGGGGTCCTCATCACGCAGTCGGGGCACGCCACATGTTCACCATCGACGATCTGTCTGACCGACTCGGAGGCTATCTGCCCGCCGAGGAAATCCAGCAGGTCAGGCGTGCCTTTTACTACGCTGAACAGGCCCATGACGGCCAGCGCAGGCGTTCCGGTGAACCCTATGTGACTCATCCCTTGGCGGTGGCCAATATCCTCGCCAACATGCACATGGACCATCAGAGTCTGATGGCGGCCATGCTGCACGATGTCATCGAGGATACCGGCGTCCCCAAGGAGGCCCTGGCCAGACAGTTCGGCGAGCCCGTGGCCGACCTGGTCGACGGTGTATCCAAGCTGACCCAGATCACCTTCGAGGACAAGGCCGTCGCCCAGGCGGAGAACTTCCAGAAGATGGTGCTGGCGATGTCTCAGGACATCCGGGTCATCATCGTCAAACTGGCCGACCGTCTGCACAATATGCGCACCCTCGGTGCGCTCAGGCCTGACAAGAAGCGTCGCATCGCCAGGGAAACCCTGGAAATCTATGCTCGCGTTGCCAGCCGCCTTGGCATCAACACCATTCGCGTCGAGCTCGAGGACCTGTCCTTTCAGGCTATCCACCCGATGCGGGCCGAGCGAATCAAGCGTGCCGTGGCCAGCGCCCGTGGCAATCGTCGCTCCGCCATTCGCCAGGTGCAGAACGCCTTGCAGACTCGGCTCGACGAGCACGAGCTCAAGGGCACCGTCATCGGTCGCCAGAAGCATCTGCTGTCGATCTACCGCAAGATGCGCGACCAGCGAAAGTCCTTCGCCGAGATCATGGACGTGTTCGGCTTTCGCATCATCGCCGACGATGTCGACAGCTGTTATCGCATCCTGGGCATGGTGCACAACCTTTACAAGCCGGTACCCGGACGCTTCAAGGACTACATCGCGATCCCCAAGGCCAACGGCTACCAGAGCCTGCACACGACCTTGTTCGGCACCAACGGCATGCCCATCGAAGTGCAGATCCGCACTCGTGAAATGGAAGCCATGGCCAACAACGGCATCGCTGCCCACTGGCTCTACAAGGCAGGCCAGACCTCGCATCCGATTGCCGAGGGCAGCCGTGCCAGGGCCCGCGAATGGGTCAAGGGCCTGCTGGAGATGCAGCGCCATGCCGGCGACTCTCTGGAGTTCATCGAGCACGTCAAGAACGACCTGTTCCCGGACGATATCTACGTGTTCACCCCCAAGGGCGACATCATGGAGCTGCCCCAGGGCGCTACCGTGATCGACTTTGCCTATGCGGTACACACCGAGATCGGCAACACCTGCATCGCCTGTCGCATCGATCGTCACCTGGCGCCGCTGTCGACCCGCCTCGAAAGCGGCCAGACGCTGGAGATCATCACCTCTCCTGGCGGCAAGCCTAACCTTGCCTGGCTCAATTTCGTGGTCACGGCCAAGGCCCGCTCGGCCATTCGTCACGCCTTGAAGCACCAACAGCACACCGAAGCCGTGCAGCTTGGTCGCCGCCTGCTGACCCGGGCGTTGATGGAGTTCGAGGTACACCTGGAAGATCTGGGTGACGACGTCATGGCCCGCCTGCTCAAGGAAATGGAGATCCAGAACGAGTCCGATCTGCTGGAAGCCATCGGGCTTGGCAACCGCATGACCCACGTCATCGCGCGGCGCCTGGTGGAGCTGCAGCGGGGCGAGCGGATCACGCAGAATCGCGACAGCAGCGACAGCTCCAACGTCACTATCAGTGGCGTGGAAGGCATGGTGATCAAGTTTGCGCGCTGCTGTTATCCGCTACCGGGCGATCCGATCATCGGCCACCTATCGGTGGGCAAGGGCATCGTGGTACATCGCTCCGAGTGTCGCAATCTGCAGGAGCTGAAGAGCGATCCGGAAAAGCTGTTCACCCTGAACTGGTCGGACACCATTGATGAAGATTTCCAGGTGGCACTGCGCCTGGAGGTCGAGAGTCGTCGCGGCCTGGTGGCAGAACTGGCCGGACTGGTCACCGATGCCGACGCCAACATCGAGCGCATCGGTATCGAAGAGAGAGACGCTCGTCTCTCCATCGTCAATCTGACGCTTTCTGTGCGGGATCGCATTCACTTGGCGCGCATCATCAAGCGACTGCGTAATCTCTCCCATATCGGCAAGATTTCTCGTCTCGGCAACTGACCTGGGTGGCGCCAACAGGCCATGAATCCCATGGCCGTTCGCCACGTGGCTGTCGCCATCGACATGACATCAGGAGTCAATAATGAGCAACAAGGCTGTTATCAACACCGATCAAGCCCCCTCCGCCATCGGTCCTTACTCCCAGGCGATCAAGGCCGGCAACACGGTCTACCTGTCAGGCCAGATCCCCCTCGACCCGACCACCATGGAGCTGGTGTCGGATGACTTCGAGGCCCAGGCGCGCCAGGTGTTCACCAACATGAAAGCCGTCTGCGAAGAAGCCGCTGGCTCACTGCAGGACATCGTCAAGCTCAACCTGTATCTGGTGGACCTGGACAACTTCGCCACGGTCAACAAGGTGATGGAAGAGATCTTCACCAAGCCATACCCGGCTCGTGCGGCGGTAGGCGTCAAGGCACTGCCCAAGGGCAGCCAGTTCGAAGCAGAAGCGGTCATGGTCATCGGCGACTGATGACCCTCACGCCTGCCGGTGCCTGTGGCGTCATCAAGGTACCGGCATGGCTCCTCGCTGGCCCAGCCCATCATGCGACTGTTCATCGCCCTGCTCCCTGACGACGCCCTGCGCAAGCGCCTGGGTGCCCTCTCCGAAGCGCTGGAGGCTGACTGTGGCGGCCGCCGCATTGCCGATGCCAATATTCACCTGACCCTGGCCTTCCTGGGTGAACAGGATGCGACGACAAGCGCACGCCTTCGCCAGTTTATTGAACACTACCCGCCCGTGAACGGCCGGCTCGTCCTCGATACCCTCGGTGTTTTTACGGCTCCCGGCATTGTCTGGATCGGCCCCGGGCAACCACCTCAGAACCTGCTGCTGCAACAGGCAGCGCTGTCTCGTCAGCTCGCTGACATGGGACTGGCTCACCGGCCTTCTCATTTTCGTCCCCATGTATCGCTACGGCGTAGAGCAATGGCGCCTGCGGCACAAGCTTTATCCGTGGACAAATTCTGCTGGTCCTATACTTCTATTCACCTAATACAGTCATCTTTAAGCCATGAGGGAAGCCACTACACGCTCTTGGCCTCCAGCAAGGCATGAAGGCGAATCATCAGGGTGAATCACCGTCAGTTGGTGGCTCTATTGGCACAAACTGACGCATCTTTATGGCATCGATCATACACAGAGTTGCCAGCACCTTTGCCCAACGTGCTGCCAGCCCCCCGCGGTCCGCACCGACCGCACATGCGTGACAGACAGGTTCACCCTGTCTCGGGTGAAGGCTTGCAGGGACATCGCAGGCCAATAACAAGGGATGAAAAGAACCAGGGAACACTCATGCCAAACATACTTGCTCGTCCGCTGGCCGTCTGCCTGCTTGCCAGCCTTGCCACTCCAGCCATGGCTGGTCCGACGCTTGGTCTCGGCTCCACCAGTGAAGGGACAGGAGCCCTGGACCTGGGCTACGACTGGACCTTTGACCTCAGCCACTATCATCCGGCACTGGATCTTCGCCTGGGCACAGGATTCATTCTTTTCGAGGGGGATGAACGCAGCGATAACCAGGCGTTTTATGTTCGTCCGGCACTTCGCTACAGCTGGGAACACGTCTTCGTCGAGGGAGGTATTGGCGCGTCAGGATTTGTCGATACCCACATCGAGGACCGAGACCTGGGCAGCGCCTTTCAGTTCGAAGATCGTTTGGCTCTGGGCGTAAGAATGGGGGTCTACGGTGACCTGTCAGTCAGCATCACCCACTACTCCAACGCCAGTATCAAGGAACCCAATGATGGCTTCGAGCTGTATGGGTTGAATTGGCGTCTGGCCTACTAGCCAAGCCCATAGGCACCGTGATGACTCGCTGTGCCATCAGCGCCTTGTCGAGCTGTCCTAGCAACCGGGCCCGTGACAGATGTCGCGGGCCCTGACCTTTCCAGGCAATCTCAGTCGACGGGATCCACCTGCAGGAAGCCCCCTTCCTTGAGGACCTGAGCGTAGCCGTCGCGAAAGCTGGGGTAACGAAAACGGTAGCCGCTCTCGATCAGCAGACGAGAATCGCAACGCTTGCTGGCCCTGCGCCGCAGCGGGGACTGAATGGTCTCGGTGCACTCGACCTTCAACTGCTTGGCCAACCACGTCATCACTTCATTGAGCGGGGCGGGTTCGCTGTCACTGGCCAGATAGAGCGGGGCCAGGGCGTCGTCCTGCAACGCCTTGTCGATAAGGTGCACCAGCACCCCGGCGCAATCGTCGCGATGAATGCGATTGGAGTACATGGGGGGCGTGGCGGGCGCAATCCGTCCTTCACTGACCTGCCGAATCAGACGGTCGCGGCCAGGCCCATAGATGCCGGAAAAGCGCACCACGGTTCCCGGTAGCGAGTGATCGATCAACGCCTGTTCGGCTTCCCGCATCAACACGCCGGAAAAGCCGGATGGCTCGGTAGGGCTCTGTTCATCGACCGTTTCTCCGTCGCGCTGGGCGTACACGCTGGTGGAGGATACGAAGAACACATGGCGGGGCGGAACATCACGTTCTGACAGGGTGCCCAGGACCGCTTTCAGCCCCTGCGGATATGCCGCACGATACGCATCTTCCTCGAAGCGGTCGGCGCTGACCACGTATACCACGATGTCAGCATCCGGTAGAGCGGTCACGGATTCAGGATCGGCGAGATCCACCGTCACTCCCTCGATGCCCGTTTCGGCCAGCCGTTCGGGGTGGCGCCGAGCACCAATGACCCGATGTTCCTTGGCCAGAAGTTCACGGCCCAGCGCTATGCCAATGTCGCCACAACCAACAATCAACGTCGTCGTCTTCACCTTTACCGCGTCCCCCTGATATAAAATCCCTATGAGGCTCCGGTCCGGAGACCCGCGCATCCAGCGTCTGGCGCCTTGATCAATACCCCGAACAGAGGATGCCGATCGGCACCATATGACTCTAACAGAACTCCGCTATATCGTAACCTTGGCCCAGGAGCGCCATTTCGGGCGTGCCGCAGAGCGCTGCTTTGTCTCCCAGCCGACACTCTCGGTGGCGGTGAAAAAGCTGGAAGAGGAGCTGGAGGTCGCCCTGTTCGAGCGATCCAAGTCCACGGTACAGGTCACACCCCTCGGCGAAAAGATCGTCGAGCAGGCTCAGCGCGTGCTGGAACAAAGCAGCGCCATCAAGGAACTGGCGACGGCCGGACGTGACCAGCTGGCCAGTCCCCTGCGCATTGGTGCGATCTACACCATCGGGCCCTACCTGTTCCCGCATCTGATTCCGGAGCTGACCCGAGGCGCCCCCCAGATGCCTCTTTATATCGAGGAAGGCTTCACCGGTGGGCTGCGGCGCAAGCTGAGGAACGGCGAGCTGGATGCCATCATCGTCGCCCTGCCGTTTACCGAGACCGACGTGGTCACCAAGCCGCTGTATGAAGAAGACTTCGAGGTTCTGCTACCGTCAGATCATCGCTGGGCCAAGCGCAAGAGCATCGCCAAGGAAGACTTGCTGGAAGAACGCCTGCTGCTGCTGGGTGAAGGTCACTGCTTCCGTGACCAGATCCTGGAAGCCTGCCCGGCCATCAGCCAGAAGCTCAACAGTCCCAACAACACGCTGACCGCAGAAGGTGGGTCCCTGGAGACCATTCGCCACATGGTCGCATCGGGTCTTGGCATCACGGTATTGCCACGCTCCGCCATTGGTACCAGCCACTATGAGAGCGGCATGTTGATCAGCCGACCGTTCAGCGAGCCCCCGGGGCGCACGGTGGCGATCGCCTGGCGCGCCAGCTTTCCGCGGCCCAAGGCGATCGATGCGGTCACTGAAGCCATCGCCCGCTGCCGCGCCGCCGACCAGGAGACGGCGTGAGTCGCCTGAACGAAGCCGTCACATCACTGAAGGGTGTGGGCGAGGCGCTGGCACTGAAGCTCGCGCGGCTGAAAGTGGAGACCGTCGAGGATCTGCTCTTTCATCTGCCGCTGCGCTACCAGGACCGCACGCGGATCACCCCCATCGCGACCCTGCGCGGGGGCCATGAAGCGGTCGTCGAGGGAGATGTCAGTGCCGCTGACGTCATCCGCGGTCGGCGCCGCAGTCTGCTGGTGCGACTGAAGGATGGCAGCGGCATTCTCAGCCTGCGCTTCTTTCACTTTTCTCCTGCCCAGCAGCAGCAATTCCGTCCAGGCACACGGGTGCGCGCCTTCGGTGAAGCCCGCGCCGGTGCCACGGGGCTGGAGATCTACCACCCCGAGTACCGCCTGATCGGGGGTGACGAGCCACCCGTGGAAGATCATCTGACCCCCATCTATCCCACCACCGAGGGTCTCCATCAGGCCAGGCTGCGCGCCTTGATCGACCAAGCCATGGCCATGCTCGAGGCCGACCCAGCAGCCTTGCCCGACTATGTGCCGGACGACATTCGCCAACAGTTTTCCCTGGTTGGACTGCAGGACAGCCTGAAGACCCTGCACCACCCACCCCCGGACAGCGATGTCGACGCCCTGAGCGACGGCCGCCATCCGGCCAGCAGACGCCTGGCCACGGAAGAGCTGCTGGCCCATCAACTGAGCCTGCGCGAAGTGCGCCTGCGCATTCAGTCCGACGGCGCCCCTTGTTTGCCCAGCGGACGCAGTCTGAAGACGCGTTTTCTGGCGCAGTTGCCCTTTTCTCTGACCGGCGCCCAGCGGCGTGTGCTCGACGAGATTGGCGTCGATCTGGCCAAGCCTGCTCCCATGCTGCGGCTGGTCCAGGGTGACGTGGGTTCAGGCAAGACCGTGGTCGCTGCCATGGCCGCCCTGACCGCCATTGCCGGAGGCTGCCAGGCCGCCATCATGGCGCCGACGGAACTGTTGGCAGAACAGCACTATCGGGCGTTTCGCGACTGGTTCAGCGCTCTGGACATCGACGTCGCCTGGCTGTCGGGCAAGCTCAAGGGCAAGGCACGACTGGATACCAAGGCGGCTATCGCCGATGGTCGGGCGCGGATGATTGTCGGCACCCATGCCATCTTTCAGGATGACGTCTCTTTTGACCGACTTGGCCTGGCCATCATCGACGAGCAGCATCGCTTCGGCGTCCACCAACGCCTGGCACTGCGCGAGAAAGGCGAGCAAGGTGGTCTGACGCCCCATCAGCTGGTCATGACTGCGACGCCGATCCCACGCACCCTGGCGATGAGCGCCTATGCCGATCTTGATGTGTCGGTGATTGATGAACTACCGCCCGGCCGAACTCCGGTGACCACTGCCGTGGTGCCGGATGAGCGTCGGCCCGACGTCATTGCACGAATTCGTAACGCCTGTGCCGAAGGAAGGCAGGCGTACTGGGTGTGTACCTTGATCGAGGAATCCGAGGCGCTGACCTGTCAGGCAGCCGAGGTGACCCATCAGGAGCTGACAGAGGCCCTGCCTGAGCTGTCCATAGGGCTGGTACACGGTCGCATGAAAGCCGCCGACAAGGCCGCTACCATGGCTGCCTTCAAGGGCGGTGAGCTGGACCTGCTGGTAGCGACTACCGTCATTGAAGTCGGTGTCGACGTGCCCAACGCCAGCCTGATGATCATCGAGAACCCTGAACGTCTCGGGCTCTCCCAGCTTCACCAGCTGCGTGGACGCGTCGGTCGAGGCAGCACCGAAAGCTACTGCGTGCTGCTCTATCACCCGCCGCTGTCGAACACCTCGAAGCAGCGCCTGGCGGTGATGCGAGAAACTACCGATGGCTTTCGCATTGCCGAGCGGGATCTGGAAATTCGTGGTCCAGGCGAGGTGCTGGGCACCCGCCAGACAGGCCTGGCCCAGATGAAGATTGCCGATCTGGAACGCGACGCCGACCTGCTGCCACAGATCACCCCACTGGCGGACGCATTACTGGCACGTGATCCCGGGGCCAGTCGCCCGCTGATCCGGCGCTGGCTGGGAGAAGAAGCTGGGCGCTACGGGCAGGTGTAGACCGCGCAGAGCCATAAGGCATGTCGTGGGAAGCGTGCAGGAAGACGGTGGCTGATGCCCCCTGAAACGGGATGTCCTCAATGCCTGCAGCACTATCAAGTTCTGTAACACGATCAAGGTGTGGTGGATGAGGGTGCCAAGATTCACTCGCTGGCGGTGGGCCAGCTCCGCGCGATCACGAGCCACACAATGGTTGCCGTCATCCCCTACAGATGCTTGAGCAGACGCTGCAATCTGTCCATATCCTGAGCGTCCCCTACCAGGCGCAACTGTCCCGACATCATGGCGTCGAAAAACACTTGCTGGGTGGGCCGACGCAACACCTTCACCGCTGTCTGGCTATCCTGGAAGCGCAGCTCGAGGTCCAGGTCGACAGGGAGTCCTCGCTGGGTCTCGATACCGCTGGGCCGCATGCGGTAATAACGAGCGATCGACAGGTCCTCTGTCGCGATACCCCAGTCGAGCCCACCTTTTTCTTCCAGCCGCTCACGAAAGCGCGCCTTGCGCTTGAGTGCCCGCTTCAGCATGACACCCAGCAGCCACAACATCAGTCTCAGAGTCATGTTGCCTCACGCTGGAATAGGAAGGCGCGGCCCGCCAAGCGAGCCGCGATATCAGCCATTCGCTGCCATTTCTGACAATGGCAAGCGTCGCCTCAGCGGGCGACGGCGTCCTTGAGGCCCTTGCCGGGCTTGAAGGCGACTGTCTTGCTGGCGGGAATCTTCAACGGCTGACCCGTCTGGGGATTCTTGCCGGTCCGCGCGGCACGCTCGCGCACGGTAAAGGTGCCGAAGCCGATCAAAGACACATCCTGGCCCGAGGAAACACTGCCGGTGATCTCGTCGAGAATCACGTTCAGCACCTGGCTGGCCTTGTCCTTGGATAGATCAGCGCGCTCGGCAATTGCCGCGGCGAGTTCTGGCTTGCGCATACAGCCCTCCTAATTTTGGCTTGACTACCCGGTGCCATGGCACCGGGATCATTGTTATGGAAACACTGTCCGTGTGTCCACCTGGACCCTTCCAGGTCCTGCCATGCCAACGCTCCCATACGATGCCGGCAATGAACGTCACGGATCGATCAGTGCATCCTTGTTGTGGTGAGATGACACTCGAAATCCATCGACGTGACACCGTCCATTCGTGTTACACGAATCAGAATCAGTATCACACACTGCAACGATGGCACCTTCAACGACGGTGGCCCAGCCACCATCAACGAACCTAGCCTAGCAACGGCGGTGCCGCCCGCGCCAGTTCGACTTTCCGACGAACGCATTTTCCCGTCAACGCAAACCCCTTGAGCTGCCCCTGTTCGTCCTCGGCAAGGGCGCTGATGTCATCGCCATCGGCCTCGATCCGCCATTGCACTCGCTCACTTGCCGGCGGCAACGCCACCACCGGCAGCAGCGGTGTCTTGACCAGCACGGGCCATGGGCCGTAGCTCACCGGGGTCGGGCTGCCGCACAGGGTAGCGGCCAGGGCCTTGGCCGATGCCTGCAACGGCTGCACATACATCGCGTTGACGCCGTCCACCGATGCCACGTCTCCCAGTGCGTGTATACGCGGACAGGACGTCGATAGATAGCGATCCACCTGGATGCCGTCGGGGCCGGTACGGATGCCCGCCGCTTCGGCCAACTGGCTGCGGGGCCTGAGCCCCGTAGCGACCAGCACGAGATCAGCGCTCAGCGTCTGGCCGTCATCGAGCCGAAGGACGATCTCCTGTTCATCGCCCGCAGCCTGACGCGCTACGCTGTCGACCAGGCGCCCGCTTCTGATCTCGATGCCAGCGTCACGAAACGCATTGCCCAGCGCCTGGCCCGGCTGCTGGGGTAGCAGCCTCGGCAGCAAGGTGGGCTCCGGGCCAACCATGACGACCTGGTGTCCGCCCGCCTGGAGGTCGTTGGCGAACTCGCAGCCCACCAGGCCCAACCCGATCACCGCCACTCGCGCCGGACGCTCCAGGCCGTCAAGAATGGCCGAGAAGCGGCGGTAGTCATCGAGATCATTGATCGAGAACACGCGGCCGCTGAGCTCCGCCGGAATGGCGAAGGGAGCGACAGGGCTGGCACCGGTAGCCAGCACCAGGTCCGACCAGGGCAGCCGTTCCTGGCCAATCCACAGGCACGAGGACGCTGTGTCGATGCGGTCTACCCAGGTATGGGGGCGCACCACCACATTCAGCTGATCGGCCAGCTCCAGGGCCGAACGGGCCGCCAGCCGATCCGCCGCCAAGCCCTTGGCAAAGCCCGTGGATAACAAGGGTTTGGAGTAGTCATCGCCGCTATCGGCCGTGATCAGGGTGATCGGACGCCGGGCGTCCAGTGCGCGCACCTGGCGCACCAGGCCAATGCCTGCCATGCCAGTGCCGATGATGGTCAAGGGTGCTTGCATCACGTACTTCGACTCTGCCGACGACCGCCCTGCGGTCATTCAAGAAACCGGAGTGCCCAGCGGGGGCTCCAGCGAGTGACTCCTGTGCACCATGGTACACTATGCGCCCATCTACCGGAGCACGACGTCCGGTGCAGCAAGGACCTCAAGGCCCCATGTCACAGCATCCTCATGTCACCCCGTCCCGTTGCCATGTCGAGCCCGAGTGCCCGCGATCGACTCCCGAGTGGCGCGACATCCCCGCATCGTCGCATACCATCTCTGAGCGCTGGCTGGAGTGGCTGGCTTCCCGCGACTCACTGACGGAGAGACTGATGGCGGCCGCTGGCGAGGGACGCTTTCACGTGCGTCTGCTCGACCAGTACCTGGGACAGCCTTGGCCGGACGAGGCCGAGGCATTGGGACTGGCGGCCGGCCAGCAGGCCTGGTTGCGCGAGGTCGCGCTGTGCGTCGACGAGGACCCTTGGGTGGTGGCACGCTCAGCGGCACCATGGGTGAGCGATCAACAGGCGCCCTTTGCTGGCCTTGGCGAAAACTCGCTGGGCAGTTGGCTGTTTCAGCAGCCGGATCTTCGCCGCAGCCCGATCGAGATCAGCCGGATATCTCGTCCTATCCACGGATACCGCGGTATCTGGCAACGGCGCTCTCTGTTTTGCCACGGGGGCTGGGTGATGCTGGTGCAAGAGAGCTTTCTGCCCGCCATGGCCGAGGCGCTGTCTCTGGACCCGTCCCCAGGCTAGACAGCGACCGCGCTGTACTGGTCACGCCCGTCTCCCCGCGCTAGGCTTGGTCCGTCATGTCGACAAGCGCTGACCAGACCTGGCAGTAAATGGTCGCTCCCGGCGACACCCATGGATGAACTGTCTCGTCTTGTTTCGACGCTCAACGCCACACCAGCGGATGCGGACACGACAGAAGCGTGCCCGCCACGATGCCTGTGACAGCGACTTTCCACTAGCCCTCGAGAGACCACGATGGACCGCTCCCTGCTGCGTCCCCCCGGACGCCTCGCCCGAATTCCCGACTTCCTGGCGCTGATGCGTCTGGATCGCCCCATCGGCACCTGGCTGCTGATGTGGCCAACACTGTGGGCGCTGTGGGTAGCGGCGGACGGCATTCCCGCCCGCGACACGCTGCTGATCTTTGTCGCTGGCGTCTACCTGATGCGAGCAGCAGGCTGTGTCGTCAACGACTATGCGGACCGCCATTTCGACGGTCACGTCAAACGTACCAAACACCGCCCTCTGGCGACTGGGCGTATCAGCGAGCAGGAAGCCAAGGTCCTGTTCGTCGGTCTGCTGACAGCGGCCTTCGTGCTGGTCTGGCTGACCAACGGCTTTACCGTATGGCTGTCGCTGATCGGCGCCGTGCTGGCCGCCAGCTATCCCTTCATGAAGCGCTACACCCACTTTCCCCAGGTGGTGCTGGGGGCGGCCTTTTCCTGGGCGATTCCCATGGCATTCGGTGCCGTGCTGGGCGAGGTACCCACGGTCGGCTGGATCCTGTTCACCGCCAATGTACTGTGGACGGTGGCTTATGACACCGAATACGCCATGGTGGACCGTGACGATGATCTCAAGATCGGCATCAAGTCGACCGCAGTGCTGTTTGGTCGCTGGGACACTCGCATCATCGCGCTGCTGCAGCTGGCAACGCTGGGCCTGCTGGCCTGGGCGGGCGCTCTACTGAATATCGGCGGTTTCTATTGGCTGGGATGGCTGGCCATGGCGGCTACCTTTATCCACCAGCAGAAACTCATCAAGGAGCGTGATCGCGATCGCTGCTTCCAGGCCTTTCTCAACAATCACTGGTCGGGCCTGCTGCTGTTTGCCGGCCTGGCGCTGAGTCTCTATCCCGACCTGGGATGACCCTGTCGAGCTGACGAGGGCTCGACAGGTCGGCCAATGTCATCTAAATGTCACATTGACGTGGTGTCATCTGTCACCGTTGATAGGAAGACCCTGAACAAGAGGCCCGGGATGACAGCCAAGACCGTATTGATCGTCGACGACGAAGCGCCCATCCGCGAAATGATCGCGGTGGCTCTGGAAATGGCCGACTACCGGGTCCTCGAGGCCGACAATGCCCAGGCGGCTCACGCGATTATCGTGGACGATCAGCCAGACCTGCTGCTGCTGGACTGGATGATGCCCGGAACCAGTGGCATCGAGCTGGCACGCCGCCTCAAGCGGGAAGAAACCACCGCCGAGCTGCCGATCATCCTGCTCACCGCCAAGGGTGAGGAGGACAACAAGATTCAGGGGCTTGAAGCAGGTGCAGACGACTACATCACCAAGCCGTTCTCTCCCCGGGAACTGGTCGCCCGTCTAAAAGCGGTGCTGCGTCGTGCCACTCCCCGCGGCGTTGAAGACCCGGTGGAAGTCGACGGGCTCAAGCTCGATCCTGTCAGCCACCGCGTCAGCGTCGACGGCAAGTCGCTCGACATGGGGCCCACCGAATACCGCCTGCTGCAGTTTTTCATGACCCACCAGGAACGCGCCTACACCCGCGGCCAGTTGCTTGATCAGGTCTGGGGTGGCAACGTCTACGTCGAGGAACGCACCGTCGACGTGCACATTCGCCGCCTGCGAAAGGCCCTTGGCGAGCCACATCAGCAGCTGATCCAGACCGTGCGCGGCACCGGCTACCGTTTTTCGGCCAAGATGTGACGTCTTGCCTCCCTTCCACGCAGGCTTGATAGCGCCTGTACGGCTGGCGGCAGACAGGAGGACATAGGTGAACGGAGCCAGGAGCTGACGTGGGTCGACTGTGGAGACGAGAAGTCTGGCGCTTGACCCTGCTGGTCGGCATCGGCGCCCTGCTGGGCTGGCCCTTTTCCTTGACGAGTGTCGGCGTCGGAGCGGGCCTGACGCTTGGTCTCGCCTATCATCTGCGCAACCTGCACGCCATGCACGACTGGCTGACCCATCGTCCCCAGCAGGAACCTCCTACCGCCAGCGGTCTGTGGGGCGAGCTGTTTGATCGACTCTATCGCTACCAGAAGGGCCAGCGCATTACCCAACGACGCCTGCGCTCAACGCTTCAGCGTATCCAGGAGTCCTCTGAAGCGATGCGCGACAGTGTGGTCATGCTGGATCGCCATGGCGATCTCGAATGGTGGAACAGCTCTGCCGAGCGCATGCTAGGCCTGAAGCCGGCGCTGGACCGTGGTCAACATATCACCAACCTGCTGCGTGATCCGCGCTTCGTCGGCTATTTCAACGAGCGGGACTATCGTGAGCCGCTGAGCCTGCCATCGCCCATCGACGAGAACATGATCCTGCAGTTCCAGATCACCCTGTACGGTGACGATGAACGCCTGGTCATGGCGCGCGATATCACACGCCTGCATCGCCTGGAACAGATGCGCCGAGACTTTGTGGCCAACGTCTCCCATGAGCTGCGCACGCCACTGACGGTACTGACCGGCTATCTCGAGACCTACGGCGACATGGCCGACATGCTGCCCGAACGGCTCGGCAAGGGGGTGGCGCAGATGCAGAACCAGACCCGTCGGATGCAGAACCTGGTCAATGATCTGCTGCTGCTGTCGCGACTGGAAAACGATCAGGGCGGCGATGACCACACGCGGCTCGACCCCACCACTCTGTTGCAGACCGTCAAGCGAGATGCACAGGCGCTGTCTGGTGGGCGCCAGCAGATCGAGGTGTCCATCGACGATCCGCGTGGGCTCAAGGGCAGTGAGAAGGAAATTCACAGTGCCATTTCCAACCTGGCCTTCAATGCCGTGCGCTATGCCGGCGATGGCGCACGTATCCAGCTACGCTGGCGGGCCTACGGTGATGGCGCCTGTCTTGAGGTGGAGGACGACGGCGACGGCATCGACCCGATGCACCTTCCGCGCCTCACCGAGCGCTTCTATCGGGTAGACAAGGGACGCAGCACGGCAACCGGTGGCACCGGACTAGGCCTCGCCATCGTCAAGCACGTGCTGCTGCGCCACGATGCGCGCCTCGACATCGACTCACATCCGGGTGAAGGCGCCACCTTCCGCTGTATCTTCCCCTCGAGCCGAGTGCAGGAAAACCGCCAGACGGCCGCCTCGCCCTGACCCCGACCCAGGGACACACCAGCCCCGCTTTAAGCCAGGCTGGCATCACTGTGTCTTTTCAGCTCCTGGGACCCAGCAAGATAACCGCAGCGCCCGCCAGGCAAAGCGCCGCCCCCATCATGTCCCAGCGATCGGGGGGGCGCTGCTCCACCCACCACATCCAGCCCAACGATGCCGCGATATACACGCCGCCGTACGCGGCAAAGGCGCGTCCAGCATAGTCAGCGTCTACCTGGCTGAGCAGCCAGGCAAACAGCGCCAGGCTGAACAGACCGGGCAACAGCCACCAGGCCGCACCATCCGCCCTCCACCAGCGCCATACCGCGAAGCAGCCGGCGATCTCGGCCACCGCCGCCAACAGGTAGATGGCCAGCCCAGGCAACCCTGTCAACATCGGCAGCGCCTTGCACCGGCCAGGTGACAGGTCGCCATCAGCGACGCACCACCGGCAGTTGGCGATAGTGCTGATCCCACATCAGCACAGCCCCGGCCACTGCGCCGGGAATCAGAAACAGATTGGCCAGTGGTATCCAGGTGATCAGCGTCACCAGGCCGCCAAAGCTGATACTCGGCCACCAGCGCGCCGACAGTCGCTTGCGCATATCGGGAAAACTGACCTTGTTATTGTCCATCGGATAGTCGAGATAGGTAATCGCCATGGTCCAGGCGCTGAAGGCCGCCCAGAGCAGCGGTGCCACCAGATTCACCACGGGTATCCAGCTGAGGATGAACAGGCCGATCATGCGCGGCAGAATATACGCCAGCTTGAGCAGTTCACGCCCGAGTGCATCAACACCGGTCTTGAGCCAACCGCGGTCGTCGCTGGGCTCCTGCCCCGTCAGCTCGACCTCGGCACGCGCTGCCAGAAAGCCGTAGAAGGGGGCAGCAATCAGGTGGGTCACCAGGGTGAACGAAAAGAACACGATCACGATCAGGCTGACCACGAACAGGGGCCAGATCAGCCAGTCGAGCCACTCCAGCCAGCTTGGGACCATGGCCATCCAGCTGTCGAGCCAGCCACCAAACTCACCCAGCACATAGCTGAGCATGCCGGCATAGACCAGCAGATTGACCAGAATGGGAAGAAAGACGTAGCGGCGCAGTCCACGGCTATAGACCAGCCGCGTACCGCGACGAACCGCCTCAATAGCATTCAGCATGACTTCTATCCTTGGCAACGACATCAACAAGGCCATAACGACTGCGGGCCATCGTCTCGACGATGGCCCGCAGTTCAGGGTACCGGCAACGACCCTGACAGGGCCGGCCTATTGACGCCGCTTGCGGCGTTCAGGTCAAGACGAGGCGTCGTCGTCCAGCAGATCCGGGTCAATCTTGTCCGGCGAGACGTGACGGATATCCAGGCCCTTGACCAGGTAAATGACGTACTCGGCCAGGTTGTTGGCGTGGTCACCCACGCGCTCTAGGGCTCGCAGAATCCACATGATGGCGAGCACTGGCGAGATAGACCGCGCATCTTCCATCATGAAGGTCATCAGCGATCGCATGGCGCTTTGATACTCGCTGTCGACGCGCTCGTCTTCCTGCACCACCTGCATCGCAAGCTCAGTATCGAAGCGGGCAAAGGAGGTCAGTGCATCGCGCATCATGTGGCGAACGTGCTCGCTGATATTGCGCACCTCGACGAACCCGCGAGTGCCATTGTTGCCGTCCACCAGTTCGATGGCGTTACGGGCGATCTTGCTGGCTTCATCACCGATACGCTCGAGATCGGATGCGGCGCGGATCACCGCCAGCACCAGGCGCAGGTCCGAGGCGGCCGGCTGGCGGCGGGCCAGCACGCGGGTGCACTCGTCATCAATCTTGATCTGCATATCGTTGACCGCGCGGTCATTGTCGACCACCCGGGAGGCCAACGCCGAGTCGGAGTCGAGCAGTGCGCTGACAGCATCCTGCACCTGCTTCTCGACCAGGCCACCCATGGCCATCAGGTGGGTCTTGAGCTCTTCAAGCTCGTGATTGAACTGGCGCGAGATATGCTGACTGTGGGTATCGCTGGTGATATCCATGGAGGTCTCCTGAAGGGAGGTGCAGGGGGCGATCAGCCCACCATGCGTCCGGTGATGTAGTTTTCGGTGCGCCTCAGGCGCGGGTGCGTGAACAGGGTGTCGGTCGGTCCGTACTCCACCAGCTCACCGTTATGCAGGAACGCCGTATAGTCGGACACACGTGCCGCCTGCTGCATGTTATGAGTGACCAGTACCAGGGTCAGATGTGGCTTCAGCGTGCGAATCAATTCCTCGATCTTGAGCGTCGAGATCGGGTCGAGAGCGGAGGCGGGTTCATCCAGCAGCAGCACCTCGGGCTCTACCGCCAGGGTCCGCGCAATCACCAGTCGCTGCTGTTGACCACCTGACAGTGACCAGGCTGACGCACGCAGGCGCCCCTTCACTTCTTCCCACAGTGCGGCTGACTTCAGCGCCCACTCGACCACATCATCGATGCGCCGCTTGCTGAGTCCCCCCTGCAGTCGCAAACCAAAGGCGACATTGTCGTAGATCGACATGGGAAAAGGATTGGGTGCCTGAAAGACCATGCCTACCCGTCGCCTCAACTCCGACACGGCCACTCGCGAATCATGGATGTCGTGCCCATCGAGATAGATACTGCCGCGCCGGCTGACGTCCTCGTTGAGGTCATGCAGCCGGTTAAGTGCCCGCAGCAACGTCGACTTGCCGCAGCCCGACGGCCCGATGAAGGCCGTCACTCGGTGCCGCGGGATGCGCAGCGTCAGATCCTTCAATGCGGACTTGCCCGCATAGGCCAGACTTAGCCCCTGGATATCCAGGCACGTATCGGCTTCCGAAAACGCCATGACCGCCCCGCGCCGACTTCCCAGGGAGGCCTGGCTGAGCTGGCGTTGGGGCAGCCTTCCATCGATGGACATTGACTCTCCCTGCATCATCGACGCACCGGCGCACCATGACGCTTGCGCAGATAATGCCGCATGAATATTGCAGTCAGGTTAAGCACCAAAATAACCACTACCAATAACAGAGCCGTGGCATAGACCAGCGGCATGGCGGCCTGAACATCGCTGGAATGAAAGGCGGCATCGTAGATGTGATAGCCAAGGTGCATGAACTTTCTTTCAAGGTGGAGGAAAGGAAACTCACCGTCCACTGGAACCTGTGGTGCAAGCTTTGCCACGCCGACCAGCATCAGCGGCGCCACTTCTCCCGCGGCCCGGGCCACCGCCAGAATCAGTCCTGTCAGCATGGCCGGCATTGCCATCGGCAGCACCACCCGAGTCAAGGTCTCGAAGCGTGTTGCTCCCAGTGCCAGTGCCCCCTCGCGCTGGTGCAGGGGAATCCGTGACAGGCCTTCTTCCGTGGCCACGATCACCACCGGCAGGGTCAACAGCGCCAGGGTCAACGATGCCCACAGCAATCCACCGGTACCAAAGGTCGGCGATGGCAGAGAAGAGTCGAAGAACCACCGGTCAATGCTGCCACCGACACCATAGACGAAGACCCCGAGGCCAAACACGCCGTACACGATGGAGGGCACACCGGCCAGATTGCGCACGCCAATCCTCACTAGCCGAGTCAAGCGACCTTGATGGGCCACTTCATTGAGATAGACGGCAGCCAGCACACCGAAGGGCGTGACCAGCACCGACATCAGCAACACCATCAAGATAGTGCCGAAGATCGCAGGCCACACGCCGCCGGCCGTGTTGGCATCCCTGGGCCCCTCGGACAGGAATTGCCACAGTTCTCCTCCCCAGTGGCCCAGTTTTTCGTACCAGGCCATGGCGTTGGGGCGCCAGGCATCCAGCACTTCCTCCAAGGGCTGCTCTTGACGCTGGCCCTGGCTGTTCTCCAGCACCAGTACCCCGCCCTGCTGCAACCGACGAAGCTCCGTCGCCCGCGCCTGTAACGCTTCCAGTTGCCGGTCATCCAGGCGGTGCTGTGTCTCGCTCGACGACGGCTCGCGCTCCATATGTCGGATCAACGGCAGTATCTCATCACGGGTCAACTGCTGTCGGGCCTGGCGCAGGGCATCAAGCTCCTTGAGCCGCTGCTCCATGGCCAGCCACGCGGCCTCTCCCGTCAGCCGTTCACCCTCCAGCCTCACTGCCACCAGGCGACCGAAGAAGGTGCCCCAGTGACGTCGCTCGAGCACGACCAGGTCATCAGGCGTCTGGTCACTCGCCAGCCGCGGGACGCTCAACCAGCGCCAGATGCCACCGCCATCATCACGATTGGCTATCCAGTAGCGCCGCTCGACGCCTTCTCCACCGGGCAGCGTGCGCTGCTCAAAAGGCACGCCTATGACCGTGTCGCCGTCATCAAGGGTGACCTCGTGCAGGGTCGACGGCCAGAAGTTGGCCAACCCCTTCACGCTGAGCAGAACAATCAAGGCGCCTAGCATCAATACCGACAGCGCTACCGAGGCCGCAGCCAACCACGCCCAGGGCCCCTCATGCGGACGTCTAAGCGTCTTGCTGCCGACCGCCGTATGGCCGGGAATCTTCATGTATCACCCCGCGAACGCCGGAAGCGCTGCCTGAGTCTTGCACGCACCAGCTCGGCCAGGGTGTTCATCAGAAAGGTAAACAGAAACAGCGCCAGGGCCGCCAATAGCAGCAAGCGGTAGTGGGTGCCGCCTGGTGCCGCTTCGGGCAGTTCAATCGCAATGCTCGAGGCCAGCGACCTGAGGCCATCCAACGGCGTCGCCGTCATCAGGGCGCTGTTACCGCTGGCCATCAACACGATCATGGTTTCTCCCACCGCTCGACCGGCCCCGATCATGATGGCGGAGAAGATCCCCGGGAGGGCAATCGGCAGCATGACGCGGGTCAGGGTCTGCCAGCGCGTGGCTCCCATGGCCTGGGCGCCTTCCGCCAGGTTTCGCGGCACATCACTGAGCGCATCCTCGGCCAGCGCATAAATGCCGGGGATCACGGCAAACCCCATCGCCAGCCCCACGATCATGGCATTGCGTGCCTGAACATCGAGACCCCAGCGCTGCTCGACCCATTCGCGCAGGTCGCCAGCGAACCACCAGCTCTCCCACAGCGGGGCAAGCTGCACCGCGGCGAGTACCAGCAACAACAGGCAGGGCAATAACCACAAGGCGGCCGAATTCAGCGACAGGTACCGCTGCACGGGGACCGGTAGCCGACGATGGCCCAGCGCCAGCGTGATCATCGCGAGGGGCAGCAGCAGCACGACGGACACTGCCTCGGCCAGATGGCGTTCCACCCAGGGGCCCAGCACCAGCCCGGCAATGAAACCCAGTACGACGCTGGGCATGGCTTCCATCAGCTCCAGGGTCGGCTTCATGCGCGCACGCAGTCCCGGCGACATATACAGACTCGAGTGGGCCGCCGCGCCTAGTGCCAACGGTATGGCCACTATCAGCGCCCATATAGCGGCCTCAAGCGTCCCCCACAGCAACGGCGCCAGACTGGCCTGGGCAACCACCCCCTCTTCGAGGCGATGAGGCAGCCAGCGAAACTCAGCTTCGCCACTGGTGCCGGGGGCCGACCACAGCGCACTCAGAGACATTCCGTCTGCCCCGGGCCAGAACAGGGGCACCACCTCCACCAGCAGAAATACCGCGATGGCAATGACCGTCAACAGCACACCGATCCCCCCTGCCGTGATCAGCAGGGTGGCCAGTCGATCTCGCCGCTGGCGGGACCGATAGAGAGGATTGGTGGAGGTAGGATCAGACATCTAGGCCAGCCATTGTTGCATAGCGGAAGATTACGACATCTTCATGACATCTGGATGACAGAAGACGGCTTGATCAACGTTCCTCTCGTGCCAACGCCGGTAGCCCCAGCGCTCGTCGCTGTGCCATCAATGCCGAGGGTGACAGCGCCACGAAGCCCAGTTCCTTCACCACGCGCTGACCCGACGGCGACAGCACCATGTCCAGGAAGGCACGCTCTACCTCCGGCAGCGGTGTTTCCGGGGGCCGGTTGACGTAAATGAGCAAGTCGCGAACCAACGGATAGTCCCCATCCCGCAGCGCCTGACGCTCAGGTCTCACGTCACGCTGGCCATCGGCAATGGCCACCTCACGCACGTCAGCGTTCAAATGATTCAAACCGACATACCCGATGCCTCGCGGGTCGTCACCGACAGCGGCGACCACCGCTGCCGATCCCGCCGAGACGGTGACGGATACCTTGAACTCACCATCACACAGCGCACGACGCCGAAACAGACCGTGAGTACCGGAGACCGCATTACGACCGTACAGATGGATGCTGCCCTGGGGATCATCCAGCCCCAGCTGCTGCCAGTGGTGGATGCTTTCTTCCGCACCACAGGCCAGCGTATCGGAGAAGATGGCGTCGAGCTGCTGGCGGTTCAGACGCTCGAGGGGGTTATGCCGATTGACCACCACGACCAGGGCATCCTTGCCCACGACCACGGGAGTGACGGCATAGCCGTGACGTGCCGCAAATGCTGCCTTCTCATCATCCTGCATGGGCCGCGACATGGGGCCCAACAGCGTAGTGCCGGCAATCAACGCGGGTGGAGCACTGGCGGATCCTGCCACTTGCAGCTGCAGACGAACGCCTGGACGCTGCTCTTCGAACTGTTCCCCCCAGCGCAGCATCAGCTCGGCCATGGTGTCCGAACCTACTGCGTTCAATGCCCCCGCGACATCGTGTGCCGTCGCCGGCAAGGGTAACCATGCCACCCAGCCCAGCCACAGGAGCATCACGATGCGCCTGCTGGTGGCAGCAAAATGGGACACGCTGGACATCTGGCCTCCCGGCATTAGCTCAGCATCACGTCAGACAGAATGACGCCTTCGCTCGGCTATCTTCCTGAGTGTTCACATCATCCGTGCCACACGCTTGCCAAGGCAACCACCCAGAGCTTCTGCCAGAACGTCTAACAAAGCTTCTGGCCGTGGTGGTCCTCGGCGCGACGTCCCTGCAGGGTAACGCACGAACGGTGGAGTATATCGCTCCGGGGTGGTTTCATGACGTCAGCGACGATGGCGTTTGCTTGCGAACGTCAGCGATGACAACAACTCACGCCGGATGCCACTCATCATGATGACCGAAGTCGATGACGTTCCTGTGCCAAAGGGTCAACTGACCTTGAAGCTCGCGGCGACTCGCCAGGACACCAACGCGCACGGTGACATTCCCGCTGGTTGGTTAGCCCGCCTGATGGACCAGGCCGCAGAGTGGACCGCCAGCCAAGAGGCACGAGGACGAACCGCCACCGTGGCGATCGAGGGAATGGACTTTCTCTGCCCGGTGCGTGTGGGGTCTCTGGTCTGCGTCTACACCCAGGTCGGTGACATTGGCCACAGTTCGATCAAGATTGATGTGGAGGTATGGGTTCGTACAGCTCACGACAGCGAGGACGACCTCCACAAGGTCACCGAAGCACGCCACGTGCTGGTGGCACTGGACGACAATGGCCGCATCCGAGGCGTGCATGCTTGATCCGGCGGCCTGCCACCGGGCAACGGCACTCGTCCACCGTTGCCCGGGTGTTCAGACATCAAGACAGCACGTTGTCCCGCGCCTTGAGATAGGCAAACTCGCCCACATCCGAGAACTTGCGCACCTGGGCCTGGAAGTTGCGGTATGACTCGTAGATGCGCGCAGACGCCTCGTCACTGTCCACCTGCTTCTGCAATACCTGCTCCGACGATTCGTGCAACGCCGTGATCACGTCGTCAGGGAAGGCACGCAGCTGCACGCCGTGCTCATTGACCAACGCGTCCAGGGCTTCGGCATTGCGGAAGGCAAATTCACTGATCATCGCCAGGTTGGAGGCTCTCGCCGCCTCGGTCACGATGGCCTTGAGGTCGTCGGGAAGCGCGTTCCAGGCATCCAGATTGACCGTCCCCTCAAGGATGGCACTCGGCTCGTTCCAGGCAGAGGTATAGTAGAAATCCGCGACCTGGTGCAGACCAAAGGCCAAGTCGTTGTACGGTCCGACCCAGTCTGCAGCATCGAGCACTCCGGTCTGCAGCGAAGTGAAAATCTCGCTGCCGGGAATCGTCAGCGTGGTGACCCCGATGCCTGACATGGCTTCACCGGCAAGACCGGGCAGACGCAGCTTGAGCCCCTGCATATCTTCCAGTGAGTTGATCTCCTTCTTGAACCAGCCTGCCATCTGGGTCCCGGTATTGCCCACCGCAAATGGCTTGAGGTTATGCCCGGCATACAGCTCGTCCCACAATTCCTGACCACCGCCATTGTAGAGCCAGGCGTTGGTCTCGGTGGTGGTCATGCCGAATGGCACGGCGGTAAAGAACTGGGATGCCGCCACCTTGCCGCGCCAGTAATAGGAAGCGGAATGTCCCATTTCGGCGGTGCCCTGAGACACTGCGTCAAAGACTTCCATGGCCGGCACCATCTCGCCTGCACCGTGAACCCTAACTTTCATGCGCCCGCCGGACATCCGCTCAATCCGCTCGGCCAGGTCATTGGCACCGGTTCCCAATGCGGGGAAGTTCTTGGGCCAGGAGGTGACCATGTTCCAGGTAATGGTTTCCTGGGCACTGGCGGTGCTGACAAAGGGGGCGGCGGCGACGCCTGCAGCGCCGAGGCCGGCGGTCTTGAGAAAGGAACGGCGTTCCATGGGGCGAGCTCCTGAAGCGTGTTATGTCGACGCCGGCATCAAAGCAGCAGGGTCGAAGGCTGCTCTCCCCGGCGTGGTGTCCGCCGGGAAGTATGCGGGAAAGAGAAATTAGCCTGCAAGCCAGGCCTGAGACGCTGCGCTCAAGAGCGCAGCTGGCAAAGACGGCAGTGGGCTACAGCGCCTCGAGCTTGGCAAACCCGAGTACCAGCCATTTATCCCCGTGGCCTTCGAAGCTGACCTGCACCCGGGCACGCTCCCCCTCACCTTCTGCATTGAGGATGACTCCCTCACCAAATACCGGGTGGCGAACCCGCTGCCCCAATGACAGTGCAGGCAGGTCACCGCTAGCCTCGACACCGGACTGGGCAAAGCGTGGCGGCGTCGGCCGCGCGCTGACGGGACGCGATACCTGGCCGCGAAGACGCACTTCCTCCAGCAGCGACTCGGGCAACTCGCGCAGAAAACGAGACGGCCGCTGAAAGGTTTCCTTGCCATGCATGCGGCGAATCTCGGCATGGGTCAGATACAGCTTCTTCATCGCCCGGGTCACCCCGACGTAGCAGAGTCGGCGCTCTTCCTCGAGGCGGCCGGGCTCTTCCAGGGACATGCGGTGGGGAAACAGCCCCTCTTCGACTCCCGCAATGAATACCACCGGGAACTCCAACCCCTTGGCGGAGTGCAACGTCATCAGCTGCACGCTGTCTTCGAATTCGTCGGCCTCGTGCTCGCCAGCGTTGAGCGCCGCCTCGGCCAGAAAGGCCTCGAGCGCCACCATGCCCTCGCCAGCCTCCACGGTATCCAATGTCTCGCCCTGGGAGAACGCCCGCGCGGCATTGATCAGTTCTTCCAGGTTCTCGACTCGAGCCTGGCCCTTCTCGCCCTTTTCGCTGAGGTGGTGATCAATCAGTCCCGTGCGCTGGTTAACGTGGGCGATGATCTCGTGAAGCGCCATCCCCGAGGTGTCATTGTCGAGACCTTCGATCAGGTCGGCAAATGCCGTCACGGCGTTGGCGGCACGCCCCTTTAGAGAGCCGTCGGCCAGGGTGTCATGGATGGACTGCCACAGCGATACCTGCGCGCGGCGCGCACGATCGCGCAAACCCTCTACCGTGCGCGTACCGATACCTCTAGCGGGCACATTGATGACGCGTTCCAGGGACGCGTCATCGTCACGGTTCAGCAAAAGGCGCAGATATGCCAAGGCGTTCTTGATCTCAAGGCGCTCGTAGAACCGCTGCCCCCCGTAGATGCGATACGGCATGCCCTGGCGAATCAAGGTCTCCTCGATCACTCGAGACTGAGCATTGGAGCGATACAGAATGGCCACTTCCTGGCGCTGGTACCCTTCATCGACCTTTTCCTTGATGGTATCGACGATAAAGCGTGCCTCTTCCATATCATTGAAACCGGCATACACGGAAATGGGTTCGCCGCGACTGCCAGCCGTCCACAGCTCCTTGCCCATGCGATCAGAGTTCTGCTTGATCAGCGCGTTGGCCGCATCAAGGATGGCGCTGGTAGAGCGATAGTTCTGTTCGAGTCGGACGGTCTTGGTATCCGCAAACTCTTGCTCGAAGCGACGAATGTTCTCCACCTTGGCCCCACGCCAACCGTAGATCGACTGATCGTCATCACCTACCACCGTCATTGGCGTACGCTGCCCAGTAAGAAGCTTCAACCAGGCGTACTGCAAGGTGTTGGTGTCCTGGAACTCATCCACCAGCACATGGGCAAAGCGTTCCTGGTAATGGGCCAGCAATGCAGGATTGTCGCGCAAGAGCTCCAGGCTGCGCAGCAACAGCTCACCAAAATCGACCAGGCCACCACGTTCACAGGTCAACTGATAGATGTCGTACAGCGATACCATCTGCTCGACATAGGCGTCGCCGTTGGTACGTACCTGGTGTGGCCGAAGCCCTTCTTCCTTGCAACCACCGATGAAGGATTGCACTTGGCGCGGCGGGAAACGCTCGTCGTCGACCTGGTTATCTTTCAACAGGCGTTTGATCAGACGCAGTTGATCATCGGAATCGATGATCTGGAAGTGCTGGGGCAGACGAGCATCCTGCCAGTGAGTACGCAGCAAGCGATGGGCAATCGAGTGGAAGGTGCCCACCCAGACATGCCTCAGCGAGAGTCCCAGAAGGGCCTCAAGACGCGTGCGCATCTCCCTGGCGGCCTTGTTGGTGAAGGTCACCGCCAGTACGGCGTAGGGTGACAGCCCCTCGGCCTGCATCAGCCAGGCGATACGATGCACCAGCACGCGGGTCTTGCCGGAGCCCGCGCCGGCGAGCACCAGCATGTTGCCCTGAGGAGCGCATACCGCCTCGTGCTGCGCCGAATTGAGGCCGTCAATGATCGCCGTGACGTCGTCCATGGAGAAGGCACCGCTGGAGAGAAAGTGGGCGCCCAGTCTACCATAGCGATGCTGGATAAAAGGACAGCAGACCATCGACCCCAAGGCGCGGGTCGTCAGTCTCCGCTTGTGCGCGTCAAGATGAGTCGGATTCGGGATAACGCAACGGGTTCAGGCTACGCTTTACCGCCTTGAGCTGTTCGGCCAACTTGGGACCTCGGGTCTTGGCGACACCTACCGCCAACACGTCGATCAGCACCAGGTGCGCAATTCGCGAGCTCATCGGCGTATAAATTTCTGTGTCTTCGAGCACATCGATAAACAGCGGCAGGTCTACCTCATCCGCCAGCGGCGATCCGCTCGGGCAAAGGCCGACCACGGTGGCTCCCGCCTCCCGTGCCAGCTTGACGCTGGCGACCAGGGCGCGGGTACGCCCGGTCTGGGAAATGGCCACCACCACGTCGCCTTCCTTGAGCGTCACCGCCGACATGTTCTGCATATGGGGGTCGGCATAGGCAGCGGTAGAAATCTGCAGCCGGAAAAACTTGTGCTGCGCATCGAAGGCCACTGCACCAGACGCGCCGAAACCATAGAACTCGACACGATTGGCCATGGCCAGCGCGTTGATGGTCCTGTTCAACGCATCATTGTCCAGGCGATCTCGAATCGACAGCAGGGTGCCCACCGTCGAGTCGAAGATGCTGTGGGAGAATTCGGCCACGGAGTCGCTGTCATTCATCGAGAATTGAGCGAACTGGCTACCTGATGCCAGCATCTGCGCTAGCTTCAGCTTGAAATCCTGAAACCCGTCACAGCCAAGTGCGCGACAGAAGCGCACGACCGTGGGCTCGCTGACCTTTGCCTCAGTGGCAAGATCGACGATACGCATGTGGATAACTTCATCGGGGTTACGCAGAACGAAGCGTGCCACCTTCTGCTCTGACCGCCGGAAGTGTTCCATGCGACGTCGCATTTCATCAAACAGCGCGCGACTCACCCTTTACTCCTTTGACTGACGGGAGGCCCCGAGGTAGCAGGCCTTGAGCCTTGTCCCGCCCGACATCGTGCATGGCAGCATGACATACAGCTCCATGGCTGTCGGGCCGGTGTTGCATTCCAGTATGCCCGATGCCGACGAGGATTGCCCAACCAATCGACATCCCCCTGATAGAGGCCAATGGTTTGAACAAAGGCACTTTTTTCTCAAGCGTTGGCAGAGCGTTACAGAATTGACACCCACACCGTCATCTTTTTGTCAACTGGGGTATAGTAAAAGGGCAGTGTCGCGCAGCGTCCTGGATGCCGGCACATTCACTGCATAGGAGAGTCGATCATGCGTAATGTCGAACGGTTAACCTCCGTAAAGAGTGAACTCCTCGACATCTTCATGAGCATGGAAGTCGCCGAACACGAGAAGCGCTCCCGTAGCGCGGCCCAGCGTAACCTCAGGGCCCGCCGCGGCATCGAGCTGCATCGAGAATTCAAGCGCCTTTCTGAAGACATCGCCGAATTGCCGGAAGACGGCAACGAAGACGAAATGCACTAGCTAGACAGCCCCATCAGATCAGGCAGGCCTGCCACCACCGACGTTCCTGCCTGACGACAATGAATGGCAACGTCCTCTCTGGACATGCCATTCCCCATCTTGCCCCTCCACGAGGGCAGGTGATCGGCTCCGCCCTAAAAAATGGGCGTGGCAGCCTCTCCCCCCTACTTACGACGAACCCCGCCCAGCTCGAGCCCAGATTAACCAGCCCTAGCTAAACGCGGCTCGATGCGCTTGCGATGTGTCTTCAGCCCCACAATGCACGGCAGGCCATCGAAAGAGATCGGCGAAAACGCCAAGACCCGGCACAAGGCCGGGTCTTGAAAGCACAGAGTCGATCGACGCCACAGCGACGCCGATCTGACGAGCGGCTTACAGGCTCGAGATAAACACCACGATAACGCCGATGGGCGCGACAACACGGGTGAGAGCCACCCACACCATTTCCTTGCCGCCGGACAGGCCCAGATCTTCTGCGACACCCTCGCGGCTGAGGAACCAGCCAGCGAACACAATGGCGCCAAGACCGGTCAACGGCAGCATGAACTTGCTGGTCAGCTTATCGAGCAGATCGAAAACGCCAAGGCCAAACAGTACCGGCTCGCTCCACAGGTTGAACGACAACAGCGCAGCAATGCCCAGCGCCCAGGCACCGATACCGGCAACGACGGTCGAGGCCGAACGCGACAGGGGCGTACGCTCTTCCACGAATTCCACCACCGGCTCCAGCAGCGAAATGGCCGATGTCAGGGCAGCAAAGGTCAACAGCAGGAAGAACATCAGGCCAAGAATCAAGCCGCCACCCATGTTACCGAAGGCCAGAGGCAAGGTAACGAAGATCAGGCTGGGACCAGAGGCAAGGTCAAGCTCATTGGCGAACACGATGGGGAAAATGGCCAGGCCAGCGCCCAGTGCGATCACGGTATCCATGATAACGACGGTGCGAGCGGTCTTGATCAGATCCACCTTTTCGCCCAGGTAAGAGCCATAGGCAATCATGATGCCCATGCCCAGAGACAGCGTGAAGAAGGCATGTCCCAGAGCTGCCAGCACCACTTCGCCGTTCAGCGCTGACCAATCTGGATTGAACAGGTAGTTGAGCGCTTCGCCAAAGTGGCCAGTGGTCATGCCATAACCCACCAGCACGACCAGCAGCAGCGCCAGCGCGGGCATCAGTACATTGACCGCACCTTCCAGGCCCTTGGTGACGCCCCGCGCCACGATGCCGATCACCAGCAACATGAAGATGGAGTGCCACAGCAGCAGCAGACCAGGACTCGCCAGCATGCCACCGAACAGGGCGCCGATGCCGTCGGCATCCTGACCGCTGAAGTCGCCAGTGACGCTACCCAGGGTGTAGTACAGGGACCAACCGCCGATCACGCTGTAGAACGACAGGATAAGGAAGGCACCGATCACACCGGAGATACCCACCAACGCCCAGATCTTGGGCTGACCGGCCTGCTTGGCCACGCTGGCCATGGCATTGACCGGGTTGCTTTGCCCACGCCGACCGATCATCCACTCGGTCACCAGAATAGGCAGGCCAATCAGGCCAATACACAGAAGGTAGACAAGAACGAAGGCGGCACCGCCACTCTCGCCCACCATGTAAGGAAACTTCCAGATGTTACCGAGACCAACGGCCGAGCCGGTAGCAGCAAGAATGAAGGACAGGCGCGATGACCACTGCGCATGTGTAGTCTTGGACATAAATCACCCTGAGGATACGTGTCGTCATTGATCGATCGGATGCAATGACGGCGTTGTGTTTGTAGTCGCCACGTCCTCGATAGCCCGGGTCACGGTACTACCGATAATCAAGGGGTCTGACGGATGTCAGCAGGATCACTGCCGGCACAACACTCTTCCCCAACGCCGGTTGGGCGCTGGTCGAGACCGTTGGGTTCAGGTGGGTCGTCGTCCGAGGTAAGGCGACGGCCGCCCTGGCCCATGGCAAGTGACGAACAGCCGACCAAACTAGCGTATGACACCAACAAACGCCAGCCAACATTGGTCAAAGCAGCAGATTCTGTCGATCTCCGGGGAAAGCGCAGAGTTCTGGCCACCCCATTTCCCTTGCGATTCTGGCGTAGAGCACTCTAGCCAGTTCTGGGGCCTGACGATTGTCAGCGGTATGCACAAACAGGAAAGGGGTTTTCCCCTGTTTTATCCACAGGCATAGCTGCCGTACCCAGGGCGCGAAATAGTGCTCATTTACGTCCTTGTCAAGATGCCCGATGTAACGAATGACAGGAAAATTTGCTGTGGAGAGCACATGTAGTGGGCGTCTTGGCTTTTCGCGCCTTGCCTGGATCAGCCCGGGATGGTCCATCGGTGGGCCTGAAAACAGCGGCCGCACGTCGAGCATGACGCGATCGACATCATGACTTATCAACAGCGCGTTGATATCCCGTTCAGCGGTCCCCTTGTGGAAAAACTCACTGTGTCGCAGCTCCACCGCGCAGGGGTAGTCGGACGGCCAGTCCTCGAGCGTCTGCGCCAGTGCCGGGATTTCGTCCGGACCGAAGTCTCGCGGTAGCTGGATCATGACGGGCCCAAGCCTGTCCCGAAGAGGCGCCAGCGCCTCCAGGAATGCCTCCACCTCTTGCCCCACCAGCCTGAGTCGCTTGCCGTGGGTCAGTTGCTGGGGCAACTTGAAGCAGAAACGAAAGCCCGCAGGCGCCTGTCGCGACCAGGCATCTACGGTGTCAGGTCTAGGCGCACCGCTGTAGAAGGTCGTGTTGCCCTCCACCGCGTTGAATACTTCGGCGTAGTCTGACAACCATCCGTCGCGACCAGCATGAGGGGCGTAAAGCCCGCCTCGCCAGTCGGGATTCGCCCACATGGGCAAGCCGATATGCAGCGGGCGTTCAGGTGGAGATTCACACAAGGTCTTGCTCTCGCCGAGCCATCAGGGGCGACAGGATACCACCCCAACCTATTATCGTCCGGCGACAGCGCGAGCTCCCTAGGGCTTGCACGAAAAGTGCCTGCGCTTGGCGATACGGCGTTAAAAATCAGCTGGTACGCCAGCCCGGTCAAAATGCTCATTTACACCTCGTAAACTGCGCTTTCTCACCGATTTTTGCCTTGTCTAACCTTCGCTCGTCGACTTTTCGGACAAAGCCTTATCTACCGAGACCGGACGCCATCCGCGATGACGGCTCTTCATGACACCTTTCTCACGGTTGCATGCCCCCCCTGGTCTCCGTTGGGTACATCGTGGTGCGCCATCGAGGGTGGAACCTTGCCTAGAAGTCGTACTTGGCAGAGAGCTGCACGCGGTCTAGATCGAAGGTGTCCCCGTCGACCTCATCCAGGTCGTAGCGCTGGTACTCCGCTGACAGAGTGGTATTGGCGAAGGGAGACCACATCAGGTTGAGAAAAACGCTGTCGTAGCTGTCCGTATCATTGCCGCTGCCATGGCTGTTGAGTTCCGTGGCCGAGTAGGCAACGCTTGAGCGCAAGGTGTCGGTCCAGTAGTGCCGATAGATGGCGGACGCCCCCCAGGACTCGACCATCTTGAGCTGTCCATCCTTGACCTTGGCGTTGGGATAGGCACCCAGGGCCATGTAACGCCCCAGGTTGCCGTAGTTGGCCTGGAGCATAAGGTCATCTTTTTCGAACACCGGGAAACGCCCGGTCAGGCTATAACCGGCCCCCCAGCGACTGTCGTCATCCTCGGCATCGTCCAGGCTGAAGCGTCGGACGACGGTGGCAGCAGAGACATGTCCCCAGTCCTGATCCACGTTGACTCGGGCCACCATATCCGGGGTGTCCTGGTCGTCGTCGCCATCCTCAGGGTTCTCCACCGCGAACTGCAGATTGCCCCAGTCCAGCGGATAGGTGTAACGGAGCTGAGGCTGTCGCACAAAGATGGAGCCCGTATGGGTACTGAAGGCGTCCAGCTCCCCGAGTCCCTTCACGTCCATGAAGGTCGACCAGGTCTGGCCGGCCAGCCAGTTTCCCCAGCTCAAGTAAGCGTGCCGCAACCTGGGGGCGTAGGAGTTGGACACAAATTCGTTGGCTTCATCGTCGGCACCGTAGAAGTCCATCTCGATGAAGGTGTTCATGGTATCGCCCCCCACCGGCGTGGAGGTGCCGATATTGAAGCGCGTTTCACGTGCACTGAGGCTGACCCGATTGTCCTTGTCATCATCGGTGGCACGCAACAGCCCCGCCGTCACCGTCTCGTTGGCCTTGCCGTCGCTCAGACCGTTGTCGGAGAAGGCCGCCTGGGCCTTGATATAACCACCGATGGCCACCGTCGTCTCGCCCACCAGAAAGTCGCCGTCGTCGGTGCGCCTGACCACGCTGTCGCTGACCTCGGCCACCTCATGCTGCATATGGGTCTGTTGGCTGATCAGGCTGTCGATCTGGGCCTGCTGCTGCTCGACCAGCGCCATCGCCGCCTGTTGCTGCTGTTTCAGCAGTTCGATCTGGGCCTTTAGCTCGTTGAGTTCCTGCATGGTGGTCTGGGCAACGGCCTTCATAGGCACCATGGCGAGCACAGGAACGCCGGTCAGCATGGCAGCCGAGAGCACCACAGGAGAGAGCATGACAGGGGAGCGTAAGGGGCCGCTGGAGCATCGTCTGATCATCGCCAGTCCTCGGTCGTTATCGTTATAGGCTCAGGAGATTGGCTTCACCGCTACCGGCCAACATCACAAGCGCTTGATAAGCGACTATAGGAACGAAGATGCATCCATGGTGTTTGATTATGTGCTCAATAAGGCTAAGCACATAATGGCATCTATTGGCACACTAGAGAGGATTTTATCCCTATTTTCAGGGAACTAGCCTTACGTCAAAGACACATTTTCTGCACTGCAGCAGTTCGCAATGCACGCCATTGCACACATATCGAAGAGTGTTGTGCAGTGGATGCGAAACGTTAACGGCCTCTCGAAGCGACGGCGCCGAACACTGAGTGTTCGGCGCCGTCGCTTGTCTATGGTAGAGAACCACTCTTGTGGCTTACCGCAGGCCCCGTGGCTATTCCACGGTCACGGACTTGGCCAGGTTGCGGGGCTGATCCACATCGGTGCCCTTGAGTACCGCCACGTGGTAGGAAAGCAGCTGCAGTGGCAGGGTGTAGAGGATCGGCGCCAAGGCATCATGCACATGGGGCAGATGCAGGACGCGGATACCGTCACTTTCATGCAGACCCACGTTCTCGTCAGCGAAGACATACAGCTCTCCGCCCCTCGCCCTGACTTCCTGCAAGTTGGACTTGAGCTTGTCGAGCAGCTCGTCGTTGGGGGCTACCGAGATCACCGGCATGTCGCTGTCCACCAGTGCCAACGGGCCATGCTTGAGCTCGCCCGCCGGATAGGCCTCGGCGTGAATGTAGGAGATTTCCTTGAGCTTGAGCGCACCTTCCTGGGCGATGGGAAAGTGGGCACCACGGCCCAGGAAGAGCGCATGGTGCTTTTCGGCAAAGGCCATGGACATGGCCTCGATGTCCCGGTCGAGACCCAGTACCAGGCTGCACAGGGTGGGCAGCGAACGCAGGGCATCGACGATCTCGGCCTGCTCACCCTCGTCCATGCCACGCACCCGTCCCAGCGCCAGCGCAAACAGCATCAGCGCCGTCAGCTGGGTGGTGAAGGCCTTGGTAGAGGCCACTCCGATCTCGGGACCCGCCTGGGTCATCAGGGTCAGGTCGGCCTCGCGTACCAGCGAACTCCCCGGCACGTTACAGATCCCCAGGCTACCCAGGTAGTTCTGCTGCTGCATGGCAAAGCGCATTGCGGCCAGGGTATCCGCCGTCTCACCCGACTGGGAGAGCGTCACGAACAGGGTACCTTGAGGAACCACGACCTGACGGTAGCGATACTCGGACGCCACCTCCACCTGCACGGGCACATTGGTGTAGCGCTCCAGCCAGTACCGCGCCACCATTCCCGCATGGTAGCTGGTACCACAGGCCACGATGTGAATCTGGCGAACGTCCTTGAACAGGCGCTCGGCATCGGGACCGAAGCTTTCCACCAGCACGCTGCGATCCCCCAGACGCCCTTCCAGAGCGGCGGCGATCACCTCCGGCTGCTCGTGAATCTCCTTGAGCATGAAGTGACGGTAGGCGCCCTTGCTGGCCGCTCCATCACCGTGCTCGAAGGTGTGGATCTCACGCTGAACCGCAACGCCGTCGGCATCAAACAGCTCAATCTGACCGTCACCCGACAGCCTGACCACATCTCCCTCGAGCAGGTAGATGAAGCGATCGGTGACGGGCAACAGCGCCAGCGGATCAGAGGCCAGGAACGCCTCGTCGATACCGACCCCCACCACCAGAGGGCTGCCCTTGCGCGCTCCCACCACGACCCCCGGCTCATCCACCGCCATGACCGCCAGCGCGTAAGCACCATCCAGCCCGGCGACAACCCGCTGAAACGCACTCAAGAGATTGCCGTCGCGGCGCGACTCGCGCTCCAGCAGATGGGCGATGACTTCAGTGTCAGTCTCGGATTCGAACTGATAGCCCTGATCGCTGAGCTCTTGGCGCAGCGACTCATGGTTCTCGATGATGCCGTTATGCACCACCGCCAGGCGGTCCCGGGACTGGTGAGGATGTGCGTTGGGCTCGCTGGGACGGCCGTGGGTCGCCCAGCGGGTGTGGGCGATACCACTGTGACCGGGCAAGCCCGTCGCCTGCAGGCGTTCTTCCAGGGCCGCTACCTTGCCCACGGCACGTTGACGATCGAGGCTACCCATGGGGCTTCGCACCGCCATTCCGGCGCTATCGTAGCCGCGATACTCGAGGCGCTTGAGTCCCTCGAGCAAGATATTCTGTACGTTGCGCTGGGCAACCGCGGCGACGATGCCACACATAGGGGTCACTCCTTGAAAAACATCATGATTTACAGCAGCTACGCATCAGGGCACGGACACCCTCACTCATCGTCCTTGGACGGCCGCGGCCAGTTGGCCTTGGCAATCTGACGTGCCCTGGTCACCGCCAGGCTGTGATCGGCCACGTCTCGGCTGATGGTCGAGCCAGCGCCTACCGTCGCCCCCTCACCGACACTGACCGGCGCCACCAGCGCTGAATTGGAACCAATAAAGGCCGCATCGCCGATCTCGGTACGATGCTTGTTGGCACCGTCATAGTTGCAGGTAATGGTACCTGCACCGATATTCACCTCACGGCCCAGGCGAGCGTCGCCCACATAACTCAAGTGGTTGATCTTGCTGCCTTCTCCGACCTCGGCATTCTTGGTCTCGACGAAGTTGCCCACCTTGGCCTTGACCGCCAGTCGCGAGCCAGGGCGCAGCCGGGCGAAGGGGCCGACCTGATTGAGTCCCGCCAATACGGCGCCATCAATGATGCTATGCGCCTCAATCACGCTTTCGGCACCAATGTGACTGTTACGAATCACCGTGTAGGGTCCAATCCGCACGCCTTCGCCCAGCTCAACCTCGCCTTCGAACACGCAGCCTACGTCGATAAAGACATCGTGACCGCAGCTCAGACGCCCACGCACATCGAGTCGTGCAGGGTCGGCCAGGGCCACACCACTGGCCATCAATGACTCGGCGATGCTGTGCTGGTGGGCACGCTCGAGCCGGGCCATCTGAGACCGGTTGTTGACGCCTTCCACCTCGATCGGACGCGACGGCTGAGCGGTAGCAACGCGGACACCCTCGGCAGCCGCCATGGCAATCACATCGGTGAGGTAGTACTCACCCTGTGCATTGTCGGAGGACAGCTCGGGCAGCCAGCGCTTCAACTGCGCACTGGTCATGGCCATGATGCCGGTGTTGCACTCGCGGATCGCAAGTTGCTCGTCGTTGGCATCCTTCTGCTCGACGATGGCCACGACATTGTCCTGCTCATCGCGCACGATGCGTCCGTAGCCGCTGGGATCTTCCAGAGTGACCGTCAAAAGGCCCATGCTGTGATCATTCACCTGGGTGAGCAACGACGTCAGCGTATCGCGACGAATCAGCGGCACATCGCCATACAGCACCAGGACCTTGCCATCTCCCAGTTGTCCCAGCGCCTGGGCCACGGCATGCCCGGTCCCTTTCTGTTCCGCCTGATGGGCGAATCCCACTCCTGTATCGGCCAGCGCCTCGCGCACCCGCTCACCGCCGTGTCCGATGACCACGTGGGTACGCTGTGCGCCAAGTCCCGACGCAGTGTCCACCACGTGACGCACCATCGGCTTTCCAGCCAGGGTATGCAGTACCTTGGGCAGGCTGGAGCGCATGCGGGTGCCTTGTCCGGCGGCCAGAATCACCACATCGAGGCTCATTGTGACTCCTTGTCGTGTAGAGGAGAGAAAAAGATCCGGGCTGACCAGAACGCCATGACCTTGACCAGCAGGGACCGCTGCCCTTGAGACAGCATAGTCTGGTCAGCGCCTGGTCGCGCCTTCTTGCGAACAGTGTTTCTATTCTAGCGGGATGTCGTCCTGGGACACTACCTTGAGACCAAGCTTGTCGACGACATCACTGCCAAACCGCTCGACGAAGGCAGGACTGACCCAGCTCTCCCATCCCTCGCCTTGACGTACCAGCATGACGACCGGCAGCTCCGCGGCAATCGCCGCCTGCATGCCCTCGCGCTCGCCCATCACGCTGATGGCGGTGGCCCAGGCATCTGCCCAGGCGTTGGAGGGATGCACCACGCTGACCGACGCCAGGCGATGGGTGATCGGACGTCCAGTGCGCGGATCGATGGTGTGGGAATAGCGCTTGCCATCCACCTCGAAGTAATGGCGATAGTCGCCTGAGGTGGCTACCGAGATATCGTCCAGACCGACCACATGCTGTGCCTTGGGAGTGCCGTTCTCGGGTACCTCGATACCGATGCGCCATAGGCCATCACCGCCGTCACGGTGGCCTTTCACCTTGACCTCGCCGCCCAGGTTGACCAGGTAGTTGGCAATGCCCTGGCGGTCGAGAAACGCCGCCACTTCATCCGTGGCAAATCCCTTGGCGACGCCGGAAAGGTCCACATAGACGTCGCGCAGGCGTCTGGCCTGGGCAGTGTCGGTATCAATCTCGAGGGCATCCATGCCAACTTCGGCCAGGCGCTGCTGCAGCACCGCCTCATCGGGAATCTGTTCGGGTTCGGCTTCAGGACCGAAGCTCCACAAATTGACCAGACTGCCGACGGTCACATCGAACGCACCGTGACTTTGCTGGCTGACCGACTGGCTGATGGCCAGGACCTCCATGAACTCGTCGGAGATCGGCTGCCACTGAGCCAACGGGGCCTGATTGAAGGCACTGAGCTCGGAGTCATCCCGCCAGGTCGACATGGAAGCATCGACATCGTGCATTTCGTCGAGCACGCCCTGCTCGATCTCTTCCAGCTGCTGTTCGGTCAGCGGATCCGCCACGGTGATCTGGTAAAAGGTGCCAAAGATGTCGCCTTCCAGGGTCACCGCCGACGTGGTGGTGTCGGGCTCATCGCTGCAACCGATCAACAGTGATGCAAGCACAGGCAAAAGCCAGCAACGTCGCACAGTCTTGGCGCTGATCATGGGGGCCTCCTTGAGCATCAACCAAACAGCCAGATCAGCGCGATGCCCAGCAGCACGCGATAGACGACGAAAGGCTGCATGCCGATACGCTTGATGAATGACAAAAAGAAGTGGATGCACAGATAGGCGCTGACGCCGGACAGCAAGGTGCCTATCGCCAGATCTCCCCAGTGCACATCGATACCGGACTGCAGCAGCTCACAGGCTTCCAGCCCGCCAGCCAGGATGATGACCGGAATCGACAGCAAAAAGGAAAAGCGTGCCGCGGCCTCTCTGCCCATGCCAAGCAACAGCGCGACGGTAATGGTAATGCCGGAACGCGAGGTACCCGGGATCAGCGCCAGCGCCTGGCCAATGCCAATCCACAGGGCGTCTTGCCAGCTCAGCTGATATTCACTGCGGGACCCACGGAAGCGCCAGTCAGCCAGACCCAGCAACAGACCAAAGGCGATCAAGCCGAATGCCAGCACCATGGGGGAGCGCGCGTACTGTTCAATGATGTCCTTGAACAGGAGGCCTGCCACGCCGACGGGAATCGTGGCAACGATGACCCACCAGGCGAGCTTGCCGTCCTGATCGGTGCCACGGCCAGCGACACTTCTGCACCAGCTCAAGATCATGCGCTGGATGTCATCACGAAAGTAGATGAGCACGGCCGCCAGACTCCCCAGATGCAGAGCGACATCAAAGGCCAGTCCTTGATCGGGCCAATCGCTGAACACCGGAACCAGAATCAAGTGAGCGGAGCTGGAGACGGGGAGGAACTCTGAAATTCCCTGAACCAGGGAAAGTACAACTATCTGTAGCCAATCCATCGGATAACCCGTAAGCATGAAAGGGTGACAGGCAAACGCGTGCAAGAGCATACACGCCGCCGCGCCGGATGTCCGCCCAGAGCCTTGAAGCGGAGCCCACGGGCAGCGTTTTCCCCACCTGGGTCAACCACCGACAACCTACCGTGCTGTTGGCGCGTCACCACCGTTCACACGCTGGAAGATGAGGCAGAGCTCCCGGCAAGAGGGCCATCAAGAGCCTGTCAGTATCAGGGCGGCAATCGAGAAGTAGATGACCACACCGGAGGCATCGATCAAGGTGGTCACCAGCGGAGCAGAGGCCGTCGCTGGATCCCAGCCCAGGCGGTCCAGCACAAACGGCAGGCACATGCCCAGTAGGCTGCCAAACAGCACGATGCAGATCATGCTGATGGCGACCACCATGGCAACCGCCTCACCGCCCCGCATCACGCCGATGGGGGCCACCGCCAGCGCCATGGTCAGACCGAGCGATCCCGCGACCAGCAACTCTCGCCCCAGCAGCTTGCCCCAGTCCTTGATCCCCACATCGCCGGTCGCCATGCCACGTACCATCAAGGTGGCGGCCTGGGCACCGGCATTCCCGCCACTGCCAATCAGCAGCGGCAGAAAAAACACCAGGGTCACCTGAGCCGCGATGGTGTCCTCGAAATGGGCGATACCAGCGCCAGAAAACAGGTTACCGAACACCAACAGCACCAGCCAGGTGACCCGCTTGCGATAGAGGCTCCACAACGGCACTCGCGAAACCCCACCCTCCAGCTGGCCGATGGACATCCCCTTGTGGATATCCTCGGTGGCCTCGGACTCGACCACATCCAGCGCGTCGTCGTGGGTCACGATACCCACCAGCCGCGCGTCGCCATCAATCACTGGCAGGGCCAGCAGGTCGTAGCGTGCCACCACCCGCGCGACCTCCTCCTGCTCGGCATCCACATTGATGCTGATGACGTCACGTATCATCAGTTCATCGATGGTCGCCTGGGGCCGTGCCACCATCAGCTGACGCAACGACATGGTGCCTGCCAGACGCCCCTGTTCATCCACTACGTACAGCTGATACACGGTTTCCGCGTCGGGGGCGGTCTGGCGCACCCTCATCATGGCTCTAGAGACCGTGAGACCCATCGGGATCGCCACGTAATCCGCGGTCATCAGCGCACCAGCGGTGCCTTCTTCGTAGCTCGCAAGGCGCTTCAACGCTTCCCGCTCACGCCTGGCCATGCGGCGCAGCAGCGCCTCCTTGCGGTCGTCTCCCAGCACCTTGAACAGATCGGCTCGCTCATCGGACCCCATCTTGTCGAGGATGCGCGACAGCCAGGCATCCTCTACCCGCCCCGCCATTTCATCCTGGGCATCGTTCGGCAGGTGTCCAAAGACGCTGGCCTGGCGCTCCATGGGCAGGCTCTTGAGCAGCGCCAAGGCGCTATCCACCTGGGCATCATCTTCCAGCATCTGCTCGAGGATATCCGCCAGATCAGCCGACCGTATCTGAGGCAAGCGCGCGTCCAGCGCCTCACTGTCACCTTGCGCCAGGGCCGCCAACAGGGCCTGCTGGTGCTGCATCAAAGGAGCAGTCAATGTCATGGGCGTCTCCTTGGGCGTGACAGAAAGAGGCCTTAATGTGGCGCTGCGACGTGCCGTGCGGCCTATGCGCAGACCAGGGGCGTGGCAACATGCTTCAACCAGCGTGCTCGGTGGCAAGGGCAGTGGCATGAGCCGTGACATGATCGGCGACACGGCCGTCTTGGAGGACTCGCCATGCTGTCAGCTCCTGCCGGGAGGCATGCTGCCCCAGAGCATTAAACGAAAGTCGATATGATGCCACGCTCTCGTGACAAAAGCGCTCCAGCAACGCAGATCGACCGGCACTGATCAAGAGCAAGGACCACGCATAAGCCGTCTCGTCGCCCTTCGTGCCCTGCTCCGGCAGCCGCTCCGTCAGTCATCCTGGCGGCGACCACCTTACCCAGCAAAAAAACGCCCCCCGAGTGGAGACCACTCGGGGGGCGGGGGCTTGCTTGCCGGGGCGCGAGCGGTTAGCTCTTGCCAGCCTTGCGACGCAGCTGCTGGATGGTACGCAGCTGAGCCATGGCCTCGGAAAGCTCCGCTGCGGCACGGGTGTAATCCATTTCCGCAGACTTGTCTTCCATGGCCTTCAGGGCCTGCTTGCGCGCCTCCTCGGCGGACGCCTCATCCAGATCGGATGCGCGAACCGCTGTATCGGCCAGCACGATCACCTTCTCGGGCTGCACTTCGATAAAACCGCCGGAGACGTAGTAGTTCTCCTCGCGGCCTTCGTTGAGCACGCGCACGGGACCAGGTGCCAACTCGGTCAGCAGCGGCGTGTGGCCGGCCAGGATACCAAGATCCCCCAGGATGCCAGCCGCCACCACCTGCTCGGCGCTACCGGAGTAGACCGAGCCTTCGGCACTGACGATCTCGCATTGGATGGTTTTCGTCATGATGACGTCTCCCGGTTAGAGGGATTACTTCATCTGGTTGGCTTTCTCGACGGCCTCGTCGATGGTGCCGACCATGTAGAAGGCCTGCTCGGGCAGCTCGTCGTACTCGCCGTCAAGGATGCCCTGGAAGCCACGAATGGTTTCCTTCAGGGACACGTACTTGCCCGGGGAGCCGGTGAAGACCTCAGCAACGAAGAACGGCTGCGACAGGAAGCGCTGAATCTTACGCGCCCGTGCCACGATCTGCTTGTCTTCGTCGGACAGCTCGTCCATCCCCAGGATGGCGATGATGTCCTTGAGCTCCTTGTAACGCTGGAGCACGCCCTGCACACCGCGAGCCACGTTGTAGTGCTCGTCGCCCACGACCAGCGGATCGAGCTGGCGAGAGGTGGAGTCCAGCGGGTCGATGGCCGGGTAGATACCCAGCTCGGCGATGGAGCGCGCCAGTACGACCGTGGCATCCAGGTGCGAGAAGGTGGTGGCCGGAGACGGATCGGTCAAGTCATCCGCAGGCACGTAGACGGCCTGGACGGAGGTGATGGAGCCCGTCTTGGTGGAGGTGATACGCTCCTGCAGAACGCCCATCTCCTCGGCCAGCGTCGGCTGGTAACCCACCGCAGACGGCATACGGCCGAGCAGTGCGGATACTTCAGTACCGGCCAGGGTGTAACGATAGATGTTGTCGACGAACAGCAGAACGTCACGACCTTCGTCACGGAACTTCTCGGCGATGGTCAGACCGGTCAGCGCGACGCGCAGACGGTTGCCGGGCGGCTCGTTCATCTGGCCATAGACCAGTGCCACCTTGTCGAGAACGTTGGATTCCTGCATCTCGTGATAGAAGTCATTACCTTCACGAGTACGCTCACCAACACCGGCAAACACGGAGTAACCGCTGTGCTCGGTGGCGATGTTACGAATCAGTTCCATCATGTTGACGGTCTTGCCGACACCGGCACCGCCGAACAGACCGACCTTACCGCCCTTGGCAAACGGACACACCAGGTCGATGACCTTGATGCCCGTCTCGAGCAGTTCGTTGGTCGCTGCCTGGTCCGCATAGCCCGGAGCTCCGCGGTGGATCGGCATACGTTCCTGCTCGCCGATGTCACCCGCTTCATCGATCGGCTCGCCCAGCACGTTCATGATCCGGCCCAGAGTTTCCTGGCCCACCGGAACAGAAATAGCCGCACCGGTGTTCTCGGTGTTCATGCCGCGCTTGAGCCCTTCGGTAGAGCCCATGGCGATGCAGCGCACCACGCCGTCACCCAGCTGCTGCTGGACTTCGAGGATGGTTTCCTTGTCGGAGACCTTCAGCGCGTCGTAGACCTTGGGCACGTCGTCCCGCGGAAACTCTACGTCAATCACCGCGCCGATGATTTGTACGATACGTCCGCTCATCTTGGTTCCTCTCTAAAACCTGCAAATGAAACCTGCATACCTTTAAACAGCGGCGGCACCGCCAACGATCTCGGAGATTTCCTGGGTAATGGCCGCCTGACGGGCCTTGTTGTACACCAGCTCCAGATCATCGATGAGGTTGCCCGCGTTGTCGGTCGCGCTCTTCATGGCAACCATGCGTGCCGCCTGCTCGCACGCTGTGTTCTCGACCACTGCCTGATACACCTGCGCTTCAACGTAGCGCACGAGCAGGCTGTCGAGCAGCGCCTTGGCATCCGGCTCATACAGGTAGTCCCAACTGTTGGGACGTTTGTTCTCGTCGTCATCCTCGACCTTGGCGGTGTCCTCGGTCAGCGGAAGCAGCTGACGGACGACCGGCTTCTGGGTCATGGTGTTGACGAATTCGTTGTGCACGACGTAAAGACGATCCAGATTGCCTGCATCGTAGGCATCCAGCATCACCTTCACGCTACCGATCAGATCATCAAGACTCGGCGACTCGCCGAGGCCGCTCTTGGCCGCGACCAGACTTCCACCGTACTTGCGGAAGAAGCTGCTGGCCTTGCTGCCAAGGGCACAGAAGTCGAGCTCAGCGCCCTTCTCGTGCCATGCCTGGGCATCCTTGACCGTCGCCTTGAACAGGTTGACGTTCAAGCCGCCGCAGAGACCGCGATCGCTGGAGACGACGATGTAACCGACGCGCTTGGCCTCACGCTCTTCCATCCACGGATGCTTGTACTCCGGGTTGGCCTGGGCGAGATGACCCACCACGTAACGGATCTGTTCGGCATAAGGCTTGCTTGCCGACATCCGTTCCTGGGTCTTGCGCATCTTCGACGCCGCCACCATCTGCATCGCATTGGTGATCTTCTGCGTGTTCTTGATGCTCGCAATCTGCGTGCGAATCTCTTTTCCGACTGCCATGGCGATCTACCCTTGTTCGGTGACCCTCAGAATCCTGTTCGACCAGCTGGCCCGCCGTCAGGCGGGCCAGAGGGCGCTTACCAGCTCTGAGAAGACTTGAACTTCTGGAGACCTTGCTTCAGGCCGTCCTTGATCTCGTCGTTGTAGTCGCCGGACTCGTTGATCTTGTCGATCAAGGCGCCATGCTCGGACTTCATGTACTCATGCAGCGCATGCTCGAAGTCCAGCACCTTGTTGACGTCGACGTCATCGAGGAAGCCTTCGTTGGCGGCAAACAGAGAGATGGCCATCTCGGCAACCGACATCGGCGAGTACTGCTTCTGCTTCATCAGCTCGGTAACGCGCTGACCGTGCTCGAGCTGCTTGCGGGTCGCTTCGTCCAGGTCGGAGGCGAACTGGGAGAAGGCCGCGAGCTCGCGGTACTGGGCCAACGCCAGACGGACGCTGCCGCCGAGCTTCTTGATGATCTTGGTCTGAGCAGAACCACCCACACGAGATACCGACAGACCAGCGTTGATGGCCGGACGGATACCCGAGTTGAACAGGTCAGTCTCGAGGAAGATCTGACCGTCGGTGATGGAGATCACGTTGGTCGGAACGAACGCAGACACGTCACCGGCCTGGGTCTCGATGATCGGCAGAGCGGTCAGCGAGCCCGTCTTGCCCTTCACTTCACCATTGGTGAACTTCTCGACATAGTCGGCGTTCACGCGAGCGGCACGCTCGAGCAGGCGAGAGTGGAGGTAGAAGACGTCACCAGGGAAGGCTTCACGGCCCGGCGGACGACGCAGCAGCAGAGACACCTGGCGGTACGCCACGGCCTGCTTGGACAGGTCATCATAGACGATCAGGGCATCTTCGCCGCGGTCACGGAAGTACTCACCCATGGTGCAGCCGGAGTAGGCGGCCAGGAACTGCATCGGGGCCGGGTCGGCGGCGCCGGCAGCAACCACGATGGTGTGCTCCATGGCGCCGTGCTCTTCGAGCTTGCGCACCACGTTGGCGATGGTCGACTGCTTCTGACCGATAGCCACGTAGACACAGGTAACACCAGTGCCTTTCTGGTTGATGATGGCATCGATGGCGATCGCCGACTTACCGATCTGACGGTCACCGATGATCAGCTCACGCTGACCACGGCCGATCGGCACCATGGCGTCGATGGACTTGAAACCGGTCTGGATCGGCTCGTCAACGGACTGACGAGTGATGACGCCAGGCGCGACCTTCTCGACCGCGTCGGTTTCCTTGGTGCCCAGGTCGCCCTTGCCGTCGATGGGGTTACCGAGGGCGTCGACCACGCGACCACGCAGCTCGGGGCCCACCGGCACCTCGAGGATGCGGCCGGTGCACTGGGCAGTCATGCCCTCTTCCAGCTGCAGGTAATCACCCAGGACCACGGCACCGACATTGTCGCGCTCGAGGTTCAGGGTCATCCCGAAGATGCCGCCGGGGAATTCGATCATCTCACCGAACATTGCGTCGGCGAGGCCGTGAATCTGCACGATACCGTCAGACACGCTGACGATCGTACCCTGATTACGGGCTTCGGATGCGACGTCAAGCTTCTCAATGCGCTGCTTGATGATGTCGCTGATCTCGGAAGGATTCAGTTGCTGCATGCCATGTCCCTCAGACTCAGGCGGAAAGGGCTTCCTGGAGGCGGTTCAATCGACCGCGTACCGAACCGTCAATGACGGTGTCGCCGGCACGCAGGATCACGCCGCCCAGGAGCGTCTTGTCCACCTGAGTGGTAATGGAGATTTCGCGGTTCAGACGCTTGGCCAGTGCACTCGCGAGCGATTGTTCCTGGGCTTCGGCCAGCGGAAAGGCAGAGACAATCTCCACCTCGACCCGCTTTTCCTGCTGGGCCTTGAGCACCTCGAACTGCTCGGCGATGGCGCCGAGCGCCGTCAGGCGACCCTTTTGGCCGACCAGACGAACGAAGTTCTTGAGGTCGTCATTGACGGCGTCGCCACAGACGTCGACGACAACATCAGCCTTCTGTGCGCTGGACAGCTTGGGGTTGCCGAGCACTCGGCCGCGCATGTCGTCATCGCTGACGACCTGCGCGACGCGGGCCAGCATGCCGGACCAGTCCTCGAGCGCGTCCTTGGCCACGGCGTGCTCAAAGGCAGCCTTGGCGTATGGGCGAGCGATAGTTGACGTTTCCGCCATGGGGCACCTCCTCAGAGCTCTTTGGCGAGTTTGTCGACGATGGCAGCGTGCTGCTTCTCGTCGATGGAGGACTCCAGAATTCGCTCAGCGCCCAGCACCGCCAGGCGTGACACTTGTGCGCGCAGATCTTCTTTCGCGCGTGCCACTTCCTGCTCGATTTCAGACTTGGCCTTGGCAATCATGCGCTCGCCTTCGAGGCGGGCGTCTTCGCGTGCCTGTTCGAGCTTCTGGTTGGCCTGTTTCTGGGCCTGTTCCAGGATCTCGGCCGCCTCTTGCTTGCTCTTGCGCAGAGTCTCGTCGGCCTCTTTCTCGGCCACTTCGAGATCCCGCGCCGCACGGCTGGCAGCATCCAGGCCATCGGCGATCTTCTTCTGGCGTTCCTGCAGAGCTTGCATGACCGGCGGCCAAATAAACTTCATGCAGAACCAGACGAAGAACGCAAAGGCGATAGCCTGGCCGACTAGGGTAAGGTTCAGGTTCACGCCAGCACCTCTCGCGTTACGGGTTTGGGGTTAAGGGTTCGACGGCTCATGACGAGCGGTCGGACATTAACCGACAAACGGGTTAGCGAAGGTGAAGAACAGCGCGATACCCACACCGATCATGGTCACGGCGTCCAGCAGGCCGGCGACGATGAACATCTTGACCTGCAGCATCGGAACCATTTCCGGCTGACGTGCAGCGCCTTCCAGGAACTTGCCGCCGAGGATACCGAAGCCGATAGCGGTACCGAGGGCACCCAGGCCGATCAGCAGGGACACGGCGATGGCGGTCATACCCAGAACTTGTGCTTCCATGGTGGTCTCTCCAGTTTTTAGTTGAAACTAAGGTTTATCAGTGGGTTAGGGTTAAGGGTTAGGGGTAATGCGAAACCGTCAGTGCTTTTCCACCGCCATGCTCATGTAGACGATGGTCAGCATCATGAAGATGAAGGCCTGCAGGGTGATGACCAGAATGTGGAACACCGCCCAGGTGAAGTGCAGCGGCAGCTGCCACAGGCCAATCATGGCGATCAGGATGAAGATCAGCTCACCGGCGTAGAGGTTGCCGAACAGTCGCAGGGCCAGGGAAATCGGCTTGGCCAGCAGGGTCACGAACTCCAGCAGGAAGTTGACCGGGATGAACAGCGCCTGAACCAGCTTGTTCGGTGAGTTGAACGGGTGCAGGGTCAGCTCGCCAATGAAGCCGGAGAAGCCCTTGGTGCGAATGGTGTAGAAGATGATCAGGCCAAACACCGACAGCGCCATGCCCAGGGTGGCATTGACGTCAGTGGTCGGCACCACCTTGAAGTAGACGTGGGCAGGATCGGCTCCGAACATGGCGCCAATCTTGGCCGCCAGCATCGGCAGGAAGTCTACCGGCACCAGGTCCATGAGGTTCATCAGGAACACCCAGCAGAAGATCGTCAGCGCCAGCGGCGCGATCAGCTTGCTCTTGCCGTGGAAGGTGTCCTTGACCGAGTTGTCGACGAACTCGACCATCAGCTCGACAAAGTTCTGCAGCGCGCCAGGCACACCGGTGGTCGCCGTGTTGGCGGCCTTCTTGAACAGCCACAGGAAGATCAGGCCCAGGCCCACGGACCAGCCCAGCGTGTCCAGGTGAACGGCCCAGAAGCCCATGTCGGACGCTTCCTGAGCGGAATGCGCGATGGACCAGCCATTGTCGGGATGCAGCCCGAAGGTCAGGTTCTGCAGGTGGTGCTGGATATATTCCGTAGGGGTCGGATTCGTGCCTGCCATGTCTGCCTCGTTGTCAGGTGTGCGACGGTCGTTTCACTAGCCAGGGCCCCAGCCAATGAACGAACAGCGTCACCACATAAGCGCCAAAGAAAAAAGTCGGGTTTGAGGGAGGCACTGCGATGAACACTAGAGTGAACAGCGCCGCCGTCAAACCGAACTTGCCGGCTTCCGCACGATAGAAATTGTTGACGATGATCTTTGAATGACGCGCCCCTTGCGTGCGGAACACACACCAGGCAAAGAACACGTTGGGCAGGAAGGCCACAAGCCCACCCAGCGCCGCAGAGGATGTCCCCGGCACACCGCTGGTCACAGCGGCAACCGCGCTGATCAGCGCAACGGTGGCAAGCTGCACCATCAGCAGACGCTGCACCTGGGGTCGTTGAATCCTGGCCGCCAAGTGATTCTCCCGACGCGCCGCATCGCGCGCATTCAATATTCATCGTGTTGTCGGCGACAGACCACCGACAGACTCCGGCGCGATTATAGGGAAGCCCCCTTGGGGCTTCAACCAAAGACGCAACGATTTGTCGTCACTTCGCGCTGGCTTACGACCAAATGCGGAGAACTGGTCGCTAAAGTTGTTAGCGACCTAAGTGGTTTACTGCGCGAAATCGCACACACCTATGCTGCGCCTATCCGCTCTCTTCAGCGAATATGCTCGAGGATGCCATCCAGCTCATCCAGGCTGGAGTACTGGATCGTCACCTTGCCCTTGCCCGCCTTGCCGTGACTGATCTTGACCGGTGCACCGAGCAGGTCCGCCAGGCGCGTCTCCAGCCGCGACACGTCCTGCTGTGGAGCTGCCTTGGCCGCCTTTGGCTTGCCGCTGGCCAGTTGCTTTACCAGTGCTTCGGTGGCACGCACGGTCAGATCCTTGTTGACCACTTCGTGAGCCGCCTTGCGTTGTTTGGCCGCAGGCAGCGACAGCAGCGCACGGGCATGCCCCATATCAAGATCACCGCGCTCAAGCAGGGTCTGGACTTCGCCATCCAGGGTCAGCAGGCGCAACAGGTTGGTGACCTGGGCGCGGGAGCGCCCCACGGCGTCGGCCACCTGCTGCTGGGTCAACTCGAATTCATCGAGCAGGCGCTTGAGCGCCAACGCTTCTTCGACCGGGTTGAGGTTCTCGCGCTGGATGTTCTCGATCAGCGCCAGCGCCAGCGCCACCTCGTCGGAGACGTCGCGGATGACCGCAGGAATCACATCCAGCTCAGCCAACTGCGAGGCACGCCAGCGGCGTTCACCGGCAATGATCTCGTAGCGATCGGTGCCAATAGGGCGAACGACAATAGGCTGCATCACGCCCTGGGCGCGGATCGAGTCGGCCAGCTCCTCCAACGCCTCAGGCTGAATGTCGCGCCTGGGCTGATACTTTCCTCGGCTGAGCTGTCCCAGCGGCAGGCGTTCAAGTCGTTCTTCCGCCATGGCCGGGGCCACAGCATCGGCGCCGCCATCCTCGGCTTCCATCAATTCAGCGTCGACCTCGGGAAGATCCAGGCTTTCACGGCGTCTGGCGCCCGCCCCGATCAGCGCGTCCAAACCCCGTCCCAGGGCGCGTTTGCGTGTCATCGATTCATCCTCATCACAGCACGCTTTGAAAAGTCGACCGTCCCGCCGCGCGGCTACAGTGACAACCGGCGAATCAATTCCTTGGCAAGTACCCGGTGGGCCTGGCTACCCCTTGAAAAGCGCGCATACTTGGTGACAGGCAGGCCATGACTGGGCGCTTCGGCAACCCGCACGTTACGCGGTATCGTCGTCTTCAGCAGGGCATCACCGAAGTAGTCACGCAGCTGCTTGCTGACGTCTCGCGTCAAGCTATTGCGGGCGTCGAACATGGTTCGCAGGATGCCATAGATTTCGAGCCCCGGATTCACGCTGTCCTTGATCTGTTCAACCGTGTCCAGCAGCGCCGACAGCCCTTCGAGAGCATAGAACTCACACTGCAGCGGAATCAGTACCCCGTCCGCTGCCGTCAACGCATTGACGGTCAGCATGTTCAATGACGGCGGGCAGTCGATCATGACCACGTCATACTCGCCTGCCACCTCGGACAATGCCTTGCCCAGGGCACGCTCGCGCCCTTCTCCACGGTCCAGCAGCTCAACCTCGGCAGCGGTCAGATCACCATTGCCCGGAAGCAGCGCATAGCCCGCCTCTGGGCAGTCAAGGATGACTTCCACGGGGCGCTTGTCGCCCAGGATGACGTCCAGCACGCTGCCTTCGAGGCTATGCTTATCAACGCCACTGCCCATGGTGGCGTGCCCCTGGGGATCAAGATCGACCAGCAGCACCCGGCGGTCGAGCGCCGCCAGGCTGGCGGCCAGATTGACGGCAGAGGTGGTCTTGCCGACCCCACCCTTCTGGTTGGTCAAGGCGATGATTTTCGTCACGACGTCATCCTTGCGTGGAAATTCTCGGGTGGCAGGCCAGCCAAATTGGGCCTGACAGGTCGTTCCAAGGTTGAGCCTAGCGATCCCCGGCGTCGGGTTCCAGCATAACCAGTTCTCGTCCCCCATCGGCGAACGGCACTCTCAACGGATGACGTGACAGCACGCGAATATCATCATCCAGCCGCTCAAGCTCGCCATCTACTGCCGGTCCTTTCATGGCCAGCCACTGGCCGCCAGGCGCCAGCAGGCTGCGTGTCATGCCGATGAAATCCTCGAGACTGGCGAAGGCACGGGAGATCAATTGGTCGTAACCGCCCGCTGGCGGCGCAAAGGACTCCACTCGGGCCTGGATCGGGGTCACCCGGGTCAACCCCAGCTCCATCACTGCCTGGCGCTGAAAGCGAACCTTCTTGCCGTTGCTGTCGAGCAGACTGATGTCCAGATCAGGTCTGAGTATTGCCAGTACCAGCCCCGGAAGACCGGGCCCAGCGCCGACATCCAGGATCCGCGGCCCCTCGACCCAGGGCAGCACGGCAGCGCTGTCCAGCAGATGGCGGGACACCATCTCCAGGGGGTCTCGCACCGCGGTGAGGTTATAGGCCCGATTCCACTTGTGCAACAAGACGACCAGGGCGACCAGATGATCGACCTGGCCGGGGCTGACGGCAATCTCGAGGGTCTTGAGACCCTCGACCAAGCGGGCGCGCAGACGCCCCTCCAGCGCGCTATCGATGGACGCTGTCATCCTGTCACCACTTTCTGATCATCCAGCAGCCGACGCTTCTTGAGATGGATCAGCAGGATCGACACCGCAGCAGGGGTCACCCCACTGATGCGTCCGGCCTGAGCCAGGGTCTCGGGCCGCGCTTCCGCCAGCTTCTGGCGAATCTCGTGGGACAACCCTTCGACGCGGGCGTAATCGAGATCTGCCGGCAGTGCCATGGATTCGTGGCGCTTGAGCTTGTCGATCTCGTCCTGCTGACGATCGATATAGCCTTGATACTTGGCCTGAATCTGAACCTGTTCGGCCACGGTGTCGTCACTGACAGGATCTCCCTTGGCACCCGCCACATCGGCATATCCAAGCTCGGGACGCTTGAGCAGATCCATCAGGCTGTATTCGCGACCAAGGGGTTTGCCGGTGACGCTTTCGATCGACTTCGCCGCATCGCTGCCAGGCTGAACCCAAGTGGCTTTCAAGCGTGCACTTTCCCGCTCTACCGCCTCGCGCTTCTCGCTGAAACGGGACCAGCGCTCGTCGTCGACCAGTCCCAATTCACGGCCGTGTTCCGTCAATCGCATATCGGCATTGTCTTCCCGCAGCAGCAGCCGGTATTCGGCGCGGGAGGTGAACATGCGATAGGGCTCCTTGGTGCCCATGGTGATCAGGTCATCCACCAGTACCCCCAGATACGCTTCATCGCGTCTCGGGCACCAGGCTTCCAGGGATTTCGCCCGACGGGCCGCGTTCAAGCCTGCCAGTAGCCCCTGGGCGCCGGCTTCTTCGTAGCCGGTGGTGCCATTGATCTGGCCGGCAAAAAACAGGTTGTGGATAAATTTGGTTTCCAGCGAGTGCTTCAGATCCCGCGGATCGAAGAAGTCATACTCGATGGCATAGCCCGGGCGTGTGATGTGCGCACGCTCGAGGCCCTCGATGGAACGGACCACCTGGAGCTGGACGTCGAAGGGCAGCGAGGTAGAAATACCATTTGGGTATAGCTCGTGCGTATCCAGTCCTTCGGGTTCAATGAAGACCTGGTGGCTGTTCTTGTCAGCGAAACGGTGGACCTTGTCTTCAATGGATGGGCAGTAGCGAGGACCGACGCCCTCGATCACTCCCGAAAACATCGGCGAGCGATCGAGATTGTTGAAGATGATCTCGTGGGTCCGCTCATTGGTGTGCGCAATGTGGCAACTGACCTGACGAGGATGCATCTCACGCGAACCGAGATAGGACATCACCGGCGTTGGGGCATCTCCCGGCTGTTCCTCGAGTCGAGCGAAATCAACGCTCTTGGCATCAATACGCGGTGGTGTCCCTGTCTTGAGTCGGTCAACCCGGAAGGGCAGAGCGCGAAGACGCTCGGCCAATGCGTTGGAGGGCGGGTCGCCAGCGCGGCCACCGCGGCTGTTGTCCAAGCCGATGTGAATGACCCCTCCGAGGAAGGTTCCGGTGCACAGCACGACGGTGTCTGACAGGAAACGCAGCCCGGTTTCGGTAACCACGCCACGTACCGTGTCCTGTTCGACGATCAGATCGCCGGCAGCCTGCTGAAACAGCGTCAGATTCGGCTGATTTTCCAGCATTCCGCGAATCGCAGCCTTGTAGCGCACGCGATCGGCCTGAGCACGAGTGGCGCGCACCGCGGGTCCCTTGCGTGCATTCAGCACACGGAACTGGATACCGCCCAGGTCCGTCGCCAAGCCCATGGCGCCGCCGAGAGCGTCGATTTCCTTGACCAAATGACTCTTGCCGATCCCACCAATAGCGGGATTGCAGGACATTTGACCAAGGGTCTCGATGTTGTGTGTCAACAGCAGGGTCTGGCAACCCATGCGGGCAGAGGCCAGGGCAGCTTCCGTTCCAGCATGGCCACCGCCGATGACGATGACGTCAAAGCGGTCGGGATACTCCAAGGTTCACCTCGTTCGGCGCAGCGCGCCAGCGTCGGAAATGATGGGTCATGCAAAAATTAGCCCGCCAGTATAAACCCTCCTGTGGGTAAACGTCAGGGTTTTCCACACCCTCGTCGACCAGATCCTCACTTGGTTTTTCTCCTATAAAAAAATAAGAAGAATAAGAAAGGAAGTTCTGTAGTGGTAGTAACTACTGGTGTGGACAAAATTTGTGGAAAACCTATAAAACTCTAATTTTTACAATAGCTTGAAATGTTGATCGATTGTTGGACAAGAGGCGTACCAGCTCTTGACGCCATGTTCTTAGGCTGTGGATGAAAGCCGAGGTTGCCCACAAGCGTGAGGGTCCACGTGTTATCCACCGTGCTCAGGCAGCGTTGTCCTCGTGACGGTGAACATTTCAGCGGATACCTCGTAGTCGGCGCCACGACTGGGTTAGCGGCGAATGCGCAAAAAAGTTGTCCACAGCCAAAAAAAACGCCCTGTCGAGATATCGACAGGGCGTTTTCAGTGCTTCAGGAAGCGTTGTCAGTGCTTGAGTACCCGTGACAGGAAGCTCTGGGTACGCTCATTTTGAGGGTTGTCGAAGATATCTTCAGGCTTGCCTTGCTCCACGATTTCACCCTTGTGGATGTAGATGACCCGATCGGCGACCTCGCGAGCGAAGCCCATCTCATGGGTCACGATCATCATGGTCATGCCCTCCTTGGCGAGCTCACGCATGGCGTCCAGGACCTCACCGATCATCTCCGGATCGAGTGCAGAGGTGGGCTCGTCGAAGAGCATCAGGCGCGGCTCCATGGCCAGTGCTCGGGCCAGAGCGACGCGCTGTTGCTGGCCGCCTGACAGCTGTGTCGGATACTTGCTTGCCTGGTCCTTGATCCCGACCCTGTCCAGCAAGCGCTCTGCCGTCGCCTCAGCGGCATCTCGCGCCATGTTGCGCACTTTCATCGGCGCCAGAGTGACGTTGTCACGGACGCTCAAGTGCGGAAACAGATTGAATTGCTGGAAGACCATGCCGACTTCGGTGCGGATCGTCTGCAGGGCGCGACTGGCCTTGCCATGGGGCTTGAGATCGTTGCCATCGACGCGCAGCTCGCCCTGCTGGAATTCTTCCAGGCCATTGACGCAGCGAATCAAGGTCGACTTGCCGGAGCCACTGGCGCCGATGATCACGACCACTTCTCCCTGCGCCACTTCAAGGTCGATGTTCTTGAGCACGTGCAGGGAGCCAAAGTGCTTGTTCAACTTGCCAATGCGGACGATGGGCTCGCCCTGGGGCGCCGAAGCAGAAGACTGAGAAGCTTGGGACTGACGGTGATTTTCCATATGACGGCTCCTCACTGACCCACCAGGCCCTTGCGCTCAAGCATGCGCAGGGCAAACGACAAGGATAGGGTGATGGCGAGATACATGAGCGCCACCATCAAATAGACCTCCAGTGCGGTGAAGGTCGTCGCGATATAGATCTGGCCCTGACGTACCAGTTCTCCGACACCGATGACCGCGAACAGAGAGGTGTCCTTGATGCTGATGATGGCCTGGTTGCCGAGAGCAGGGATCATGCGTTTGAACGCCTGTGGCCAGATGATGTAGCGGAAGGTCTGGCGCTGTGACAGGCCAAGAGACAGTCCCGCTTCGCCCTGGCCGCGTTCGATGGACTGAACGCCTCCGCGCACGATTTCCGAGATATAGGCGCCTGAGTTGACGGCGATGGCAGCAATACCGGCGGTAATGGCATCGATGGGGCCTCCCAGCAGGCTGGGCAGGCCGTAAAAGATAAACAGGACCTGAACCAGCACGGGCGTGCCACGGAAAATCTCGATATAGGCCACCGCAGGAATGCGTAGCCATGCGTGTCGCGAGATTCTTAACAGACCAAAGATGATGCCGATGATAAAACCGATGGCGAGACCACCGAAGGAGATCATCAGCGTGTAGGGGATGCCGGTCAGCAGCTGAGGAATGGAGGACAGGGCTGCCGACCAGTCGAATTGAAAATTGACGTCCACGAGTGGGTCTCCGTCATGCTTATGAGATCAGGACAAGGCCGCTTGCCTTGACGCGAGGGTCGAGACTGCGCCTCGAAGTGACGTCCGGGCAGGATCGAAAAGGGCCGGTATGGCTCCGGCCCCTGGAAAGCACTGTCCTCTCGCCATCACGTTACTGCCTAGACGCTGGGCAGCCCCGTCGCGGGCAATTGGCCAGTGCTTTCACCGCGTTAAGCGGGTCTATGTCACTCGCTAGGAGCGCCGAACCACTTGGTGTGAATCTCGTCGTAGGTGCCGTCTTCCTTCATGGCTGCCAGCGCCTCGTTGACCGGCTCGACCCACTCGCTGCCCTTGACGAAGACAATGCCGTATTGCTGGCCTTCATAGAGCGGGCCTACGACCTTGACCTTGCCTTCGCCGCGAGTCTGAGAGAAGTAGCCGACATTGGGCGCATCGTAGAAGGCGGCATCGACGCTACCTCCCAGCAAGGCCATGTACATGTCAGGAGTGCCCGGATACGGCGTGATCTCGGCATCTTCGCCCAGGTTTTCCTGCAGGAAGTCGTAGCTGGTAGAGCCGATCTTGGTGCCGATTCGCATTCCGGCGAGGTCGCCAATCTCTGCCACGCCTTCCTCGTCGGAGCTGACCAGAATCTTGAGACCGGAATCATAGTAGGCATCGGAAAAGTCGACGATTTCAGCGCGCTCATCGGTGATGGTGATGCCCGCAATTGCGATGTCGACATTGCCGGTCTGGACGGCTGGGATGATGCCGTTGAAGTCCATGGTGCGCAGCTCGTAGTCGAAGCCGGCACGCTCGGCCAGTTCCTTGATGATATCCATATCGAAACCGACCATTTCGCCGGTTTCCTGATCCATCATCTCGAACGGTACGAAGCTGGGATCGGTGGCCACGTTCAGGGTCTCGGCCTGGGCGGTACCGACGATACCGAAGGTCATCAGGGCAGAGGCCAGTGCGGCAGAGGTAAGGGCGGTTTTCATGGTTTTCCCCAGTTGACGTTATTGTGAAATCCGTAACTACCATGGCGAGTTGCGGCGAGGGGGTCAAGCTGGGGAAGAATCCGCTGGGCCAACGCTGGGCGTGTTGCCAGGGGCATGCCCGGGGATTGACCAGGCCGAGGGAACCGGGTCTGAAGGGAGTCTTGGGAAGACTCTAGGGAATATCTTGCCTGCAACGAATGACGCAGCCCTTGGGCTGCGTCAGATGTCTGGCTTGCGGCGGGTTACACCATGAACGATGCACCGCAGCCGCAGGTCGTGGTGGCGTTGGGGTTCTGGACCAGAAAGCGAGCCCCGGCCAGGCCCTCTTCGTAGTCAATGGTCGAGCCCACCAGGTATTGGTAGGACAGCGGGTCAACCACCAGCGAAACGCTGCCGAAAGGGATTTCGGTGTCGTCGTCGTTGAAGCTGTCGGCGACGTCGAAGCCGTATTGAAATCCCGAACAGCCGCCACCTGTGACATACACGCGCAGGGCGATCTTTTCGGCACCGTCCTCGGCCATCAGCGCCTTGAGACGACGCTGTGCGTTGTCGGACAGCAGCAACGGAGTAGGAACAAAGGATTCGGCACCGCTCATGAGGAGCTCCGGGGGTCAGGTCACATGGAGTGTCATTCCAGGCGTCAGGCGCCCAAGACGAACAACACCGGGTATTATCCCTAAACCAGAGTAAAAGGGTCAACTTTTCCAAGGAGGTAGCGCCGCGCCGCCAGCGTGACGGCACGACAGCGTGTTCCTTCTCATGTCTCTCGCGACCTATCGCGCCATCTTCCCGTTGTGACCTGTCTGTCCCGGAAAACCGTCGTGGCAGGATTTCCGTCGGTCAGGGCATGATGGCTGGGGCATCGAGTCCCGCCGTCTCATCAAAGTCGAACATCAGGTTGAGCGCATGGATGGCCTGCCCCGACGCCCCCTTGACCAGGTTATCGATGACCGCGAGCACGACAACCGTATTGCCGTTGCCAGGGCGATGGACGGCGATACGGCAGAGATTGGCGCCTTTGACACTGCGGGTCTCCGGATGGCTGCCTGCGGGCATCACATCGACAAAGGGTTCATTGGCGAAGCGCTCTTCGAAGCGCTGCTGAAGGTCGCCAGGATCGCCGGTGAGCTGTCCGTAGAGCGTGGCATGTATGCCACGGATCATCGGTGTCAGGTGTGGCACGAAGGTCAGGGCAACATCCTGGCCTGCGGCATCCCCAAGACCCTGCCGTATCTCAGGTAAATGGCGATGACCAGAAGCGCCGTAGGCCTTCATGGATTCGCTCGCCTCGGCCAGCAGGGAGGGAACCTTTGCGCCTCTGCCCGCACCGGTCACCCCGGACTTGCAGTCGGCGATGAGCTGCTCAGGATCGATCAGCCCTGCTTCCAGCAGCGGCAGGAAGCCGAGCTGTACGGCGGTAGGATAGCAACCCGGTACGGCAATCAGCCGCGCTTGCTTGATCTGGTCGCGATTGACTTCCGGCAGGCCGTAGACGGCTTCTTCGAGCAGTCCTGGAGCACCATGAGGCTGGCCGTACCATTCGGCCCACACGTCAGCGTCGCGCAGGCGAAAATCTGCTGACAGGTCGATGACGCGAGTGCCGCGCTCGAGAAGATCCCCCGCCAGCGCATGAGCAACGCCGTGGGGCGTGGCGAAGAAAACCGCATCACAGGCTGCGAGACGCTCTGGGTCAGGTTCACTAAAGCACAGTCCGTCATAGTGACCGCGCAGGTTGGGGTACAGTTCGGCCACGCCGAGACCTGCTTCGCTGCGTGAGGTGATGGCATCCACCTCGACGCCAGGGTGGCGAGCCAGCAGTCTGAGCAGTTCGACACCGGTGTAGCCGGTACCGCCGACGATTCCAACCTTGATCACGTGATGCTCCTTTGCACTTTGCTCTATCAGCGCATTGCCTGAACGATAAGTAGCCCATTGCCGGCGCAATAACCGGCCTGGCGCCAAGGCCCCGACGCATTCGGGAGGTCCCCGGGGCAGAGCCGAGTCATGCCAGCCGTCTGGGTGCCGGGTCCCGTTCTATGATACACAAGAGACAGTCACTTCACTCGAGCCGTGGCCACTTGGGTGTGACAGGGACCCGCCCTCTGCCTTCACGGAAGGAAACAAGGAAGCCATGCGCCTGCCAGATCTCAGTCTCGATGCCTTCCGCCGCCAGCTGGCGAGCGTCGATGCCCTGCCGCAACTGTGTGTACTGGGCATTGCGACCGGCTTGATCACCGGTAGTTTGATGGTGGTGTTTCGCCTTGCTCTGATGCTGGGGGCGATGCTGGTCATGCCCCATGACGACCCTGAGGCCTTCGAACAGCTGTCTACCGGGCTGCGCATGGTACTCCCGATCCTGGCGGTGACCATCATCGGGTTTGCGTTGTGGCGTCAGCCGTTGGCGGCCCGCAAGATTGGGGTGAGCCATGTCATCGAGCGCCTGACCTATCACCAGGGACGCTTTCCGCTGCGTAACTGGCTGAATCAATGGTGGGTCGGGGTGGTGACGGTGGTAGGCGGTCTCTCTGCCGGGAGGGAGGGGCCCGCGATTCACCTGGGCGCCGCGGCCTCCAGTGGGCTTGGTCAGTTGCTGCGCCTTCCTCACAACAGTCTGCGTGTGCTGGTGGCCTGCGGTACCGCGGCCGGTATCGCGGCTTCCTTCAATACCCCTATCGCCGGGGTGATCTTCGCCATGGAAGTGGTGATGATGGAGTACACCATTGTCGGCTTCATGCCGGTGATCCTGGCGGCCTGCATGGGGGCTCTGGTATCGCAGCTGGTGTATGGCGCCGAGCCCGCCTTCGCGGTGCCCGACCTGGCCCTGGGATCGCTATTCAATATTTATTGGATTGCCGTCATGGCCTTTGGCATCGGATTGCTGGCGGGGTTGTTCATTCACGTGTCCCGTTCCGAGAGATTGGCACGCCTGCCGCTGTGGTGGCGGTTGACGATGGTCGGTGCCCTGGCGGCGTTACTGGCCTGGTGCTATCCCCAGGTACAAGGCATCGGCTATGACAGCCTGTCAGATGCCCTGTTCAATCGGCTGGCACTCGACATTCTGTTGGCCCTGGTGCTTGGCAAGCTGCTGCTGACGGCGTTCGCGGTAGGTTGCGGTGTGCCGGTCAGCATCATTGGCCCGGTGCTGGTGATTGGCGCAGCAGCGGGAGCCATGTTCGGTCTGGCCGGGACCTGGCTGTGGCCTGAGAAGGCGGCCGATCCCGGTCTGTTCGCCATGATTGGCATGGCGGCAATGATGGGAGCGGTGCTGCAGGCGCCTCTCGCTGCGTTGATGGCACTGCTGGAACTGACCCATATTCCGCACATCCTGCTACCGGGCATGCTGGCAGTGGTCGTTGCGGGCCTTACCACCCGGCAATTGTGTCGTTGCGATGGCTTCTTTATCAGCGTCAAGCTGCACGGCCTGCATCCGCTCCAGCAACCGTTGATGCAAGCACTGTCCCGGGTGTCGGTGCCAGCGGTCATGGAACGCAGCCTGGTGAGAACCAAGCGGCGTGTCTCCGAGGGGCAAGCTCGCGCCTTGCTGGAGGCCAAGCCTGTCTGGATCATTATCGAGCGATCCACGGATGACAAACCGACCCTTGCCCTTAAGGCCGCGGATCTGGCGCGCTACCTGATCGAGCAAGATGAGCGGGAGGCAGCGGCCAAGGATAAGGTCAGTGATCCGGACGACAGCATGATGGAAGCGTTGATAGAGGCAGAATCGCCAGCGGAGAGCATTGCTGGCAAGAACGTGGATCGCTCCCCCCTGCGCTCGCCTCCACCGGAAACCGAGCAGGCCGAGGACAAGCAGGCGTTGCTCGACCTGCTGGAAATACCCGGTCAGCGACTCGACCTGGTGCCCATCCACCTACAGGCAACACTGACGGAAGCATTGAACGTGCTGAACGAAAGCAAGGTCGATGGACTCTATGTAGAACATGGTTATCGACCGAAGCAGAAACGAATTTCCGGTATCATCACCCGTGACGCCATCGAGCGGTACTACCGCCTGTCTGATTCATCCACAGCCTGAGGAGTTGACATGTACCTGTGGATAAAAGCCTTTCACCTGATGTCCATCGTGACCTGGTTTGCGGCGATGTTCTATCTCCCCCGCCTGTACGTGTACCACGCCCAGGCCAGAGACAAGGGTGAGTACGCAACCATGGACACCTTCATGGTCATGGAGCGCAAGCTGTATCGCGGCATCATGACCCCCTCCATGGTGGCTGTGCTGTTGTTTGGTGCCCTGCTGGTATGGCTCAACCCTGGCTGGATGAGTCAGGGCTGGCTGCATGCCAAGCTGGCATTGGTGGTGGCGCTGGTGGCCTATCACCATGTTTGCCTGATCTACCTGAAGCAGCTGGCAGCAGACCGCTGCCGACGCAGTGCCACGTTTTTCCGTGTCTTCAATGAGCTGCCGGTGCTGGCGCTGGTAGCGATCATCATCCTGGCTGTGGTGAAACCCTTTTGAATAGCTTGAACGCGGAATATTCACCCCATCTGCCGATAGTGCTGGTGCTGTCGGGCCATGACCCTACCGGAGGTGCTGGGCTGGTCGCTGATGCCGAGAGCGTGGCGGCTTGCGGCGGTTGGGCGATGACCATTCCTACCGCACTGACGGTACAGGATCTGCGTGATGTGCACTCGCTGCATCCGCTGCCGGCGTCTGGCATCAGAGAGGCGGCCAAGGCACTGGCCTCGCTGCCGATTGCGGCGATCAAGATTGGCTTGATTGCGGATCTGGAAGGGCTCGATGCAGTGGTTGACGTGATCAAGCGGCGACCGGGAATTCCCGTGGTGGCAGATCCTGTGTTGAGAGCGGGAGGCGGAGCATCCCTGGCGACCCAGGAGTTGATCGATGCCTATCGGCAGCAATTGCTCCCGATGATCGATATCCTGACGCCGAACCGTGGTGAACTGGCACGGCTGGCCGGAGCCGACTATCAGGATGACACGGAACGCTGTGTCAGCCTGATGCACCAGGGGTGTCAGGCCGTGCTGGTGACCGGCACCGATGACCCTGAACCCGGCAAGGCGCGCGACACGGTGTCCCACACCTTGCACACGCCCGATAGCGATCGTCAGTGGACGTGGCCACGACTACCCGCGAGCTATCATGGGTCCGGCTGCACCTTGGCTTCCGCCTTGGCAGCGCGGCTGGCGGCAGGTGAAACTCTGGTACAGGCTTGCGAACAGGCCCAGGTCTTCGCCTGGCAGGCGCTGGCCCACGGCTGGGATCCCGGCCACGGCCAGTCGCTGCCTCGCAGGCTGTGGAAAATGCCGACGCCACGCTTTTCGCCAGACGAGGTCAAGGTATGATGGGTAGCCTGCGTCATATGTCACAGAATCGGGCAACTTGCGAGACATTTGGGCCACATTCACCGGGTTATCCCATGCCCTCCACAGGGTTATCCACAGGCCTTCATTCACCGTATCGGTGCCTAGCACCGACGACAGAACTTACACTTGGGCAAAGAGGTTTCCATGACCACATCCGCTGAGCTCTTCGAACAGGCCTGTCGGCACATCCCCGGTGGCGTCAATTCACCGGTGCGCGCGTTCAAGGGGCTGCATCGTCCGCCAGTGTTCATGGAGAGTGCGCAAGGCGCCTATCTCGTTGACGTCGAAGGCAAGCGCTATGTCGACTATGTCGGCTCCTGGGGCCCGATGATCACCGGTCACGCCGATCCTGATGTGCTTGGCGCCGTGCGTGAGCGTCTGGACAAGGGGCTGTCCTTCGGTACCCCCACCGCGGTCGAAACGACCATGGCGGACCTGATCTGCGAGATCATCCCGAGCATCGAGATGGTGCGCATGACCAATTCCGGTACCGAGGCGACCATGTCGGCGATTCGCCTGGCTCGCGGCTACACCGGGCGTGACAAGATCGTGAAGTTTGAGGGTAACTATCACGGTCACAGTGATTCGCTGCTGGTGAAGGCAGGGTCCGGCGCCTTGACCCATGGCGAGCCGAGTTCCCCTGGGGTACCCGCTGCGTTGGCTGAGCACACTATTACCTTGTCCTACAATGACAGCGACGAGGTGGAACGCTGCTTCGAGGAAATCGGTAGCCAGATTGCCTGCATCATCGTCGAGCCGGTGGCCGGCAACATGAACTGCATTCCGCCCAACGCGGACTTCCTCAAGACACTGCGCCAGGTGTGCGACCGCCACCAGAGCGTGTTGATCTTTGACGAGGTGATGACCGGGTTCCGGGTGGCCCTGGGTGGCGCCCAGGCCCACTACGGGGTGACGCCTGACCTGACCTGCCTGGGCAAGATCGTCGGTGGGGGCATGCCGGTAGGCGCCTTTGGCGGCAGCCGCGAGATCATGAGCGAACTGTCTCCGTTAGGGCCGGTTTACCAGGCGGGCACCCTCGCGGGTAACCCTTTGGCGATGGCAGCGGGGGTGGCCCTGCTGAAGAAATTGCGTGAGCCTGGTTTCCATAATGCGCTGGCACAGCGCGTCGAGACCCTCTGCAACGGCTTGGAAAGCCGGGCAAGAGCGGCGGGTGTGGATCTCATCACGCAGCGTGCGGGGGGCATGTTCGGCCTGTTCTTCACCGCCCAGAGCAGCGTGGAGAACTTTGCACAGGCCACTGCCTGTGATGCGGATGCCTTCCGCCGTTTCTTTGCCGCCATGCTGGATCAAGGGGTCTATCTGGCGCCCTCCGCTTATGAGGCCGGTTTCATGTCCAGCGCTCACACGCCGGAAGATATTCAGCGTACTCTGGACGCCGCAGAACACGCCTTTGCACAGATGACGACCCAGGCCTGAAAGGAGCCGACCATGACTGGCAATGACGCCGCTTCGCCGGACACCGCGCTGGAGCCCTTTACCCTGGAAGAACTGCTGGATGTGCTGGCAGAGTTTCACGCCGAGCCGTTGCCGCCCGAGGTGGCACTGCCCGATGCGCTAAGCGTGCTGAAACAACGCAGCGAGGCAGAACACAGCGCCTGCAAGGCCCTGCTGTCCGGTGACGAGGACGTGCAACGTCTGGCGTCACTCAAGGTGTGGCTGGACCAGGAGTTCGATCGACTGGCCCCGATCATCGAAGTTCGCCAGGACCGTTTGCGCCCGAGCCGCTGGTACATGGAATATTCCGATGTACGGCTTTGCGATAACGGCCGCCTGGTGGTGGCCCAGAGTGCTGCCCAGGACCCGCAGCCCTTTGACTATCCTGAGATGGCCGACCCAGGCCATGATCTGGCAAGCCTCAGGGTTGAGCTGGAGCTGCGCGGAGAGATGACGCTGTCGCATCAGGCTCTGGACGGTTACCTGCGCCGCAGCGGCGACTACGAGCTGGCGCGGATTCTGTCGCTGCTGCAGGTCATCGAGGCAATGGCGGGCATGCGTCGTGTGCTGCAACGTCGCTTCACGTCGGGTCATGAGCGACCCGCGCTGATGGCCGAGACCATGAATGCCTTCCGTCGCTATCTGACGTTGGCGGAGCGACATGCCGAGTTCCGGTTCCCTCCGTTGGTGATCGGTGTAGGCGTCTCCGGCAGTGGCAAGAGCCGCTTCACCAAGACACTGGTGGGTCGCCTCGGAGCGGTAAGACTGAGTTCAGACGTGCAGCGCATGTTGCTGCATGGTTTTAGTCCACAGGCCGAGGGCGATGGTCTGCCTGTGGATATCTACACCCGAGAGGCAACAGACAAGACCTATCAGCGGCTGGCGACCTGTGCGGGTATCCTGCTGGATGCCGGCTATATGGTGTGCGTCGACGGGACCTTCCTCGAGCGCGGTCAGCGTGAGCTGTTGCGATGGCAGGCGGAAGCCAGAGGCCTGCCGGTACTGCTGGTCAGCTTTGAAGCCGATGACGAGACCCTGCGACGTCGTATCAGCAAGCGGGCGGTTCGCAATGAACGGGACGAATCACTGAGTCTTGCCGTGCTGGCAGCGCAGCAGGATGCGTTCGAGGACTTCACTGACGAGGAAAGGCTGCATCTGGTGCGCCTCGATAGTACAGCAGACAACGCTGCAGAGACCTTGGCAAGCCTGATTGAAGAGCACATTCGCGTCCTCTAGTCGGCGCGATGGTGGTAGCGAGTGGTCGGCGCGTTGATGGTAGCGAGTGGTCGGCGCGACGATGGTAGCGAGCCAGCAGAGGCCGTGAGTGTCTACCCAAGGCTTGACGATCACATCATTGACTATGGCATGAGTGCAGAGCACGGACGCCGGCAATGGCCGGCGTCCGTTTTTCTTTTGATCAGCGCAGGGCAGTGATCAGCGCATGGCAGTGCTACGTCTGGGGGGCGGGGCGCCGAGGTTCTGGCGAGCCCAGTTGACGGCTTGCAGGCGGTTGCTGACCCGAATCTTCTTGAACACGTTATAGAGGTGGGACTTTACCGTGTGTTCGCTGACGCAAAGACGCTCGGCGATTTCCATGTTGGATGCCCCCGACCCCAGCAGGCCGATGATTTCCATTTCCCGCTGGGTCAGTCCACAGGCAGGACGATAGGCATTGAGCTGCTGGCGTCGCGAAAACTCGATGAGCCGGGTCATCAGCGACCGCGACATCCACAGGTCGTCGGACTCGAACAGCTTGGCGATCCCCTTGCAGATGCTCTCCAGGCTGTCTTGACGATAGAAGACACCACGTAGATGCATGAAGGAGAGCACCTCCAGCGCATGTTCTTCATCTCGCAGGTTGAAGGCAGTGAGCAACAGCCCATGATGGTGAGAGCTGACATCCTGCCAGTGCTGCATGGCGGTGTCGTCCACATGGTCGGCATCCATCAACACCAGCACCGGCTGGGAGTCATCGACATCAATGGTGTCGGCAGGTGCAGCGATGGATACAGGGCAGTGGAACTGATCCTTGATGTAATTGATAAAGAGCAGCGACTGAGGGTTGTGGTCAGTCACCAGCACTATCTGTCCTGTGGCGTGGCTCATCGTCGTGTCTCCGTGCATCCGCTGCCGCCTGCCCTCGGCGGATGGGCATGACTAAGTCGTGTTGGTCATTATGCGCCTATTTTATATCTTTTGTAAGATTCTGTAACACCTGCACAGTAAAGTTTGCCAAAAAACGGCTCCCGCGAACAAAACAACGACCGGACGAGGGGCTCTATCCGCCTTTGACGGCATGATATGGCGGCATTTTCCTGGTTCACGTATCAGTATTTGTGCTGAATCGGAACTCATCTTGCCCATGCTAGAGTATAGGCAAACATTCCGGCGTATCGCCGGGGATTTCAAGATACTTTCCACCAATGAGCGAGACCATGAGCCACCTGACAGAACTCGTGCTGGCAAGCGGCAATGCCGGCAAACTAAGGGAGCTGGGCGAGATGTTGGCCCCCTTGGGTATCAAGGTGCAGGCCCAATCGGATTTCGACGTGAAAGAGGTCGAGGAGACGGGGCTGACGTTTGTCGAGAACGCCTTGCTCAAGGCGCGAGAAGCCAGCCGAGTGAGTGGCCGTCCAGCCCTGGCTGACGATTCAGGACTGGCAGTGGATGCCCTGGCCGGGCGTCCGGGGATCTATTCGGCGCGCTTTGCTGGCGAGCCCAAGGATGATGGCCGCAACAACGATACATTGCTTGAGGCGCTGGCCGACGTGCCTGAAGGCAGCCGTGGTGCCAGCTACTGGTGCGTACTGGTATTGCTCGAGCATCCCGAGGATCCCGTGCCGTTGATCGTGCAGTCTCACTGGCGCGGCGAAATTCTTGCCCATCCGCGCGGGCAGGGCGGATTCGGCTATGATCCGCTGTTCTGGCTTCCTGATCAGGGCGCAACGGCGGCAGAGCTGAGCGCTGCCGAAAAGAACCGGCTCAGCCACCGCGGTCGTGCCTTGTCTCAGCTGCTGGCCGAACTCGAACGGACCAAGCAGTGACGATGGCTACCCTGCCCCCACTGTCGATGTACGTGCACGTACCCTGGTGCGTGCGCAAATGTCCGTACTGTGATTTCAACTCACACGGCGTTGGCCGACAGGCAGAGTTGCCGGAAGAGGCGTACCTGTCTGCCTTGTTGGCCGATCTCGACAACGACGCTGGTCTGGCCCAGGGGCGTGAGCTCACCAGTATCTTTATTGGTGGAGGGACGCCGAGCTTGATGTCCGGCCACTTTTATCAGCGTCTGCTCGATGAAGCGCGCAAGCGGCTGCCCTTTGCCGCTGACATTGAAATCACCCTCGAGGCCAATCCAGGGACCCTCGAGAGGGGGCGCTTCGCGGCCTACCGAGAGGCGGGTATCAATCGTCTTTCGCTGGGGGTCCAGAGCTTTCATCCGGAACAGCTCAAGGCCTTGGGGCGCATCCACAGCGGTGAAGATGCGCTTCACGCGGTGACCGAGGCGCGCGAGGCGGGCTTTGATAATCTCAATCTGGATCTGATGCATGGTCTGCCCGGGCAGACGCCGCAGCTGGCTCTGGCAGATCTCGAGCAGGCCATTGCCCTGGCGCCGGAGCATCTCTCCTGGTACCAGCTGACGCTGGAACCCAACACCGAGTTTCATGCTCATCCGCCGACGCTGCCCGAGGAAGAAGTGCTCTGGGATATCCAGGATGAAGGTCATGAGCGCCTGGAGGCCGCTGGCTTTCAACGCTATGAAATTTCAGCCTATGCCCAGTCAGGCAGACGCGCGAGACATAACCTCAACTACTGGCGCTTTGGGGATTATCTCGGCATCGGTGCCGGGGCTCACGCCAAGATCAGCCAACCCGGCGCGACCGGGTTCGCCATCGAGCGGCGCTGGAAGACCCGCCAGCCAGAGGCGTATCTGCGCCGCTTGAACGATCCCCGGGGCTTCATTGCTGGACATCGACGTGTCACAGATGATGAGGTGGCGCTGGAATTCGCCATGAACGCACTGCGTCTGGTGGAGGGCGTACCGGTTGAGACCTGGCAGGCGTGCACAGGACGTCCGTTTGATGAACTGTCGCCGAAGATCGACAGGGCGCGTGAAAAGGGACTTATTGTGCAAGATGCCGCCAGGGTTCAAGCTTCTGCCCAAGGTCTATTATTCTTGAACGACCTTTTGACCCTGTTCAGCGATGACTGAAAGGGACGATGTAATACATGGAAGGAGACGTTGACGCTATGAGCCGCAAGATTCGACTGATTGCCCCACTGGCTGCCGCCGTGATTCTGGCTGGTTGCTCCACAACGGACCCTTACACTGGCCAGACCGATCGTAACAACACCGGTATCGGCGCTGCCGTGGGCGCCGCAGTGGGCGCAGCGGCAGGTGCCATCAGTGGTGACGGTAGCACCAGCAAGCGTGACCGTGCGCTGATCGGTGCCGCCGCCGGTGCTGCTGTTGGTGGCGGGATTGGCGTTTACATGGACCGCCAGGAAGAGCAGTTGCGCCAGAGCATGCAGGGCACCGGTATCGGTGTAGAGCGCCAAGGCGACAACATCGTGCTCAATATGCCGAGTAGCGTGACCTTCGGCTTCGATTCCGCCGATCTCACCGGCAGTGCCACCAGCGCATTGAATGATGTGGCGAATGTCCTGACCCAGTATCCGGAAACCCGCATCAACATCGCTGGCCACACCGACTCTACCGGTGACGCCAGCTACAACCAGCGCCTGTCCGAGCGACGCGCGCAGTCCGTCGGCAGTTACCTGCAAGGCCAGGGCGTGGCGTCCAACCGCCTTTATGTCAGCGGCTATGGTGAAAACCAGCCGGTGGCCAGCAACAATACCGAGGAAGGTCGCGCGCAGAACCGTCGCGTCGAGATCACCCTGACGCCGACCGGCCAGCAGGGATAAGACGACACGCCTGATTCCAGGCCCGTCGACATCAAGGCCCGCGCTCCGAAAGGACGCGGGCCTTTGTGTTGGCTGGAGCGGTCAGGCATTCGGCAGATGCCTTCCGCGACCTCTGGGCGATTGTCCCGCTATCATAGTCCTCTTTATCCTGCGATGGATGACCGCGGATTCCCCATCGCGATGCACACCAGGCGGAATGCCATGCTCTCTTATCAACACGCTTACCATGCCGGCAATTTCGCCGATGTTCACAAGCATTTATGGCTTTACAGTGTTACCGAACACTTATTACGTAAAGATAGTGCTATTACGTTTGTAGATACGCATGCGGGACGAGGTAGCTATCCTCTCGCTGCCGCTGAAACGGCACGTCTCAAAGAGTACGAAACCGGTGTTCAGCGGCTGTGGGTATCTCGTCACCAAGGCGACGTGAAAGAGCAGGAGCTGTTGAGTGCCTGGCTCGATGCTGTCGCCTCGTTGCAATCAGGGTCGACAGGATTGTCCCACTATCCTGGTTCGCCCTGGTGGCTGGGGCATCGTCTGCGCAAGCAGGACCGCCTTCGCTTGTTTGAGCTGCACCCGGGTGAGCACGGCCATTTGACCCAGCAATCGCTGGTGGATGCTGACACGCTGCCGCTTATCCAACGCATCCATGGTGATGGACTGGCGGGATTGAAATCCCTGGTGCCGGTGAAAACACCAAGGCTTTGTGTGTTGATGGATCCCAGCTTCGAGCAGAAGTCCGAGTACCAGGAGGTGGCCAGGACCCTGGTACATGTGCTCGGCAAGGTTCGGCATGCCGTGATCATGCTGTGGTACCCACTGCTGCCGGCTGGACGTCATCAGGACATGCTGGAGGAGCTGCGCTCAAGCGGTGTGCGCAAACTGTGGCGCAGCGAGGTCAGCCTGGCCCCTCCTGGCGAATCCCGTCACGGCATGTACGGCAGCGGCATGTTGATCGCTAATCCTCCCTGGGGCGTCGACCAGCGCATGGGCGCTGCCATCGACACCTGGCTTCCATTGCTGGGACCTCAGGCTCGTCATGAACAGCACTGGTGGGTAGAAGAGTAGGGCGCCAGGCCCAGGTTCTGAGCCACCATAGAGTTGCTACCTGGCGCCACACCAGCAGCTCCCGGACGGATGCGAACCGCGCCTAGGGCGATTCGAACAGCAGCCGAAAACCCACCGGCGACGTCCGCGCGATGGAAGACAGGCCGGCGATATCTTGAAGGGTGGCGATACCCTGGACGAGCCCCAGTGAGGAGGCGCCGACCCAGATCGGCTGATCGGAGACGACCAGCCAGCGCGATTCGGAAAGTCGAACGACCATCACTGTGGCGTCATAGTCGCTGCCAGCAGCGCCTAGAGTGACGCTAACGGGTACCCGGGCCAAGAGCGTGTTGCCGGGCATCAGCGACGCAAACTGCGTGGGGTCCAGGTTGCTGCTGATCGCCAGGCTAGGAGTCGGGAACAGGTGCTCTTGCATGCGCTCATCGCGAATATCGATACCGCTATCGAGAGAGGCGGTGGTGGCCTCGATAGCCACCTTGCCGTCGTCGTCGATATGGCCCGTTAGCGAGCCAAGGACATGCGTTTCACCGACGCTTTCATTCTTCACTGAACCGAACCACAGGCGTGATTCGTCATCCATCAGGTTCCAGTCTGCCGAGGCGTTGGCCGATAGGCAGGCAAGTCCGAGGGCGGCTGACATGACTAGCGCTTTCATGAGCGACTCCTGAAGGGGGCAGCATGTCCCTCCAGTGTAGAGAGTCGCTCACTATCTTCTGTACGCAGCGACCCCCGGCATTGTGCCGTAGCGGCTTGAGAAGGGCGTATGCGGTCTGATGAGCGCTGTCACTTCCCGATGCAGAAGCTGCCGAAGATCTCGCCCAGCAGGTCATCGGCGCTGAATTCACCCGTGATCTCTCCCAGGGCTTGCTGCGCGTCTCGCAGGTCCTCGGCCAGCAGCTCGCCGGCACCATGGCCCATGAGCTGGGCATTGCCGTTATCCATGGCCTCCTTGGCCCTGTCGAGTGCATCCAGGTGTCGCCGTCGTGCGGAGAACCGGCCTTCGGTGGTGGCTTGGAAGCCCATGATGCTCTTGAGATGGGACTTCAGGTTATCCACACCCTCGCCAGAGCGGGCTGACAGCCGGAGGGTAGGTGGGGTTGTGGATAGATCGAGCCCTGCTGCTTCACCACTCTGGTCAACCTTGTTGCGTACCAGGGTGAGGCGAGCAGGGTCTGGCAGTCGTTCGACAAACTCTGGCCATATCTGCATAGGGTCGGTGGCACTGGTGGTCGTGGCATCCACCAGCAGCAGCACGCGGTCGGCCTTCTCTATTTCGCTCCAGGCCCGTGCAACCCCGATCTTCTCCACCGCATCCGGGGTGTCCCGCAAGCCCGCCGTATCGATGATATGCAGCGGCATCCCGTCCAGGTGGATATGCTCACGCAGGACGTCTCTGGTGGTGCCTTCGATGTCGGTGACGATCGCCGTATCCTGCTCTGTCAGCGCGTTGAGCAGGCTCGACTTGCCGGCATTGGGGCGTCCGGCAATGACCACGCTCATGCCTTCGCGCATCAAGGCACCTTGGCCGGCGCTGGCTCGCACATCGGCCAGCTGGTCCATCAATTGCTGAAGCTTGGCGGCGACGTGGCCATCGGCAAGAAAGTCGATTTCCTCCTCAGGGAAGTCGATGGCCGCCTCGACGTACATGCGCAGCTCGATCAGTCGCTGAACCAGGGATTGGACGCGGCTGGAAAACTCACCCTGCAGGGAGCGCAGAGCGTTCTCTGCCGCTGTCCGAGAGCTGGCGTCGATCAGGTCGGCGATGGCTTCTGCCTGGGCCAGGTCAAGCTTGTCGTTGAGGAAGGCGCGTTCAGAGAATTCGCCTGGCCTTGCCAGCCGGGCGCCGAGGGAGACACAGCGCTCCAGCAGCATATCCATGATCATCGGACCGCCATGCCCCTGCAGTTCCAGCACGTCTTCTCCGGTGAAGGAGTGGGGGCCCTGGAAGAACAGCGCAATACCCTCATCGATGATGCTGTCAGCGCCCCTGAAAGGGCCATAGAACGCTTGGCGTGGCTCAGGTTGATGGCCCAGCATCGCCTTGGCGATGTCCCGACAGGCAGGGCCTGACACGCGAATGATGCCGACGCCTCCACGCCCGGGCGGGGTAGCAAGTGCGCAAATGCTGTCCTGGGTATATAGCGGGGCGGTCATATCCAAGCTCCTGAAGGATTGGGCCTATTGTCGGGTGCCTGACAGCGCATTGCCAGCCTGGCGGGACACGCCTGTCAGGCTCGCCGGCCTGAAACGACAAACCCCCGCCGAGGCGGGGGTTCACTTGCTGATCACACGGGGCTTACTTGGTCTTCAAGCCCTTGCCGACCTCGGGGTCGTCCTCGATCTTGCGGGTGATCACATACTGCTGAACGATCGAGATGCAGTTGTTGCACACCCAGTAGATGACCAGACCTGCAGGGAACCACAGGAAGAAGAAGGTGAAGACGATCGGCAGCATCTTCATGATCTTCGCCTGCATCGGGTCCGGAGGAGTCGGGTTGAGCAGCTGCTGCACGAACATTGATGCCCCCATCAGGATCGGCAGCACAAAGTACGGGTCCTTCACCGACAGATCCTGAATCCACAGCATGAACGGTGCATGGCGCAGCTCGACGGATTCCAGCAGCATCCAGTAAAGCGCGATGAACACCGGCATCTGGATGAGGATCGGCAAACAGCCACCCAGAGGATTGATCTTTTCCTTCTGGTAGAACTTCATCATCTCCTGAGACATCTTCTGGCGATCATCGCCGAAGCGCTCCTTGAGACGCTGCATTTCCGGACCCAGCTTGCGCATGCGTGCCATGGACTTGTAGGCCTTGGCAGACAGCGGCCACAGGGCAGCCTTGACCATGATGGTCAGGATCACGATGGACCAGCCCCAGTTGCCGATCAGGCTGTGGATATGATCCAGCAGCCAGAACAACGGGTTGGCGATAAACCACAGCCAGCCGAAATCGACCGTCAGCTCCAGGTTGGGGGCAACGGCCTCGAGGCGCTCCTGGACCTTGGGGCCCATGTACAGGGTCGCGCCAAGGCTGGCTTCTGCCCCCGGTTCCAGCGTCTGAGACTGACCAGCGAAGGCGGCGACGTTACGGTCCTGACTATCGGTGGCAGCGTAGAAAAGATTGTCCTGCTGCTGCGGCGGCACCCAGGCAGAGGTGAAGTAGTGCTGAATGATGGCGACCCAGCCGCCCTCGACTTCACGATTCTGGAAGTTCCCGGCCTGGATGTCCTCGAAATCGATCTTTTCGTAGCGGTTGTCCGGTGACGAATAGGCAGCACCCAGGAAGGAACGCATGCCCATCTTGGGACCCGTTGAAGGATCGGGGTTGTTGTCCCGTGCCAGTTGCCCGATGAAGCGTGCACTGACGGCGGACTCGCCACCATTGGCCAGCAGGTAGGACACATTGACCGCATAGTCGTCACGCTTGAAGGTAAAGCGCTTGATGATATCGATGCCGTTGACGGTGGCGGTCATGTCGACTTGCAGGCTGTCCTGGCCATCGACCATGCGATATTCGGTCTTCTCCGGGGCAAAGGCGATGCGGCCGCTGTTGCCATCAAGCTGAAGCCCTGAACGTGCGACGTAGCTCAGCGTGCTGTTGTTGGACAGCAGCACGTAAGGACGATCTCCGTCCTGGCTCATCAGGTGCTGCGGCAAGGCGGCGTAGACGATATCGCCACCTTGAGGATCAATGCGTACGTCGAGCACGTCGGTGATGACCGCGACGAGATCTCGACTATTGGCGGCGGGCTCGCTGCTGCCCGGCAGTTCACTGCCAACATCGTTGGCGGAACTGGGTGCCGCGAGGCCTTGAGAAGAAGAAGCGTCGCTGGCATCTGCTGCGTTGCTGGTGATAGCCGGAGCATCGGGAGTGCTCGGCGGCTGACCATAATCCTGGTTCCACTGCACCATGATCAGATAGGCGAGCACCGCCAGGGGTATCAGCAGGAGTAGTCGTTTTACGTCCATGAGGGGTCTGCCCGAAGGGAAGTGAACATGCCGATGGCGTCACGCGAGACGCCTGCGTGAAATACACGAAAGCCTGCCAGAGGCAGGCCAAGATTCGTACGAAGACGTTCCGCGTCGCGAGAGGTGACGTCAAGGGGCCAGGAGAGGGACTCGCTCATGCTCAGACGGAGTGTGGTCGGCATTGCACAGTCTCTCACTACCTAGCTGCGGCGTCGCTGCGGCTCTGGCTGGGCAGCACCGGCCTGGCGAGGATCTTTCGAGAGTCGTGACTTTTCAGCCTCTCGTTCAAGGCGACGCCACATACCGAACAATTGTCGCTGCACGGTATCGTTGTCGGCCTCGTTGATGCCACGTCTGGCCAGCAGGACGATATCCACAGAGGGAAGTCGGTGCTGGGCATGGCGAACGGACTCTCGAGCCAGTCGCTTCAGTCGGTTGCGATCTACCGCTCGGCGTACGTTCTTCTTGCTGAAGACAAGGCCAAGGCGCGGGTGCCCCAGTTCATTGGGAACAGCCAGCGCCATCAGGCCTTTGCCGTGAACCTTGTACACCGCCCCATCAAACACACGGCGGTAGTCCCCGGCAGTCAGCAAGCGGCAGTGCCGGGGAAAGGTCAGACAGGTCACGCAGGACCTGCTTAGGCGCTCAGGCGCTTGCGGCCTTTGGCACGGCGACGTGCCAGAACGGCGCGGCCGTTCTTGGTAGCCATGCGAGCACGGAAGCCGTGCGCGCGCTTGCGCTTGAGAACGCTCGGTTGGAATGTGCGCTTCATAACTCGTTAATCCCACAGTGGTTTTTTGGAACGGATAGACATCCAGAGGCGCCCGGAATCCGCTCGGGCCTCCGGGGGTATTCGGCTCAAGACCGGACATTTTAGTGATTTCAAGCCCCGGGTGCAATCTTTTCACTGAGCGCCCGACATCGAGGAGTGCGCGCTGGTCGCTGGCGATGTGGGGGCTTGTGACTTCACGGAGCAGCGCTTCCTTAACACTATTACTAAAGGAAGTTCTTGACTGATGTTGTGATTATTACTGGGGATAAAGATTGTGGATAAGCCATATAACTATCAACATATCATCATGTTGCGTTGCAAATAAGAATGTGGAGAAGACGTTGAGCAGTTGAGGGCAGCCGGTGCAAGGAAGGTGGACAGGATGCGAAATTATCCACAGCCCGGATGATGCGTTCAGCTTGTCCCCGACTCATCATGGGTAGCAAACATGTGTTGTCCACAATGTTTTTCAGGTCCTCAAGTCGTGTGGATAACTCGTTCAGACGCAGCTACAATATGCGGTCGTTCTTCAACCAAGGTAGCTCGCGTGTCGCTCGCTCTCTGGCAACAGTGTCTACAAACCCTTCAGGATGAACTGAGTTCCCAGCAGTTCAACACCTGGATTCGCCCATTGCAGGCGGAAGAAGGGGAGTCCAATCAGCTTCGGCTGCTGGCACCCAATCGCTTTGTGCGCGATTGGGTCAGTGACAAGTATGCAAAGCGAATCAGTGAGTTGATGCGGGAGCTTGCGCCGGCAAAGCCGCCCAAAGTGATGCTCACTGTGGGTAGCCGACGGGCAGCGTCGCCCGCTCCCCAGACGCGGGATCTGGGTGATCCGGTCTCCGCCAGCGCGCCACGTGCCCCAGCGGTGCAGACCCCACCCCGTGGCGATGTCGGCGATGAAAGGGAAGTCGATCGGCTGCGGGACGAGGGCAACGACCCGGTGGCGCGCTCCGCTGGAGGGGAGCGTCAGGTACAGGTAGAGGGTAGCCTCAAGCACTCCAGCGGCCTGAACCCCAATTTCACCTTCGAGACCTTCGTCGAGGGCAAGTCAAACCAGCTGGCTCGAGCCGCGTCTCGCCAGGTGTCGGAAAACCCCGGCGGTGCCTACAATCCCTTGTTCCTGTACGGTGGGGTGGGTCTTGGTAAGACACACTTGATGCACGCGGTCGGTAACGCGCTGGCTGGGCGCCGTGAGAACGCCAGAGTGGTGTATCTCCATTCCGAGCGGTTCGTTGCCGATATGGTCAAGGCGCTGCAGCTGAATGCCATCAACGATTTCAAGCGTTTCTATCGTAGTGTCGATGCGCTGTTGATCGATGACATCCAGTTCTTTGCCGGCAAGGAACGCTCCCAGGAAGAATTTTTCCATACCTTCAATGCGCTGCTTGAAGGCGGTCAGCAGATGATTCTGACGTCTGACCGCTATCCCAAGGAGATCAGTGGGGTCGAGGAACGCCTCAAGTCTCGCTTTGGCTGGGGCCTGACGGTTGCCATCGAGCCCCCCGAGCTCGAGACGCGAGTCGCGATCTTGATGAAGAAGGCAGATCAGGCAAAGGTCGACTTGCCCCACGATGCGGCGTTCTTCATTGCCCAGAAGATCCGTTCGAATGTGCGCGAGCTGGAAGGTGCCCTGAAGAAAGTCATCGCTGACTCGCACTTCATGGGCAAGCCGATTACCCAGGACTTTATTCGGGAGTCGCTCAAGGATTTGCTGGCCCTCCAGGACAAGCAGGTAGGCGTGGACAATATTCAGCGCACTGTCGCTGAGTATTACAAGATCAAGCTGGCCGACCTTCTGTCGAAGCGACGTTCGCGTTCAGTGGCTCGCCCGCGCCAGGTCGCCATGGCATTGGCCAAGGAGCTGACGAACCATAGCCTGCCCGAAATCGGGGATGCCTTTGGGGGCCGTGACCACACCACCGTGCTGCATGCTTGCCGAAAGGTGCAGGCGCTGCAGGAAGAAAATGCCGACATCCGTGAAGACTACAAGAACCTGCTGCGGTTGCTGACAAGCTGAGGCTGAGTGGCCAACCACGGCATTCAATGCTGTGTCATCACACCCCAGAGGGGTTGCCGGGGGCCATGGATGTATCGATTACGTCTGACCCTGGGCGATACTATGCCACCAAGACACGCAGCGCCTGTGGCGCTGTACATATGTCACTGACAGATACCCCGTCTCACTCTCTCGGACAAGAAGTGGAGCCGACATGAAATTTTCCATCTCCCGCGAAGCGCTACTGCGGCCGTTGACGCTGGTCGCCGGCGTGGTCGAGCGTCGGCAGACCTTGCCGGTGCTTTCCAATGTGCTGATCCAGGTCGAGCAAGACGAAGTCGCGCTGACCGGTACCGATCTAGAGGTTGAGCTGGTCGGTCGCACTGTCGCTAGCCAGGTCGACGAGCCCGGCGCGATCACAGTTCCGGCGCGCAAGCTGATGGATATCTGCAAGTCATTACCGGATCAGTCTGAACTTGAGCTGTCCATTGAGGATGGTCGTGCCGTTCTGCGAAGTGGGCGTTCGAGATTTACCTTGTCGACGCTTCCGGTGGCTGAGTTTCCGAATATCGAAGATGGCCAGAGCAGCGTAGAGTTGGCGCTTCCGCGGGGGACGCTCAAGCAGCTTATCGATGCGACCTCATTCGCCATGGCACAGCAGGATGTGCGCTATTACTTGAATGGTCTGCTGCTGGAGTTCGCCCCTAACCTGGTTCGCTCCGTCGCGACCGACGGCCACCGTCTGGCGGTGTGCTCTCGGCCCGCCGACATCCAGGTCAGTGCTTCCCAGAAGCTGATCGTGCCTCGCAAGGGCGTCCTGGAACTGGTGCGTCTACTGGATGACTCGGAAGAGCCCGTCAGTCTGACCCTCGGCTCGACCCATATTCGCGCCCACACCGGTGACTTTACCTTCACCTCCAAGCTGGTAGACGGGAAGTTTCCGGACTATGAGCGAGTGGTCCCGAAGGGCGGTGACAAGGTCTTCATTGCCGAGCGAGCCGAGCTTCGTCAGGTCCTGTCGCGCACCGCGATTCTTTCCAACGAGAAGTATCGTGGCGTTCGTCTGAACCTTGAGGAAGGCAACTTGAGGGTGATGGCCAACAACCCTGAGCAGGAAGAAGCCGAAGAGAACATTGCTATCGAGTACAGCGGACCTGCCATGGAGATCGGCTTTAACGTCGGCTATCTGATCGATGTTCTCAATGCTGTCGGTGAAGACCGGGTGCAGATGACCTTGGGCGACCCTAACAGCAGTGCATTGATGGAAGAGCCGGGTGGTGGTGATGCGCTCTACGTCGTGATGCCGATGCGCCTTTGATGTCATGTGCCGTGCTCAAGGCTGATACATGCCGTTAGACCGTTTGGTGTTTCAGGGCCTGCGTAATCTGCAGGCCCTTGATGTTTTGCCTTCGCCAGGAATCAACTTGATCACTGGCCGGAATGGCAGTGGCAAGACCAGCCTGCTTGAAGGGATTCACCTGCTGGGCATGGGGCGCTCCTTCCGTGCCCGCAAGCTCGCCCAGGTGCTGCATCACGAGGTTGATACGCTCGTCCTGCATGGGCGCCTGGCTGGAGATCCTCCGGTGGCCATCGGACTGCGTCGGTGCCGTCATGAGAGTGAGCTCACCTTGCGTATTGGCGGTGAGCGCGTCGAGCGCCTGTCACAGCTTGTCGAAACGCTCCCCCTCCAGTTGATCAATCCGGATGCATTCCGTTTGTTGGAAGGTCCTCCAGCCGGCCGTCGCGAGTTTCTCGATTGGGGAGTGTTTCACGTGAAACATGACTTCCTGGGAGCCTGGCAGCGCTTTAGACGGGCCTTGAAACATCGGAATGCCCTGCTCAGGCATGGTAGAATGGACGCCCAGACGCTGGCAGTCTGGGAGCATGAGCTGGCAGTTTCAGGGGAGAGGATGGACGCACTGCGCGATGAGTGGGTCGATGCCTTTTCCCCCATCTTCCACGAAACCCTCGAAGGCTTGATTAGCCTGCCGGAATTACGTTTGCGCTACACCCGTGGGTGGGATCGTCAGCGCTCGCTGTCCGAGGTATTGGAAGGTGCCAGGGACACTGATCGTCAGATGGGATTTACCCAGCAGGGTCCGCAGAGAGCTGACCTCTCCATCAGGCTCGGCAAGCGTCCGGCTGTAGAAGTGCTTTCACGAGGACAGCAGAAACTCGTCGTGAGCGCACTCAAGCTTGCACAAGGAAGGATGCTGGAAAGGTTGACGGGGAGAACCTGTCTTTACCTGATCGACGATCTGCCCGCCGAACTGGACCATGACCATCGCAAGGTCTTTTGCCAGTGGCTGGAGCGGATGCGGTGCCAGGCCTTTATTACCAGCGTGGATCACGAGGTGCTGGCCGACCTGTGGCAGCCCGATACACCCTTGGCAATGTTTCACGTGAAACATCTCGCCGATGGACGAGGCCAGCTGCAGGCCATAGACAGACAGACTTCATGACGGAGTGGTCAATGAGCGAACAAGCTTACGACTCATCGAGCATCAAGGTACTGAAAGGCCTGGATGCCGTACGCAAGCGGCCCGGGATGTACATCGGCGATACCGATGATGGTACTGGCCTGCATCACATGGTGTTCGAGCTGGTGGACAACTCCATCGACGAGGCGCTGGCCGGACACTGTAGCGAAATCAAGGTGATCATCCATCCGGATGAATCCATCACCGTGAGCGATAACGGCCGCGGCATTCCGACGGATATCCACGAAGAGGAAGGCGTGTCCGCTGCAGAGGTCATTATGACGGTCCTGCACGCTGGCGGTAAGTTCGATGACAACTCCTATAAGGTCTCCGGCGGCCTTCACGGCGTAGGCGTGTCTGTTGTCAACGCGTTGTCAGAAGAGCTCAAGCTCACCATCTGGCGCGCTGGGCAGGTGCACGAGCAGGTGTATCGTCACGGTGTGCCTGATGCTCCGCTTAGCGTCGTGGGACAGACCGAGAAGACCGGGTCACGTGTCCACTTCCGCCCGTCGCCTGAGACATTCGGTAATATCGAATTCCATTACGATATCCTGGCCAAGCGTCTGCGCGAGCTGTCCTTCCTGAACTCTGGGGTTGCCATCCGCCTGCTTGATGAACGGAGCGGCAAGGAAGAACTGTTTCACTACGAAGGCGGGCTCAAGGCTTTCGTCGATCACCTCAATACGAACAAGACCGTGCTGAATCCCGTCTTCCACTTCAATGTGGAGCGGGAAGATGGTGTCGCGGTCGAGGTGGCGATGCAGTGGAATGACACCTTTGCCGAGAATATCTTCTGCTATACCAATAACATCCCGCAGCGGGATGGTGGTACGCACCTAGCGGGCTTCCGTGCTTCTTTGACTCGCACACTTAATCATTACATCGAGTCTGAAGGCTTGTTGAAGAAGATGAAGGTCAGCACTTCCGGCGATGATGCCCGGGAGGGTTTGACGGCGATCATCTCGGTCAAGGTACCTGACCCGAAGTTCTCTTCCCAGACAAAGGACAAGCTGGTTTCCTCCGAAGTAAAAACGGCGGTGGAACAGGAGCTTGGAAGATCATTCTCGGAATATCTGGTAGAGCGGCCGAATGAGGCCAAGGCTATCGTCAACAAGATGCTTGACGCTGCCCGGGCCCGAGAGGCTGCACGTAAGGCCCGCGATATGACTCGCCGCAAGGGCGCGCTGGATATCGCTGGCCTACCCGGCAAGTTGGCAGACTGCCAGGAGAAGGATCCCGGCCTGTCTGAACTCTACCTGGTAGAGGGTGACTCTGCCGGTGGCAGCGCCAAGCAAGGGCGTGATCGACGCACCCAGGCCATCCTGCCGCTGAAGGGCAAGATTCTTAACGTCGAGAAAGCACGTTTCGACAAGATGTTGTCCTCCGCCGAGGTGGGTACGCTGATCACCGCGCTTGGCTGCGGTATCGGGCGTGAGGAGTTCAACCCAGATAAGCTGCGTTATCACTCGATCATCATCATGACCGACGCCGATGTGGATGGATCGCACATCCGTACGCTGCTGTTGACGTTCTTCTTCCGGCAGATGGCCGAGCTGATCGAGCGTGGTCATGTCTTTATTGCTCAGCCGCCGCTGTACAAGATCAAGCGCGGCAAGCAAGAGCTCTACCTCAAGGATGAGCAGGCGATGACTGACTACCTGACCACGACAGCGCTGGATGGTGCGCGTCTGTGTGTCAGCGAGGATGCCCCGGGCATTACTGGCGCCCAACTTGAAACTCTGGTGAATCAGTATCGTGACGTGATGAAGCGGATCGATCGTCTGTCCAGGGTCTATCCCAGCGAGGTGCTGCGCAAGATTGTGCACGCGGCCAAGCTCGACGGTGAAAACAGTCTGCGTGACAGAGTTACCATGCAGAACTGGATCGAGCACCTGCAGAAGGAAATGGATGACCTGGTCGCCTATGAAGGTGGCCCGCGTTATACCTTCTCGCTCCAGGAAGATGACGAAAGGGGAGTCTTCCTGCCTGCCGTGACGCTGATCGCTCACGGTGTAACCACCGACTATGTGTGGGGACTCGACTTCTTCACCAGCGCTGACTACAAGGCCATTGCAGGCCTGGGTGAGACTCTGGAAGGGCTGCTTGAAGAGGGGGCGTACGTGGCACGGGGTGAGCGCAAGAAGCCCGTGAAGACCTTCTATGAGGCGCTGGACTGGCTGATGCATGAATCCCAGCGTGGCCTTTCTATTCAGCGCTACAAGGGTCTGGGGGAGATGAACCCGGAACAGCTTTGGGAAACCACGATGGATCCCAACACCCGCCGCATGTTGCGTGTGTCGATCGAGGATGCCGTGGCGGCGGACATGATGTTCAACACCCTGATGGGCGATGAAGTCGAGCCACGCCGTGACTTCATCGAGCGCAATGCACTGGTGGCCAACCTGGACGTGTAGATAGTCCAGTTGGAGCATGGTGGCTTCGATGTTTCACGTGAAACATCGTCCCAGGAAGAGCCCGATCTGTTCTCAGGTCGGGCTTTTTCGTGAGCGATGGATAAAACTTGCCGGGATGCATGTTGAAGCGTCGCGGTGAAGAGCCCGGATGACGAACCCTTGACCGGACATTTTAGATCAAGCCTCCCAGATCAATTTCCCTGTGGACAGCGTCTGGAGGCGCGATTGAAGCCAATTGATATACATAGTGTTTCCTGGATCCCAGCTGTGGATAACGTTGCGCGTAAAACGTCTGTTGATGCCTTTTTCGGAACGCGCCTGTGAATAATATTTCTAGATAGCGTATGCCTTCTGTGGGTTGTGTCCCGATTTGGCGGTGGCACCCTCTTCAAGGGAAGGGAAGGGAAGGGAAGGGAAGGGAAGGGAAGGGAAGGGAAGGGAAGAGGAGAGGAGAGGAGAGGAGAGGAGAGGAGAAAAGAATAGCGGAGCGCGTTGATGGCAAGCCGCCAAGGGGAGTAGCAAGCTGTTTACGCTAACAGAAGAGATGGGGTGAAAACCCTGAGAAGATGGACCTGGCAACGTTAAAAGGTAACGTGGGCTGCGCTGGCTTTGCCACGATGATGTTTCATAACTCATTGAATTCACAAAGGTGACGCCAATCTACTGCGCGTACTTTTGCAGGAATGTGAAGGGTGCACCAGAGCGACATCAGGGTCCGTTCTACGCCGACATGTTTCACGTGAAACATCGATATGATCGAATGCCAGCTAGTCTGATACCGCACATGCCGAGAACCGAGCAGCCGTGTAGAGTATGCACAAACTGTCCGGCCTCCTTTATATGTTCTGTGGCTCAGTCGGCGTGATGGGTCGCAGATAGCAACACGTCGACGAAGTGGGCGAGGTCGTCATAGACCGTAACGTGACTCGTCGCTGCCTGAAGCTCCGGGTGCTTAGCAAGCGTCCGCTCACCCTTACCGGTGCGAACCAAGGCCTGGCGACAGCCCACCGCGTCACCCGCCTGAAGATCACGCAGGCTATCACCTACCATCCAGCACCCTCTCAGGGTTTCCAAGCCTAATGCCGACTGGATTTGCAGGAGCAGACCCGGTAGTGGCTTGCGGCAGTCGCACTGGTCGGTGTCGACGTGGGGGCAGTAGGCAATATGGTCAATGTTGCCGCCCTGAGCTTCAACCAGAGAGGTCATCCGCGCATGCATCAGCTCGAGAGTCGCGACATCATAATATCCTCTGCCGATGCCTGACTGGTTGGTAGCAACGGCAACTTGCCAGCCCGCCTGTGTCAGACGTGCGATAGCCGAAATGGCCGTTGGATAAGCCACCCACTCATCCAGTGATTTGATGTAGTTGTCGGAGTCACGGTTGATCACTCCGTCACGATCGAGAATGACGAGTCCCTGGGGCATATCGGAGTCTGCTGGAAGTAGTGTGTGGATGGCGAGTGCTGAGCAGGATCACAGCAGTGTAGAGCGATGTTTCACGTGAAACAATCACCGCAATGCCGTTGTCGTCGGGTGGCTTCTCACTAGCTGTCATGCTGCAGGGGACGATACGTTGAGTGATTCAGCGCCGTGCGCAAGAACTCAATGAACAGGCGGGCACGGAGGGGAGGATGACGATTTGGCGTGAGAGCATGCACGCTGATATCCGGTAGCGACCAGTCAGCAAGAACCCTCGTCAGGCGTCCCTGTTCCATCTGGTTCTGAACGATCGCTCTGGACGTGTGCAGGATACCGAGGCCAGCTTCGGCAGCGATAACGAGTGCATGTCCATAGTTGGAACGGAAGCTTCCTCGAATAGGGAGGCTGTGGACGTCCTCCCCCCTACGCATGCGCCATCGCTGAATGCCCTGGAACCGCGTGTAGTGAAGGCAGTTGTGCTCGAGCAGATCAAGCGGATGCAAGGGTGTTCGATAGCGCTGCAGGTAATGGGGCGATGCCACCAGAAGCCGTTCGTCAGAGGCGAGGGGGAAGGCGACGAGTCTTGAATCCTCGAGAGATCCAACCCGAACGGCCAGGTCATGACCTGATTCCAGAATATCGACAAAACGATCATCGAAGTCTGCTTCCAGACGGATATCCGGGGATCTGATGAGAAAGTCGGGAAGGATCGGCGCAATGTGCAGGCGACCGAAGTTGACGGGGAGTGAGACTCTCAGCGTTCCCGCAGGATGATCTTGCTGGCCCTTGAGGGACTGTTCGGCGTTTTCCAGTATGCCGAGGGCCGGTACCGCCTGCTCCAGGTAGGCATGGCCCGCGTCGGTCAGGGTCACGCGCCGAGTTGTCCTTAGCAGCAGCGGGACACCAAGGCGATCTTCCAAGGCATCTAGTCGACGGCTGATCGCTCCACTGGTGAGGTTGAGGTGCTCTCCTGCAGCTCTGAGCGAACCATGCCGTGCCACCTCGAGAAGTGCGATAAGGCCAGACAGTTGGGTGTCATGGTGAGACGGCATCGGAGTCTTCCTGGGACAGGGGGCCTTCGTCGACCGACGAGGTATTCTCTGATTCTTGAGTGTAGCGCAACACGCGTTTGCGGATGCTTCGATGGTGCTGGTCAATGTTGTCCCTGATGCTTAACGCTTCCAGGAATGAGGGGAGTAAGGTGATGACCATGACAGAGAGTGGGGGAGCAGGAGTTTCCGTCAAAGCACTTCGCTCAGTACGCACGGGGCCCGAGGGGGTAAAGGCGCAATATTACGCTCGTGCAGTACTGAGGCCGGATGAGGTGCGAATTCGAGTCGCTGCGGCAGGGGTCAACTTTCGTGATGTGGCGCTTCAGGCAGGGAACTACCTGCCAAATATGCGCCGCCCCTATATTCCTCTGTCAGAAGGGGCGGGCGTCGTCATCGAGACCGGAGCCGAGGTCGATGACTTGAAGGATGGCGATGCCGTGCTTGGGCACTATGTGGTGGACTGGCAGTCAGGGTCCTTCCGTCCCGCTTTTCACGACTCCAAGGTGGGTGGGCCAAGTGACGGTTGGCTGGCGGAGGAAGTGGTGATGCCGCGTCGCGCGCTGCTGCGCGTACCGGTGGGGTGGCGCCTGGAGCAGGCGGCGGCACTGGCCATCTCTGGCGTCACTGCCTGGAGAGCGTTACGAGGGCTCGTTGGGCTGGAAGGGCAGCATGTACTGTTGCCCGGAACTGGCAATGTCTCACTGCAGGCGCTTGAACTTGCTGCGTCCGGCGGGGCGCGAGCGTTGGTCGTCACCTCGAGACCGGAGCTATCCCCACAACTTATGGCCATGGGAGCGGCTGCTGTGATCCATCGTCACCAGGACAGCGACGATCTGGTGGAGAGTATCCTGTCAGCCTCGGATGGTCAGGGTGTGGACGTCGCGTTGGATACGGTGGGCGGCCAGTTTCTGGTAGACATTATCTTGCCATCGATGGCGACCAATGGCCGCGTTGCCTTGCTGGGTTTCCTTGAGGGCAGCAACGTTCGCGGTGACGTTGTTGGTCCTGCTATCCGAAAGCTGCTCCAGTTTGAAGGCATCAGTGTGGGTAGCCGGTTGGATTTCGAGCGCCTACTGGATCACATGCAACGCCATCACTTGCGTCCTAGAATTGGGCGACGTACACCTTGGAGTCGCTGGTCGGAGGTGTTTCGAGGGGCTGAGAGGAGCGATGGTACCGATTTTCGGGGATCGCTTGGCAAGCACGTGGTGATCGTCGATCAAGGGCTGGCCTCATGGACCGTGTGCTGAAGTAACCTCTGGCTTGGCGGCCAGAGTTGCCCAGGACAACCTTTCTCGGTGAGCATCTGACCTCTGCCCAGGGGCACCACCTCTGGCACATGGGCAATGTTTCACGTGAAACATCCTGCTGACACCACCCATGTTAATTCGCCGATGAGGTTTCACGTGAAACATCGCCAGCCCTTATGTCACCTGTTCAGCTCCTGTGTTCAGTTCCTGTCCAGCCCCAGAGTGATACCCTTCCGCTGGTGAAGGACATGAAAAAGGCCGACCCTTGGTGGGTCGGCCTTTGCCGAAACTATCAAGCGAGAACAGCGTCCTGCTATTGCTGAAGCTCCGCGATGTCGGCAACTTCCAGGAACAGCGCCTGCAGGCTCGCAAGCAGAGCCAGGCGATTGGCGCGAACGGCTTCGTCGTCGGCCATGACCATCACCTGATCAAAGAAGGCATCCACCGGGGCTCTTAGGCTTGCCAGCACATCAAGGGCATCGCTGTAGCGCGCCTGCTGGAACAGCGGGGTGACTTCACTATCACAGGTACTGACAGCACGCTGCAGTGCCTTCTCTGCGTCTTCGCTGAGAAGGCTCTCGTCCACTGACACGCTACCATCGTGCTGCTGCTTGCTCAGGATATTGCTGACGCGCTTGTTGGCTGCGGCCAGTGCCGCGGCCTCGTCACGGCCGGCAAAATGCGCCACGGCGCGCAGACGGCGGGCAAAGTCCAGGGGACGAGTCACCGGGCGGGCACGCACGGCCAGGTACACTTCTGCACCAATGCCTTCGTCCTGGGCCCAGGCACGGAAACGGTCGAGCATATAGCCCAGCACGTCCTCTACCAGACCCTCGGCCTTGGGCAGCGAAGCGTGCTGTGCCACCGCCAGTTCCAGCAGCTCGCGTAGATCAAGATTGAGCTCGCCCTTGACCATGATGTTCAGCACGCCGATGGAGGCACGGCGAAGCGCGAAAGGATCCTTGGTGCCACTGGGACGCTGCCCAATGCCAAAGATGCCGGTGATGGTATCCAGTCGATCAGCGATCGCCAGCGCCTTGCCGGTCAGAGTGGCAGGAATGGCATCCGATGCGAAGCGGGGCAGGTACTGCTCCTCAAGAGCCTGGGCGACCTCCGGGTCTTCCCCATCATTTTGCGCATAGTAGCGGCCCATGATGCCCTGGAGCTCCGGAAACTCGAGGACCATCTCGGTGACCAGGTCACACTTGGCAAGGGTGGTGGCTCGGCGTGCACGTGAGGCATCGCCGCCAATCTGGCCGGCAATGTGAGCGGCGACCTCGGCGCTGCGGGCGGCCTTGTCGGCCAGGGTGCCCAGCTGCTTCTGGAAGACCACGTTGGCCAGGCCATCGATCCGGTTGGCCAGGGGCTGCTTGCGATCGGTGTCGTAGAAGAAGGCGGCATCCGCCAGGCGCGGACGAATGACCTTCTCATTGCCCGCGATGACCTTGTCCGGCTCGCGGCTGTCAATGTTGGACACCGTGATGAAGGCGGGCTTCAGCTTGCCTTCATCATCAAGCAGGTGGAAGTACTTCTGGTTGGCCTTCATGGAGGAAATCAGGCACTCGGCAGGGACGTCGAGGAAGCGCTCATCGAAGCTGCCGGTCAACGCCACTGGCCATTCCACCAGGCCGCTGACTTCTTCGAGCAGGTCTTCGTCAATCACCGCGGTGGCTTCGAGCAACTCGGCTTCGGCCAGCACCTGTTCGCGGATGCGTTCGCGGCGCCGGGTCCGATCGGCGAGCACCCAGGCATCCTCGAGTGCCTGCAGATAGTCGTCAGCATGCCCCAGGCTGATGGCTTCCGGGGCATGAAAACGGTGTCCACGAGTGTCGCGACCTGCTTCAAGTCCAAGTACGGTAGCCGGTACGACCTCGTCACCGTACAGCGCCACCAGCCAGTGCACCGGGCGGGAAAATTCTACGCGAGAAGCGCCCCAGCGCATGTTCTTGGGAACCGGCAACGCCGACACGGCCTTGTCGATGATGGCGGGCAGCAGGGCAACCGTGCTTTCCCCCTGCTGCTGTTCACGAAAGCCGAGCCAGGTGCCCTTGTCGGTTTCAAGATGAATCAGCTGGTCCACCTCGACCCCACAGGAACGTGCGAAGCCCTGAGCAGCCTTGGTCGGCTCACCGTCCTTGAACGCTGCAGCGAGAGCGGGGCCGCGCTTCTCGATCTCACGGTCGGGCTGCTTGTCGGCCAGGGCTTCCACCGTCACGGCCAGCCGTCGTGGTGAGGCGTAGGCGGCGATCGCCTGAAAGTCGACGTCGGCATCGACCAGGCCGCGGCGGATGCCTTCGGCGAAGGCATCGGAAAGGGTGTCGATGGCTCCGGGCGGAAGTTCTTCCACACCGAGTTCAACCAGGAGGGTATGGGCAGCCATGCTTATGCGTCTCCCTGGGCGGCAAGGGGTTCGTCGTCGAGAAGTTCACGCCGTAGTGCTTCCGGCGCCAGCGGGAAGCCGGCTGCCTTGCGTGAGGCGTAGTAAGCGTGGGCCACGTCACGGGCCATGGTGCGCACGCGCAGGATATAGCGCTGGCGTTCGGTGACCGAGATGGCGTGACGGGCGTCGAGCAGGTTGAAGGTATGAGAGGCCTTCAGCACTTGCTCGTAGGCCGGCAGCGGAAGGTTGGCTGCCAGCAGCTTCTGGCACTCGCTTTCCTGATGGTCGAAGTTGCCGAACAGGGCGGGCACGTCGGCGTGCTCGAAATTGTAGGTCGACTGTTCGCGCTCGTTCTGCAGATAGACGTCGCCATAGCTGACGCGTGTGCCGTCCGGGGCAATGGCCCATACCAGGTCGTAGACGCTGTCCACGTCCTGCAGGTACATGGCGATACGTTCGAGACCGTAGGTCAGCTCACCGGTAACCGGGAAGCACTCGATGCCACCAGCCTGTTGGAAGTAGGTGAACTGGGTCACTTCCATGCCATTGAGCCAGACTTCCCAGCCGAGGCCCCAGGCACCCAGGGTGGGGGACTCCCAGTTGTCTTCGACGAAGCGAATGTCATGCACCAGGGGGTCGATGCCAAGTCGCTCCAGCGAACCCAGGTAGAGCTCCTGAAGATTGGCCGGGGACGGCTTCATGACCACCTGAAACTGGTAGTAGTGCTGCAGGCGATTGGGGTTTTCGCCGTAGCGGCCATCGGTGGGTCGGCGTGACGGTTGAACGTACGCGGAGTTCCAGGTTTCGGGTCCGATGGAGCGCAGGAAGGTCGCCGGGTGAAAGGTGCCCGCACCGACTTCCATGTCCAGCGGCTGCATGATCACGCAGCCCTGTTCGGCCCAGTACTGTTGCAGGGCAAGGATCAGGCCCTGGAAGGTTGCCACGTCTGGCGTCGACTGTGTCATTGGGAAGCACCGTTGGCCATGAATTCACGAGCCGTCAAGTATACAATCACAGGCAATTCGGTTATAGGCACAGCGCCAACAGAGGTTTCCCCATGATCGTAGTGACAGGCGGAGCCGGCTTCATCGGCTCAAATCTGGTCAAGGCATTCAATGACCGTGGACGCACAGACATCCTGGTGGTCGATGACCTGAGGGATGGCACCAAGTTCGTCAACCTGGCGGACCTGACGCTGGGCGACTACATGGACAAGGACGAGTTTCTCGCCAGGGTGCAGGCCCACATGCGCGGAGAGCTGAATCAGCTGCCGCCCATCGAGGCGATCTTCCATGAGGGCGCTTGCTCGGATACCACCGAGTGGGATGGCCGCTTCATGCTGGAAAATAACTTTACCTACTCCAAGGAGCTGCTGCATTTCTGCGAGCAGGAAGGCATTCCGTTCCTCTACGCGTCCTCGGCGGCCACCTACGGTGGAAGCGAGGTGTTCGTGGAGTCGCCGGAACACGAAAAACCGCTCAACGTCTACGGCTACTCCAAGCTGCTGTTCGACCAGTACGTACGCTCGCGTCAGGACACCCTCACGACGCAGGTAGTCGGCTTCCGCTACTTCAACGTCTACGGCCCGCGCGAACAGCACAAGGGCAAGATGTCCAGCGTGGCGTACCATCACCACACCCAGATCAGTGCCGGTGAAGACCTGCGCTTGTTTGGCGCATGGGACGGCTATGAAGCGGGCATGCAGAGCCGCGACTTCGTCTACGTCGGGGATGTGGTCGACGTCAACCTGTGGTTCCTGGACAACCCCGAGGTGTCTGGCATCTTCAACCTCGGCAGTGGCCGGGCGGAGCCATTCAAGGCCATCGGCGAGACGGTGATCGACTTCTACGGCAAGGGCAAGATCGAGTACATCGACTTTCCGGATGAACTCAAGGGACGCTATCAGAGCTACACCCGCGCCGATATTTCTCGTCTGCGCGAGGTCGGCTATGACAAGGAGTTCCATACGGTGGCACAAGGCGTGACACGCTATCTGGAGTGGCTGAATGGCTGATGCAGCCCACGCTGCTCCACTGCACCGGGCAGGGACGCGCCTGTCCGGTCAGCGTCTGTTGGTCGTTGGTCCGAGCTGGGTGGGCGATATGGTCATGGCCCAGAGCCTGTTCATGACGCTCAAGCAGCAGGGGGCTGCCAGCCTGGCGGTGGTGGCGCCGTCCTGGTCCCGGCCCATCCTCGAGCGCATGGATGAGATTGACGAAGTGGTGGAGCTGGGCGTCGGTCATGGCGTCTTTGGCCTTGCGCCGCGCCATCGTCTGGCACAGTCGCTGAAGGGCCGCTTCGACCTGGCCCTGGTGTTGCCGCGCTCGTGGAAGTCAGCGCTGGTGCCGTTTCTGGCCCGGGTGCCAAGGCGGGTGGGGTTCACCGGTGAACATCGCTACGGGCTTTTGACCGAGCGCAGGACCTTGAATCGTCGCGTTCTCGACCAGACCGTCAAGCGTTTTGTCTCGCTGGGTCTGCCGGCGGCCACTGCCACGGCGGGTGACTTTGAGATACCCAGGCCGTTACTGCGGCAGGACGCCGACAACCTGGCCCGCCTGCATCGTGAACACGGCCTTGGCGTGCGGCCGGCCATCGGCATGATGCCTGGTGCAGAGTACGGCCCCGCCAAACAGTGGCCCCTGGCCTACTTTCATCGGCTGGCCGCTGAGCTGATCACGCAAGGCTTTGAGGTCAGGGTGCTGGGTGGGCCCAAGGATCGCGCCGCAGGAGAAGAGATTGTCAGCGGCCTCGAGCACGCCCACAACCTGTGTGGTGCGACGCGCCTGGAAGATGCTGTCGACCTGCTGGGCGACTGTCGTCAGGTCGTGACCAACGACTCCGGGCTGATGCATGTGGCCGCGGCGGTAGGGACTCGCATCCAGGCCATCTATGGATCCTCGTCACCCGCGTACACGCCGCCCCTGACCAGCAATGCGCGGATTCACTACCTGGCACTGTCCTGCTCGCCCTGCTTCGAACGGCAGTGTCCGTTGGGCCACACCAACTGCCTCAAGCAGATTACCCCTGACACCCTGCTGGAAGCGATCACGGCGGATCAGCAGCTTCTCGATACACCGTCTCGTATCAACGCCTGATCGCCGTACGGGGATCGCCATCAAGGTTGGTGCGGAGCTTCCGGAGGCGCATCCGGCTGTCCGCTGGTGCGATAGGCGGGCGCAAGGCCTTCCCAGAGACGCTCCTGCAGCGCGGTTTCTTCACGCATATAGCCGTTGAGGGCTTCCAGCCCTACCTGCTCTGCCAGCGTTGGCTCGCCTGAAAACAGGGAGACGCCAAGGCCTGCTCGGTGCCAGTCGATGGTAAAACCCATGGCTTCCAGCAGCGTCGGCAGGGTATCCATGGTCGTCGCTTGGGTCGAGATACGGGCAGGTGTCAACGCGTTGCCCATCATCATCAAGGTGTTGGTCCTGGGGGTCTGGATCAGTTGGTCCCAGGCGGACACGCGCATAGTCAGGTGGTCACTGGCAATGACGACCAGGGTGTTATCCAGCAGTTGCTCGTCTTCCAGCTGCTCAAGCAGACGCCGGGTGAGCCAGCCTGAGCACTTCACCGCGTACAGGATATCGACACCGTCGTGCACACCCCGTTCGGCCTCGCACGCCTGGGACGGATAGCCCGCCGGGGCATGGGCGGACAGGTTCAGCAGCGTCATGTTCCATGGCCCCTGCTGGCGGTCCAGGCGGCGTATCTCGTCCACCGCCATCTCGTAGAGGCTATCGTCGTAGAGCCCCCAGCTGTTGAGGTATCGGCTGTCATCCAGGCGCTCCACCAGCTGTTCTCGGCCCAGTACGCGCTGGTAGGCGTGGTCGGTGTAGAACAACCCCTTGCCGGCGAACTCGGTGCTGGCTCCGCCCATGAAGGTCTGGCGGTAGCCGAGGCGTGCGAGCAAATCCCCCAGGCAGTCGACTCCAGGAACCACGTGGTGCAGGGGATCGAACTGACTGTCATGCAGCAGCCCCGCTGGCATCAGCGGCGTGCCACACTGGCTGGCAATCATGCCGGCCATGGTCCAGCCCGTATTATCGATCTGGCGTACGTTATCAAAGACGACGGCCTGGGGCTCCAGTGCCGCGAGGTCGGCGTAGGCGTCGCCAAAGCGCGCCGTGTCCGAGTAGGTGCGCTCCAGGCTTTCAAGATAGATCAGCAGCAGGTTGGGCGGGCGCTGGGGCGCCTTGAGAATGACTGGATCCACGTAGCGACGATCGAGCCAGGTCCCTGGGTCTGTGACCACCGCGGCGCCGCGCTGGCCCATGGAGTAGAACATGGGATTGCCCAGCAGCAGCACGAAGGCCAGCCAGTGGTCCCAGCGTTGCCAGCGGTAATCGGCCCGCACCAGCCAGGTATAGCCGGCAAGGATCAGCACCATGGCCAAGGTATAGATTATGGCGGCAATCGTCCGCTCGCTGCCCCCATGCTGCGAGATGCCCGCCTGGAGGTGAAAGTAGACAGCACCCATATCCACCTGTCCGAAGCTGCTGGCCAGATAGACATAGATCCCCCAGAACGCCAGTGGAACCAACGCCCAGGGGATGACCCGGATACGCAAGCGAGGCGGTGGCGGATCGCCCCAGCGCTTCCAGCCAGCCACCAGGCACCAGATGATCGCCGGTATCGGCAGGCACCAACCGGGCAGGCGCGTGACCATGACCACGGCATGACCTATGGCCAGGCCCAGCAGCAGGTGGACGGCCCAGCGCAGCCAGGGAGACGTGATAGGGAAAGGTACAGGCATGTTCGAGGCGCCCAAAGGTCAATCCATGAAGCCATTGTCGCCCGGGAGTCGCGAATCAGCAGTGCTGACCGCGGAGGTGCGAATCCTTCGCTTGACGCACTAGCGCGTCGACGTCGAGTCGTCGTTACCTGACGACCCGGTTGGACGGCTTCCCTGGCGCTCGGCTCGCTCGTTTTCGTACAGTTCGTTCAGCTTTGCATACTTCATGTACGCATGGAATGCCGTCGTGATCGCGACGGTCATACCATCCTGACCCTGCAGCAGACCTCCCTTCAGCACCAGCTTGCGCAGCATGGCGGTGAGCGCATGCAGGCTGGGGCGAAGCGCAGAGGGGGTGACACCCCGTTCCCTCATCGCCCAGGCATCCCGGGTCGACAGCTGATCGATCCGCTGCATCCAGTGTGACAGGTCACGGTAGGTGAAATGGCTCAGGTGAGCATCGACATCGACCACCGTTGGCGCCTTGACGGATGAGTGCGCCTTCTTGGGCAGATAGCCCGAGGTCGTGCGGTTGTACAACCGCGTTACCGGATCAGGATAGAAGCCCGCGGCACGTATCCAGTGTCGACCTGCGAAGTTGCGTCGACGAAAGCGATAGGCCGTCTGTGGGTCTTCCAAGGTCAGCTCGCGAATGGCGGCGACAGCGTCGTCATCGAGCCGTTCATCGGCATCCAGCGCCAGGATCCAGTCATGTCGTGCCTGGGGGACGGCAAAGGCTTTCTGCGGCCCATCACCCAGATAGGGTTGATGAATCACCTTCGCACCCGCCGCCTCGGCCAGCGCTACGGTGTCATCGTCGCTGCCGGAGTCCACCACGATGATTTCATCGCACACGGGTTGCAGCGACGCGATGGCCCCTTCGACATTGTCCTGTTCGTTGAGGGTAATGATGATGCCGGTAATCGGAGTCATGGCGACATGCCTGCTGTGGTGATGCGAAAGATGAAGCGAACGACCCGCTGACGGACAGTAGACGCGGTGTCCAGTGTGCATCAGCGTGTCAGGACTATGCGGGTGTGCACAACAAAAGTCGATGGGTGCCGTTGGTCGTGGGTTTGGCAATTCAGTTTTGGCAAATCGGGCTTGGCAAATCAGGCCTAGCGACACTGGGTTGGCAAGACACGACTCATGACGTGGCTCGCCTGTCGGCGTCGACCAGTGTCGCCGCGATGGCTGCTGCGGCCTCGTCCAGGTCTACCGCGGACATGTCGCGAGCCTGGTCCCCTGGGGGCGGGTGAAAGGCCAGCCGATGTTCAGGGGCATTGCAGGTTTGCCAGCGCAGCGGTGTCGCTGAACGGTGGGACGGATAGAAGCCTACCGTGATCACGTCGAGACAGCCCGCGATATGCAGCGGGCCGGTGGAGCCGGCAACGAAGGCGTCAGCGGCGGCGATACTGCAGGCAAAGTCAGCGAGCCCTGCGGCAGGGGGCAGACGCCGGGCGCTTAGGCCAGCGCTTTTCAGGCGGGCGACGAGAGTATTCGCTACCGCGTCTTCCCCGGGCCCAGCGGTGACGATCCAGTGGGGCTGAGTGGCGCCCTGCTGCCGCATGCGGCGATCGACGTCCTGTGCCAGCTGGGCGTAGGCGTCGGGGCTGAGGTTGACCGCTGACCCCCCGCTGCCAGGATGCAGATAGATCCAGCTCCCGGTGGAGGCAAGACCAAGTTGGCTGGCCAGCGCCAGGCGCCGTTGCTCCCTGTCTCCCTCGGGTTGAGGCCAGAAGGGTGGGCGGACGGCTTCGCCCGGCGACAGCGCCAAGGCCTCGACCATCGCCTCTGCCAATTGCTGGTTGTAGACGTATTCGGGCCGGTCAGAACGGGATCTGCGCTGAGTGATCCTGCGGTTGTAGAATAGCTGCGCCCACTTGGTCGCGGGGGCCATGCGCAGCGGAATCCCGGCACGCAACCCTAGCCAACCGATCCGCGTGGTGGAAAACAGCGTCAGCAGTGCGGTGAAGTGCCCCTGGCGCAGAGATGCGAGCAGCTGGCGCTGCTGCGCTTTCGGCGCCTCGTCGCCTGGGTCCAGGATCACTTCGTCGATCCACGGGCATAGCCTGGCGACGGGCGCCGTGTAGGATGGCACCAGCGCGGTAATATGTGGTGCCGGGCGTGCTGCCTTCAGCGTGGCCAGGGCTGGCCAGGCAAGCATGAAGTCGCCAAGCTTGTCGTTGCGCACCACCAACAGTCGAGGGGTGCTTGCGTCGGCCGTGGCCGTCGTTGATGTCATCAGGGCTCCCGAGCCCGCCATCGGAAAGGAGACCACCTTGAGTCACAAGGTCATGCATATCTGCCTGTCGGACGGCTGGGGCGGACTGGAAATGTATCCGGCGAGGATTATACCGGAGCTGGCCGCCCGTGGGTGGGAGACGCACGCTCTGGCACTGGCGGACTCACGGGTAGCGCAAAGCCTCGAAGGCGCTGGTGTCGTCCCTCTGACCGCTGCCTCGCGCACGTCCGCGCTGTTTGCCGTGGGGCGTTGGCTGGCGTATCTGCGCGAGCACGACATTCGTCTGCTGCATTGCCACAAGTCCAGCGATCTGCGACTCGCTGCACTGCTGGCGACGCTGAGGCCGAGTCTGGGCGTGATCTTTACCGACCATATGGGCGTCACGCGGCCGAAGAAGGACCTCTACCACCGCTGGGCCTACGGCAAGGTCGATCGATTGCTGTCGATCAGTGACGCGACCCGTCGTCGTAACCTCAAGGCCTTTCCACTGCCCGCCGAACGTATCCAGCGGCTGTATCTGGGGATCGATCCGGCGGCGTTGGCACCGCGCCTGGATGCGGGTGAGCGGCGCGCCCTTCGAAGTAGCCTGGGCCTGCCGGCCAAGGCGGTGACCATCGGGGTGGCGGGTCGGCTGACACCCGGCAAGGGACAGCAGGTGTTCATCGAAGCGCTGGCTCTGCTGCTGCGCGAACATCCGGCACTCGACGTGCACGGGGTCATCGTTGGCGGTCTGGCAGCAGAAGAGGGTAGCCGCGAGGAGTACGTGGCGGAGCTCCAGGCGCGAGTCGAGGAGTTGGGACTGTCATCGAGGGTGACCTTCACCGGGTTTCGACGGGATCTCGCGCGGTTATTCGAAGTGCTCGACGTGGTGTGCGTGCCGTCACGCAATGAAGCCTTCGGACTGACAGTGATCGAAGCGATGGCGGCAGGCAAGGCGGTGATCGGCTCACGCAGTGGTGCCATTCCTGAACTTATCGATAGCCACAGTGGCCGCCTGGCAGATCCCCAGGCGCCCCAGGAATGGGCATCTGCGATGGCCGAGCTGTCGGCCGACAGTGAGCTGCGAGCGCGTCTGGGCAGCGAGGCAAGGCTCAGGGTGAAACAGCATTTCCTGCTGTCACGCCACGTCGAGGGACTGATCGATGTCTACGCTGACGTCATCGACGTTTAGTGGGAGCCAGAGCCTTCCTCAGAACGGTAGCCTCGCTGGATCTCTGCCAGTGCCTGGGCGGCGGCTGTTGAGGTTGCACAGAAGCGCTCAAGGGAGCGACCCAGACGTGCCAGGTTGGCGTCCTGCCAGCGCCCGGGGCGGCGCAGGCGACAGCGATCAAGGTCGATCAGCCAGACCTGCCTTGTGGTGTCGATGAGCAGGTTACGTGCGTTGAGGTCGACATGATCCAGGCCCTGGTCGTGGCACCGCCGGATCACGCGTCCGACGTCGGCCAGCAGCTCGGCATCGACCTCGTGGCTGGCCAGTGCCTCGGCCAGAGCACGAGTCTGGGGCAGGCGCTGGGTGATCAGCGCGGCCTGATAGGTGGCCCCCTGACGTATGACGCCCCCCAGGATCGGCCGTGGCACCGGCAGCCCGGCGTCAAACAGCGCAGCGGTCAGTTCTACCTCGCGGAAGGCGCGGGTGCGTTCGATGCCGGTCCACAGGTAGTGACTGCGAGACAGGCGTGCCACCATACCGCCACGCCGATAGGGTCTCAGCACCCATTGCTGCTCGCCCAGATCGAGAAACAGACTCTGGCCTCGACCAGGCGCCTGGCCGACGACATGACCACTGTCTCGCCAGTATTCCGGGTCCAGCAAGGACGCTCCGATTTGTGGCGTTAGACCAGCGTCACATAAACTAGTGGCATCGTATAAAATGCCCACCTTTCCTGATTGATACGTTGCCAACCGCATGAAGCATCCTCTGCCCGCTCGTCCAGCCCACATCGGCGTGCTGCGTCTCTCCGCCCTGGGAGATGTCTGCAACCTGGTGCCCACGGTTCGAGCCCTGCAGCGCCAATGGCCCGAAGCGCGGATCACCTGGATCATCGGCAAGGGCGAACACAGTCTACTGACGGGCTTGTCAGGGGTCGAGTTCATCGTCTACGACAAGTCCACTGGCCTCAAGGGCATGCGCGCGCTGTGGCGAGAACTGGCCGATACCCGGTTTGATGTGCTGCTGCACATGCAGCAAGCGCTGCGGGCCAGTGTGCTGTCACTGGGACTCAGGGCCGATGTTCGGGTGGGTTTTGATCCGGCTCGCGCCAAGGATCGTCAGTACTGGTTTACCCATCGTCAGCTGGCCCCGCGTGATCGTGCTCACGTCCTCGAGTCCTTCATGGACTTTGCTCGCTTGATGGGCGTCGAGGATGACAGCCTGGAGTGGCGCCTGCCGATACCCGAGGCGGCTTACCAGGAAGCCCGTGAGCTGACCGGGGAGGCGGGCTACGTGTTGATCAGCCCCTGTGCAAACCCGCGTCTGCGCAATTTCCGCAACTGGTCGGCAGAAGGCTACGCCGCCGTGGTCGAGCATGCCTGGACCCAATATGGCCTGAAGACCGTCATGACCGGTGGTGGCAGCACCCAGGAAAGAGAGATGGGCTCGCGCATCCAGGGCCTGTGCCAGAGTGATGCGGTGATCGACGCCATCGGTGGCACGTCGCTCAAGGGCCTGCTGGCGCTGATCGATCGGGCCCGTGCGGTCATCGCTCCGGATTCAGGACCCGTGCATATGGCCAATGCCCTGAACACACCGGTGGTGGGCCTGTTTGCGACGACCAATCCGGATCGTGCCGCCCCATACCTGTGGCGAGACTATGTGGTCAATCGCTACCCCGACGCCGTGCGCCAGTTTCTGCACGAGGACGCTGACACTATCACCTGGGGGCAGCGGGTGCGTCACCCGGACGCGATGTCCCTGATCAGCGCTGACGACGTCATTGCGCAGTTAGACCGACTGCTGGCCGATACTGCCGCCTCTTCCCGCTCCGACCTCGATAGGGAGTCCCCCGATGAAGCTTGATTTGACCGCGCTTGAGCGCTCCCGCGTACTGGTGGTGGGCGACGTCATGCTGGACCGCTACTGGCATGGGGGAACCTCGCGGATCTCGCCCGAGGCGCCGGTGCCGGTGGTGCGGGTGGAAGAGTGCGAAGATCGTCCCGGGGGCGCCGCCAACGTCGCGCTGAACATTGCCTCGCTGGGCGCTCATGCGGCGCTGGCTGGGTTGGTCGGGGACGATGACAATGCCGACCGCCTGACGACTCGCCTGGAGGAGGTGGGAGTAAGTACTCACTTCCACCGTACTCCTGGTGTACCCACGATTACCAAGCTTAGGGTAATGAGCCGCAACCAGCAGCTGATCCGCCTGGATTTCGAGGACGGGCTCGACAAGATCGATACCAGCGAACTGGCCCCGCGACTGGTAGAGGCCACCGACAGTTTCGACCTGGTGATCCTGTCCGACTATGGCAAGGGCACCCTGGCCAATGTCGAAGCGGTCATTCCCGAGATGCGCCGTGCCGGCAAGCGCGTGCTGGTGGATCCCAAGGGCAGCGATTTTCGCCGCTACCGCGGTGCCAGCGTGATTACCCCCAATCTGGCCGAGTTCGAGGCGGTGGTCGGGCCTTGCCCGAGCGATGACATCCTGGCCAGCAAGGGAGAAGCGCTGCGCCAGGAGCTGGACCTGGAAGCGCTGCTGATCACCCGCAGCGAAAAGGGCATGACGCTGATTCGCGAAGGGCAGGATCCCTTGCACCTGCCGACCCGAGCACGTGAGGTCTACGATGTGACCGGCGCCGGCGATACCGTGATTGCCGTGCTTGGGCTGGCTCTTGCCGCCGGGCATGGCTTTGCCGAGGCCATGACCTTGTCCAACCTGGCGGCGGGCCTGGTGGTGGCCAAGCCCGGCACCGCGACCCTGTCGATTGCCGAGCTTTATACCGCTCTGCATGGCGATAAGTTGGCCGAATTCGGCGTCATCGAAGAATGTCCGCTGGTGCTTGCGGTGCGCGCAGCTCAGGCGCGCGGTGAACGGGTCGTCATGACCAACGGCTGCTTCGACATTCTGCACGCAGGCCATGTGGCCTACCTGGAGCACGCTCGACAGCTGGGTGATCGCCTGATCGTGGCGGTCAACGATGACGAGTCTATCCGTCGGCTCAAGGGACCCAAGCGACCGATCAACCCGCTTCACCGTCGGATGCAAGTGCTGGCGGGCCTGGGGGCCGTCGACTGGGTGGTGCCCTTCGCCGAAGAGACTCCGGCACGGCTGATCGAAGCCGTGCTGCCGGATGTACTGGTCAAGGGTGGTGACTATCGGCCCGAGGACATCGCGGGCGGCGAGGCGGTCCGCGCTGCCGGTGGCGAGGTCAAGGTGCTGGGCTTTGAGGACGGTGTCTCCACCACCGCCATGATATCGACCATCCTCGACCGCGAGGGCTGAGCATGCGCTGGCCGCGGCTTGCCTATTCAGGCGCGCTTTGCCTGCTCTCGCCGGTGATCTGGCGACGAGTGTGGCGGGAACAATTGGTGGGACGACCTCGAGCAGAGCGCCTTGGCTGTTTGCTGCCCTTCGCCGATGAGCGTCCAAGGCTCTGGCTCCATTGCGCATCGGTAGGAGAGGTCGTCGCCGCCCGCCCGCTGATTCGAGCGCTGCGCTTGCGGCACCCTGATCATCGGCTGGTGGTCAGCACCATGACCGCCACCGGCGCCGAGCGCGTGGCCTCGTTGGCCGAGGACGTGCCTGAGGCGGAGGCTGCGGCCCCCTTGAGCCACGTTTTCGTGGCGCTGGACTTTCCTGGCGCGGCGCGCCGTTTCGTCCAGCGCCTGGCACCGCAGCAGGCCATCTTCTTCGAGACCGAGCTGTGGCCTAACCTGCTCAACGCCTGTGTCCAGCAGAGCATTCCCGTTGCGGTGGTCAATGGACGACTGTCGCCACGCGCCTTTCGCGGCTATCGCCGGCTGCGCCCGCTGATGGCCCAGGCGCTGTCCTGTGTCGATTGGCTGGCGGCCAAGTCCAGAGACGACGCTGAGCGCTTCATCGCGCTAGGCATGGCGCCCCAGAATATTCAGGTCGTCGGCTCGATGAAGTTCGACATGACGGTGGATCCCGCCTCTCAGGTGGTGAGTGAGCGCTTGCACGCAGCCATTGGTCATCGCCCGGTCTGGGTCGCAGGATCGACCCATCCGGGTGAAGACGAGCAGTTGCTGGAGGTGCATCGACGGCTGCTGGAGCGCTTCCCGGATGCGTTGCTGGTGCTGGTACCGAGGCATCCGCAGCGCTTTGATGACGTCGCCGAACTGTGCCGTGAGGCCGGTTTCGACATCGTCCGCCGTTCCCGCGGACGTGTGCCCAGCGCTCGGGTCCATGTGTATCTCGGTGACAGCATGGGCGAGCTGCAGGCCCTCTACGGGTGTGCCGACCTTGCGTTTGTGGGGGGCAGCCTCGTACCGATCGGAGGACACAACCTGCTGGAGCCCGCCATGATGGGGGTGCCGGTGGTTACCGGACCTCACCTGGAGAACTTCGCGGACGTCGCCCAGGCGTTGCGAGATGCCGCAGCGCTGGTCGAGGTTGCCGATGCCGAGGAACTGAGTGAGCGAGTGGCGGCGTTACTGGAAGATGGTGAACAGCGTCAGCGGCTCAGTGAGGCTGGGCAGCACGTGCTTGATACCCATCGAGGTGCGTTGGACGCGACCCTCGATGGGCTGGATGCGCTTATCGATGCACGATGCAGTGAGCGCGCACGGGAGCTTACGCCGGCAGTTGACGACTGACGCCTTCAGCACTGCCGAGCAGCAGCACGTCGGCGGGACGAGCCGCAAACAGCCCATTGGTGACAACGCCGACGATGGCATTGATCTGGCGCTCGAGGGCGACGGCATCGTCGATCTCGAGACCATAGCAATCGATGATCTGGTTGCCGTTGTCAGTCACCACGCCCTCGCGGTAGACCGGGTCCGCACCCAGCTTGACCATTTCACGCGCCACGTAGGACCTGGCCATCGGGATCACCTCGATCGGCAGCGGGAAGTCGCCAAGTCGTGCCACTCGCTTGGACGCATCGGCGATACAGATGAAGGTGGTCGAACAGGCGGCCACGATCTTCTCGCGGGTCAGTGCGGCACCCCCGCCCTTGATCATATGCAAGTGAGCATTCACTTCGTCTGCGCCGTCCACATAGACTGGGAGTGTGCCAACTTCGTTCAGTTCATACAGATCGATGCCATGGTCCTTCAAGCGCTTGGCGCTGGCCTCGCTACTGGCGACGGCACCGCGGAAGTCGCCGCGCAGCGCTGCGAGTCGATCGATGAAGAAGTTCGCGGTCGAGCCGGTGCCGACGCCGATCACGATGTCTTTGCCAAGCATCGGGCGCACTTCATCGATGGCGGCTGCCGCGACAGCGTCCTTGAGTTCGTCCTGGGTCATGAGATACCTGCGCAGGGGTCTTCAAAATGGGTGGGCGGCGATCATTATAGGGTAAACGTGCACAGACAGCAGCCGAGGCGACTGGCGCTGGACGCCAGGTGCAGCGCGATGCTAACAATAGGGGCTTTGCTTGCCCCCTCACGCTGGATACCAGAATGCTCGAAGCTACCGTCAAGAAGATCCTCCAGGCCCGGGTTTATGAAGCGGCCCGTGAAACGCCGATTTCCCCGGCTCCCATGCTGTCTCGACGGTTCAACAACCAGATTCTGATCAAGCGTGAAGATCTGCAGCCGGTGCACTCGTTCAAGATTCGCGGCGCCTATAACCGTATGGCCCACCTCAGCGACGAGCAGAAGGCCAAGGGCGTGATCGCGGCCTCTGCGGGAAATCACGCTCAGGGACTGGCGCTTGCCGCCAAGTTGATGGGCGTCAAGGCGGTGATCGTAATGCCGCGCATCACCCCTGAAATCAAGGTCGCCGCCGTGCGAGGCTGGGGCGCCAAGGTCATCCTCAAGGGCGATGCCTTCGCCGCTGCTGCAGAGCATGCTCACGAGTTGGTGGAGCAGCACGGCTATACCTACATCCCGCCGTTTGACGACATCGACGTGGTCGCCGGTCAGGGGACCGTCGCCATGGAGATTCTGCGCCAGCATAGCGGCCCCATTGACGCCGTCTTCATTCCGGTGGGCGGCGGCGGATTGATCGCCGGCATGGCGGCCTACATCAAGTACCTGCGCCCTGAGATCAAGGTCATCGGGGTCGAGTCCGAGGACAGTGCCTGTCTCAAGGCTGCCCTTGAGGCGGGTGAACGGGTGGTGCTGGACCAGGTGGGGGTATTCGCCGAGGGCGTCGCCGTAGCGCAGATCGGCAAGGTGCCTTTTTCACTGATGCGTGACCTGGTCGATGACGTGATTACCGTCAACACCGATGAGATGTGTGCGGCGGTCAAGGATATCTTCGAGGATACCCGTGCCGTGTCAGAGACCTCGGGGGCGCTGTCGCTGGCCGGACTGAAGAAGTATATCCAGGAGAGCGGCGCCCAGGATCAGACGCTGGTATGCATCAACTCTGGCGCCAACACCAACTTTGACCGCCTACAGCATATTGCCGAACGGACCGAGCTGGGTGAGCAGCGTGAGGCGATCCTGGCGGTGACGATTCCTGAGCGCCCAGGCAGCTTCAAGAAGTTCTGCCGTACCATCGGCAAGCGTATGGTGACCGAATTCAATTATCGCTACGCTGATGCCGATCAGGCCCATATCTTTGTCGGTGTGCAGGTCAAGCCCGGTGGCGAAGATCGCCAGGCGTTGATCGGCCGTCTGTTCGAGGCGGGTTATCCGGTCGAGGACCTCACCGACAACGAGCTGGCGAAGTTGCATATTCGCCATCTTGGCGGAGGTCGACCCCGCACCGAGTTTGTTGAAGAAGCCTATCGCTTCGAGTTCCCCGAACGTCCCGGGGCGCTGATGAATTTCCTGACCCACCTCCCCCAGGACTGGAACATTTCGCTGTTCCACTATCGCAATCATGGCGCGGCCTATGGTCGAGTGCTGGTCGGTATGCAGATTCCCAATGGCGATCGCAGTCATGTGGAAGAGCATTTCGATGCCATTGGCTATCGCTATTGGAAGGAAAGCGACAATCCCGCCTACCAACTGTTCATGGCATAGCGTTGGGGCATGGCTTCTTGGCATCGCTTCAGGGCATCGCCAAGAGCCCCGAGTACAGCACTGTATCGGCCCTGTCAGCGCCACCGACACGGAATGAGTAACGGTGGCCAGCAGGGCCTTGTCGAAGGGGAATGCCGTCATCCGCGCATGTCATGACGGAGGACAGTGAATAGCGTGCCAAGACATCTTGGCAGTTGGGATCAAGCGGCGTATCCTGCGCGCGAGCGCTGACTTACTTGCTGGGCCAGAGCTGGTCTGTAGACGTGCGTCATGCCACTAGAGTGGTAATTGCCATGCATAAGTGCCCAGCCTATAGTCTGAGCTTGGGAAGCGCTGAATAAATCAGCCGAGCGGAATGAGGCGCAAGGCGCCCGCAGCGCAGAACCCGGAGCCTATGCGGTATAGGTGAGGAGTTCGAGCAGCGCGCAACGCGGCGAATCGTCTGCACAGGCATTTATGCAGTGTTTCCTTAGTTGCTTCGACCTATAACATCAAGACAATACGGCAGGCGGCCGTATATACGGAGTCAGGAATGAGACGCAAGCCCGATCTGATCATGTCACTGGTGCTGGTTTTCGGTCTGGGAGTCGTCGCCACCGGCTATGCCCAGGCGCTGGTCGGCGGCTGAAACCGACCAGAGGGAGAGATCTCCCGCGCCATTGAGCACGACATCGGCAGATATCGCGATCCGGCCGCCCACCATGGGCGGCCGGATGCGTTTCAGGCCCTGAGCCGCGGCTGTTTCAGTGCGCAGGACGAATGACGCCTGCATCGCTGACGATGGCATCCAGGGGGACATCCCAGGAGGCGATCGGTAGGTGGTCCACTCGCTGTACATCATGGGCGAGCCCAATCAGGCGAGGCCTGGGGCCGCCGTTGTATTGCGCAGGATGGGCAAAGGCCAGGGTGCGGTCGTAGAAGCCCCCTCCCATGCCCATGCGCTGCCCTGCCGAGTCAAAGCCGACCAGAGGCAGCAGGATGGCATCGAGAGCCCAGGCAGGCATACGGTGTGACGGATGCGCCCCGAAACGGCTGTCCGGCTCGGATATGCCGAAGCGATTGGTCACCATGGGGGTGCGGGCGTCGTAGCGAACGAACCACAGGCAGTTGGCCGCCAAGGGGCGCAGTACCGGGAGATAGGCCTGGGCACGGCGGCGATGCAGCCAGCGAATGAGGGGCCGAGGATCGATTTCCCCGTCGTTGGGCAGGTAGAGCGCCACGTGTCGAGCGGTCAACAGCTCCGGCAGGCGACGCAGTGTCGCGACCAATGCCAGGCTCGCCGTCTGTTGCTGCTGCTGACTCAAGTCGCGGCGTCGGCGACGCAGCTCGCGTCGCAGCTCGGTGCGTGACAAGTGCCCGAGCGCTGTCTGAGCTTCGTGGTTGGAGCACAGATTCATCGTTCAAGGTTCCCCAGAATGCCGCTGTCGTTCTGGCCCTTGAACCCATAGGTTCAAGGTGGGTGGCCGCAGCCGAGCCGTCAGGCTTTCCGTCGCACGGACATGCACACGGGCCCGGCTAGCTATTGGCCCCCTGGGTACTGCTCATAGGCTCGAGGGACTATAACGACTGGCGCACACCCCAGGGAACAGCTACATGCTAACAGACAGCGAGGCTGCTCCAAAGCGAAGATGCCAATGAGGGACAAGCGCCCAGTGCAAACCGTCGCTGGCGGGTGTGGTCCTTTAGTGTGTCTGAGTCACGTGCGTCGTGGCGTCTCAGTCACGTGATTCGCGGGCTGGGGCGGTGGCCAAGGCCTGCTCCAGTCGGGTGTTCAGCTCACTGAGACTGGCCTCACTGGCGCGCTTCTCGTCACGCAAGCCAAGTAGCTCATGGGCCAGGTTGAGTGCCGCCATGATCGCGATCTTCTCGCGATCCACCATCTTGCCGCGTGCGTGAATACCCTGCATAGCCTGGTCCAGGTAGCGCGCAGCGCGCTCAAGGCCCTCTTGCTCCTCTGGGGCGCAGGCAATGGTATAGGGGCGCTCCAGCAGCGTAATGTCGGTGGTATGCCGCGTGGTATCTGTCATGGGCCTGGCTCCGGAAGGGCCTCGGTCAACGCAGCGCCGAAGGGGCAGAATGCGTTACCATCAGGGGTATCGATTGCGAGTCACTATAAGAGAGCCGTCAGCGGGGGGTCAACGCGAGGCATCATGACCGCGGGACCTTCGTCGATAGCGTGGGGGTGCCAGGCGTTGCTGCGGTCCTCCCAGTCCCCTCCCCGATGCCGTCTCTTTCAGCGGAAATTGCTATGTCACTGATTAACGAACGCCAGGATTTTTCCACCATTGCCGATACCTTCCTGCTGCACGGCAGCATGCAGTCGCCGGCCTTTCTGGATGGCCGTCTGTGTGCCGAGCTGGGGCTCCACGATCTGACGGCGGAAGGCTGGTTGCAGCAGGTCTGTTTAACCCTGGGGGTCGACCAGCCCAAGGATGAAGCCAGCGCTGAACGTCTGCTGGGTTGGCGCCGCCAGACCCTGGATGCGCTGTCAGGCAGCGAGCTGAATTTTGAGCCGCTGCTGCCTGACGAGCTGTTTTCCCTGGCCGAGCGCGCGCAGGGCCTGAAGGAGTGGACGCTCGGTTTTCTTGAGGTCGTTGAGGATGCCGGTGAAGAGCCGCGCAAGGCATGGTCGGCGGCGCTGGCGGAAGCCATCGACGACCTGGCAGGCCTGGCGGCCATCGACACCGATATCGATGACAGCGCGGAAAACGAAAACGACCTGTTCGCCTTGACCGAGCATGCGCGCATGGCGGCGATGTTGCTCTATACCGAACAGCATCCGGGCACGCCGCAAGTGGAAAAGGTCGACGAAGAGCCGCCGACCACCCATTGAGGCGCGCTCCCAGGTGGCGTTCTACCGCTGCCTGGGCACGCCCTGCCACGGACCAGGTGTCAGCGGGTGTCGCCTGCACCGTCCGTTTCCCCCCTCGCCGCGGCCTTTGCCCTGAGCGCCCAAGCGATAGCCGCGGCGGCCAGATCTCTCCGCTCTCCCCTTGCTCGTTGTCGTTGCCGTTGTCTTTACGTCGCCTTGCTCGTCCGCTCCCTGGTTGAGCGCCTTGCCCTGCTGCGCTCTTACCTGGTCATGCCCTCTGCCGTCCAGTGAGCCCCTTCTCGATACGCAACCTTCACTCTGACGCAGAGCCTGCTATGCTGCGTATTGCTGGTTATTTTGTTGTGATCGTGGTGCTAACGGTATCGAAAATAGAGAAAACCGCCGACAGCTTGGATCTCGTGTCCTAGCGCGCCCGCGTGACATACGACGTCGTCAGCGGTCGCTCTCTGCTGCTGTCGACAGCACCGAGACGCCACTGGTCGATGCTGTCACTGTCGCCATTTGCTGGTGTGACGGTCAGGCAATGCTGCTGTTTATTGCTGGCAGCCAACGTAGAGGGTCACGTCAGGTGGCCAAGGCAGTTGATCGAGATCGACCGGAAAGGACGCTGAGGGCGCTTGGCCGGCAAGGTGACCCGGCAGGACCTTGTGTCCGGCAGGAGGACTCAGCGATGCCAGGAGCGATTTTTTGGCTACTTGCTGCTGGCTTTATTGTTACACAATGTGGTTATTTTCTGATCGCCTCATCATGTTCAGAAAGCTTGTTACGTAAAATATTTACAGGATTACAGTATGACCGAAGGTCGTCCCCAGGATCAGGCGGCACCACAGGCGGTAGCGGCTGCCGATGCGCAAGACAATGCCCAGGCTGGTGCGGATACCGGAGGTGATGCCCCCGGCCAAATGGCGAGCGCCAGTGCGCCTTTGGGGGTGGCACGCGAGGAGGCGTCGGCCGGCGTTGAGCAGGTTGATGTCGCGATTATTGGTGGCGGACTGGTCGGCGCCAGCCTGGGCGTCGCACTGTCGCGGTTGATCCACGATCGTGGCTTGCGGGTAGCTGTCATCGAAGCCTCGCCAATGGCCGCTGCGACGGCCCCAGCCAGTGACTGGCAGCCCAGCTTCGATGCCCGGGCAAGCGCTATCGCGGCAGGGACCGCTGCGCACTTCGAGACCTTGGGTGTGTGGTCGGCCATGGCCCCCCAGGCGAGCCCCATCTCATTGATTCATGTCAGTGAGAAAGGGCGATTGGGGGCGACACGGCTGCGTGCGCAGGAAATGGGCGTCGATGCCTTGGGCTATGTGATCCCTAATGCGTGGATGGGGCAGGTGTTGCATCACCGCCTCGCTGAGCTGCCGTTGGACTGGCACTGTCCCGCAACGGTCGAGCACATCTCTGCCTGTGCTGGCGGACACCGACTGGTGCTGTCATCAGGTCGTACCTTGCAGGCAGGCCTTACGGTCATGGCTGACGGCGGTCGATCAGGCTTGAAAGAGGCGCTGGGCATCGAAAGTGATGCCACCCCCTACGAGCAGGTTGCGCTGATCGCCAATGTGGCGGTATCCCGGCCCCATGGAGGCGTCGCCTATGAGCGCTTCACCCGCGAAGGGCCGATGGCGCTGCTGCCTTTGCCCGGGCAGTCGATGGAGCTGGTGTGGACCCATGCCAGGGAAAGCGAGCAGCGTCGTCTGGCGCTGTCTGACCGGGGTTTTCTCGACGAGCTGCAGCGGGCTTTCGGCGACCGCGCTGGTGCCTTCGTCAAGGTGGGCAAGCGACACGTCTACCCGCTGTCACTGGTGACCGCACGTGAGACGACTCGGCCTGGCCTGGCGGTGATGGGAAATGCCGCCCATGCCCTCCACCCGGTCGCGGGGCAGGGCTTCAATCTCGCCCTGCGAGGCGTGATGGACCTGGTCGAGGCGATTGACCAAGGGCTGGAAGATGGCCATGCCCCGGGAAGCAGTGACACCTTGTCGGCCTTCGAACGGAGGCGCCAGGCGGACCAGCGTAATGTGGTGCGCTTCAGTGACGGACTGATCCGACTGTTTGGCATCGACCAGCCGCTGCTGTCCCATGCTCGTGCAGCGGGCCTGATCGGGCTCAACCTGAGTGGCCCGCTGCGCGGGACCTTGACCAGGCGAGCGATGGGGATAGAGCGTTAGGGCAACACGGGATAACTGCCTGCGCCAATGATTCGCTGCGCTGCGGGTGCCTAGCGGCGCTCGGCTGATGTATTTGGCGCTCCCTCAGGGAAGCGCGGCATCTCCATCAGGAGGATGAGACAGCAAGGCGGCGAGCGAAGCCAGGGGCATGGCGGTACACTGTGCCTGCCAGCGCGATGGCGTCAGGCAATGGTTCAGCATTCGACAACAGGCGGGGGCTAAGGTGAGCGAGCAAGATCAACACGCGGCCAGTGCGACGGCGCCAGAAGCCTATGATGTCGTGGTGTCGGGCATCGGCATGGTCGGTGCGGTTCTAGCCGTACTGCTGGGACGCGCCGGCTGGTCGGTAGCGATGGTCGACCCACGCCCTGGCCCTCTTGACCGGCAGAGGCTGCCGCTGGCGTCGCCTGCCCCTCGGGTAAGCGCCTTGACGCCTGTATCCCAGCGGCTGCTTCAGGGGATTGGTGCGTGGACGGATATTACATCACGGCGCGTAACGCCCTACACCGGCATGCAGGTGTGGGATGCCGAGGGCTCCGGCGAGATTCGTTTTCGCGCCGACCAGGCCGGGGTTTCGGTACTGGGCCACATCGTCGAGAACGACCTGGTGCTGGCCTCACTGGAAGCTTGCCTGGACGCGCTGCCGCAGATCAGGCGCTTTTATGGCCAGCGAATCGTCAGTCTGGCCGGTAGTGATGATATGCGTGAGGTGGGCCTGGAGGATGGCAGAACGCTGTCGGCGCCACTGGTGGTTGGTGCGGATGGGGCGCGATCACCACTACGCGAGTTGGCGGGGATCGAGGTCAGCCAACATGACACAGGGCATCAGGCAGTGGTCACCACCGTCAGGATCGAGCGTCAGCATGGCGCGGTAGCGCGCCAGGCGTTTCTGCCCAGCGGACCCTTGGCCTTTCTGCCGCTGACGGTCGACGGCGACAGCCACTATTGCTCGATCGTCTGGTCGACCTCGCCTGAGCATGCGCAGCAGCTGTGTGAGATGCCGTCCGAGGCGTTGGGACAGGCCATGGGGGCTGCCGTGGATCACTGCCTCGGCGCGGTCGAGGTCCTCGACCAGGCGATCCGTTTTCCGCTGAGCCAGCGTCACGCTGAGCGCTACCACCAGCCAGGCCTGGCGCTGGTCGGTGATGCTGCCCATAGCATTCACCCGTTGGCCGGTCAGGGGGTCAATCTGGGCTTTCTGGATGCGGCAGTGCTGGCCGAGGAGTTGCTGGAGGGCCGCCGCCGAGGCGTGTCTCCGGGCAACATTCGCCTGCTGGCGCGCTACGAGCGCCGCAGGCGCGGTGACAACAGCATGATGCTGGTGATGATGGATGGCTTCAGACGGCTCTTCGGAAGCCGCCACCCCGGTATTACCCTGCTGCGCAACCTGGGCTTGTCTGGCGTCGATCGAGTGTCACTGCTCAAGCGACTGATCATGCAGCAGGCAACCGGGTCGCGCGGGCGCCTGCCGGCGTCGTGTCGCTGATGACAGTCCGCACCGGTCGGCAGGCGTTATTGCCTAGGTGATGGCCCTGGTGAGATGGCCCAGGAGACGGTGGCCAGGATGACCTGGCCACCTGCGTCTTACTGAGGAGTGCGCTGGCTGATGACATTCAGCGCCTTGAGCAGGTTCAGGGCCTCGCCGAGCTGATAGTCTCCAGCCAGTCTGTCGCTCTGGTCGCTCCTGTCACGCTGGCTATCCTCGCCCAGGTGCCCTTGCAGGTCGGCTTCACGAATCCTCAAGCCGCTGCTTTCCGCGACCTCGAGTCGGCCCCGCACGACTTCCACATCGGGCTCGATGCCCTGGGCCTGAATCGAGCGCCCGTTGGGGGTGTAGTAGAGCGCCGTGGTCAGCTTCAGCCCTTCTCCATTGCCGAGGGGCAGGATCTGCTGCACCGATCCCTTGCCGAAGCTCTCGGTGCCCATTACCACGCCGCGACGCTGGTCCTGCAGCGCGCCTGCCACGATCTCGGCGGCGGATGCGCTGCCACCGTTGATCAGGATGACCAGAGGCACGTCGGGCGCCACGGTGCGACGAGTGGCGGAGAAGCTCATGTCGCTGTCGGCCAAGCGCCCTTCGGTATAGACGATCAGGCCTCTGTCGAGGAAGGCGTCGGCCACGTCCACCGCTGATTGCAGTACGCCTCCAGGGTTATTGCGCAGGTCCAGCACGATACCCGACTGGGCGCCCTCGTCCCGCAGCTCGGCCAGGGCATCTTCGACCTGCTCACCGGTGCGCGACTGGAACTGGCTGATGCGCAGATAGCCATATCCGGGCTCCAGCACGTCGCTCTTCACGCTGTCGGTGCGGATGATCTCGCGAGACAGGGTGACTTCCCTTGGGGCTCCGTCGCCGGCACCCACCACGGTGAGGCGGATGTCGGTACCTGGGTCACCGCGCATCATGTCCACGGCTTCCTGCAGCGTCAGGCGGTCTGTCGGGGTGTCATCAATGCGCAGGATGGCATCGCGTGCCTCCAGGCCAGCCCGCTGGGCCGGCGTATCATCGATCGGTGTGATGACCGTGAGCTGGCCGTCGTCGAGCCCGACCTCGATGCCGATGCCGCCGAATTCGCCCTGGGTGGTCTCGCGCAGATTGCGGAAGGCGTCCTCGTCCAGATAACTGGAATGCGGGTCGAGCTCGGATAACATGCCGCGCATGGCATTCTTGAGCAGGGTGGCATCGTCGACTTCCTCGACATAGCCACGCTTGATCCGCTCGAAGACCTCCGAGAAGGCCTGTATTTCGTTGATCGGCAGCGCATCGTCGGCGCTGCTGGTCTGGGCCAGACTGGTGCCGGGCCAGGCCAGTAGGGCGGTGAGGCACCACGCCAGGCCGAGCCCGGTGACGGTCGCAGGGCGCGAGGGGCGATGTGCGGCTCGGTGTTGGAACATGCGGTCTCCGCTCGACGTAGGGGAAAGGTTCAAGCATAGCCCCAGGCAGGTGGTATGGAAATGGCAGGGATCAGCGCCGCGCGATCCAGCCGCTGGGGTCAATCGGGCTGCCGCGTCGGCGGACCTCGAAGTACAGTCCGGGGGCGTCCCGGCCGCCGCTGACGCCAACGCGGCCAAGCACCTGGCCGCGCTCGACCCGGCTGCCGACGCTCGTCTCGAACTGCTGCAGGTGGGCATAGAGCGTCATTACCTGATCGCCGTGATCGATGATCAACAGATTGCCAAAGCCGCGCATCCAGTCGGCAAACACCACGCGCCCGGCATGCACTGCCTCGACAGCGGTGCCCGAGGCTGCCTGGATCAGGATGCCATTGCGGTGGACGCCACGGGACTGGTGAAAACGGCTCAACATCATGCCCTGTACCGGCCATGGCAGATCGCCGCGAGTGCGCTCGATGGCGGTAGACGGGGGCGGTCGCTCCAGCCGGGTCATGGCCTCCTGTACGTCGCGCAGCACGCGTTCGGCGTGGGCCCTGTCCTGGTCGAGCGCTGCCAGGCGCGAGGCTTCGGTGTCATAACGCTGGTCCAGCTCGTTCACCAGGGCCTGGCGTTCCTGGCTCTGGCGGGCCAGGGACTGGCTGCGGGCTTCAACATCGGCCCTGAGCGCTGCAAGGCGCTGTGTGCGCTGCTCAAGCGCGTCCCGGTTCTCGTCCAGGCGTCGGTTGAGCTGTGCCAGCAGATCCAGTCGCTGGTTGCGTGCCTCGGCCAGATGGTTGAGGTAGGCCTGCAGGCGGTCGAGCCGGGCAGGGTCGTCCTGATTCAGCAGCAGCTTCAGCTGTGGTGTGGTTCCCATGCGGTACAGCGCGTCCAATTGGCGAGCCAGGGCGGCCTGCTGCTGTTCGCGTTCCGCCTCCATCAGCTCTCGGCGTCTTTCCAGCTCGGCCATTTCCTGGTCGATATCCCGGCGCTCGGCCTGCAGCTCATCCAGCTGTCGGTGGGTGTCGGCCAGGGCGGTTTCCACCTCACGCAGGTCAGCGCTGGCATCGTCGCGAGCGCTATCGGTGCTGGCCAGGCGCCGATTGGCCTCCTGAATGCGCTCACCGATGGCGTCCAGGGTGGCCTGGGCCTCGCGCTCATCGGGGCTGGCGAAGGCAGCGGGCAAGGAGGCCACCGTCATCCCGGTCAGCGGGGTAGGCAGACCGCCCAGCCACAGGGCGGCGGCAAGCAGAAACGTGCCGCAGCGGCCATGAGGCGTGCTTGCGAGGCCATGACGCCGCCTCGTGGGAGACGGCGTCATGGCTGAGCGTGCAAGGGCGGCGGGTCGGCCTTGACGAAAGGGTACGAAGAAGCGTCTCACGACAGTTCGATCAGCACCTCGCCGGTCATTTCCTCAGGCACGGTTTCGTTCATCATCGTCAGCAGCGTGGGAGCAAGATCGCACAGGCGCCCGCCATCCTTGAGCCGGGCCTCGCGGCTGCCGACATACACCAGTGGCACCGGGAAGGTGGTGTGGGCGGTCTGCGGGTTGCCTGTCTGCGGATGCACCATCTGTTCGGCGTTGCCGTGGTCGGCGGTGATCAGACAGGCACCCCCCGCTCTCTCGATCGCCTCGACCACGCGGCCTACGCACTTGTCCACTGCCTCGATGGCGGCCTTGGCGGCGTTGAAGTCGCCGGTGTGGCCGACCATGTCGCCGTTGGCGTAGTTGCAGATGATCAGGTCATAGCTGCCGCCATCAATGGCCTCGACCAGGGTGTCGGTCAGCTCAAAGGCGCTCATCTCGGGCTTTTCGTCGTAGGTCTTGACGTCCTGGGGGGAAGGAATCAGGGCGCGCTTCTCACCTTCGAATTCCTGCTCGCGGCCGCCGGAGAAGAAAAACGTCACGTGGGCGTACTTTTCGGTCTCGGCGATACGCAGCTGGGTCTTGCCGCGACGCTCCATCACCTCACCCAGGGTGTTGGTCAGGTCTGCGGGCGGGAAGGCCGAGGGAGCGGGAATGTCTGCCGCGTACTGGGTCAGCATGACCAGACCATCGGCGGCCAGCGTCGGCCGTGCTTGACGGTTGAAGCCGTCGAAGTCCTCGAGCACAAAGGCGCGGGTGAGTTCGCGGGCGCGATCGGCGCGGAAATTGAGGAACAGCAGGGCGTCACCATCGTTGACGGTGACGGCCTCGCCGTTGGGCCGCACGCTGGTAGCGGCCACAAACTCGTCGGTTTCACCACGTTCGTAGGCAGCGGCGAGACCCGCTTCGGCACTTTCGGCCTGCTGCTCGCCGTGGCCTTCGGTAATCAGGCGGTAGGCCTTTTCCACTCGCTCCCAGCGGTTGTCACGGTCCATCGCGAAGTAGCGACCGATGATCGACGCCACATAGCCGTTATCTTTGCCCACCAGCTCAGCGAGCTTGGCGTTGGCACGCTCGATCGACGCCTGGGCGCTCTTGGGCGCTGTGTCGCGGCCGTCCAGGAACCCGTGCAGGTAGATGCGGGTGGCGCCGCGGCGGGCGGCCATCTCGGCGATGGCCAGCAGGTGGTCCTCGTGGCTATGTACGCCACCAGGGGAAAGTAGCCCCAACAGATGGACGGCCTTGCCGGCACTGACGGCAGCGTCGATCGGTGCGGTCAGAACGACATTGTGGTCGATCTCACCGTCCTCGATGGCCTTGGTGATGCGGGTAAAGTCTTGATAGACGATACGCCCGGCACCCAGGTTCATATGGCCGACCTCTGAGTTACCCATCTGGCCGTCCGGCAGGCCCACATGGCGCCCGTCGGTATGGATCAGCGTGTGGGGACGCTCCTTCCACAGGCGGTCCATATGAGGAGTGTCGGCGGCGGCAACGGCATTGGACGCGGTATCTTCGTTGTGTCCGTAGCCGTCGAGAATGATCAGCGCCACCGGGCGCGGTGCGGTCGCAGTGTCCGTCATGAGGAATAGCCTCTAGCTCAAGGTGACCTCGCCCGGCATCCTTCTCTGTGGTCATCGCGGTGGATGACGGGGGATGTCCTGGGGTGTCGTGAATTAACGCTGGTGCCTGGCGTTGCGGGAAGCGTGCAGCATGGCATGCCAAACGTCGCTGACGGGCTTATGGAGTAGGCGAACGGGCTCGCGACACGAACTTCCTTGCGGCATCATATCGCACGCTGGCGTCAAGCGTCATTGCCCCGAGGGGGCACTGACCGCGAGGCATCAGCGCTGAGTCGTGTATACTGGCCGCCCCGCGGCGGTCAGGGGAGACGCAGGCTATGCTGGCGTGCTTCCCTGGCGGTGATCGAGCGCTTCGCAGGTGGTGTCTGACCCCGCGCCTTGATCCTGCGCCCCAGGCCTTCACCATCTTTGCATCCGACAAGAGTTAGCCGAGCCCATGATCGATCAGCTGTTCGAATTTGTGCAGAACCATCCGCTGCTGGTGGCGGCCTTCCTGGCCGTGCTGACGGCCTGGCTGCTGTATGAGCTGCGCAATGCCAATGCCGGTGGCGTCACGACCAGTGAGGCCACTCAGATGGTCAACCGCGAGGACGCCGTGATCCTCGACGTGCGCGACAAGAACGACTTCAAGGCAGGGCATATTGCCGGTGCGCGCAATATCCCCCAGAGCAACCTCGACAATCGCCTTAACGAGCTCGACAAGGTCAAGTCATCGCCCATCGTAGTGGTGTGCAAGCATGGCCAGAGCTCTGGCGCCGTAGCGGCCAAGCTGAAAAAAGCCGGTTTCGAGCGTGTGTTCAAGCTCAAGGGTGGCATGACCCAGTGGCAGACCGATAACCTGCCCATCGTCAAGAAATGATCGCCCGCACTGATTTCTGATTACCCGTTTCAAGGATTTTTACCATGGCAGATGACAACAACCAGAACGCCGGTGCCCAGGCCGCCGGTCAGCAGGATCAGGAAAAGCCGCAGGTGCAGTTTTCTCTGCAGCGCATCTACGTGAAGGACATCTCCTTCGAAGCGCCCAACTCCCCAGGCGTCTTTGGCCAGCCGTTCAAGCCGAAGGTCGGACTGGATCTGGATACGCGCAGCGCCAAGGTCAGCGAGGGTCTGTACGAGGTGGTGATCAAGGTGACCGCCCAGGTGACCCACAGCGAGAGTGGCACCACCTGCTTCCTCGCCGAGATCGAGCAGGCTGGCCTGTTCCGCATCACGGGTATCGAAGGCGACCAGCTGGACCACACCCTGGGTGCTTTCTGCCCCAACGTGCTGTTCCCGTATGCTCGCGAGTGTGTTGACAGCCTGGTCAACCGCGGTGGTTTCCCGCCGCTGATGCTGGCGCCGGTCAACTTCGAAGCACTGTACGCCCAGAAGAAGCGTCGCGAAGCCGAGCAGCAAGGTGCGGCTCAGGGCGAACAGGCGCCGACCGCTCACTGATGAGCGATATCGCCTTCCGGGGCCCCCGCATTCACGTCGCCGCCGCGCTTGTCGCTGGCGGCGACGTCGTTCTGCCCGAAGGAGCCGCGCGACATGTGGGGCGCGTACTGCGGCTCAAGCCAGGCGATTCGCTGGTGCTGTTCGATGGCCAAGGCCAGGAGGCTTGCGCCAGCATCGCTGAGGCCGACCGAAAGAAAGTAAGCGTTCACATACGTGAGGTAAGAGACGGTAGGGGCGAGTCGCCCCTGTCGGTTCACCTTGGCCAGGCGATCTCCAAGGGGGATCGCATGGACTACGCCATCCAGAAAGCGGTCGAGCTTGGAGCAGCGGCGATCACGCCGTTGTACACCGAGCACGGTGACGTGCGTCTGAAGGGGGAGCGCGAGGCCAAGAAGCTGGCGCATTGGCAAGCCGTGGCGGTCAGTGCCTGTGAGCAGTGCGGGCGGGCCACGGTGCCCTCGGTACATGAGCCTCAGACACTGGAGCACTGGCTTGGCCAGCGCGATGAGCCGCTGAAACTGGTGCTGCAACCCGGTACGCCTGGGGTCCTCGATCGCGTTGACGCCGTCGACCGCGCCTGTGTGCTGATCGGCCCGGAAGGCGGCCTGTCCCTCACCGAGGTTGAGGCAGCGAGCGCCAAGGGGTTCGCTGCCCTGACCCTGGGGCCACGCATCCTGCGTACCGAAACCGCCCCGGTGGTGGCATTGACCCTGCTTCAATCGAGGTTTGGGGATATGTGAGCGCTTGCTGACTTTTGAGCGAGGTAGTTCAGGTCAGTTGGTAGAGACAGCATCCGGGGGTAGAATTGACGCGTTACGTTTATGCTTCTGGATGAGGTGTTGGTCACCATTGATTCGCTAGATGTGTCGCTTTTCTTCACTTCCCTGCAATGGAATCATCATCGGTAGCTTGCGGTCACAGGAGATAGGTTCCAATGATTTCTGCACAAGAACTCACGGCGCTGATGGCAGATCTGGAAAGTGATCGAATCGAGCGCACTGAAGCCACCAACAAGACCGACAAGTTTTGCCAGGCTGTGTGTGCTTTTGCCAATGACTTGCCAAATCATCGGCAGCCCGGTTACCTCGTGGTAGGTGTCGACAGCAATGGCAAGCCTGTCGGTATCGACGTTACCGAACAACTTCTGGAAAAGCTTGGTGCTCTGCGCTCAGATGGCAACATTCAGCCACTGCCCGTCATTCACGTTGCTAAACTGTCGCTCGACGGTGGAGATGTGGCTGTGGTGGAAGTTCTGCCTTCGGATCTTCCTCCGCTGCGCTACAAGGGACAGGTCTGGATCCGTGTCGGTCCCCGTAAAGCCACCGCCAGTGAGCAGGAAGAGCGCATACTGACCGAGCGGCGAATATCCAAGGCCAGAAGTTACGATGCCAGCCCTGTTGGAGAGGCTGTATTAGAAGATCTGTCAGCCTCTCAGTTCCAGGCCTATCGCCAGGAAGTGGTCGACCCGGACGTTATTGCCGAAAACCATCGATCAGTGGAAGACCAGCTCGCGTCCCTACGTTTTTTTGACAGTCTCCATCGTGTGCCCACCGTCGCGGGTCTTTTGTTATTTGGCAAAAATCCTCGGTTCTTTTTACCCGGTGCCTATATCCAATTTCTGCGTCTTCCTGGAAAAACGTTGACGGACCGGCCTGATGATGAAGCCGAAATTTCAGGTGATTTGCTTGGCATATTGCGAGAAATAGAAGCGAGAATAAAAGCTCATAATCATGTTCGGCCAGAACAAGCTTCAACCTTGCGAGAGGTGAGCGTTTCTGACTACCCAGATATCGCTATTCGAGAAATTCTCCTCAATGCCATCATGCACCGAGATTATCAATCCAACACCCCGGTCAAGCTTTACTGGTTTGTGGATCGGATCGAGATACATAGTCCAGGTGGCCTCTACGGTGAAGTAACTCCTGACACCTTGGAAAGGCGTAGTAGCTATCGCAATCCAGTGCTGGCCGAGGCGATGAAGGCTCTGGGCTACGTCAACCGCTTTGGCTATGGTATCCAGCGCGCTCAAGCCGCAATGGCAAAAAGTGGCAGTCCGACCATTCAGTTTGAAGTGGATGATCGAGCCGTTTTGGCAATCCTGCCGGGGAGAACAACATGAAAACCATCGCCTTTTTTAATAACAAGGGCGGTGTCGGAAAAACCTCCCTAGTGTATCACCTGGCATGGATGTACGCTGACAATGGACTTCGTACTCTGGCAGTTGATATCGACCCTCAGGCCAACCTTAGCGCCATGTTCCTGGACGAAGAGCGCCTGGCCAGTCTGTGGGAGAACAATGGGCAAGCAACGATTTACGAAAGCCTTTTGCCGCTTATCAACCGTACCGGTGATATTGCCGCTCCTCACGTCGAACAGGTGGCTGAAGGACTGGGGCTGGTATGCGGAAACCTGGCGCTTTCACGTTTCGAGGACCTGCTGTCCGAGAACTGGCCCAAGTGTCTTGATGGTCAAGAAGCCGCCTTCCGAATCATCACTGCCTTTCATCGCATCATTGAGCAAGCCGCCCACGCTCATTCCGCTGACCTGGTGTTGATCGACGTAGGGCCGAATCTAGGCGCTATCAATCGCTCAGCATTAATCGCCTCGGAGCAAGTGGTGTTGCCGCTAGCTCCAGACCTGTTCTCCCTCCAGGGTTTACAAAACCTCGGACCAACGCTGCGTGACTGGCGCAAAGGTTGGAGCAAAAGGCTGGGTGAGCTGCCAAGTACGGCCAATATTTCGGTACCTTCCGGCAAGATGGCGCCTGTCGGCTATGTCGTCATGCAGCATGGTGTCAGGGACCGCCGTCCGGTAAAGGCGTATATGCGCTGGATGGAGCGTATTCCCCTTGTCTACCGGCAAGCCGTTCTGGACGAACATTGCGACCCGTTGCCATCGGTGGACAGCGACGCATACTGCCTTGCCAGACTTAAGCACTATCGCAGCCTGATGCCGCTTGCCATGGAAGCCAACAAGCCCATGTTCTTCCTCAAGGCGGCGGATGGTGCCATCGGCGCACATGTCGAAGCCGTTCGCGATTGCTATGGGGACTTCCTCCGGTTGGCGCAGTGCGTGGCCGACCATGCCGAAGTGGAAATGCCCTAGCGTACAGGCGCTCTTTGGACGCCCCAAATCTTCACTAGGTGGTGTCTCGATCGTTACGCCTCACGCCTCCTGCCCCAGCTTGGCCCGGGTGGTGCGGTAGACGCTGTCCAGATGGGCCAGCATGGCGCGCTCGGCGGCGTCGGGGTCGCGACGCTTCAAGGCGTCGAGTATGTGGCAGTGCTCCCGGTAGCTGCGTTCGATGGCGCCGGGTTCGATCATCACCTGGCGACGCACATTGAGGCCGTAGGCGTAGAGTTCCTCGCTGTAGCCGGCGAGGATCTCGTTGCGGGCGTACTCCGAGATCAGCTTGTGAAAGTTCTGGTCCGATAGCTGGAAAGGCACCGGTGAATCGAACATGTCGGCCTGGGCGTGCAGCAGGCGCTCAAGGCGCATGAGGCCATCGTCGTCGATATTCATGGCGGCCTTGCGGGCAATCGCTGCCTCCACCACGATACGGCTTTCAAACACGCTGTCGACATCATGACGGTTGACGGCATGCCCCTCATCGAACCCGTGCTGGCGCCGATAGGCCTCCAGGTCCCGGTCGGTGGCACACACTCGCGTCTTGGCGCCGTGGGAGACGCTGATCAGGCCATAGCCGCTGACCAGCGACATGGCGCCGCGCACGGTTTCACGGCTGACCCCGAACAGCTGCGCCAGGTCTCGCTCACTTGGCATCACATCGCCGTCTCGCAGCAGGCCATCCAGGATCATGCCCACCAGCTTGTCCGCCAGGATGTCTTTTTTTGTCTTGTTCTTCAGGGTCTTCTCGAAGGCAAAGGCCGAGCTTTCCATGGCGTGGTCCCTCTCAGGCGTCGACGTCGTCCGGCAACCTCCAGCGCGGTATCCGCCGTCGGCTCTGTCGTTCGTTTCGGTAGTGGATGGTGCCGCGATGGCATGGCTGTCGTCGGGCTGGCGCGGGTCTCGCGCTTTCCACGGCTTTCTGGTCTGCATGTTAGACCAGATCAATCTTGACGGAAACGTATCTCTTGTTCGTGGCGACTATCTGCTAGACAAAGGTCTAGTTTTACGCCAAAGCAGTTGACTGGTCTGGAACGTCACGCCTAGATTTCGTTTCAACTGGTCTGGTAATCCAACCACTAGACCAGATGGCAGCGGAGCCTCGCCATGGCGGGGGCCAGCAGGCGACTCCAGCGGCCATGACCGGCACTCCCAATAACAATCATATCGACATAACAACGATACCAACGCTCAGGAGCATCCCATGAACAAGTGCACGCTCGCTCTCTCCGCTCTGACGCTGGCCCTGGCGTCCACCGTTGCCCAGGCTGACAAGATCGTCTTCGCCATCGGTGGCGCGCCCGGCAGCTTGCAAGGCCAGACCTCCCAGTACTTCGCCGACGCGCTGCAGGAGCGCCTGGGCGACGCCCATCAGGTGGAGTACTACCACAGTGGTCAGATCGGCGATGAACGCCAACTGATCCAGAAGCTGCGTCTTGGTACCGTCGACCTGGCCGCCATCTCATCGATCATGTCGTCGGTGGCGCCGAGCTTCGCGCTGTTCGATCTGCCGTTTCTGGTCAAGGATCGCCAGCACCTGGTGGCCGTGGATCAAGACATCGTCATGACCGACCTGGCCGAGGATGCTCGTGAGCAGGGGCTTGAGATCGTGTCGACCTGGGAGAACGGGTTTCGCCAGATCACCAACAATGAGCGTCCGGTCAATGTGCCGGAGGACCTGGATGGCCTGAAGCTGCGTACCCCCCAGAGCGAGTGGCGTACACGCATGTTCGAGACCTGGGGGGCCAATCCCACGCCGATGGCCTTCTCCGAGGTATTCGTGGCGCTGCAGACCGGCGTCGTCGATGGTCAGGAGAACCCGCTGTCCAATATCGACGGCGCCAAGTTCCAGGAAGTACAGGACTATCTGTCGCTGTCCAACCACGTCTATTCGCCGATCTGGCTGACCGCCGGCAAGGGCGGCTGGGAAAAACTGCCGGAGGACGTGCGCAGCGCCATCCAGGAGGTGGCCGTGGAAACCCAGGGGTGGGCGCTGGCCAAGGGTGAAGCGCTGGACGGCGAGCTGGTGTCGGTGCTGGAGGAGGCCGGCATGCAGGTCAACATGGTCGACCGCGGCGCTTTCGTGGAAGCCAGTACACCGGTCTATGAAGCCTTTGCCAGTCAGGTGGACGGCGGCCAGGCGCTGATCGATCGGGCGCTGGGCCTGGCCGGCGAATAACCGGCCGGGTGCCACCAGGGACGTCGCCATGGCATCCCTGGTGGCTACTGTCCTTTCTCTGTTGTTGCTATACCCGCTGCCCATCTATCCCTGCTGGAGATCGAGACCATGACGCCGCTCGACACGGCACGCCTGTGGCTGGAACGCCTGCTGGAGTGCTTCACCGTCACCTTGCTGCTGACACTGACGACCATCGTGCTGGTCGCCGTGGCACTGCGTACCTTTGGCGGCAATCTGCCCTGGTACGACGAGGTGGCCTCCATCAACCTGGCCTGGTTGAGCTTCTACGGCGCCTGTCTGGCCGCGCTCAAGCGTGCCCACATGGGCTTTCCCGGTCTCGTCGCCAAGGCCAGCCCTGGCCTTCGCAGCAGTCTGTTTGTGCTTTCCGAGATCATCGTTGTCGGCTTCTTTCTGGCGGTGGGCTACTACGGCTACCTGGTGCTGCCGATTCTGGCCTGGGACAGCCTGGTGGCGCTGCCGTCGATCGGGCTGGATGTGACTCAGTCGGTGATTCCGATTAGCGCTGTGCTGTTCATCCTGTGTGAACTGCTGAGCCTACCGGTGGCGTGGAACAAGGTGCGTGCTGGTATCGACAGCGAAGAGGAAGCCATCGAAGAGGCGATCCGCATCGCCGAGCAAGACTTGAAGGAGCACCGCTCATGACGCTTTTGATCGTGATCGCCGCGCTGTTCGCGCTGGTACTGATCAATGTGCCCATCGCGGTGGCCATCGGCACCGTGGGCGTGGTCGGGGTGGCCGTCTTCATGGGCGTCGATTCCCTGGTCAATGTGCCATTGACGCTGTTCAACGGCGCCACCAAGTTTCCGCTGATCGCCATTCCGCTGTTCATCTTTGCCGGCGCCCTGATGAACACCTCCGGCATCTCGCTGCGCCTGATCAACCTGGTCTCCGCCATGGTCGGCTTCGTCCGTGGCGGCCTGGCCATGGTCAACGTCGGGGTGTCGATGTTCTTCGCCGAAATCTCGGGGTCCGCCGTGGCTGACGTGGCGGCCACCGGTTCGGTATTGATTCCCGAGATGAAGCGGCGCAAGTACAACGCCAACTTCTCTGCGGCCATCACCTCATCCTCGGCGTCGCTGGCGATCATCATTCCGCCGTCGCTGTCGATGATCCTGTACGGCGCCATCGCCGACACCTCCATCGTCAAGCTGTTCGTGGCCGGCATCATTCCCGGCATCCTGGGCGGCGTCGGCCTGGCCATGGCCTGCTACTACTACGCGGTGAAGTACGATCTGCCCCGCGAAGAGGCCTTTTCGCTGTCGCGCCTGGGCAAGGCGTTCAAGGAAGCCTTCTGGGCGCTGACCCTGCCGGTGATCATCCTCGGCGGCATCTTCGGCGGCTTTGTCACCGCCACCGAGGGAGCAGGTATCGCGGTGCTGGCCGCGCTGGTCATCGGTGGCCTGGTCTACCGCGAGCTCAATCTCAAGATTCTCTACCGCGCGGTGATCGAAGGCGTGATCCAGACCGCGGTGGTGATGCTGCTGGTGGCGACCTCCGCGGTGCTGGGGCTGTTTCTCACTGAAATGCAGCTGCCCCAGGAGCTGGCGCGCCAGATTACCGCCATTACCAGCGACCCGGTGGCGGTACTGGCGTTGCTCAACATCCTGCTGCTGCTGCTCGGCATGTTCCTGCACGGGGCCGCCGCGATCATTCTGGTGGTGCCCATCGTGATGCCGCTGGTCCAGCAGATCGGCATCGACCCGATTCACTTCGGCCTGATCCTGACGCTCAACCTGGCCATCGGCCAGCAGACGCCGCCGGTGGCCTCGGTGCTGGCGACCTCCTGCTCGATCGCCAAGACCGACATGTGGGAGGTGACCAAGGTCAACCTGCCGATGATCTTCGTGCTGTTCGTGGTGCTGATGCTGGTCACCTACGTGCCGGCGATCCCCATGAGCCTGGTCCATGCCTTCTACGGCTGACGCTTTCGAACTTCCGCCTCACTGGCGCTACAGACAATCGAACAAGGAATAACGACATGACCCAGAAGACTCCCCTGATCGCGCTGACCCTCGGTGACCCTGGCGGTATCGGCCCGGAACTGGTGGCCAAGCTGTTGGCCGAGGGCGAGGCCACCCAAGGCTGCCATACCGTGCTGATTGGCGACCGCTGGCTATGGCAGGAAGGCCAGCGCGTGGCTGGGGTGAACCTCGAACTTCCCGAGGTGGAGAGCTTCAAGGAGGCCCGCGATCAAAGTGGTCCGGTATTTCTTGAGATGGACACGGTGTCGCCTGAGCAGACCGCCTACGCCGAGGCCAACGCCGCGGGTGGCGCCTCGGTGCTGGCGGTGCTGAGCCGCTGCATCGAGGCCCACAAGGCCGGCGAGGTCGACGGTATCTGCTTTGCGCCGCTCAACAAGTACGCCATGAAGCTCGGCGGCCTGGGCCACGAGGACGAGCTGCACTGGTTCGTCGAGAAGCTGGGTGTGACCACCTTCTTCAGTGAGTTCAATACCCTGGGAACGCTTTGGACCTCGCGTATCTCGTCCCATGTGCCACTCAAGGACGCCCACACCTACATCACCGAGGAACGTATCGTCGCCGCGGCCACCCTGATTCACGACACCCTGAAAAAGGCCGGCTTCGACGCGCCCAGGGTCGCGGTGGCGGGCTTCAATCCCCACGCCGGCGAAGGCGGCACCTGTGGACGTGAAGAGATCGACATCATCGCCCCGGCGGTGGAGGCATGCGTCGCCAAGGGCTACCCCATCGTGGGGCCTTTCCCTGCTGACACGGTGTTTCTCAAGGCCCGTGATGGCGAGCTGGACGCGGTAGTCACCATGTACCACGACCAGGGCCAGATCGCGATCAAGATGCTGGGCTTCGATCGTGGCGTGACCATCCTCGGTGGCCTGCCGGTGCCGGTAGGGTCGCCGGCCCATGGCACCGCCTTCGATATCGCGGGCCAGGGCAAGGCCAACCTGACCCCGACTCGTAACGCCTTCAACCTGGTCAAGGCCATGTGCCTCAACTGATCGACGGCTTCTCTATTTACCAGCCCTTTTAACCAGCCCTATGAACCAGCCCTTTTAACCAGCCCCGGCCATCGGCCTTGGCGGCAACTCTTGCCGATAGCGGTGATGGCGATACGAGCATCGGCAGCTTGGGCGGCATGACAAGAATGCGACAGGAACCGACATGAAGATCACAAACGTACGTACCCGAGTCTTTGAGTGGAACGGTCATACGGTGGCGCCCCAGGCGCACTTCTGCTCCAACGCCATGGACGAGCTGTGGGACAAGGGCGACTCCATGGGGACCTTCCGTTTCCACGGCTGGACCACGGTAGAGGTCGAGACCGACGCTGGCCTCGTTGGCCTCGGCAATGTGGCCCTGGCACCGCGCATCGCCAAGGCGATCATCGATCAATATCTGGCGCCGCTGGTGATTGGCCAGGACCCCTTCGACTACGAGTACCTGTGGCAGCGCATGTATCGCTCGACCCATGCCTGGGGTCGTCGTGGTATCGGTATGGCGGCGATTTCCGGCGTCGATATCGCCATCTGGGACCTGATGGGCAAGGCGGTCGGCAAGCCGGTGTTCAAGCTGCTCGGAGGACGCACCAAGGAGAAGATTCCCTGTTACGCCTCCAAGCTCTATCGCACTGACCTCAATGAGATGCAGCGTGAGGCCCAGTCCTATCTGGACCAGGGCTTCAAGGCCATGAAGATGCGCTTTGGCTATGGCCCGAAGGACGGCCCGGAAGGCGTTCGCGAAAACCTCAAGAGCGTCGCAGCGGTGCGCGAGGTCATCGGCGACGACATCGATCTGATGCTCGAGTGCTATATGGGCTGGAACCTGGAGTACGCCAAGCGCATCCTGCCCAAGCTCGAGCGCTTCGAGCCGCGCTGGCTCGAGGAGCCGGTGCTGGCAGATGACATCGACGGCTACGCCGAACTCAATGCATTGACCAGCATTCCGATCTCCGGTGGCGAGCATGAGTTCAACCACTACGGTTTCCGCCAGTTGCTGGAGAAGCGCGCCGTATCGGTGGTGCAGTACGACACCAACCGGGTCGGTGGCATCACCGCCGCGCGCAAGATCAACGCCATCGCCGAGTCGTTCAGCGTGCCGGTCATCCCCCATGCCGGCCAGATGCACAACTACCATCTGACCATGTCGACATTGGCGTCTCCGATGTCAGAGTTTTTCCCGGTGCATGACGTCGAAATCGGCAATGAACTGTTCTATTACCTGTTCAAGGGGGATCCCGAACCGGTCAATGGCTTCCTCGATCTGGATGACGACCTGCCTGGTCTGGGGCTCGAGCTCAACGAACAGTACTTCGACCAGTTCACCATCATCGAGTGAGACGACCATGCGTGTGATCCAGTACGAAGAGCAGGGTCGCCTGCGCGCTGCGCTGGTCGATAGCCCTGAGCGGGTCATCCCCATCGATATCGATGGTGGGGTCTATGCCCTGGCCTTGCAGGCCATCGCCACGGGGACGTCTCTCGCCCGCGTGATCGAGGCACGCCTGGAGACGGGCAGCGTCGACTACCAGGCACTGGTCGACGAAGGACGCTTGCGGCCGCCGCTGACCCATCCGGACCCGGCCCACTGTCTGGTGACCGGTACCGGCCTGACCCACCTGGGCAGCGCCGATACCCGCAGCGCCATGCATGCCAAGATCGAGGGTGCCAGCGAAGCCGAGCTGACCGATTCCATGCGCATGTTCCAGATGGGGGTCGAAGGCGGCAAGCCTGGCCCGGGTGAGAGCGGCGCCCAGCCCGAGTGGTTCTACAAGGGGGACGGGCGCTGGGTAGTGGCCCCGGAGGCTACGCTGACGTCGCCGGCCTTTGCCGAGGACGCCGGTGAGGAGCCGGAGCTGGTCGGGCTGTACGTCAACGGTCCCGACGGGCGCCCCTACCGGGTCGGCTTCGCCATCGGCAACGAGTTCTCCGACCATGTCACCGAGCGCCACAACTACCTGTGGCTGGCCCATTCCAAGCTGCGTCAGTGCAGCTTCGGGCCGGAGCTGCATATCGGTGAGCTGCCCGAGCATCTGGAAGGGGTGAGCCGTATCACCCGTGCCGGCGAGGTGCGCTGGGAGAAGTCGTTTCTCACCGGCGAGGCCAATATGTCCCACAGCATCGCCAACCTGGAGCGCCACCACTTCAAGTACACAGGCTTTCGCGCCCCCGGGGATGTGCACGTGCATTTCTTCGGTACCGCCACCCTGAGCTTCGCCGACGGCATCCAGGTGGCACCGGGGGATCGTTACGAGATCGAGTTGCCGGCCTTTGGCCGTCCATTACGTAATCCGCTGGCTCAGGAGGAGGCAGCCCCCGAGGCCGAGACCCGGCCCACTGCACTGTAAACGCCGACGCGCGTAGCGCAGATCACCGCCGCGCCTGGATGACGTGGCGGTGTCTATCACCTCCTCGAGGATACGATAATGATAACGTCCCTGAACGCCTTTGCTCCGACCCTTCGTTTTACCGCGCTCGCCGCCCTGGCCGGAGGCTGTGTCCTTGGCGCGGCCTCGGTGTCTGCCGCGACGCTGACCTTCGCCCACACCCACCCGGTGCAGGATGCCCAGCACAAGGCCGCCGAGCGCTTCGCCGAACTGGTCAATGAGGGCAGCGATGGCGAGCTGGAAGTGCGTGTCTTTCCCAGTGGCCAGCTTGGCAGCGACACCGCCCTGGTCAGTGGGGTACGCAGCGGCAGCGTCGATATCGCACTGACCGGCAATCCCTACTACACCGGCCTGGTGGGCGAACTCAACGTGCTCGATCTGCCGTTCCTGTTTGACGACTACGACCATGCCTACCGGGTGCTGGACGGCGACGTCGGTCAGTCGCTGCTGGACAAGCTCGGCGAGCACGACATGACCGGACTGGCGTTCTGGGAGATCGGCTTTCGCAACCTGACCAACTCCCGCCGGGCGGTGGAAACCGCCGCCGACATCGAGGGGCTGAAGCTGCGCACCACGCCGAATCCGGCCCATATCGCGGCCTTCCAGGCGCTTGGGGCCAACCCTACGCCGATGCCTTTCACCGAGCTTTTCACGTCATTGGAGACCCGCACCGTGGACGGTCAGGAGAACCCGGTCAGCCTGATCCGCTCGGCCAACTTCTACGAGGTGCAGGACCACCTGTCGCTGACGGCCCACGCCTACACCGCAGCCCCGCTGGTGATGAACAAGGCCAAGTTCGAAGGACTGCCCGAGGACCAGCGTCGTCTGTTGGTGGAGGCCGCCCGGGAAGCCGCCAGTTACGAGCGTGCCCTGTTGGCGGATGGCATGGCCGACGACCTGGCCTTCCTCAAGGAGCAGGGCATGCAGGTGGTCGAATCCCCGGATCGAGATTCCATGCGCGAGGCGGTGGCGGATTCGGTGCGCTCGACCTTCGCCGACGAGTACGGCAGCGAACTGATCGATGCCATCGTCGCCGCCAAGGCCGAGTAGCCCAGGGCGCCCCAGCAGGAGGAGTGGTCATGCAGCTTGACGTAGCGCGCCGGCGCTTTCTGGAAAGCGGTGAGGATCGCGATCTGCCGATCGTCGATGCGCACCTGCATTTCTGGGACCCGACCCAAAATTACCATCCCTGGCTGTGTGACGAGCCGCTGATCCCGTTTCGCTACGGCGATTACCGGGCCATTCGGTGTCCCTTTCTGCCACAGGAGTACCGGCGCCTGGCCGGCGTTCACCGAGTGCTGGGGTGCGTCTACATGGAGGCCGAGTGGGCGCCGGACCAGGCCGTGGGTGAGGCGGCCTGGATCCAGCGCCTGCATCAGGCGACAGGCTGGCCCAATGCCATGCTGGCCCAAGCCTGGCTGGACCGTGACGATATCGAGGAGCAGCTGGCGGCGCTGTCCGACTATCCGCTGGTCAAGGGGGTGCGCCACAAGCCGACCAGCATGCGACGGCAAGACTATCGGCCGGGTCATGGCCTGGCCGGTTCGCTGGAATGCTCGCGCTATCAGACCGGCGTGGCGGCCCTGGCGCGGCGGGGCTGGATCTTCGAGCTGCAGGTGCTCTGGTGGCATTTGGGCGAGCTTGTGACACTGCTCGAGCGCCACCCCGACATGCCGGTGGTGATCAACCATGCCGGTGTTCCGGGAGATCGCGATCCCGCGACCCTGGCAGGCTGGCGCGCCGCCATGCACAAGGTCGCCGTCTATCCCCAGGTCATGCTCAAGCTCTCGGGCATTGGCCTTGCGGACCAGCCCTGGCGGCTCGCCGACAATCGTGAACTGCTGCATACCGCCATCGAGCTGTTCGGCCCCGAGCGCTGCATGTTCGCCAGCAACTTCCCGGTGGACAGCCTCGTTGTCGATCTCGCCGAGCTGTTCGACGCCTTCAAGGCGGTGAGTGCGGGCTATACCCGTGAGCAGCGCCTAGCGATGTTCTGCGATAACGCCGTGCGCTGCTATGGCTTGAGCGACTCCCGCCTGGCGCTCACCTCTGATGATCACCCCTGACGATCAACCCTGACGACTACACCTGCCGCTGGCCCTGGCATCAACCCTGGCATCAACCCTGGCATCAACCCTGGTATCAACCCTGGTATCAAACCCAGGGCGGCGAATGACCCCCCCTAACGAATAACGAAAAAGGTAGCCCCATCATGATATCCGCAAAGCACATTCTGCTCGCTTCAGCGCTGGTCGCCGGCCTCGGTCTTGGCGGTACCAGTCAGGCCGCGGTCACCGCGCGCATGGGCACCAGCCTGCCCGATACCCACCCCCAGACCCTCGGGGCAAAACGCTTCGCCGAGCTGGTCGAGGAGAAGACCGATGGCGAGGTCAAGGTTCAGGTCTTCAGCAACGGCATTCTCGGCAACGACGTCAACATGACCTCGATGCTGCAGGCGGGCACCCTGGCCTTCACCGCACCGTCTACCGCCACCCTGGCCAGCCTAAACCCCCATTTCAGCATCGTCAGCCTGCCGTTCCAGTTCGACGACAGCGAACATGCCGACGCTGTGCTCGACGGCCCCGCCGGGCGTGATCTGCTGGCGAGCCTCGCCGACAAGGGCCTGGTGGGCTACGAGTTCTGGGAAAACGGCTTCCGCCATATCACCAACAGCCGCCGGGCGGTTGAGGCCGCCGACGATGTGGAGGGCCTGAAGATCCGCACCATGCAGAACGAGCTGTACATCGACATGTTCAATGGCCTGGGCGCCAACGCCGTGCCGATGCCGGTGAATGAGCTGTTCACCGCGCTGGAGACGCGCACCGTCGACGGCCAGGAAAACCCCTATAGCGTGATCGAGTCCAAGCGCTTCTTCGAGGTGCAGCAGTACCTGTCCCAGACCGCCCATGCCTACGACGCCCAGGTGTTGATCGGCTCGGCCAGCTTCCTCGACGGCCTGACCGACGACCAGCGCGAGGCCATCGCCGAGGCAGCGCGGGAGGCCACTCTGTATCAGCGTCAGGCCAGCCGCGAGCTGAATGACCGGCTGTTGGCAGAGCTGTCCGACAAGATGACCGTCAACGCGGTGCCGCTGGAGCAGCGTCGCGCCATGGGCGAGCGCCTGGCGCCAGTGATCGAAGCCCATCGTGACGCTCTGGCTGCCGACTTCGTGGCTGACTTCGACAAGGCCCTGGCCGAGGCCCGTTAACAGGCGCCAACGCCAGGTAGGTATCTCCGGGGCGGAGTGTCCGCCCCGACTGCAAGGAGGTCGACGCCATGTCGCCATCCTCTCCGTCCTCCGTGAAACACGATCCGCCCGCCCACGGCGCAGCGGCGTCGCTGATGCGACTGTCACGGGTTACCGAGCGTCTGCTCAATGCCCTGATGGTGCTGGCGCTGGTGGCCATGATCGCGCTGGTATTCACCAACGTGGTGCTGCGTTATGGCTTCAACAGCGGCATCTCCATGAGCGTCGAGCTGTCGCGCTTCCTGTTCGTCTGGGTGACCTTCCTGGGCACCGTGGTCTGCCTGATGCGCCACGAGCATCTGAGTGTGACCACCTTCAGCGACCGCCTGCCGGCGCCGTTGCAGGCCGTGCTGGCTCGCCTGGTAACTCTGGTCATGCTGGGCTGCTGCCTGATGCTGCTCAAGGGTAGCTACGCCCAGACCCTGCTCAACTGGAGCAACGTCTCGCCGATCAGCGGTATCCCGGTGGGGGTGTTCTATCTGGCGGGGCTGGTGGCGGGGGGGCTGATGTCGGTGATCCTGCTGTTTCGGCTGGTAGCGCCGGCCTCGTTGAGCCGCCCGGCTGTCTCTGGGGAGGAATTGCCATGACCATCGGTCTGTTTCTGACGTCACTGCTGGCGTCCATCGGTCTCAGCCTGCCGATCGCCTTCGCACTGCTGGTCAGTGCGGTGGTGCTGATGCTCCACCTGGGGCTGTTCGACTCCCAGATTCTGGCCCAGAACCTGGTCAACGGCGCCGACAGCTATACCCTGCTGGCGATTCCGTTCTTCCTGGTGGCGGGCGAGGTGATGTCCCGGGGTGGCCTGTCCAAGCGCATCGTGGTGCTGGCGATGAGCCTGGTCGGCCATCGCAAGGGCGGGCTCGGCTTTGTGGCCATCTTTGCCGCTATCGTCATGGCCAGCCTGTCCGGTTCGGCGGTGGCTGATACCGCGGCGCTGGCCAGCATGCTGCTGCCGATGATGCGCGAGGCGGGCTACCCGCTGGGGCGTTCGTCGGGGCTGATGGCGGCCGGGGGCATCATCGCGCCGATCATTCCCCCGTCGATTCCGCTGATCATCATCGGCGTGGCGGGCAGCATCTCCATCACCAAGCTGTTTCTGGCAGGTATCGTGCCGGGGCTGATCATGGGCGTCACCCTGGTGGTGATGTGGCTGTTCATGACCCGCAAGGAAGACCTGGTGGTGGCCGAGAAGGCGTCCGGCAAGGCGCGCCTCAAGGCATTGCGCCAGAGCTTCTGGGCGATGATGCTGCCGGTGATCATCATCGGGGGCATCAAGACCGGCATCTTCACCCCGACCGAGGCCGGAGTGGTGGCGGCGGTCTACGCCATTGTCGTGTCGACCTTGATCTACCGTGAGCTGAATCTGTCCGAGCTGTACCAGGTGCTGGTCCAGGCGGCGCGTTCCACCGCCGTGGTGATGTTCCTGATCGCCGCTGCCAGCGTGGCCTCATGGCTGATCAGCATCGCCCAGCTACCGATGCTGGTGGCGGACCTGCTGGCACCCCTGGCCGACAACCCGCGGCTGCTGATGCTGGCGATCATGGCCATCGTGCTGATCGTTGGCATGGTCATGGACCTGACGCCGACCATTCTGGTGCTGACACCGATCCTGATGCCCATCGTCAAGATCGCCGGCATCGATCCGGTCTACTTCGGCATCATGTTTGTACTGAACTGTGCCATCGGGCTTATCACGCCGCCTGTCGGCAACGTGCTCAACGTCATCACCAGCGTGGGCCAGCTCAAGTTCGAGAAAGCGGTGGCGGGCGTCATGCCCTTCGCCCTGGCCTATGTGGTGATCCTGTTGCTGTTCGTGGCCTTCCCGCAGATCATCACCGCCCCGCTCTACTGGCTCGCAGGATAAGGAAACATCATGGCAACTCAGGACCTGATCGACGCCCACCATCACTTCTGGGCGCTGGATGGCAGCGTGCATTACCCCTGGCTCGAGGACGAGATCAATCCCCACTTCTTCCTCGGCGACTATCAGGCCTTTCGCCGACCCTTCCAGGCGCCGGACATCAAGGCGCTGGTGCCGAAAGGTTATCGCCTGGTCGGCACGGTGCACTGCGAGGCCGAGGCCGAGCGCAGCGATCCCGCCCGGGAAACCGCCTGGTTGACCGAGCATGCCGAGCGCCACGGGCTGCCGGTGGCGCTGGTGGGCTGGGCCGACTTCGCCAGCGCCGATTGCGAGGCGCAGCTCGAGGCGCAGATGGCCTCGCCGCTGTTTCGTGGCGTGCGCGCCAAGCCGGTGACCGCGGCGCGGCCTGACCAGGTGGGCGAGATCGTCGGCCAGCCTGGCTCGCTCAGAGATCCTGGCTGGACCCGGGGGCTGCGCTTGCTGGAGGAGCGGTCGCTGTCCTGGGATCTGCGTGTGCCTGCCTGGCATCTGGAAGAGGCCGCCGAGGCGCTGGAAGCGACGCCCGCACTCGAGGTGATCCTCAACCATACCGGTCTGCCCTGGGACCGCTCCCCTGAAGGGCTTGCCCAGTGGCGGCGGGGCATGCACCGGTTGGCCGACAACCCGCGGGTTACGGTCAAGCTGTCGGAGCTGGGTAGTCCCATGGCGGCCTGGGATGAACAGGCTAATATCGCCATTCTGGCCGAGGCCATCGACATCTTCGGGCCCGAGCGCTGCATCTTTGCCAGCAATTTCCCGGTGACCGGGCTCAATGCCAGCTACGCCACCTGGTTGGCCATGGTGGAGCGGGCCATCGCCCAGGCCGCGCCCCAGGCTCGCCAGCGGATTCTCCACGACAACGCGGTGCGCTGTTACCGCCTTGATGCCTGAACGTGATGCCTGAAGGGGAGCATTCTCCGCTATCGTAAGGAAGTATGCTTTTTCGCCTACCCTGCAAAGGGTACTTCTGCCCGATGATGAAGGAGTCGCGCCATGGCAAGACGTCCTGCCGGAATGTCGTCCGCTCAGTGGGGAACCCCCCTTGGCTATTGGTGGATGGGCATGCAAATGACCCAGATGATGGTCGAAGCGCAGTGGGTCATGGGCATGCGCTTGCTGGGTATGCGAGGTCTGTGGGCGGTGGCGCCCAACGAGGATGTGCGCATGGTCACGGAGAAGATGACGGCGTTCACCCAGTCGGCCCTGGCCGCACAGCGGGCCGTGATGAAAGGCCACAGCCCTGATCAGGTATGGACCGCAGCCATCCGGCCGCTGGGACGCAAGACGTCGGCCAACAGCCGTCGCCTGGGGCGCCGGGGCCCCCGCTGGCCGAACTGAAGGGCGTCATTGCTGACGTTGCCTGATCGTAGGGTCTGCCGCGGGCGGTATCATGTGCCCGCGGTAGTCGCCATAATAGGCGCTGCACACTTTTGCGGAACCCTTCCCCATGTCCGATTCCCGCCATCGCGGGGCGCCGCCGCGCTCCAGCAATAGCCGTTCTTCCTCCTCACGGACCCGTCAGGGCCATGGCGCGCCGAAGGTGATGGTGGGTGAGGTGGCCGACCTGCGTGTGGTGCAGGTCACCGACTTCGGTGCCTTTCTCGATTGGGGGCACGAGCGTGACCTGCTGTTGCCCCGCAGCGAACAGCGCCTGACGCCCGCGGTCGGGCGCCGTGTGCTGGTCAAGGTCAGCGAGGATCACAGCGGTCGTCCAGTGGCCTCTCAGCGGCTTGAGCGCTACCTCAGCGATCATAGCGACGAGCACCGCACCGGTGACCAGGTGGTGCTGATCATTGCCGATACCACCGAGCTCGGGGTCAAGGCGGTGGTCGATCACCGCTGCTGGGGTCTTCTGTACCATGATGAGATCAGCCGCCCGCTGCGTCGCGGCCAGCGCTTGACGGGCTACATCAAGCGCGTGCGCGAGGATGGACGGCTGGATCTGTCGTTGCTGCCTCCCGGCGAGGCCCGCCTGGACGTGGTGGGGGAGCAGGTACTGAAGGCGTTGCGAGATGCCGGGGGATATCTTCCCCTGTCCGACAAGAGCCAGGCTGCAGAGATCAAGGCACGCCTGGGCGTCAGCAAGAATGCCTACAAGCAGGCGATCGGCAGGCTCTACAAGCGCCGACTGATCGTCATCGAGGACAGCGGCGTGCGCCTGGCGCCCAGGGAATCGGGCTCGGTTGCCGACAGTGACTGACCTTGGTGGCGCCGGGGGTGTCGGGCATACTTGACGTCATCAACCGCTAGCGGACGACGCCCGAATGACCAATCGCCCCCTTCGCGTCGGCGTGGTGATGGACCCCATCGACCAGCTGACCTACAAGAAAGACACCAGCCTCGCCATGCTATGGTCCGCTCAGGATCGTGGCTGGAGCCTGTCCTACATGGAGCAGGAAGACCTGTTTCTGCGGGAAGGACGGGCGTATGCCCGGCAGCGCTCACTCCAGGTACACCGTGATCCGACCCACTGGTACGACCTGGGCGAGGCCGAGTCACTTCCCCTGGCCGAGCTTGACGTGATCCTGATGCGCAAGGATCCGCCGGTGGATAGCCACTTCCTCAACGCCGTGCACCTGCTGGCCTTCGCCGAGCGCGAAGGCGTGCTGGTGGTCAACCCCACTCGGCCGCTGTTCGAGTGCAACGAGAAGCTGTTCGCCCAGCAATTTCCGCAGTGCTGTACACCGACCCTGGTGTCCTGTCGCGACAGCGAGATCCGCGCCTTCCAGGCCGAGCACGGCGACGTCATCCTGAAGCCGCTGGACGGCATGGGTGGCAGCGGGATCTTCCACATCGGCCCCGAAGGTCGCAATCTTGGCGCGGTCATCGAGACCCTGACCGAACGTGGCCAACGCCAGATCATGGCCCAGCGCTTCCTGCCCGAGATCAAGGACGGTGATACCCGCATCCTGCTGGTGGACGGCGAACCCGTACCCTACGGTCTGGCCCGTATCCCTTCCGCTGGCGAGACCCGCGGCAATCTGGCCGCCGGTGGCCGAGGGGTCAGCCGCGAACTCACCGACCGCGACTACTGGCTGGTCGAGCAGGTCAAACCGGTGATCAAGGAAAAGGGGCTGATGTTCGTTGGGCTGGATGTGATCGGTGACTACATCACCGAGATCAACGTGACCAGCCCCACCTGCGTGCGCGAGATCGATGACCAGCGCGGCACGGACATCGCTGGACTGCTGATGGACGCCATCGAGCGTCGTGTGGCTGCGCATCACGCCGGGCGCTGACTCGGCTCACGGGGTGGCGCCGGACAACGCTTGCCTGGCCCACTGTCGCTGAGCGCGATAGTCACTGAGTGCGATGCCCCCGAATGGTACAATGGGGGCATTCTGCCGGGGCATATGGGCTGACAGCCCTTCCCCGGCCATGCATCTGGATGGCGCGCGAGACCGCCTGGGAGACACATGCAAAGCTTGAAGAATCATTTCCTGATGGCCATGCCCCATCTGGAAGACCCGAATTTCGCAGGAACGCTGAGTTATCTGTGCGATCACGATGACAACGGCACCATGGGCGTGATCGTCAACAAGCCTACCGACCTGACCCTCGAAGCGTTGTTTGAGCAGCTGGAAATCAGTGTCGAGGAAGGCGCTATTGCCGAGGCCCCCGTGTATTACGGTGGTCCGGTTCACAAGGATCGCGGCTTCATTCTGCATACCGGCTCCGCCGAACCTTGGGACTCCAGTATCCAGGTCACCGATGACATCGCCCTGACCACGTCCATGGACATGCTCCAGGCACTGGCCCAGGGCCAAGGCCCCGAGAAGTTTCTGGTATGCCTCGGCTGCGCTGGCTGGGAGTCCGGTCAGCTCGAGAACGAGCTGATGGAGAATGCCTGGCTCACCGTGGAAGGTAGCGCCCATGTGCTGTTCGAGACGCCGCCGGAACAGCGCTTGACGGCCAGTGCCGGCATCCTTGGTGTCGACCTCAACCTGATGACCCGTGAAGCCGGGCACGGCTGATGGCCGGCTCCAAGCGCGCCCCGGGCGAGCGCCTGGTCCTGGCCTTTGACTTTGGCACCCGCCGTATTGGTGTCTCGGTAGGCAACGAGCTCTTGCGCAGTGCTCGGGAGCTGTCTCCGCTGCCGGCGCGGGACGGCATTCCCGACTGGGATCATATCAGCGCGCTGGTGGAGGAGTGGCAGCCCGACCGCTTTGTGGTGGGGCTGCCGCTCAACATGGACGGCAGCGAGAGCGAGATGAGCACCCGCGCGCGCAAATTCGGCAAGCGGCTGTTTGGCCGCTACGGTGTCGAGTGCGAGATGTTCGACGAGCGCGGCACCACCCGGGAGGCCAAGGCCATCGCCCGTGAGCAGGGACATGGGGGGAATTTCCGCAAGGAGAGCGTCGATGGCATCGCCGCCGTCCTCATCCTGGAGGGTTACTTCGCCCAAGAGGAAGGCCTGCCCAGCCGCTGAGGGGCCTCCTCTCTCTCGATGCCCCGTATTTCCCGTTCACTTAGCGGCTTTTCCTTGTGCCAACTCTCGCATCAGCAGGGTGCGCTTTCTGTCTACGCCCCAACGGTAGCCGGACAGGGCTCCATCGCTGCGCACGACCCGGTGGCAGGGAATCGCCAGTGCGAGGGAGTTGGAGGCGCAGGCCCTTGCCACGGCTCGCACCGCCTTGGGCGAGCCGATCCGCTCTGCCAACTCGGCGTAACTGATGGTGCTGCCAAGGGGAATCTCGGTCAGCGCCTGCCAGACCCGCTGCTGAAAGGCGGTCCCGCGAATATCCAGCGGCAGTGACAGTCCGACACCAGGCTCTTCGACGAATGCCACCACCTTGGCCACCCAGGCGTCGAAGCGCTTGTCGCCGGGGGTCAGATTGGCGTTCGCGAACTGCTCCTGAAACGCCTGCAAGAGCTGTTCCGCATCGTCCCCCAAGGAAATGGCACAGATGCCCTTGTCGCTGGTCGCCACCAGTATCGTGCCCAGTGAGCATTCTCCCAGGGCGAACTGAATCTCCATGCCCTTGCCGCCCTCACGGTAGCGCTTGGGGGCCATGCCCAGGATACGTTCGGCACTGGCATAGAAGCGTCCGCTGGAATTGAAGCCCGCCGCATAGATCGCGTCGGTGATCGTGTCTTGCCGAGTCAGCGCTTGGCGAACCCGTTCGCTGCGGCAAGCGGCCGCGTAGGCCTTGGGCGTCAGCCCGGTGACGGCAGTGAAGACACGATGGAAGTGGAAACGACTTAGCCCCGCCACCTGGGCCAGTTCATCAAGCGATGGCAGCGTGTCAGCGTGCTGTATCAGCCGACAGGCCCTGGCGACACTCTGGGCGTGCCGCTGGGGCAAGGAGGCGGCCTGGGGATGGCAGCGCTGACAGGGCCGGTACCCGGCCTGCTCGGCGTCGGCCGCATCGGCATAAAACTCGGCGTTCTCTCGGCGCGGACGGCGCGATGGGCAAGTAGGGCGGCAATAGATTCCGGTGGTGCGCACGGCGTAGATGAAAGCATCCACCGCGGCGACGTCGCGGGCCAGTACCGCGGCCCATCTGGCCTCATCGGAAGCGAAGCGTTGCGGACTATCTTCGGGTATCTCGTTCATGGCGGGCTCCTGCAGAGGCTGCGGCAATCTTCATGGGGACAAGATGCGCCCCGACGGCGCCTGACACACTCCGCCTCTTGCTTTCAAAACACCTGCACACTGGTGGCGTGACATGCCCGTTACCTCGTGTGCCGCCCCGCCCATCTGCCACTCTACCACGCCGATAGCCACCGCCAGGCAGGGAAGGCCTCTGAGGTGGCGTCGAGTCGCGTGACCACTATCTCGTTTCTGTCTATTCCCCACCTCGACGCTATCTCGACGTTATCTCGACTTTCGCAGCAATAAACGAAGTTCCCTCGCCGCTTCACCGACATAGGCTGCCAGGGTGTCCCGACCGGAGTCGCGTAATGAAGATGATCGATCGCACCATGGGGCCCATGGAGTGGGCGCTATTGCTGGGCTTGTCGATATTGTGGGGTGGCTCATTCTTTTTCGTGGGAGTGGCCGTCGCGGAACTTGGGCCGCTCACCATCGTGGCCCTGCGAGTGGGCCTGGCCGCTGTGGCGCTGAACGCCCTGATACTACTGCGTGGCCAGCGCATGCCCCTGGACCCAGGCCTGTGGGCTGCCTTCTTTGGCATGGGGTTGCTCAACAACATGCTGCCGTTCAGCCTGATTACCTGGGGGCAGGGGGTTATTGCCAGTGGCTTGGCGTCGATTCTCAATGCCACCACGCCATTTTTTACCCTCGTCGTGGCGCACTTTCTTACCCGTGACGAGCCCCTGAGCGCAGGTCGGCTGTTGGGTGTGGCGATCGGTTTTGCCGGTGTGGTGTATATGCTGGGCAGCGAGGTTCACGCGGGTACCGAGAGCCACGCATGGGCAGCGCTTGCGGTGCTGGCTGGCGCCCTGTCCTATGCCTTTGCCGGGGTCTTCGGGCGCCGTTTTCGCACCCTGGGCTGTCCGCCCCTGATCGCCGCCTGTGGCCAGGTCACGGCCTCGGCATTGGTGCTGATGCCCTTGGCCTTGGGGGTAGAGCGTTTCTGGCAATCACCCTGGCCGGGGCTGGCAACGTGGACGGCGGTGGTCAGCCTGGCACTCTTCTCGACCGCCCTGGCATATCTGATCTACTTTCGCCTGCTGGAGCGTGCGGGGGCAACGAACCTGCTGCTGGTCACCTTGCTGATCCCGGCCAGCGCCATTCTGCTGGGAATGTGCGTGCTGGACGAGCGCCTGGAGTGGCGCCATCTGGCAGGCCTGGGGCTGATCGGCCTTGGGCTGTTGGCCATCGACGGACGGCCATGGAGATGGTGTCGAAGCGTTGCCTGGACGCGTGGGAAGGCCCGGCGAGAAGGCGCGAGGCACTGACGCCCACGGCGGGAGTTCAGAGTGTGAAGGGGTCCTCTTCCTAGACATCCCGACCAACAGCCGAGGCCAAGACCGCTGGCTGTTGGTCGGTTTTGTGGTCAGAGCGTCACTGGTTGGCCTTAGCTTTCCAGACTGAGCTCTGGAGTCGCCTGACGGAATCCACGGGTCAGCCAGGCGAGCCACGCGAGACCACATACGAGCCAGATGCCTCCTAGCGTCAGGGCAGCGCTATCAAGGCTTGCCATCAGCCACAGGATCGCCAGCAGCCCGATGAGTGGTGCGATGAGATAGGTCAGGGTGTCACGCAGACCGCGGCGTCGTTGCTTGAGGTAGTAGTGGGCGATGACTGCGACGTTGACGAGGGCAAAGGCCAGAAAAGCGCCAAAATTGATGAAAGATGCGGCGGAAAGCACATCCATGGTGAGCGCCAGGAGTGCCACGGCGCCGCTGAGTATGAGTCCGCCTGTCGGTGTGCCGAAGCGTCCCAGGCGACCTAGCAAGCGGGTCGAGAGCACACCGTCACGGCCCATGGCGTACAACAGTCGAGAACCGCTGGCTTGAGCAGCGATGCCTGAGGCGAACTGACCCACGACCAGGCCGATCAGAAAGATGGAGACGAAGATATCGCCGCCGATGTTGCGCGCTATCTCGTAGGCGGCGGCATCCGGGTTGGCGAAAGCGTATCCCGGGGCGGCAAGCTGCACGACGTAGGACACCAGGATGAAGATCAGACCGCCCAGCAGAGTAATCAGCAGAATGGCTCGGGGCAGGGTGCGCTCAGGCTGGTGGGTCTCCTCCGTCAGGGTTGTGACGGCATCAAAACCCAGAAACGAGTAACAGGCCACTGCGGCGCCCGCCATCAGCAGGGGAAGTTGAGGATTGTCGGTGCTACCGAAGAATGGCGCCAGACTCCACAAGGGCTGACTGGGGTCGCCCATGACATAGTGCACGGCCAAGGCGACAAAGGCAGCGATGACGAGCACCTGCACCAGCATCAACACGCTGTTGACCAAGCTGGCCAGTGTCAGTCCCAGAATGTTGATGAGTGTGGTGACGGTTATAAAGGCGATAAGCCAGACCGCTACAGGCAGCGCAGGGAATGCGGAATGGAGGTACGCCGCGCCGATAAGCCAGATCACCATGGGCAGAAACAAATAGTCCAGGAGAATAGCCCAACCGGCCATGAATCCCAGTCGGTCGTTGATCGCATGGCGTACGTAGGCATAGGCGGATCCGGCGACGGGGTAGGCGCTAGCCATACGTCCATAGCTATGTGCGGTAAATAGCATGGCGACGAGTGCTGCGCTGTAGGCACCCGAGACCGCGCCTTCAGAGACGACGGCCAGGACACCAAAGGTGCCAAGGACGATGATCGGCGTCATATAGGCAAGGCCAAAAAGAACCACTTGCCACAGGCCAAGCTGGGGTTTGGAAGAGGACATTGAGAAACTCGCTTTATGGTTGTTGATGGTGGCCGCCGCGGCGGCTGTCGTTGTTAGAAGTCGAGCGTCGGGGCTGTTCAGGGGAGACGGAAACCGGGGCCTTGCGGATCATCGTCGCGCTCGAGCGTCAGCTCGGCGCGCCGGTCCCTGAGGTAGTCATAGTCGCGTCGAGCATGAGCGCGCTGATTAAGGTCGAGAGAGACGCGGTGCACGCCAGGTTCTCGGCCGGCCTCGAACAAGGTCTCTCCAAATGGGGAGTACACTGCACTGCGCCCCGCGAAGATCAAGCCAGCACCTTCGCCGCAGCGATTGGCCATGGCGAGAAAGCATTGGTTGTCCTGTGCACGAGCCTGGGCGGCTCGCGCATGCACTGGTCCATAGGGGTCCATGTTGCCGTTGGTGACGATCATCAGGTCCGCATCGAGCACACCCAGTGCCCTGGCGGTTTCGGGAAACTCGATGTCGTAGCAGATCATCAGTCCCACGGTCAGGCCGCGCCAGCGAGTGACGCCAATGCGATCCCCCAGGCCTACCAGCTCTCGCTCGTCCGGCCACAGATGGGTCTTGCGGTAGGTGAGCGCGATACCTTCTTCAGGGGTAATCAAGATCGTCGTGTTGTAGACCCCGTCCACGGCGCGCTCGAGTAGGCCAATCGCTAGTGCACAGTCCTGTTGACGGCTTGCCTCAACCAGGCGCGCGACTTCAGGACCGTCAAGCGACAAGGCACGATCCTCGACATGACCAGGCTCGGCAAAGCCGCTGAGATGAGTCTCGGGAAAGATCATCAGCGATACTTGATCACCATGACGCATCAAGGTGGACAAGGCAGCCTCCAGATTGGCCTTGATGTCCCCTTCAATGCCGGGAAGTTGTGCCAGGGCTAACTGCATGGAAGACTCCACTGCGTTGTTGTTGGTTGGCATTCGGTAAAACATCAGTATCCTTTTTTCACCGGGCCTGCCTATTCCATGGCAGGGTTACCCCCCTTGGGTGAGGCCCTGCAGATGAACCAAGTGAGTGAAGAAGGAACCGCGGGCGTGCTGGACACGCTGGGCTGGCACCGCGACGTTGCACGGCTACTTGCGCGGCTGGAAAGCGATGACTTCTGGGACAGCATCACCAGAACTCTGGCCCGGCACGTCGTCTTCAATACATGGGTGGCTGTCGTCTTCCATTCTGATAAGCCGCCGACCATTCTGGCGGAGAGTGATGAGGACGATGGTGCCGATGAGAGCTTGTTCGAGGACTATCAGCGAGGGCTGTACCTGCTGGATCCGTTCTACATCGCGGCATGTGACTCGGCACACAGTGGACTGGTGACGCTGGATGACGTGGCGCCAGTGCGTTTCACCTCTACTGAGTACTATCAGCGTTACTTTCGGCGCAACATCGTCAGTGATGAGGTTCAAATCAACCGCCCCCTGGGAGCTGGCCGGACGTTATGTCTGTCCTTGGGAGCCACCCGGCGCTTTCGGCATGGGGAAATCGGTCTGCTTCATCTGATTGAGCCTTGGCTCGGCGAACTGATGCGCCTGCGCATGTACTTCGAGCAGTCGGGGGCGACGGCCGGGCCTCATCCGTGGCATCCACAGCGCGATGGCGTGGATGCAACGGCGACCCGCTTCGGGCTAACCGAGCGTGAACGTGAGGTCAGTCAGTTGATGTTGGGAGGCAGCTCGACCAAGGAGATCGCTCGCCGACTGGCGATTTCGGTGGAAACGGTCCGAGTCCACAAGAAGCACCTTTATGCCAAGCTTGGTATCAACACTCAGGCCGAGCTGTTCTCGCGTTTCTGGCAGGAGCGTCGCTGACGCCCATGGCGGGAGTTCAGGAAACACTGCATAGATGCCTGCGCCGACGATGCGCTGCGCGCTGCTCGAACTCGTCACCTATACCGCATAGGCTCGGGGTGCTGCGCGGCGGGCGCCTAGTGCTTCCTTCAGGCGCCCGCCGGATGAGTGCGACCCGGGACGATCGGCCTAGAACGCTGCGTCATCGACCCCGACGGTGGCTGGCACGAACCAGGGAACATCACGCATGTCGCGCTCGATCAGATGCTCGACCTTCAATAGCGTCGCGAAGATCGCCATGCGCACCGGGATGCCGTTGTCGGTCTGACGGAAGATCGCCAGGCGCGGGTCTCCGTTGAGGTCCACGTCCAGGTCGTTGGCTTCTGGCCGGCTGTCACGGGGCAGTGGGTGCATGATGATGGTCGAGGGGTTGCAGCGGCTGTCCATGAAGGCGCGATGGACGGTGAAATCCCGCGACAGGTTGAAGCCTTCGCTCATCTCGGCGGTGAAGCGCTCCTTCTGGATGCGAGTGGTGTAGACCACATCGACGTCGGAGAAATCGCCCGCCAGGCTGTCGCGCACTTCCACGTCCAACCCCTGACGGCTGACGCGCTCGATCAGATGTTGCGGCATCTCCAGCCCGGGCGGCGCCACCAGCGTGATACGCATCGGCGCGTATAGTGCCAGCAGCTTGATCAGCGAATGCACGGTACGGCCGAACTTCAGGTCGCCGGTCATCAGCACATGAGCGCCCTTCAGCGCCTTGCCCTGACGGTTGAACTCCTTGTCGATGGTGTAGAAGTCCAGCAGCGCCTGGCTCGGGTGCTCGCCGGGACCGTCGCCTGCGTTGATCACCGGTACATGGGTGGCGCTGGCGAATTCGGCCACGGACCCCTGATCCGGGTGACGCATCACGATCGCGTCGCAATAGCCCGCCATCACCCGGCTGGTGTCGTAGAGCGATTCCCCCTTGGCCATGGACGAGAAGGTAAAGCCGGTGGTGTCACAGACGCTACCGCCAAGCCGCGAGAAGGCGGTGTGGAAGCTGACGCGGGTGCGGGTGCTGGCCTCGAAGAACAGGTTGCCGAGTACCGCGCCTTCCAGAACCCTGGTGACCTTGCGCCGCTGGGCAATGGGTTCCATGGTGGCCGCCACCCGCATCAGGTGGTCGATATCGTCGCGGGACAGGGAATCGATGGAGAGCAGGTGGGACATCACAGCGGCCTCGGCAGTGGGAACGGGCGCTAGTGTAACGCCGGAGCACAGTCAGTTCAGCCTCGATAAGCCCCTCAGCTGTCTGGGGTCAGCTCGGAACCCCTGATAGCACCCGTTGCCGTGGCCTGGCGCTGACTTTGCCGTAGAGAAAAGTGGAGCGCCATGTGCTGGCGAGAAAGCGGCCCAGGCCAGTATGCTGGAAGGCGCTACCTGGCCCGGGTGAATGTTGCCTGTTGCTGGTCCAACCTGCTTCCCGTGGAGTCGCCGATGCTACCGTCCTTGACCCGCTATTATCTGCTCGATGTGTTTACCGACCGGCCCTTCGCCGGAAACCCCCTGGCGGTATTTCTCGATGCCGATGGTCTTGAGGCGGAGCGCATGCAAGCGATCGCCAATGAACTCAACCTGGCCGAGACGGTGTTCGTTGGGCGGGCCCAGGCCGGCGCTCACTTTCCGCTGCGCATCTTTACCCCCGACAGGGAGCTGCCCTTTGCCGGGCATCCCTGCATTGGCACGGCGCACCTGCTGGCGGCCCAGGGACTGGTGGATAACGCCCGCAGCGAACTGGTGCTGGACCTTGCCGCAGGGCCCCTGAAGGTGACCTATGAAGGCGATCTGGCGCGCTTTCGCACTGCCCGTGCCCCGGAGGTTGGCACCAGTACCCTGGGACAAGCCAACGCGGCCGAGCTTGCCGGCCTCGCCCCGGATGACATCGCGGGTGATCCGGTCCAGGCGTCCTGCGGGCTGCCGTTCCACCTGGTTCCGTTGGCCAGTGTCGATGCCCTGTCGGGCATTCAGCTGGCCTCGAGTGTCTGGCATTCTCACGTTTCGCCCAGCGGCGTGGAGCAGGTCTATTTTTACGTGAGTGCCGACAACGCCAGACAGGCGAAGGGCGCCGGCACGCTTCACGCGCGAATGTTCTCCCGTCACGGGGGCAGCTTTGTCGAGGACCCGGCAACGGGCAGCGCTGCGGCCGCACTGGCAGGGTTTCTAGGAACAGAAATGAAGGGCAAGAGCGCCGACTGGCGAATCCATCAGGGCGATGCGATGGGGCGGTCTAGCCTGATCCATGCGCGCGCCCAGCGCGATGACAAGGACAAGGTGAGCATCGAGATTGCCGGCCAGGCCGTGTTGATCGGAGAGGGGGGACTCTATCCTCAGTCAGGTGGCTAGGGCTGGTACGAAAAGTGCCTGCGCTTGGTGATACGGCGTTAAAAATCGTCTGGTACGCCAGCCCGGTCAAAATGCTCATTTACACCTCGTAAACTGCGCTTTCTCACCGATTTTTGCCTTGTCTAACCTTTGCTCGTCGACTTTTCGGACAAAGCCTAGCGCCCGCTGAAGACATGCACAGTGAGGCATGGGGAGCCAACCCGCCACGATGGCGGACGCGGCGCTTTTCCTGATGGCCCTTGAGCGACATAGGCCGCCGTGGGAGTCTGATGAACACCAGCCGGATGCTGCTGGTGTCAGAGAATGATCCCTGTCCACGCTTCTCAGGAGGAGTCGCCATGTCCCGTCATCTTGCCCTTGCCTTCGCCGCCGGATTTCTTGCCGTCATCTGCTTCCACCAACCCGTGGTGGGATTGCTCAACGCCTACGGAGTGATCCCCTTTTCACCTTATTCCATGACGCCGGTCGCCCCTCTCGACGTCCCTGCCTGGTTTTCTGCAAGTTTTTGGGGCGGTGTCTGGGGCCTGGTCATGATGCTGGTGTTTGCGGCAGCACGTATTGAGCGCGGAGGCTGGTGGAAGGCGGGCCTGTTCGGCGGTATCGCGCTGACGCTGGTGGCGATGCTGGTGGTCTTTCCGCTCAAGGGGCGCGGTATCGATCTTGCCGTGTTCCCCATTGGCTTTCTGGTCAATGGCGCCTGGGGCATCGGCACCTGGACCTTCGTGCGCGCCTGGCGCCAGTAGCAGCGCCGCAATGCCAGCGGCCCCGTCGGGTCAGTTCATCTCGACGGGGCCGCTTGACGATGGAAGAGAATGCAAAAGAGAGGATTCAAGGGGAGGCGTGTGCACCAAGCATTCTTCTCGGGAACGATTGTAGAAATCGACGATGTTTCCACTGTCCCAACACTATCGCGATATCAGATGGGTGTTTGATATATGCGCCTTTAGTCGATGAAGAGCAGACCAAGGTTGTAGAGACCGGCTAGCAAATAGTCTTTTCATTTGTTATATAAGAGTTTGAAAATTATCTGTTTATGGTCTTATCGTTCCATCCTGGAACGTGTTGGCTGAAAATTGCGAACTGTTGTTCCTTTCCCGGGCTTTCTAGAGTCGGTTTACCACTTGCCACTACGACTCATCGGAGTTGCCCATGGTTTCCTCTGCGTTTCACTCCGCTACCATCTGTGAGGTGGGTCTTCGTGATGGTCTGCAGAGCCTGGCGATGACCCTACCTACCGAGCGAAAGCTCCGCTGGATTGAAGCCGCCTACCGGGCTGGTCTGCGGGAGATCGAAGTGGGCTCCTTTGTGCCCCCACGCTTGATGCCACAACTGGCTGACACGGCTGAACTGGTGTCACTTTCCCGTCAGTGGGAGGCGCTCTTTGTTTCGGTGCTGGTGCCCAACCTAAAGGGCGCCGAGCTCGCTATCGACAGTGCCGCAGATCTCATGTTGCTGCCATTGTCGGCAAGCCACGCCCACAGCATAGCCAACGTCAAAAAGACGCCTGATGAGATGGTGGAGGAGGTGGCCCGGATACGCGATGCCCGGGACAGTGCGGCGAGCGCCACCTTGATCGAAGTCGGAATCGGTACAGCCTTTGGCTGCACGCTCCAGGGCGAGGTTCCGCGGGAGGAAGTGCTGCGGCTGCTAGAGGCAGCGCTTCAGGCCGGTGCGGACCGCGTCAGCCTGGCCGATACGGTTGGCTATGCCGACCCGCAAAGTGTGCGGGAGCTGTTCACCGCCGCCCGCCAGGTAGCGGGCGATGCCTTGTGGCGTGCCCACTTCCACGATACGCGAGGTCTCGCCCTGGCCAATACCCTGGCCGCGCTCGATGTCGGCATCACCCGCTTTGATGCTTCCCTGGCCGGCATCGGAGGCTGCCCTCATGCGCCTGGCGCCAGCGGCAATACCACCACCGAAGACCTGGTCTTTATGCTCGAAGCCATGGGACTGGCTACCGGTGTCGACATCGACAGGCTGCTTGAACTGCGCGCCGATCTCGTCGGCTGGCTGGACGGTGAAGCCACCCACGGCACCTTGTGGCGAGCTGGGCTGCCTCGCACCTTCTGCAGGGGGCGGGTCGCTTCCTGACGGAAGCCGCCACGCCGAGAGTCCTGTGTCTCTACCCCACCATATCCCGTGGACCCTGCCGTGCATCCCTGGGCCTCTGACATGACCGCGCTAGCAATGCGTTAGATAGCCATGACCTTAATTGAAAGGACCGTGCCATGACCGCTTCTGCCGACACCCCACTGCCACTATCAGGCATCCGGGTCATTGAATTCAGCCATATGGTAATGGGCCCGACCTGCGGCATGATTCTTGCCGACCTGGGGGCCGAGGTGATCAAGATTGAGCCTCCATCAGGGGACAAGACGCGCAAGATGAGTGGAGTGGGTGTGGGCTTCTTCCGTACCTACAATCGCAACAAGAAGAGCGTTGTGCTGGATATCAAGTCGGAAGCGGGTCAACAGGCGTTGCATGCCTTGCTCGCAGAAGCTGACGTGATGATCGAGAACTTCCGCCCCGGATTGATGGAGAGTCTTGGCTTTGGCTATGCAGAGCTGTCATCACGCTACCCCGCGTTGATCTATGTCTCCCACAAGGGCTTTCTGCCTGGCCCATATGACAAGCGACTGGCGCTCGACGAGGTGGTGCAGATGATGGGTGGCCTGGCTTACATGACCGGTCCACAGGGGCGACCGCTGCGGGCAGGTGCCTCGGTCAATGACATCATGGGAGGCATGTTCGGGGCGATCGGAGTACTGGCGGCCTTGATGGAACGGGGCAAGACCTTGCGCGGCCAGGAGATCCAGAGCGCGCTGTTCGAGAACTGTGTGTTCCTCAGCGCCTCGCATATGCAGCAGGCGGCCATGTCGCAGCAGGTTCCGCCACCGATGCCCTCCCGCGTATCGCCATGGACCGTGTATGACGTGTTTACCCTGGCCGAAGGCGAACAGTTATTCATCGGTGCCGTCAGTGACAAGCAGTGGGCCCAGCTGTGCGAGGTGCTAGGGCGAAAGGACCTGCGCGACGATCCGTCGCTCGCCACCAATGAGCAACGTCTGCCGCTCCGACGAGCGCTGCTCGATACACTTGGAGAGACCCTGGCGGGCCTGGAGATCGACGATGTCAGCCGTCGACTGGATGAGGCGGGCTTGCCTTATGCACCGATCACCCGCCCCGATGAGTTGCTTAATGATCCTCACCTCAAGGCCAGCGGTGGCCTGACACCGCTGTTGAGTGAGAAAGGAGAGCCCACCCAGACGGTACTGCTGCCGCTGCTGATGGGGGGGAGACGGCCACAGGTTCGCATGCCACTGGCCAGCATTGGTGAGCACACCGACGAGATACTGGGGCGCGCGGGTATCACCCCCACAAACTGAACAGGTCCGCCGGGCCCTCGAGCCTGGACAAGGCCGTGCGAATGAATCGAGCACAGCAAGTGACGGTCATCCTGATGGATGACACGCAACGTGTGACGAGAGCAACGCACAACAACGTACAACGATAACAAAGAGAGTCCAGCCATGACCCCATCCCATCGAAGCGTCTCTATCCTAGCCGCCGCCATCGCTCTGTTTGGCCTGTCGAGTAGCGCCTGGGCCGCGGATTACAGCCTGCGTCTGGCTCATCAGCTGCCGGCATCTCACCATGTCGCCCAGGCGCTGGAGACCTTTGCCGACGAGGTCGAGGCCGACAGCGACGGACGTATCGATGTCGAGATCTTTGGCGCTGCCCAGCTCTATGGCCCGACCCAGTTCCATGCTGCGGTCGCACGCGGGCAGATCGAAGCGGCATCGATGCTTAACTTGCTTTGGGGTGGGACGATACCTGCCATGCAGGTTTTCAACATACCCTACCTGATCACTCGTCCTGAAGACCTGGCAGCCTTCGCTGACTCGGAGGCGGCCAGCTGGCTTGATCAGCGCATGGCGGAAAAAGGGGTCACCAATTTGGCCTGGCTGGTGGATGCCAACAACCTGGTCTACACCTCCGCCGATGCGCCGTTAGCGAGCCCGGATGCCTTCCAGGGCATCAAGATTCGTGGGCTCAGCAAGGTCTTTGATGCGGGCCTGATCGCCATGGGCGCCTCACCCTCCACCATGCCCGGCTCCGAGGTCTACCAGGGGCTGCAAACCGGCGTGATCGATGCCGCCATGAGCAGTGCCAGTGCTGTCTATGCGCGCCGTTACTTCGAGGTGCAGTCGTTTGGTGTGGGATCCAACCTGATCACCGTCTTCCAGAATGTCATCGTCAATCCGCGCTGGTGGAACGATCTACCCGACGACCTCAAGGAGGTGGTGGGCGCCGCGCTGGAGCGCGCCGAACAGCAGCTGCTGCCTACTGAACCCGGAATCCCTGACGATCAGGTCGCCAAGCTCGAGGACAACGGCATGCAGATCACGCTGCTTGATGAAGCGCAGCAACAGGCCATGGCGGAGATCATGCGACCGGCGGTGGAAGCGGCTTTTCTGGAGAGTGCTCCCCGCGGACAAGAATTGCTGGATCTGATTGAACAGCGCTGAGCCGATCTTCGTTGAATTCCATGCCCACCGGAAAGGAGGGTGACATGTCTATCGAGACGTCTTCCCGCCCAGCAGGATCCGTCAACCTGGCAGCACGCCTATGTCGCTGGATATCTCCCTTGGTGACGGCCATCACTACCCTGTTCATGGCGCTATCCGCCGTGGGCGTGCTCGCCGCCATGCTGTTGATTGGCTATTCGGTGATCGCTCGCTATCTATTGGGCAGCCCATCGCTATGGGTCGATGATGTGGTGACCTTTGTTCTGGTCGGTATCGTCATGTGCGCCACCGCATCGGCGCTGCGCGAGGGACGCCACCTTGGCGTCGACTTGATGACGGAGCGACTGGGGCAAGGGCATCGTCGCTGGGTTCAGGCCTGGTCGATGATCGCAGTGCTGGTGGTTGCGGTGTTTCTGGTGGTGGATGGCTGGCAGACGGCGATGTTCTCGCGAATGCTCGGCATAACGACCATCGGCTATGTTCAGATCCCCCTGTATCTGTTGCAGCTGATGATTCCTTTTGGTGGTGCGATGCTGGCCATGGTGGCGCTGGAGTCCCTGCTGCGACTCGCTGGTGGGGGGCATGCCTTTGTCAAAGCCGATTCGTGCGAGTCTCACGTACGAGGGGACCGCGCATGATGACCATCGCTGCTATTTTGCTGGGCCTGGTGATACTGCTGTTTACCGGTCTGCCGATCTTCGCCGGGCTGTCGATCTTTGGGGGAGGCCTGCTGCTGGCGTCAGGAGCAGGCATTGAAGGTATTTCCGAGATCATCTTTCACAAGATCAGTCTTTATGTGCTGCTGGCCATCCCGCTGTTTGCTTATATGGCACATATCATGATTCGCGCGCGGATCATCGATGATCTCTACGCTACCGCCTACACCTTGACCCGGCATCTTCCGGGTGGCGTCGGCGTCGCCACCATTCTGGCCTGCATGATCTTCTCGGCGATTTCCGGCTCCAGTGTGGCGACGGCCTTGACCATCGGAGCGGTGGCGATCCCGCAGATGATTCGCTATGGCTATGATCCTCGAGTGGCCTATGGTCTGGTGGCCGCTGGTGGGACCCTGGGCATCCTGATACCGCCCTCGGGTCCCATGATCATCTATGGGGTGGCGACCGACACCTCCATCGGCGGACTGTTCATGGCGGGCCTGGTGCCAGGCCTGATGCTGGCGCTGATCTTCATGCTGTCGACGGCCTTTCAGCAGCGTCATTGCCGACGAGAGCCAAGGGCCGGCCTGGGCGAAGTACTACGAGCCTTGCGAGCGTCGTGCTGGGCGCTTGCGCTGCCAGCACTGGTGCTTGGGGGAATGTACGTCGGTGTGTTCACGGCCACCGAGGCGGCAGCTGTAGGAGCCTTGTTGGCCCTTGCCGTAGGAGGCCTCATCTATCGAACTATCGGTCCACGCCAGATCTGGGCCTCCGCCATCGACGCTAGTCGTACCTCGGCGATGCTGTTCATGATCCTGGCCGGTGCGGCGGTGTTCAGTCATGCCTTGACCAAGCTGCTGATTCCCCAGCAGATAGTGAGCCTGGTGTCGACCATGGAACTGGGCACCTTTGGTTTCTTGCTGATGATGATGGCGCTGATCTTTGTGCTCGGGATGTTCCTCGAATCCATCGCTATCATCTTGATCACCTCGCCGGTCGTGCTGCCGGTGCTCGCGTTGCTCGAGATTAGTCCCATCTGGTACGGCGTGATGCTGGTGATCAACCTGGAGCTGGCGATGATTACACCGCCGGTTGGGATGAACCTGTTCACCATCAAGGCGGTGACTGAGGCCCCCATCGGTCAGATCATTCGTGGCTCACTGCCCTTTGTGTTGCTGATGTTGCTGGGCCTTGCTCTGGTGATGGTGTTTCCGGGGCTTGCGCTTTGGCTACCCGGCACCATGCTGGAACTTGGCCCATAGCCGTCGAGAAACGCTCAACGACCGGATGAATCCGTTGGCGTGTCGGTCAAATAGTCAAACAGGTGGCGCGCCGGAGCGCTGAGAGCGTCGATGTCTCTGACGAAGGCGACGAAGCGCCGGGTGGCCCAGTCATCGGTCAGCGGAATGGCTCGTATATCCATCGCCTTGGCATAGAGAACCGCCGCATCCATAGGGACCACGGCGACCGCCAGGCCCGAATCCACGATTCGGAAGGTAGCGTCAAAGGTAGTGACGTGGACGCGAAAGCGAATCGGCTGGCCCAACAGTGACGCTTCTCGCTGCAGGGTCAGGCTGACCAGGCTACCAGGCAGAATCTCTACATGGTCGTAGGGAAGGGTTTCTTCGAAGCGCAGACACTGTCGGTTGGCCAGTGGATGTTCCGGTTTGACCACCAGGCCAAGCTGGTCGGTGTGGTAGTGCCGATGATGCAGGTGATGGGTACGCGCGTTTTCCCAGCACAAGCCGATATCGGCACGACCTTCCTCGATGCCCCGGGTGATCAGTGCACTGATCTTTTCTTCCAGATTGACCTGGACGCGGGGGTGTTCCTTCATGAACTGGCTGATCTGGCCGGGCAGAAATTGGCATACCGCCGACAGACTGGCAAGAATGCGCAGGTTGCCTTGCAGGCCATGACTGAACTCGCTCAGCTCAGCCTGGAGGCGTTCCAGTGAGGACAATGTCTCGCGTGCCGCACGCAGCATGACCTCTCCCGCCGGTGTCACCATGATCCCGCGCTTGCGCCGAATCAGCAGGCGTACCCCTGCCTGCTGCTCAAGTGCCGTCATGCGTTTGCTGATGGCCGAGGGCACGATGGCCATCTGCTCCGCGGCGGCCGCAATGCTGCCGTGATCGCACACGGCGACGAATAGTGCCAGGGAGTGAGGGTCGAAGTGTCGCATTGGCTATCCTCCAGTGGCCCGGTCGCAGGATCAGGCCGTTGCCCCTGCACGTTCTGGTTGACCCCTATCGCTGACAATACAGCGGTAGCAGACCAGCGCCAGCATCCCGGAAAGCCCGATGGCGATCGCCATGCTATGGGAGGTGCCGTCGTGTAACTGGCCGACCAGCGCGCCTGCGGCGGCGGCGATACTCATCTGGATAAACCCGAACAGCGCCGAGGCCGAGCCCGCACAATGGGGGTTGGGCGCCAGGGCGCCTCCCATGGTCTGCGGCATGATGATGCCGAAGCCGACCATGTAGACCATGTTGGGGACGATGACAGCCCAGGGCGTATGCACCCCGGCCACTGACAGCAAGGCCATGGTGATACCGCCCAGGGCAGCGATCAGCGTCGCTACCGTCAGCAGCTGGTGTCGGCTACGCCGACGGCTGAGCTTGGCGCTTGCCATCGAGCCGATAAAGAAGCCCAGCACGATAGCGGCGAACAGATAGCCGTAGACGTCGGGACTGACACCCATGTAGTCGATCAGCACGAAGGATGAGCCTGATAGAAAGGCGAACAGGCCGGAGAAAGCCGCGGCGTTGGCCAGGGTATAGCCGATAAAGTCTCGCTGTCCGAGCAATGAGCGGAAGGTGGTAGCCAGTGCCGAGGGCTTGATCGACTGGCGGCGATCCTTGGGCAGTGGCTCCGGCATCATCGCGATCAGCCCAAGCATGGCCAGGGCGTAGAACGCCAGTGCCAGGAAGATCGCGTCCCAGCCGAACCACACCAGCAGGCCCGCGCCCACCACCGGTGCCAGCGCCGGGGCCAGGGCCATGACGCTGGCCATGTAGGAAAGGATACGGCTGGCCTCGAAGGGGCCGTGGATGTCGCGTACTGCGGCCCGGCCCAGCACCGGTCCGGCAGAGCCGCCCAGGGCCTGGAAGAAGCGCGCCACCAGCAGTGTCTCAATGTTGGGGGCGAACGCGCAGGCCAGGCTTGCCAGCAGGAAGATACCCATGCCGGCGGCGAGAATCGGCTTGCGGCCGAAACGGTCCGACAGTGGGCCGCACAGCAGTTGCGCCATGGCAAAGCCAATCAGGTACAGCGATAGGGTCAACTGGATCTGGTCGGCGCCGGTACCGAGGGCCTCACGCATGGCGGGCATGGCGGGAAGATACATGTCGGTGGCCAGCGGCCCCAGAGCGGTCAGCGCGGCCAGCAGGCCTACCGTGGCGCGGGATGTCGGGTTCAGCACGTGCAGCTCCAGATCGGCGATGGCAAGTGTCAGGGAACGCGAAGGGAGCGCCGCGCGACGCTCCCTTCACGATGATATGGCGGGCTGCTCGGCCATACCGGCAGCGCCTGGTGGGGCCTCGGGTGGCTGACCAGGGTAGCTGGCTAAGGTAGCTGGCTAAGATAGCGGAGCAGCGTAGCCGAGTAGTGTAGCCGATCTCAGCGCGCGTCGGGCTGAACCTCGGGTGCCGCTTTGGCGAACGCTGGTAGACAGCGAGCCTGCTCGCAGATCGCTTGTATCGTGGGATAGGCGGACAGGTCACAGTCAAAGCGCTCGGCATTGAACACCTGAGGTACCAGGCAGACATCGGCCAGGGTCGGCTGATCGCCAACACAGAACCTGCCCCTGTGAGGTTCGAGCATGGCCTCGACGGCTGTCAGCCCCGTGGCGACCCAGTGGCGGTACCAGGCCAGCCGGGAGTCTTGGGACAGGCCTAGCGCGCCGGTCAGATGCGTCAGCACCCGCAGGTTGTTGAGCGGATGGATATCGCAGGCGATGACCTGGGCCAAGGCGCGGATGCGCGCCCGCTGTACGGCATCACCGGGCAGCAGCGGCGGATCGGGATAGCATTCGTCCAGATATTCGCACAGCGCCAGGGACTGGGTCAGCGGCTGCCCATCATCGGTGATCAGGGTCGGCACCAGCCCCTGGGGGTTGCGCGCCAGATTGACGCTGTCCCGCTGTTCGCCCTTGCTCAGGTCGATCGGATGATGGTCGAGGGAGATGCCCTTGAGGTTGGCGACGATTCGCACCCTATAGGCCGCCGAAGAGCGGAAATAGCCGTAGAGCTGCATGTGGAGTATCCGCTGGTGGGATCAGGGTGTGTACTTCACCACTTGCTGGTCGATGGCACCGAAGATGCTGTGACCGCTGTCGTCGAACATCTCGATGCGCACGCGATCGCCGAAGCGCATGAAGGGTGTCGTACTGTCACCGTGGAGAATCTTCTCTACCATGCGTACCTCGGCCAGGCAGCTATAGCCTACGCCACCGTCGGCCACCGGTTTGCCGGGGCCGCCATCCGGGTCCGGGTTGGACACGGTGCCGGAGCCGATCACCGCACCGGCACCCAGGTGGCGGGTGCGCGCGGCGTGGGCTATCAGTTGGGGGAAGGTGAAGATCATGTCGGGGCCCGCCTCGGGCGTGCCGAACATCTCGCCGTTGAGGTGAACCGTCAGCGGCAGGTGCACGCGGCCATCGCGCCAGGCCTCGCCCAGCTCGTCCGGGGTGACGCAGACCGGCGAGAAGCTGGAGGCCGGCTTGGCCTGAAAGAAGCCGAAGCCCTTGGCCAGCTCGCCAGGAATCAAGCCACGCAGACTGACGTCGTTGACCAGCATGATCAGCTTGATATGTCCGGCTGCCTGCTCGGGGCTGGTCGCCATGGGCACGTCGTCGGTGATGACGGCAAGCTCACCCTCGAAGTCGATGCCATGGTCCTCGCTGATCGCCTCGATATCGTCAAAGGGACCGATAAAGCGGTCGCCGCCGCCCTGGTACATCAGCGGGTCGCTCCAGAAGGTCTCTGGCATCTCGGCGTTGCGCGCCTGGCGTACCAGCTGTACATGATTGAGATAGGCCGAGCCATCGGCCCAGTGGTAGGTGCGTGGCAGCGGCGAGTGCAGTGAGTGATGGTCGAGCTCGAAGGCCTGATCCAGCTCGCCGTCATTGAGCCGCCGGTAGATGTCCTCGAGCTGGGGCGCGTTGGTGTCCCAATCTTCCATCAACTGTTGCAGGGTGGTGGCGATCTGGGGAACGCGCACGGCGCGAGTCAGGTCACGGGAGACGACCACCAGTTCGCCGTCGCGTCCGCTCTTGAGGCTAGCCAGTTTCATCGCAGGATTCCTTGTTGTCGCGTGGCTCAGGGCCGGTTCGGGTCGAAGTGGGAGCGCAGTCCCTGCCATACGCTCACGTAGTCGCGTTGGCGGAAGTCGGCGGCCAGAGCCTTTTCAGTGGGCTGGAACACGTAGCGACTCTCGAACATGAAGGCCAGAGTCGCGCCCAGGTAGTGGGGTTCCAGGCATGCGTTCGAGGCCTTCTCGAAGCTCTCGGCGTCGGGGCCATGGGGCGACATGCAGTTATGCAGGCTGGCGCCGCCGGGCAGGAAGCCCCCAGCCTTGGCGTCGTACTCGCCATGGATCAAGCCCATGAATTCGCTCATCAGGTTGCGATGGAAGTAGGGCGGGCGGAAGGTGTTTTCGGCCACCATCCAGCGTGGCGGAAAGATCACGAAATCGATATTGGCCATGCCCGGGGTATCCGACGGAGAGGTCAGCACGGTGAAGATCGATGGATCCGGGTGGTCAAAGCTCACCGTGTTGATGGTGTTGAAGTTGGCCAGGTCGTACTTGCAGGGCGCCAGGTTGCCGTGCCAGGCCACCACATTCAGTGGCGAGTGGTCGAGCCGGGCCGCCCATAACCTGCCTGAAAACTTGGCCACCAGCTCAACGTCGCCGCTGACCTCCTCATAGGCGGCGACGGGTGACAGGAAATCGCGCGGATTGGCCAGGCCGTTGGCCCCGATAGGGCCAAGCCCCGGCAGCTCCAGCGGACTGCCGTAGTTTTCGCAGACATAGCCTCGGGCCTGGTCGCCCTCAACAATGCGTACCTGGAACTTGACCCCACGGGGGATCAGCGCGATCTCGCCATTCCCTACGTCCAGAGTGCCGAACTCGGTGCGCAGGCGCAGGGTGCCGAGCTGGGGCACGATCAGCAGCTCACCGTCGGCGCTGTAGAAGAAGCGCTCGGTCATGTCGCTGTTGCAGGCATAGAGGTGGACGCCGCAGCCGGTCTGGGTGCCGGCGTCACCATTGACCGCGATGGTGGTCAGGCCGTCGATGAAGTCGGTGGCCGCCTCGGGCATAGGGACTGGGTCCCAGCGCATCTGATTGGGGTCTGCGGCAGGCCGTGATAGCGGCGCGGTGGCAAGATCACCGCCATCCAATGGATGGTAGGCGCTTTGGGCCACCGACGGGCGGATGCGGTAGAGCCAACTTCTCAGGTTGTGGCTACGCGGCGCGGTAAAGGCCGAGCCGGTGAGCTGCTCGGCGTACAACCCGTAAGGGCATCGCTGGGGCGAATTCTGCCCTTGGGGCAGGGCGCCAGGCAGTGCCTCGCTGGTGAAGTGGTTACGAAAGCCACTCTGGTAGGTCAGAGAGCTTCGTCCAGGGCGGGGAGACATGAAAGACACCTCCATCGAAAAGACGACTGCTGATGTCCTTTTAATATAGTTTCAAAAGAAACTAATTGGCACGTGACTTTAGTGGAATACGCCCAAAGAGTGTTCTCCGACACGGTTCGCGCAAGACGGGCGTGAAGTTTATGCGCTTCCACTTTCCGGCAAAACGTCTTGCTAGCGGGACTTTTTCATGCTGAACAAGCACTTTTTTGTCGCTGGTGAAGACGTGATAACACGGCGGCTAAAGTGCACTTCGGTCTCGTTCAACCATCGCTGTACGGATACGATTAACGGCCTAAAATCGATGTTTGTTTTTCACTGCAGGTGATCTTTACTTGTGTAATTTCAATGGTTTGTATTTTAATATAAGCGTTTGTTTAATTTAATAAAATAATGATTTATGGGTTCTGCCGGGGACAGCAGCCGCTCAGGCTGTTGCACGAGCCGCAGGCTCGCGTTCTGCCGACCGGCAAGGCGACGCCGGCAACACCTGCCAGGTATAGGCGGGGAGGCAGACAGGGAGATGAGATGTCATTGATGGCACCTGAGTTCAGAGAGAGAACCGATCACCAGGTGTACTGGATGACCGGGCAGTTCCGCGAGCGTGACCGTGAAGATGTATATCGCCGCACCATAAAACCAAGGGTTCGCTTTGAGTCGCGCCTGGCGATTGTCGTGGCGGCGATGATCTTTGGTATGTTCACCATTTCCGATTACTTTTATGTCGGTCAAAGCGCTGCCTTTTATGCGCTGGTCATCATGCGGGCCATTGTCGTCGGCTGTTGTCTGGCGCTGGCCATGGCCATGGCCATAGGGCGTTGGGGCAACTACAGCCAGCGCCTGTGGTTGCACGCCCTGCCGCTCTGGATATTGGCGACCGGCATTATCCTTATCGTCCCGCTGCGCCCTGATACGTTGTCGACGCAGATGCTGGCGGTCATCGTGGCGATCATGGCGTTCTACCTGCTGATTCCTAACCTGTTGACGGTGGTGACCGGCGCCAGCCTGTACCTCAGCGTGGGCTTTCTGGTGGCTGTGGTGCTGGCGACGGATGTCTCTGCGGTGGTCATCTTGCGCATCACGCTGCTGCTGATCATGGCCAATGTAGTGGGATTCTTTGCGCTGCTTCGGGTGGAATACCTGCAGCGCAAGCAGTTTGCGTTGTTGCATGAGGAGCGCGGCCACAATCGGCAGCTGCTCAGGGAAATGGCCCATCGGCGTTCTCTGGAGTCACAGCTGAGGCGGCTGGCCGAGCAGGACGCATTGACCGGCCTGGCTAACCGAGGCCACTTCATGAAGCGTGCCCAGACCCTATTTCAGCGCTCCCGCATGGAAGGCATTCCGCTTAGCCTGTTCATGCTGGATGTCGATCACTTCAAGGTCATCAACGACACCTGGGGCCACAGCCAGGGGGATCAGGTCCTCATCGAAATTGCCGAGGCCTGTCAGCAGTCGCTGCGCCCACAGGACATTATCGGGCGTTTCGGCGGCGAAGAGTTTGTGGTGGCACTGCCGGACACTCGCCTTGACGATGCGAAACAGGTGGCTGCCCGCCTGCAGCAGGCTATCGCCGGGCTCGCCTCGCGTTCCGACATGAGCATGCTGGCCTTGAGCGTGACGATCGGCATTGCCGAAATGCGACCAGGGGATACGGACCTGGATGCGCTCTTGAAGCGGGCCGACAAGGCGCTGTATGTCGGTAAACGGGAAGGCCGGGATCGCGTCGTGGTGAGCTGAGTCAGGTGTTAAGCCCGCCGACTCAGGGGGGCATACTGGATGGCATCATGAGTGACGGTCGCAAGCGTCACGTTCGTATCACCACACGGATGTCACTACAGGGGTGTCACCGCATTGCTGCTCCTGCCTATCCCGGCTATCGTTCGGTATTCATCCATAAGCTGGCGTTCACGTCGGCGGCCGAACGTATCCTCCGGGGAAGACGCCATGGGCTCGCGTGAGCGCGATACCGCTACCAATACCGATATTGCTAGGCTGGATCTGCAGCAGTTTCTTCCGTACCGGCTGAATCGCCTGGCGGACAGGCTCAGCCAGGCGCTGGCACAGATGTACGCAGAGCGCTACCAGCTGACCATTGCCCAGTGGAGAGTGCTGGCGTGGCTGTCCCATCTGGATGAGCTGTCGGCCAAGCAGATCGCCCAGGCCACGGGCATGGACAAGGTGCGTATCTCTCGCGCGGTGCAGGCGCTGGAGGAGCGAGGGTTCATCCTGCGCCAACCCGCGGATCATGACCAGCGGGTGCAGCACCTACGCCTGACGGCGGCTGGAAGGGCGCTGTTGTCCACGCTGATTCCCGAGGCAAGACAGTGGGAAGCCGATGTCGTGGCCACGCTCAGCGCTGAGGAATATCGCGACCTGATGGGTCTGGTCGGGCGGCTTGAAGACCGGCTCGATCAGCTGGAGCAGGGGTGTGATTCCTCTCTTGGGGAATGATCTTTGCCTGATCTGTGGCTGATCTTTGCCTGACCTGTGCCTTATCTATGGCTGACCTGTGCTTGAGAGGGGAGACCTACGACGGCGCTCCCTCGCCGTGATGATCAGCCTCACTTGGTGAGAGGTCGGGCAGACGATGTAGCGTCACGGGTGCTGCTGGACCTTCAGCTTCGGCCAATGAGCAAGCCAGGCCTTTTCCTCGAGTCGCTGGCGAAAAGCGTCGGCCTTGCCGCTTTTCGGGTTGAGTGTAATGGTGCCGGCGAAAAGTGGCGCCAGTCCGAAGGGGGCAATCAGTTCGATCTCTTGATCGCGTGAGAGCCTGACGCCAACCGCTGTTTCCAGCTCCACCCAATAGCTCATGGCATCCGCGGTCGACGTATAGGGGGCGTCATGATTGCGAATGTGCATTCTTGCCTGGTTTTTGACCGACCAAGGCAAGGGGGATTGCTGTTCAAGGAAGTGCTGGATGGCCGCGTCGCTCTTCTGACACGTCCTGGTGGGCGCGTAGTGGATGAGGTCAAGGTCGTTGAGAGGGGAGGGCGTCAGCTTGTCATGACGCTTATCCCAGACCAGATTTCGCACAAAGCCTGCGGCTAGGCACCAATCTTCCAGGTCCAGCTCCGCCGCCAGACGGAGGGCTCGCATTCTTGATGCGTCACTGCGAAGCCACGTCCTAAGGGTGGCGTCATGATCACTGTGGCGGGTCGCTCTTCGGTGTGAAAGCGCGGATAGCGTTTTCATTCACCTATCACCCACCAGCCATCTTTCTCAACCACGGGTACCGGGTCCAGCGCTTCGCCCTGGGCGGGGCCGGAGATGCCTTCACCGCTGTCGAGGCGAAAGCAGGCCTGGTGATGGGTGCAGATCAGCAGTTCGCCGTCCCGACTCATTATCGTGTCGCTGCGCCCGTTCAGGGGCAGGTACTGGTGGGGGCAGGCGTTGAAGTAGGCGCGCACCTCTCCGCCGGCATCACGGGCGATGATCAGAGGAAACCGACCGCTATCGCTTTCCAGGGACAGGCACTGACTGTCACCAGGGGGCAGGCGGGAGCATTCCAGCAGCACGGTACCGGCGGGTGGAGCGCTCTTGTACTGACGCCAGGCGTCGCTCATGACAGGTCCTGTGGAGGATGACGGAATGATGCCGGTAGAGATATCAGGGCTTGAACTCGTCGGCCTCGGGAACGCGCCCGCCCAGTTGTGCGGTGATCTCGGCAGCGGTATCGCGCACTCTTTCGCCCAGCGCGTCCAGTCGCTCATCGGGGATGCGTGCTACCGGACCCGACACCGAAATGGCGGCCAGAGGCGTGCCGAGTTCGTCATGGATGCAGGCCGCCACACAGTGCAGGCCGATGGCATGTTCCTCGCGGTCGCAGGCGTATCCACGCTGACGAATCTCGGCCATGGCGCGGCGCAGCTCCGAAGGGCTCGACAGAGTATTGACGGTAACGCGGTCCAGTCCACGTTCTGCCAGGACCCGCTCTAGATCATCATCGGGCAGCCAGGCCATCAGTGCCTTGCCCACGCCTGAGGCATGCAGCGGTGCACGAGAGCCCAGGCGGGTGATCATGCGCATCATCTGGGGGGATTCGCTCTGGGCCAGAAATACCGCGGTTGTTCCATCGCGTACGCCCAGGTTGGCCGTTTCGCCGGTGTCTCTGGTTAGCCTGCGCAGGTAAGGGCGGCTGGTGGCAACAAAGTCGCGAGCCTCGAGAAAGCTGTTGCCGATGCGGAAGGTCTTGACGTCGATGCGCCACACGCCAAGGGTTTCGTCCTGTGTCACGAAGCCCTGGCTCAGCAGTGCCTGCAGTAACCTGTGCGTCGTAGAGGGGGCCAGGTCGGCCTGCTCGGCAATATCGGACAGGGCCAGCCCGCCGGGGCGCATGGCCAGCAGCTCCAGCAGATTGAGTCCCCGCACCAGCGACTGGCTATGGCCTCCGCTGGTCTTGCCGGTGGCCGGTCGCCCGGCTGCTCTGCGCTTGTTCTCCGTCACCTGTCTTCTCCTGGGGCTAGCCATGAACCTGTTGCTGAAGGGCTAGCATACCTGCAGGTGCAGCGTCTTGTCGCGTTTACGGAAAACGCTTCCATAACCAGTCCTTGGGTGAAAAGTGAAGGATGAAAGGAGAACGTCGTGAGTCGAGCGCCCTTTATCGATGTGTCCACCGTGGGCGGCGCTTGGCGACAAAAGCGTCGATGCCCTCTGCCACATCCTCGGCCATCATGTTGGCCGCCATGACCTCCCCCGCATAGGCGTAGGCCTGGCCCAAGGGGAGTGCCCGTTGGCGGGCCAGCATCGACTTGCCGGTAAACAGCGCCACCTGGCTCTTGGCGCGCAGGTTATCCAGCAGTGCCTCAAGGCAGTCATCGAGCGCGTCGGGCTCGGCGACACGGTTGATCAATCCCCACGCCAACGCCTGCTCGGCATCAATGAAGTCACCGGTAAACAGCATTTCAGCCGCCTGCTTGGGGCCGATGTTGCGGGTCAGGGCAACGGCGGGTGTCGAGCAGAATAGACCCACGTTGATGCCAGATACGGCGAAGCGCGCGCTGCTGGAGGCGACTGCCATGTCGCAACTCGCGACCAGCTGGCAACCCGCGGCAGTGGCCAGGCCTTGAACCCGGGCGATCACGGGGACCGGGCAGTCCTGCAGGCGCTGCATCACCCGCGAGCATTGGGCGAACAGCTGGCGGTAGGCGTCTTCATCTTCCAGGGCGCGCATCTCCTTCAGGTCGTGGCCGGCGCAGAACGCCCGGCCCTCTGCGGCGATCACCACGGCACGCAGGTCAGGGCTGGGGGAGATGGTCGTAAAGGCATCATCCAGCGCCGTCAGCATGTCCTGGGACAGTGCATTGAAGCTGGCGGGACGATTGAGGGTCAGGTGCACGATCCCGCGGTCGTCGTGGCGGACGACGGCAGCGTCGTCGTTGGCAGGTAGCGCAGAGGGTGAGGCGGACATCGTGGTGGCTCCAACGAGGGCGAACCTGGCAAGACTAGCGCGGGAGCACCGGTTGTCGGGGCGTGCTTCGACCAAAGGGCTAGACCAAGGAACGCGATCATCGGGCGAGTGATCGAGCCCGGTGGTGATAGATCGTGAGGGAGGCCAGACCCAGAGGCTCGTGCTAGACCATGGTCAGGCGCTGCCAGGATGACGTAGATTCGTTGGCATGCCTGACGATACGGAGCCCGCATGCACAATGACGAGCAACCGCCGATACCGATGAGCGGCGACGTGCTGGCCACGCCGCGCAGCCGCCTGCGCCCCTTCGAAGCGTACGACCTGCCCGCCTTGAGCCGGCTGTTGGCCGATCCCAGGGTCATGCGTTACTCCCTTGGTGGGGTCTGCGACGTTGCGCGTAGTCAGGCATTTATCGAGGCGTGTCGTCAGACGTACGGGCAAAAGGGGTTTGGTTACTGGGCCGTGGTGCATCCGGTCTCCCGTGCCCTGATGGGGTTTTGCGGTTTCGATCACGAGACCCTGGATGGCGAGCAGGAACTGGCGATTGGCTATCGCTATGCGGTGCGTCATTGGGGTAGGGGCCTGGCTACTGAAGTGGCGCGTGCTGTCGTCACCCATGCCTTTACGGTCACTGACAGCGAGTCATTGGTGGCGGTCATTGATCCTGCCAATGTGCCATCGACGCGAGTGGCTCAGCATGCAGGTTTCCAATGGGAAGGGATGACGACGCTGCAGGGCCAGCGCGTCAAGGTCTACCGGCGGCATCGCTACCGTGACGTCAGAAGCTGCTGAGTCTGGACACGTGGCTGCACCCACGGGCCCTGGTTGGGGCTCGTGGGTGCTGTTTCTGCGTGGGAGAAGGATGTCGTGAGCAGGGCCGGTTCAGTTCGGTCGCTGCCGGTGATGGCGCTGAGGCTTAGACGTCGTCACGGAACACTCGGTCGCTTTTCGGTAGAACCAGGTTGAGGATGATGGCGAACAGCGCACCAGGAATCAGCCCCGACTCAATGATGGCTTGAAGGTTCTCGTTCAGGTTGGCGTAAAGCCCCTCCTGGGCGGGTAGACCCACCGCGGCGGAAAGCGATACGCCGATGATCACCATGTTGCGTTTGTTGAAGTCGATGTGAGACAGCATCTTGATGCCGGCGCTGGCAATCATGCCGAACATGATCAACACAGCCCCACCCAGCACGGAGTTGGGAATGCTGGAGACAATCGCGCCCAGCTTGGGGATGAGCCCGGCCAGCAGCAGGAAGGCACCGCCAATGGCGACCACATAGCGACTGACGACGCCGGTGAGGGCGACCATGCCCACATTCTGGCTGAAGCTGATCTGCGGAAAGGCGTTGAAGATGGCGGCGAACACGCTGGAGATGCCGTCCGCCATGACACCACCGGACAGTTCCTTGGGCGTCGGCTCCCGGTCCAGGCCTCCGGCAGTGGTGCCGACAATATCACCGATGGATTCGGCGCAGGTGACGATGGCCAGCAGCACCACGGGAAGAACGGCAGCCAGATGGAACTCGATGCCGATGGCCAGGGGCACAGGAAGGGACAGCCAGTCAGCTGTGCCGATGCCTGAAAAATCAATCAAGCCAAAGCTGGTGGCCGCCACGTAACCGACGACCAGGCCGATCAACGGTGCCGTTTCGGACCAGATGCCGCGTCCATACTGGTGCAGGCCCAAGGTGACGATCAGTACCAGGGCGCCTAGCAGCAGGTGATGGGTGGCGCCAAAGTCCGCCGCGCCGAAGCCGCCACCCCAGTAGGCAAAGCCCACCGGCATCAGCAGTGTACCCAGCATGACCACAAAGGTGCCGGTGACCACTGGCGGGAACAGAAAGCGAAAGACCGGGAGAAACAGGCCTACCAGGGCCATGGCGATACCGCCGCAGAGTGCAGCTCCGAGCGCTGCTGGCAGGCCCATGCCTACGGCGATGGGAATCAGAACCGGCACGAAGCCGAAGCTGGTGCCCATCACGATAGGCAGTCGAGCACCAATGGGGCCGATACCGAGTGACTGCACCAAGGTGGCGACACCGGCGACAAACATCGCCGCCTGGATCATGAAGGTGGTTTGATCCGCCGGCAGATCCGCAGCACCGGCAATCAGGATGGGAACGGTCACGTTGCCGACGAACATCGCCAGCACATGCTGCAAGCCAAGCGGTATCGCCCTTCCCAGTGGCGGCATGGCATTGACGTCGTGGGTGGAGCGAACCGTGGGCCGGTCGCGGTTATCGCCAGTGGATTCTTGCGTATGCATGGCGGGATCCTCTCCTGTTGTCGTTGTAGTGCCAGGCCGTCCCCTGGCCTGGGCGATGAGTCCGGTCCAGCGCATCAGGTGTCAGTCCTGGTGGCTGACTGCCGTGATGCAGCGGTGATGAACAATGGCGTTGCAAGAACGATGCCACGCAGCAGGGCTCCGTGGCGTCGGTATCGCTCTTGCCGTGTTGTCCTGCTGGCTAGACCGCTTGTCGAAGCCGCGCCGCCGCCTCGCCATGACGGGCCAGCAGGGACCCCAGGTCGACATCGACGGGCAGCCCGTCGACGACTCGCCAGCGGCCGGCCACCATGACGCGATCGGCCCGATGTGCGCCGCACAGCAGTAGCGCCGCAAGCGGGTTTTCTGCGCCGGAGAAACGAGGCTCGTCCAGGCGAAACAGCGCCAGGTCCGCCTGTTGTCCAGCGTCAAGTCCGCCGATGTCGGTTCGGCCCAGGCAGCGGGCGGAGCCTTCTGTGGCCCAGCGAATCACGTCCTGGTGACGCACCTGGCTGGGGGAATAACGTAGCCTGCCGATCAGCATGGCCTGGCGCATCTCTTCGGCTAGATTGGAATGGTCCGCCGAGGCCGAGCCATCCACGGCAAGCCCTACCGGGCTTCCGGCGGCCTCCAGCTCCAGCGTTCGGCACATGCCGGAGCCCAGGACCATGTTGGAAGAGGGGCAGTGAGCGATACCGGTACCCGCCTTGCCGAGTCGGCTGACCTCGTCGTCGTTGAAGTGAATGCCATGGGCCAGCCAGGTGCGATCGCTGAGCCAGCCGGTATCTTCCAGATAATCCAGCGGACGCATGCCGAACAGTTTCTGGCAGTAGTGGGTCTCGTCTTCGGTTTCGGCCAGGTGGGTATGCAGACGAACGTCCTTGGCCTCGGCCAGGCGGGCGCTGTCGATCATCAGTTCGCGGCTGACCGAGAAAGGGGAGCAAGGTGCCAATGCCACGGTAATCATGGCGCCATCGCCGCGCTGGTGATAGGCGTCGATCAGGCGGGTGCTCTCATCGAGAATGGTGGCTTCGTCCTGGACGACGGATTGAGGTGGCAGGCCGCCCTGATCGCGACCCAAACTCATGGAGCCTCGCGTCAGCGCTGCCCGCACCCCCAGCCGATTAGCTGTCTCGACCTGTACGTCGATGGCATGTTCCAGGGCCCCGGAAAACACATAGTGATGATCCGCCACGGTGGTGCAACCGCTCATCAACAGTTCCACCATGGCGAGTTCGCTGGCCAGCGCCAGTTGAGCCTCATCCAGGTGGGCCCAGACGTCGTATAGGGTAGTGAGCCAGGGAAACAGTTCCTTGTTGAGCGCAGGCGAGTAGGCCCGTGTCAGCGTCTGGTAGAAGTGGTGATGGGTATTGACCAGTCCGGGCAGCAGCACGTGCCGGGAGGCATCGAACATCTCGTCGACGGCTACGCTGGGCACCTGGCCCGCGCCGAGCTTCTCGACAATACGTGAGCCCTGCACCACGACGCCTGCTGTAGCGGCGGGGTCGCTGGTGGCCAGCGGCTGCCGGATCCATGTCGTGGGTGTGTGTGAATGCATGCATTCCTCCTTCGCGAAGCGAAGGGTTACCCAGGCAGGGTGAGGCGCTTTCGGCATGCGGTAGTGTTCATGACACTAACCGCTGCCAGGAGCCGTCACCGCATGGCGTCTGGCCGAATACCTGGTTCAGGTGCCTTCAAGGATGGCTACCGATGGAGGTGTGCGCGGTCTGTGTCCGACTGCACCTCCATGGAACCGACGGTGGCCGTGTACGACAGCAGATGTGCGATATGAGTGCACAGTCCTGGTACGCAATCGCTGTCAGTTATTGTGTACAAAATGGCCGTGGCCTGATGAGTTGTCAAGCCGACGCTCATAAGGGTCAAGTGTCGCCGTGATGCCGAGCCGCCCGACGGCGGCTCAGGCGGTCACCGAACAGATAGGCGCCAAGCGCGACGAGAATCAGCGCGGCGCCGGCCAGCATGGAGGCTGAAGGGGTCTCCTGGTTGAACAGCATGCCAAGAGAGAGCGCCAGAACCGGAGTGATCAGCGTGACCAATGCAACGCTGGCCGCGTGCAGCCGCGACAGAATGAGGTAGTAGCAGAGGAAACCGATCAAGGAGCCAAACAGGGCGAGATAGAGCACTGCCCACAGGCCGCGGTCACTCAGGGGGATGGTCAGGGGCTCGCCACTGGCTAGCCACAGCACCAGAAAGCACGGCATGGAGCCCGCCAGGGCGCCGACGGTCTGCTCGAGAGGGTGAAGTCCCGCAGAGATGCGCTGGACCGCTATGCCGCTGCCACTGAACAGCGTGACGGCGGACAGCATCATGACCAGGGCCACCAGCTGCTGGCCGCTGCCGAGGGCGAGGCTGTCGAGAAAGACCACCGCCAGGCCTGCCACTCCCAGGCCGCAGCCAATCCAGTGCCAGCGCTTCAGCCGCGTGCTGCCCGGCAGCGTCTGCAGGATGATGCCAGAGATCAGAGGGGCCATGCCGAACATCACTGAGAGCATGCCCGATGGCAAGAATTGGGAGGCATAGTAGCTCAGCGCCATGGCGCCAAACACACCCGGAATGGCGGCGGCGTAGCTGACCAGCGCGCGGCGGTCTGTGCGCAGTGTTCTGCGCAACACCAGCAGCAGCACGATGCCGGCCACCAGCGCCAGTCCCATGCGCAGCATGACGCTGCCGATGGGGGCGCCGGCTTCTGCGCTCCATTTGATGGCGAGGGGCGTCGAGGCCCACACCAGTACCACGATCAGGTAGGCCAGTCCGGTCGGCATCGGGCATCCTTGTGAAGCGCTCAGCGGGGAGAGATCAGGATAGGTCTTGTTGGCATGAAATGTCGTCTGTCGCTCATCCTGGGACGACAGCAAGACGCCGCCCTCCCGAAGGAGCGCGGCGTCGTCGAGCTGGAACAGCGTCCGGCGGCCTAGTCGGCGTAGTTGGTCTCGGAATAGAGAACCCGGGTACGCAGGGTGTGATTGACCTCGCGCAGCGCCTCCAGGGCCTGGGGTCCATAGGCCTTGTCCACATCGATGACCACGTAGCCGACCTTTTCATTGGTCTGCAGGTACTGGCCGGAAATGTTGATGTCATTTTCGGACAGCACGCGGTTGATCTCGGACATCACGCCAGGCACGTTCTCGTGGATGTGCAGCAGGCGGTGCTTGTCCGGATGGGCCGGCAGGGCCACCTCGGGGAAGTTGACCGAGGTGATGCTGGTGCCATTGTCGGAGAAGGTCACCAGCTTCTCAGACACTTCGACGCCGATGTTTTCCTGGGCTTCCAGGGTGGAGCCGCCGATGTGCGGGGTAAGAATGACGTTCTCCAGACCCCGCAGCGGGCTTTCGAAGATGTCGTCGTTACCCTTCGGCTCGACCGGGAAGACATCGATGGCGGCGCCATTGAGGCGGCCTTCCTTGATGGCCTCGGCCAGCGCCTCGATCACCACCACGCTGCCGCGGGCGGCATTGATCAGGATGGCGCCAGGCTTCATCAGGCTGATCTGCTCTTCGCCGATCATCCAGCGCGTGGACGGCAGGTCCGGCACGTGCAGGCTGACCACATCGGAGCGGGCCAGCAGCTCCTCCATACTGGCGACCTGGCGAGAATTGCCCATCGCCAGCTTGGTGATGACGTCGTAGTAGATGACGTCAAAGCCAAGCGCTTCTGCCAGTACCGACAGCTGCGACCCGATGCTGCCATAGCCGACGATGCCCAGGGTCTTGCCACGAGCCTCGTGGCTGTTCTTGGCACTTTTCAGCCAGCCGCCCTGGTGGGCGCGCGCATTCTTTTCGGGGATACCGCGCAGCAGCATGATCGCTTCGGCCAGCACCAGTTCCGCCACCGAGCGAGTATTGGAGTAGGGCGCATTGAATACCGGGATACCGCGCACCAGTGCCGCACCCAGGTCGACCTGGTTGGTGCCGATGCAGAAACAGCCAACCGCGACCAGCTTTTCGGCTGCCGCGAACACCCGCTCATTGAGCTGAGTGCGGGAGCGGATACCGATGAAGTGCACGTCCCGGATCTTCTCGATCAGCGTGGCCTCGTCCAGCGAGGTCGGCAGATGCTCGATGTTGGTGTATCCGGCATTGAGAAAATTGTCCACTGCACTCTGGTGGACGCCCTCGAGCAGCAGGATCTTGATCTTGCTTTTGTCCAGGGACGTTTTGGCCATGGTCGAATCAACCTCTTGGAAGTGGCGGCAGCCAGCGGCTGGTTGGCGGAGAAGGCGCTAAATCAGGGTCGATAGCCTACCACATGCAGCCTTTGCCACGTTGAAAATCCTTGCACCGCAGCATGAGTCTTGTGCATGTACGCTGGCCAACGCGGTGACGTCTTCGACCAAGGCGCAAGGAACGCGGGGCAGACGACCCCAGGGGCAGAGCGTGTATACTGTCGCCCTTTAGGGTGACCGGGTGCCTGGCGATGGCGTCACGGTGTCCCGCACGGTCGGCGATGGCCGTGACCAAGCCATTTCGGGTCAGTCCCTGGCCCACTGTCTGGAGGGGCGCATGGCAACGCAGGACCGCCAGCCATCACAGCAAGATGCCGAGCCTCAGGACTTTGCCGCGGCCATGGGGCAACTGGAGCACCTGGTGGAACGGCTGGAGTCGGGGGAGCTGTCGCTCGAGGAGTCGTTGAAGGCGTTCGAGCAGGGCGTGGCCTTAACCCGCCATGCTCAGCAACGCCTGGACGATGCGGAGCTCAAGGTTCGCAGTCTGACGGAGAACGCCGAGGGGGGGATGCAGCTGTCGCCCTTTGATATCGGGGAGGACGCGGGTGAACGCTGATACCATGCTGGCCCGTCTGGCCGCCGACAGGGCGCGAGTCGATCGTTGCCTGGAGACGCTGTTCGTGGGTCGCCAGACTGTCGAACCGAGACTCGAAGCGGCGATGCGCCATGGTCTGCTTGTCGGCGGCAAGCGGCTTCGCCCGATTCTGGTCTATGCCGCCGGTCGGGCGCTGGGCGCCAACGACGACGATCTCGACATTCCTGCTGCGGCCATTGAGCTGGTGCATGCCTACTCGCTGGTGCATGACGATCTGCCGGCCATGGACGATGACGACCTACGCCGCGGTCAGCCCACGGTGCACAAGGCGTTCGATGAGGCTTCTGCGATTCTTGCCGGCGATGCCCTGCAGACACTGGCCTTCGAGTTGCTCGCCAGCTCTACGTCTCCTCGCCTGGGGGCATTGGTGGCCACGCTGGCGCAAGCGTCCGGGCGTGATGGCATGGTGGCCGGACAGGCGCTGGACCTGGCGGCAGTGGGCGAACGCCCGGACCTGTCCAGCCTTGAAACCATGCATCGCCACAAGACCGGCGCGCTGATTCGCGCCGCCGTCAGGCTTGGCGGTTTGATCGCGGTGCCCGCAGACGACGCGCGCCTGGCCGCCCTGGATGTCTATGCCGCCGCTATCGGCCTGGCCTTTCAGGTACATGACGATGTGCTTGATGTCACGGGTGACACCGATACGCTGGGCAAGACGTCGGGTGCCGATGCGGCCCGTGACAAGCCGACCTATCCCGCCCTGCTCGGGCTTGAGGGAGCTCGGGCCAAGGCGACGGCACTGATCGATGAGGCGCTCGAGGCCATCGCCCCCTTGGGCGAGTCGGCGGCGCCTCTGGCAGGGCTCGCCCGCTACATGATCGAACGCGATCACTGACGACCACAGGGCTACCATGAAGCTGTTCGACACGATTCCCACCGAGCGGCCGGCAACGCCGCTGCTCGATACTCTGGATACCCCGGCTGCGCTGCGTGCGATGACCGCAGACCAGCTCAAGCGCGTAGCGGATGAACTGCGCGCCTACCTGCTCTACAGCGTTGGTGTTTCCGGCGGCCACTTTGGTGCCGGCCTTGGCGTGGTCGAACTGACCGTCGCCCTGCATCATGCCTTTCGTACGCCCCATGACCGCCTGGTGTGGGATGTGGGTCATCAGGCTTATCCACACAAGATCCTGACCGGTCGTCGCGAAGCGATGACCGGCATACGCCGCTACGGTGGCCTGGCGGCCTTCCCGCGGCGTGCCGAATCGGAGTACGACACCTTTGGCGTCGGCCATTCCAGTACCTCGATATCGGCGGCTCTGGGCATGGCGCTGGCGGCACGTACCCAGGGCCAGGATCGTCGCGTCTGCGCGGTGATCGGTGACGGTGCCCTGACCGCCGGCATGGCCTTCGAGGCGTTGGCCCATGCCGGCCATGTGGATGCCAATCTGCTGGTGGTGCTGAACGACAATGAAATGTCGATTTCCGAGAATGTCGGCGGTGTGGCCAGCTATCTGGCCCGCATTCTGGTCAGCAAGCCGTACCTGAGCATGCGCGAGAACGGCAAGAAGGTGCTGTCTCATCTGCCGGGTGCTCTGGAGCTTGCACGCCGTACGGAAGAACATGTGAAGGGCATGGTCAGCCCGGCCACGCTGTTTGAGGAGATGGGGTTCAATTATGTCGGGCCGATCGATGGTCACGACCTTGATGCCTTGAGTGCCGCCCTGACCAGCATGCGTGATCTCGAGGGGCCGCAGTTTCTGCACGTCAAGACGCGCAAGGGCCGTGGCTTCCTGCCGGCGGAGTCCGATCCTATTGGCTATCACGCCATTACCAAGCTCGAGACTCCCGATGCGGCCAAGGCTCGGGAAGCTGAGGTGGCAACGCCACCCGCGCCGCCAAAGAAGAAGTACTGCAGTGTCTTTGGCGATTGGATCTGCGACATGGCCGCGGCAGACGAGCGCCTGATCGGCATCACGCCGGCCATGCGCGAAGGCTCTGACCTCATCCGCTTCTCGAAGGAGTATGCGGATCGTTACTACGACGTGGCCATTGCCGAGCAGCACTCGGTGACCCTGGCTGCCGGCATGGCCTGCGAAGGCATGAAGCCCGTGGTCGCAATCTATTCCACCTTCCTCCAGCGTGGCTACGACCAATTGATTCACGATGTGGCCGTGCAGGACCTGGACGTGACCTTTGCCATCGACCGCGCAGGCCTGGTCGGGGAGGATGGTCCCACCCACCACGGTGCCCTGGATCTATCCTACTTGCGCTGTGTGCCCGGCATGGTGGTGCTGGCCCCGGCTGACGAGGCAGAATGCCGCGCCATGCTCAGTGCGGCCTATCACCACCCGGGTCCAGCGGCGGTGCGCTATCCGCGCGGTACGGGGCCAGGAGTGGCGATTCCCGATCACCTTGAGCCGCTGCCGATCGGGGTGGCCGAACCGCGTCGCCAGGGCCAGGGCGTAGTGTTGATGGCCTTTGGCAGCTTGAATGGTCCTGCTGCCGAAGTGGCGGAGCGGCTCGATGCCAGCCACATCAATATGCGCAGTGTGAAGCCGCTGGACCGGGACGCCGTGCTCGAGGCGGCCCGTACTCACGAGCTGGTAGTGACCCTGGAGGAGAACGTCGTGGCGGGCGGTGCCGGAAGCGGCATCAATGAGCTGTTGCTGGCCGAAGGGGTCTCTGTGTCGGTGCTCAACCTGGGCCTGCCGGATGTCTTTGCCGAGCACGGCAAGCCGGCTGAATTGCTGCGAGACTGCGGTCTGGACGCTGAGGGAATTGAAGCGGCGATCCGGCAGCGCCTCGGCTGAGTCAGCCTACCGCCCCTTCAGAGCACGACGCGATCGGCCCCCTACATGGGGGCCGATCGCATATGGGGCGGTAGCACAGAGACCGGCAACATAGAGATCGATGGTGTCAGTGCGCAGTGGGTCGGCGCCACGGCGTGGGACGCCACGCTGACGCTGGCACAAGCCGAAACAATAGCGCCAACAATGGCGAGTCGAGTGAAGGAAAGTCGCATAAGACGTCCTGGGCAGTGCATTCGTCGTTAACCTGGCGGCCAGTATCGGTGACGCCCATGACTATTCGATGAAAAGGTGGGCGGCGCACGCTTTCGCCCGCGTCCGGGTGGCGGTGGTATCCTGCCTCGCGTACCCCCATGGTGGTGGGTGGGCGTGATGGCGAGTCGATGACCGTTCAAGCACCTGCCAGCGCCACCTGAGAAGACAGCACGCCGTGGACTGAAACACGGCTCCGACAGAGAGGAATTATGCTGACCATCATTGTTATCGGGGCGGTAATTGGGCTGCTGACCGGAGGCCCGCTGGGCATGTTGATCGGTGGCGGCATCGGCTGGTGGTTGGGCGGACGTCTGCGCGGCGGCGTGATGCTCGGCAAGGGTCTGGCCGAGATGCAACGCCAGTTCATGGACTCCACCTTCGCCGTCATGGGCGCCGTGTGCCAGGCAGACGGTCAGGTCAGCGGGGAAGAGCGTCAGGTGCTCGAGCAACTGCTGGTGCGCCTGCGCTTGCCCGAAAGCACCAAGGCCAGTGCTCGTGCCGCATTCGAACGCGGACGGGCCAGTGACTTCGATCTGGATGCCGAGATCGCCAGAGTGGCACGCCTGACCCGTGGTCGCGGTGCGCTGCGACAGATCTTTTTGCAGGTGCAGTTGTCGGCCATTGCAGCAGACGGTGTGCTGCACCCAGCCGAGCACAACATGCTGATGCGGGTGGCCCGCGGCCTTGGCTGCAGTGAGGCGGAAATAGCCCAGATCGAGGCCATGCTGCGTGGGGGAGCCTCCCATGGGGCAGGCGCCACTCAGGAAAGCCAGAGCCCGCTGGAGGACGCGTACAAGGTGCTGGGTATCAGCCCGGAGGCCAGCGATGCCGAAATCAAGCGCGCCTATCGCAAGCTGATGAGCGAAAACCATCCTGACAAGCTGGCCAGCCGGGGACTGCCGGACAGCATGCGCGAGGTCGCCGAGGCCCGCACCGTCGAGATCGGCAATGCCTATCAGCGCATCCGGCAGGCCCGGGGCCAGGCCTGACCGTACTGGGACGGCTCGGCTGAGCCGTTCTGCTCGCGTCTCAGTCGCTCTGCTTACGCTTCAGTCGCTCTGCTTACGCTTCAGTTGCTCTGCAGGGCCGCCACAAGGCGCTGTGCTAGTCGGCAGGACGCGTCGTCATGTCGGTTCCAGGCGAGGGCGAGGCGAGTGCGCAGGTCGCTCCAGCGAGGCGACAATGGTCGCGAGGTCACGCCCTGCCGGTGAGTCACCAGGAAGCTCTGGGGAGCCAGGGCGATGCCCTCATCTGCCGCGACCAGCGCCAGCAATTGGTGATGGTCGTCGGGCTCACGCAGTCGCTGGGGCTGGTAGCCGTGAATGCGAAACAGGCGCTCGCAGTGGTCGAAGTAGTCCGGATTGTCCCTGCGGGAAAACCAGAACAGGGGGTGGTCGCTCAGCCTGCAAAGATCCACGTCCCGGTCCTCTCCAAGCCGCTCGGCAAGGGCGTCGGACATCAACACCCATAGCGGGTCGTCGGCGACGATGTGGCACTCCAACGGCTCAGGGAGGGTGATGGGCAGACCGACAAGGGCCAAGGATAGCGGCCTCGCGTCATCCTTCAGCAAGCGTGACAGCAGCCTGCTGGACGGTTGGCGCTCGATGTCCACGGTCTGGTTCAGGAGCGCCTCCAGCCATGCGCGGGAGGGCAACAGGCCATCATCCACTGCGGGCGTCATGCCGATGGCAATGGAGCAGGGCTGGTCGTTATGTGCGCTGGCTTCGTGCCAGGCGGCTTCTATTTCCTCAAAGCAGGGGCGCAGCCGGCGAGCAAGGCGCTCTCCTGCCGGGGTCAGGCTCACCTGACGAGTGGTGCGGGTGAACAGCGTGACGCCCAGCTCCTGTTCCAGCGCCTGGATGTGGCGCGTCAGCGGAGGCTGAGTGAGATGCAGCCTGTCGGCGGCCTGGCGAAAGTGCCCAGTATCGGCAACGGCGAGAAAGCTGATGAGCCGGTCGCAACGCTTGAACCATTGTCTGCTGGGCGGCATGGGGCACTCGTCAGGATAGTGAAGAGAAGCAAGGACGCCACTGCCCCCGGCGGTCGACCCATCGTGGATGACCGGGAGGCGTCTTGTGGACGCCAGGGATTGATACGCTGCAAGTATCAATCTATCAGCAATTCTCCCGCGGGCCCACGGCCAGGATCATGCAGCAGGTCAGACAACGCGTCTGACGTGATCCGCCTTAGGTTAAGGAGCCTGCGATGACCTCTCCCTCACATTCCCCACGTTCACTGGGTGACCACCTGCACGTTCTGCCCTTGGGGCTAGGGTGCATGGGCATGTCCGAATTCTATGGTGCCAGTGATGACCGTGACGCCACCCGGCTGATTCACGAGGCCCTGGAGCGAGGCGTGAGCCTGTTCGACAGTGCCGACACCTACGGCCAGGGCCATAACGAGCAACTTTTGGGCAAGGCGCTGCACGGTAGGCGAGACAGCGCTGTGATTGCCACCAAGTTTGGCATCGTGCGCAGGCCTGGCGACTACGCCCGGTCGATCAACACGCGCCCAGAGTATGTTCGCGCTGCCTGTGAGGCTTCTCTCGCACGCCTTGGGATTGACACGATTGACCTCTACTACGCCCACCGTCTCGATCCCGAGGTGCCGATCGAAGAGACCGTCGGCGCCATGTCCGAGCTAGTCACCCAGGGCAAGGTTCGTGCGCTAGGGCTGTGTGAGGTTTCACCTGCCACCCTGGAGCGGGCTGCGGCGGTGCATCCCATTGCTGCGGTCCAGAGTGAGTACTCACTTTGGAGCCGCGGAGTGGAGGACAGCGTGCTCCCTGCGTGCCAGCGGTTGGGGGTGTCACTGGTGGCGTACTCACCGCTGGGTCGCGGTTTCCTCAGCGGCCAGATTCGACGTCGTGCTGACATCAGCGAGACCGATTTTCGTCGCCACGCACCGCGTTTCTCGGCGCCGAACCTGGCCTGTAACATCGCCCTGCTGGATCGGCTGGAAGGGTTGGCACAGCAGCGAGGTGCCACCCCCGCCCAGGTGGCACTCGCCTGGCTACTGGCTCAGGACGACGCCATCATCCCCATTCCTGGCACCCGCAAGCTGAACCGCCTGGACGAGAATCTAGGAGCGCTGTCTCTGTCCTTGAGTGACGCCGATCTGGCGAGTCTCAACGACTGGTTTCACCGGGAGGCCGTGGCAGGGGAGCGCTACACTGAGGAGGGCATGAAAGGGGTCGAGGTGGAGACTCGTCAGCCTGGTTGAACGGCGTGTCGACTTGCACCTAAAGAGGATGGGTTGCGGGGATGGGACAGCGCGGTTGCCGTTTGTGCCGTTAGCGCCTAGGATGCCCCGCTGCCCGCGCGACGCCACCTCCCATGGTGTTGCCCCCTCGGGCCAAGACCGACAAGAACCCAGGAGACTCCCGATGTCCTTCGGACTCTTATCCCTGCTGCCGCCGCTGCTGGCGATTCTGCTGGCGCTGGCGACACGCAATGTCATACCCGCACTGTTCTGCGGTGTCTGGCTCGGGGCCACCATGCTGGCTGGTTACAATCCCGCAGCCGGCCTCTATAACAGCTTTTCTGACTTCATCGTGCCGAGTATCGGTGACGAGTGGAATGCCACCGTACTGATCTATTGTGGCCTGTTCGGCGTGCTGATCAGTGTCCTGCAGCGTACCGGCGGGGCCCATGCCATTGCCCGCGCCATTTCCCGCAAGGTGGCCAGTGCGCGAGGCGCACAAGGCAGCACCCTGGGGCTTGGCATGCTGATCTTCTTTGAAGACTACTTCAATGCGTTGACAGTGGGCAGCGTGATGCGTCCCATCACCGATCGCATGCAGGTCTCCCGTGAAAAGCTGGCGTATATCGTCGATTCGACCTCGGCGCCGATGTGCCTACTGGGCCCTGTATCCACCTGGGTGGTGTTTGTCATGGGCCTGATTGGCACCCAGCTTGGCGAGATGGAGCTGAGTGGCTCGGAATACCTGATCTATCTGTCATCGATTCCGCTGAACTTCTACGCTTGGCTGGCGCTGGGCATGATCTTCTTCATTGTCATCACCCAATGGGACTTTGGCCCCATGGCGCGGGCGGAACGCCGTGCCCGTGAGACCGGAAAGCTGATGGAAGACACCGCCAAGCCGCCCTCTGATACCGATGCGATGGAGCTCAAGGCGCCACAGGATACTGCCCGCAAGCGCAACATGCTGGTGCCTATCGGTGTTCTGCTGGCCATGATTCCACCGCTGTTTCTGTGGACCGGTGACTTCCCGAACAACGACCTGGTCACAGCGGTCGGCAGCGCCGACGGCGGTCAGTCGATTCTGATCGCGACCCTGGTGGCGGTGATGGTCGGCTTGACCATGGGCATGAGCCAGCGCCTGTTCGACTTCCGCGAGGCGATGGATATCGTCGTGGAAGGCATCAAGAGCATGACGCTGGTGTACATCATTCTGGCGTTGGCCTGGTCCATCGGCAGCGTCACCTCGGAGCTGGGCACGGCTGACTATCTGGTGAGTCTGACCGAGGCCAGTATTCCGCCCAGCCTGGTGCCGGTGTTGCTGTTCTTGATTGGCGCCGTGGTGGCCTTCACCACCGGCACGTCCTACGGGACCTTTGCCATCATGATCCCGATTGCCATGCCGGTAGCCGCGGCCATGGATCTGCCGATGGCGTTGGCGATCGCGTCGGTGCTGAGTGGAGGCATCTTTGGTGACCACTGCTCGCCCATTTCCGATACCACCATTCTCTCGTCGGCGGGATCAAGCTGCGACCACATCGACCATGTGCGGACCCAGCTGCCCTACGCCATGACCGCCGGCATCGCCGGGCTAGTGGCGTTCTTTGTGGCAGGAATCAGTGGCACGGTGTGGATGGGCGCTGTCAGTGGCATTGCCGTGATGCTGTCCTTGGCGCTGCTGTTGAAGCTCTTGTGGCAGCCCCGCAGTGACGGGGTGAGGGATGAAGTGACGTACCGCGAGTAACGTGCTGGTTCAGGTCTACGCTGGCAGCGTGGCGCTGAAGACATATCGAACATCGCTGCTGGCGCCCTGCAGGCAGGCGATGGCCGAGAGCAGTACAGCAAAAGGCCCCGTCTGCCTGGCAACATCCAGGTGGGCGGGGCCTTTGCGCTTAGCGGAGCAGGAGGGTCAGGTATCGAGCGGTTAGCTTCGCTCGGCAACATCTCCTGATCAGCCAGTGGTGGCTTGGCGAGCCAGGTCCAGATCGTCTTCGCTCATGGCGAAGTCAGTATGGCGTGCCTGGTTGCGCAGCAGTTCCAGCCGGGCATTGGCCATGGCGTTGCTGGCGTCGTCAGCGATATGCGCATTGCCAACACGGTGTGCTGTTTCAAGTGCGCCAGCATCAATCGTGGACAGCGGCTCGGCGTTAACGGCCAGGGCACGCTCGCTGGCCCGGTCTGCCTGGGCGGTCAGCGGCAGGGCAGCGGCGATCAGCAGGGCGGTAGCGGCAATCTTGGCGTTCATGATGTCTCTCCTGGGGAAGCTCTCGACAGATCGTCTGTCGGTCAGTTCGATGCCGTGGGCACCGAGGCTGTGATATTTCTTGGTCCGAATAAAACGGTCGTTTTAATTTAGGCCGAAAACATTACCCGGTAGTGGCCTGACGAGCCAGGTCCAGGTCATGCTCGCTCATGGCGAAATCGGTGCGCTTGGCTTGCTCGCGCAGCAGCTCAAGACGGGCGTGGGCCATGGCGTCACTGCCGTTGTCGGCGATATGGGTGTTGCCCACCTGATTGGCGATGTTCACGGCGTCAGCAGTGAGCTGGGACAGCGGCTCAGCGTTAAGCGCCTGGGCACGCTCACTGGCATTATCGGCCTGGGCGGTCAGCGGCAGAGCGGCGGCGATCAGTAGGGCGGTAGCGGCAATCTTGGCTTTCATGGTCTCTCTCCTGTGGAAGCTCTCCAGGGAGCTTCTATCGGTCAAACTGCGTCAGTGATGTCGTGAGTGGTGTTGCTGCCGTGACGCATCCCATGTCTATGGTCAGCGAGTCGCGGCTTTCGCTTGTTGTTCACGCCGAAACGATCGGCGCAACCATGGATCAAGAGGCCATCTCACCGGTGATCGTGTGTCGTCGCCATCGATGTCGTCGACTCGATGGCACGGTGATCTGGCCTTAATTAAACGGTCGTTTTAATTTCCGCCGAAAACGTTAACCGGTAGTGGCCTGACGAGCCAGATCCAGGTCATGCTCGCTCATGGCGAAGTCGGTGCGCTTGTCTTGCTCACGCAGTAGCTCGAGGCGGGCATTGGCCATGGCATTGCTGCCGTTGTCGGCAATATGGGTGTTGCCGACCTGGTGTGCTGCATCGACAGCGGCGCCTGATACCTGTGCCAGCGGCTCGGCGTTGATGTGTTGCGCGCGGTCAGTGGCAGGATCAGCGTTTGCCGTCAGTGGCAGGGCAGCAGCGATCAGCAGGGCTGTGGCGGTAATCTTGGCTTTCATGATGTCTCTCCTTGCGGGCCGCTTGGCCCCCTTCTCATTGGTCGACCTGTTTAAAATAAAACGGTCGTTTTAATTTTTCCGGCATTTTTTGGCCCATCTGGGCCTACCGTGTCTTGGCTGTCACGAGTGCTTAGCCATCCACCACCTTGGTCAGGCGTAGCGTCGAACCTGTCGGTCGCTGATGGGGGTGGCTATTGCTTGGCGACATAATATTAACAGACTAACTAACTGTCAAATACCTTTTCAACCTTGGTCTAACTCCGCTTCGTTCCATGGCGCGACTTTCAGGACTCGCTTCTCCGGGCTCGTTTTTGCTGACTCGCTCTTACGGACCCGCTCTTACGGAAAAGGGATCAGGGCTCTCAGCTATAGCGTTGCACCTGACTAGGCTGCTGTGCCTCGATCATTGCCGGCATACGGGTGCGTAGCTGATGCTGTGTGCTATCTCCGTCCACTGTGTCCAGCTGCGCCAGCGCGTACTTGGGTGGCGCTGCGATGGCCGTAGCGGGCAGGACGACGGCGAGAGCAGCGGTGACGGTAACGAGTCGTAGAGCGCGTTTCATGATGTCTCTCCTTGCCGTTACAGCGGAGCCTGAAGGTAGCTCACAGTGTGAGCGCTTGCTGGCCCCGCCGAACGCTGAAGTGAGTATGCTGGGCAGCGGTGCTGTGTGCCAGCCAAGGTCTTCAATGATGCTGATTGACGGTTTCTATTAAAACGGTCGTATGTCTTCAGGGTGTTGAAAATAAAGCCTTACTTTGTAGCGGCTCGGCTTAAATCAAGGTTCAGCATGAAGTTGGTCATATCGACATGACGGGACTGCAGGCGCAGGCGAGCCTTGCTCAAGGCCTCGGTGCTGTCACTGGCGATATGCGCATTGATGATGTCGTCTCCTGGCTTGGCCATCGCGTCGCGCATTGACAGGGGTTCGCTGTTAAGCGCCCTGGCGAGATCGGTGGCGCGAGCATCAGCCTGGGCGGTCAGGGGAAGAGCGGCGATGGCAGCAAGGGGCAGCAGGAACTTGAATTTCATGGTGACACCTCATCAGTAGGAATCCATGGAACGCCATGTTGACGTTTGATCCTCTGTCGGGGCCGCCTTCAGGTTCCTTACAACCTCAGGACTTTCTTTCGATGTCCACGTCGTCTGCTTGAGTGAAATCACCAAGGGCCATCATGTGTCCAAGCTTGCCAGCCTTGGTCGACAGGTAGTGCTCATTGTGGGGATTCAACCCGGTGGTCAGGGCTACGCGCTCCACCACCTGCACCCCGGCCTGGGTCAGGGCATCGACCTTTCTGGGATTGTTGGTCATCAGCTTGAGGCCTTGCACGCCAAGGTGGTCGAGCATGGGGACGCACAGGTCATAGCGTCGCAAGTCGGCGGCGAATCCCAGCCGCTCGTTGGCCTCCACCGTGTCGGCGCCCTGATCCTGCAGATGGTAAGCGCGGATCTTGTTGAGCAGACCAATGCCGCGACCTTCCTGGCGCAGGTAGAGGATCACCCCGCGCCCCTCTTGAGCGATACGCTTGAGCGCCTCTTGCAGCTGATAGCCACAGTCGCAGCGCATCGAGAACAAGGCGTCTCCCGTCAGGCATTCAGAATGCACGCGACCAAGCACCGGGGCGCCATCGTCGATATCGCCTAATGTCAGAGCGATATGATCCTTGCCGGTGGCTTCGTCTTCGAAGCCATGCATGGTGAACGTCGCCCAGGGAGTGGGTAGGCGGGAGGCGGCGATGAAGCGGATCGTCACGAGGTACCTCGAAGTCAAGACAACGGTCGGGCCGTCAAGGGGGCGTTTAGTCTATCAGGAACTCGCGCTCGGCTCACGGGAAGCACTCGGGTAAGCCACGACACACGGTCGCAGGGGCCTCTCGTCAGCCAGTCATTGCGGTACAATGCGGGCAAATCTCCTGTTGGATGATGCCTGCATGGAACTGAAGAACGATCGATTTTTGCGCGCTCTGGCACGGCAGCCAGTGGACCGGACACCGGTATGGATGATGCGCCAGGCGGGGCGCTACCTGCCCGAGTACAAGCGGGTGCGTGGCGAGGCCGGGAGCTTCATGGACCTGTGCCGCGATACCGATCGTGCCTGTGAGGTGACGCTGCAGCCGTTGGAACGCTTTCCGTTGGATGCCGCCATCCTGTTTTCGGACATCCTGACGATCCCCGACGCCATGGGCCTTGGGCTGTACTTCGAGACTGGAGAAGGTCCGAAGTTCCGCAAGCCGGTGAGGACCGCCGCTGACGTGGCTGCACTGCAGGCGCCGGATGCCGAGCGAGATCTCGACTATGTGATGCGCGCGGTCTCCACCATTCGGCGTGAGCTCAATGGTCGGGTGCCGCTGATCGGGTTCTCCGGGAGTCCCTGGACGCTGGCGACCTACATGGTCGAGGGAGCCTCCAGCAAGGACTTCCGTCACGTCAAAAGCATGCTCTACGCCACCCCCGACGTCATGCATCAATTGCTGGATACGCTGGCGGATGCCGTGACGGACTACCTCAATGCGCAGATTCGTGCCGGTGCACAGGCGGTACAGATCTTCGATACCTGGGGAGGGACGCTGTCGACGCCGGCCTATCGCGAGTTCTCGCTCAAGTACATGGAGCAGATCGTGGCAGGACTGGAGCGGGAGCATGACGGCCGCCGGGTGCCGGTGATCCTGTTTACCAAGAATGGCGGGCAGTGGCTCGAGGACCTGGCGGACACCGGGGCGGATGCGCTGGGATTGGATTGGACCACAGAGCTTTCCAATGCGCGCGGCAGGGTCGGCCGGAAGGTGGCCTTGCAGGGCAACATGGACCCGAACGTGTTGTTTGGCACTCCCCAGGCGATTCGTGCCGAAGTCGGCCGTATTCTCGATAGCTACGGCGAAGGGCCTGGTCACATCTTCAACCTGGGCCACGGGATCAACCAGTTTACCGACCCGAGCAACGTGACTGCCTTTATGGACGCGCTGCATGAATTGAGCCCGGCCTACCATGCCAACATCGCGACAGGCTGACGCTAGTGGCGCCACCCGCCAGCGCCCGCGTCATTCAGGCGGGTGGTGGGGGATGGCGTTGTTGCTAGCGGCGGTCATCGCCTGGGGCAGTTTGATGCCGGCCAGCGAGTTGCCCGAAGACCTGCCATGGGACAAGGCCAACCACCTGCTGGCGTATGCCGGATTGGCGGCGTTGGTGGCGCTGGCCTGTGACAGGGCGTGGCTATCGGTGGGGCTGGCCGTCGGCTACGGGGTGCTGATCGAGCTTGCGCAGATCCCGGTGCCTGGCCGCCTGGGGGGAGACCCTTGGGATATGCTGGCCAACACGCTAGGTGCGCTGCTGGGCGTACTGCTCGTCTGTCAGTGCCGACGGCTATGGCGGCGACGGTTATGGCGAGGACGCTGATAGCCGCTGTGGCGGCGCGCTAGAGGCTTGGCTCCTGGCGTCGTCCGGCGGGCTCTTCCTGCTGGGCACGATGGAAATCCAGCCCCGGCTCGCGTTGCTTGCGTTGGGCGAGGGGCTCGGCCTCGCGGGTCACCCGCGCGCTGCCGACGACGGCGTCGTCGTCCTCGATGGAGCGTGCCTGCGATGTCCAGGCCTTGTCGCCATCATGTACCGCCGGACGCCGGTCATAGGAGCGCGTCACTACGGCGCCTGGCGCAAAGCCGGGGCGCTGGGCACTCAGGTGGTGGGGCAGTAACCACAGCTCCGCCAGCAGACGCAAAGCCAGCATGGTCAGCAGGGTGACCCCCGCGCCCACGGCCAGAGGTGGCCAGCTGTCACTCCAGCTCGACATGGTGACCCATGGAGAGCGTGGTATCAGCCACCACAGGCCGGCAGCAAGAACACCGAGTTGGGCCAGAAGGTGGCAACAAAGCAGGGTGCGCCGGGCCAGGGGGGCGCGGGGTAGCAGGAACTGGCGCATGGTCTGGGTCCTCCAGCAGGTAGCCCGTTTTGGACTATCCACAGATATGAATCTTTGCTCGGCGGGGGAGAGTGTGTGCTCACTTGGCTCGCCGGCGGGCCAAGTCGCTGCATCCTACCCCAAATAGTGTCCTTGTGGTCAGTGTCCGAGATGGGCGACGCAGGTGTCGCCGAAAACCATCAGTTGACGCATCTGAGGTCCGTTGCCATGGTGATTCTGTACCGGTCATTGTGCCGGAGTGACAGAGCTCAGGGAGGCGAGGACTGATCATGACGACCTATATCGTGGTAGCCGATGCGTCACGGGCGCGGATTTTCACCCGTGAAGGGCGCCGGTTTGAAGAGCTGGAGAGTCTTGTGCATGCCGAAGGCCGGCTGCATGAGGGGGATCTAGTGACCGACAAGGGCGGCGATGTTCATGAGTCCAGTGCAACGTCATCTCGCCAAGCGGGTAGCGAGGACGTCGCAACGCATCACCACGAAGTACTGTTCGCACGAGAAGTGGCCGATCGGTTGTACAAGGCCCGAGTGGATAACAGCATGGAGAAGCTGATCATGGTAGCGCCCCCCCGCTTCCTTGGTCATCTGCGCGATAAGCTCGATGCTCCGACTGCCAAGTTGGTCATACACACGCTGTCCAAGGACCTGACCAAGGCAGACAGTGCGCGTATCAGCGATGCGGTGGATGATCTGCGCTGAAATAGGCCCCACGTCGCGGCCGTTCAACAGGCACGGCGCGACGTGGGGCGCCGTCACGGTATCTGGGGCAGATCGATCTGGTCGCTGCGCTGGATGCCCTCTGTCATGTGGCGGCACTGTCTAAGGAATTCCCGCATGCCGGCCGTGAGGTACTTGTGCCGGTGCCAGATAAAGGTGAACTGACGACTGAGATCCAGCTCCGGTGTGGGCAACGGGGTCAGGCTGCCACGCCGAAAGGCGTCGCGTAGCGCCAGTCGTGAGACGCAACCGATCCCCAGGCCCGACTCCACCGCACGTTTGATCCCCTCGGTATGTTCCAGCTCCAGCAGGATGGTAAAGCGTCCACGACGATGACGTGCCGCCTGCTCCAGAGTCAGGCGCGTCCCTGACCCTTCCTCTCGCATGATCCAGGGCTCTCTCAGCAGACGGTCCAGTTCCACTGGCCCCGTGTTGGCGAGGGGGTGGCGGGGTGAGCAGAACACCACCAGATCATCCTCGACCCAGGGCTGGGTGATAACGTCATCTTCTTCACATTGCCCTTCGATCAGGCCGAGGTCGAGCTGGTGGTGGCGCACCGCATCAATGATGGATCGGGTATTACGTACCTGCAGGCGGACGCGGCTGCCGGGATGTCGCTGCATGAAGTCGCTGATCAGCAGGGTCGCCAGATAGTTGCCGATGGTCAGGGTGGCGCCCACATCCAGAGTACCGATGCCCTGCTGTCCCCGGAGCAGTTCTTCCACTTCTTCGGCGCGGTCGAGCAAGGCCACCGCCTTGGGCAGCAGTTGGAAGCCCAGGGCATTGAGCTTTAACCGTTTGCCGATGCGATCCAGCAATTGGCAGTCGAATTGTCGCTCAAGCTCTGCCAAGGCGGTACTTGCCGCGGACTGGGACAGGGACAGGGCGCGGGCTGCCTGAGACACGCTTTCGTGCTGGGCGACGGCCACGAAGACCTCCAGCTGGCGAAGGGTGTAGCGCATGGTTGAGGCTCCTTGAGGGGGGATCAGGCACCCGCCGCGGATAGCAAAATTTCCCGATGAAGACTGCCTATATCAAAGAAATAGATAAGACATATCCATACAATTCATTTAACAGATAATATGGCCGGTCTTAGAATTATCCGCAAGATTTGATATCAAGGCTTATTCTTTAAACGTATAAGCCCACGCTTTTAAGGAGTTGGCATGAGCAAGTTTGCCCTGGAAGAGGTGCTGAGCGTTCACCATTGGAACGATTCCCTGTTCACCTTCCGCACCACTCGTGAGCGCAGCCTGCGCTTCAAGAACGGCCAGTTCGTGATGATCGGGCTCGAGGTCAATGGCAAGCCACTGATGCGTGCCTACTCCGTGGCAAGTCCCAATTATGAAGACCACCTTGAATTCTTCAGCATCAAGGTGCCGGATGGTCCGCTGACGTCACGTCTGCAGCACCTGCAGGTGGGCGACCAGATCATGGTCAGCCGCAAGCCTACCGGTACCCTGGTATGCGACGATCTGCTGCCTGGGCGTAACCTTTACATGCTCTCCACCGGCACCGGCCTGGCGCCGTTCTTGAGCCTGATTCAGGACCCCGAAGTGTACGAGCGCTTCGAGAAGGTGGTGCTGGTGCACGGTGTGCGTCACGTGAATGAGCTGGCTTACGCCGACTTCATCACCAAGGAGCTGCCGGCTCACGAGTACCTGGGCGAGGAGATCAGCGAGAAGCTGGTCTACTACCCCACCGTGACCCGTGAAGACTTCCACACCATGGGCCGCCTGACCGATCACATCCGCACTGGCAAGCTGACCGACGACAAGGGCCTGCCGCCCATCGATCCCAAGCAGGACCGGGCCATGATCTGCGGCAGCCCGGCCATGCTGGATGACACCAGCGCACTGCTCGACGAGCTCGGCTTCAATATTTCCCCGCGCATGGGCGAGCCCGGCGACTACGTCATCGAGCGTGCCTTCGTGGAGAAGTAAGGCACCTCGACAGGACGCCGTAAACGACGACGCCGATGGCCACTTGCCATCGGCGTCGTCGTTGGAGCTGGCGGATTGAATTGCCTGGACTGGCCGGTGTGGCGGTGGTCAGTCGCCGAGCGCCTCGGCGATCTCGCGTTCGCCGTCCAGCAGCACCGTTTCGTGGTTACGGATCTTTTTCTGCCCCAATAGATGGACCAGGGCGAGGGCCACGTTGGCTCGGGATATCTGGTTGTTGCCCCCGGTCTCGTCCAGTGACGTGGCCACCCGGCCGGTGGCGTCGTCGTCGGTGAGCCGGCCTGGCTTGACGATGACATGGTCCACCATGCTGCTGCGCAGATAAGCATCGGCGGCGAACTTGGCGGCCATGTAGGGCCTGAGTTTCTCCGGCGCTTGCAGCGGCTGCTCGGCTCGCATGGCGCTGACCATCAGCATGCGGTCCAGCCCCAGGCGGCTGGCCTCGTCCGCCACCCGTGTAGCGGCGTAGAGGTCGATCAACAGTGTCTTGTCGGGCCCGGTGTTCGGACCTGAGCCGGCGGTGAACAGCACCTGATCGCAACCATCGAAGGCGGCGGCGAAGTCGTCCTCCAGGTCGGCGACGACCGTCTCGATCCCCTGTTGCTCGAACCAGTCGCGCTGCTCGGCGCGGCGGACCATGGCGCGAATCGGATGTCCCTGACGGTGAGCGATGGCGCAGACCTGGCGGCCGATCTGGCCGTTGGCACCTATCACGAGTGTGGTCATGTCGTCCTCCTTGTCGATACCTGGGAATGACCATGGCGTCGATGGGGAAGACTTTCAATGGGGAGCGAATCGATGGCGACGCCGCCTGCAGGCCGGTACCCTGTGCGTCTTCCCCTTACCCACCCGCTCAGGAGCAGCGATGAATCCTCAGGACCTGGAACGCCTGGTTACCTTGCCGATGCCTTTCGGCAAGCATCAGGGCACCTTGATCGCCGATCTGCCCGGGCCCTACCTGGCGTGGTTTGCTCGGGTCGGGTTTCCCCCCGGAGAGATTGGACGTCTGCTGGCGTTGATGCACGAGATCGACCACAACGGCCTGAGCGACCTGCTGGAGCCGTTGCGACGCCGGGGGTAAGCGGTAGCGAGCTGTATCGGGAGGGAATCCCCAGGAAGCCGTCGCAATGACGGCGTCCCTGCCGGTCTAGTCAGACCGCGTCCTTGTCGGTCTCGCCTGTACGAATACGGATGACCTGCTCGAGGGGGGTGGCGTAAAGAAAGCTGCCATCGCCCTTTGGCGACCACCCGCCACCCTTCAAGGTTCGCTTAGACGGCGTCCTTGTCGGTCTCGCCCGTATGAATACGGATGACCTGCTCCAGGGGAGTGGCGTAAAGAAAGCTGCCATCGCCGGTCAGACCGCGTCCTTGTCGGTTTCTCCGGTACGAATGCGGATGACCTGCTCGAGGGGGGTAACGAAGATCTTGCCATCGCCAATCTTGCCGGTGTTGGCGACCTGCACGATGGCTTCGATGACCTGCTCCGTCATGCTGTCATCCACCGCGACTTCGAGCTTCACCTTGGGCAGAAAATCCACCACGTACTCCGCGCCTCGATACAGTTCGGTGTGGCCCTTCTGTCGTCCAAAGCCTTTGACCTCTGTCACCGTAATGCCCTGAACGCCGATCTCGGAGAGCGACTCGCGCACGTCGTCGAGCTTGAAAGGCTTGATAATCGCGGTCACCAGTTTCATGGCGGTTTCCTCATCCTGTCCGTGTAGGGGCGGCGTGCGGCATGTCCGTCGCTAACCCGTGGGCGGCGCGCCGTTGCGCCTGACCTGACTAGTGTGACAAAGCATACCCCTGGCAACCAGCAATAAAAAAGGCCCCCGAAGGGGCCAGGTGGAGCACGCCAGCTCACTGGAGTCGCGGGTAAGCTCAGGCTTACTTCTTGGCGACGTTAAACTCGGGGTAGGCTTCGAGGCCGCATTCGGCAAGGTCGACGCCTTCGTATTCTTCTTCTTCGCTGACACGGACACCCATGATCGCCTTGATGATCAGCCAGACGACCAGGCTGGCGGTGAAGACCCAGGCGAAGATGCCGGCAATACCGAGCAGCTGGGCACCGAAAGTGGCGTCGGCGTTGTTCAGCGGTACCGCCAGGACGCCCCAGATACCTGCAACACCGTGGGCAGAGATGGCACCGACCGGATCATCAAGGCGCAGCTTGTCGAGCACCACGATGGCGACCACAACCAGGATGCCGCCTACTGCGCCGATCAGGGTGGCGCCCAGGGCGCTGGAGGACAGCGGGTCGGCAGTGATGGAGACCAGGCCGGCGATGGCACCGTTCAATGCCATGGTGAGGTCCGCCTTGCGGAACCAGATCTTGGCCAGGATCAGTGCTGCAATGACGCCGCCCGCGGCAGCCGCATTGGTGTTGACCAGTACCTGGGCCATGTTGTTGGCAGAAGCGACGTCGGAAACCTTGAGCTCGGAGCCGCCGTTGAAGCCGAACCAGCCCAGCCAGAGGACGAAGGTACCCAGTGTGGCCAGCGGCATGTTGGCGCCAGGAATCGCGTAGATCGCGCCGTTCTTGCCGTACTTGCCCTTACGCGGGCCGAGCACCAGCACACCCGCCAGGGCGGCAGCGGCACCCGCCATGTGAACAATGCCGGAACCTGCATAATCGGAGAAGCCTGCTTCAGACAACCAGCCGCCGCCCCAGGTCCAGTAGCCAGACACTGGATAGATGAAGGCCGTCATGACCACAGCGAAGGCCAGGAAGGCCCACAGCTTCATGCGCTCGGCAACGGCACCGGAGACGATGGACATGGCGGTGGCCACGAACACGACCTGGAAGAAGAAGTCGGCGCGAGCAGAGTAGTAGGGGGCATCTTCGCCACCGGCCAGCACGGCATCGACGCTGTTTTCAGTGCCGATCAGAAAGCCCAGATTGGGAATGATGCCGCCACCGTCGGACGAATACATCAGGTAGTAGCCCACCAGCAGATACATGGTGCAGGCCACGGCGAACAGCACGATATTCTTGGTCAGAATTTCGGCGGTATTCTTGGCCCGGACCAGCCCGGCCTCGAGCATGGCGAAACCGGCTGCCATCCACATGACCAGGGCGCCGCAGATGAGGAAGTAGAAGGTATCCAGCGCGTAGCTGAGTTCACTGATATCAACCATGAGAGTGTCTCGCTATTTATTATCGGGAGTCAGGGCAGGGGCGGACATCAGACCGCGTCCGAACCGCGTTCGCCGGTGCGAATGCGGATGACATCTTCCAGCGGCGTGACGAAAACCTTGCCGTCACCGATCTTGCCGCTGTTGGCCGCGTTGCAGATCGCTTCCAGCACGCTGTCCAGGCGAGCTTCGTCGACGGCCACCTCGACCTTGACCTTGGGCAGAAAGTCCACGACATATTCCGCGCCGCGGTAGAGCTCTGTGTGGCCCTTCTGACGGCCAAATCCCTTGACCTCTGTCACGGTGATGCCCTGGACGCCGTTGTCGGCCAGCGCTTCACGAACGTCGTCCAGCTTGAAAGGCTTGATGATGGCGGTGATCAGTTTCATGGCATGGCTCCCTACGTGCATGGGTGGCGGCTTGTTTCCGCTCGGTGCATGGATACGTTGTCATAGCGGGAAATGTGCCACTTTATTCCTAATATCTTTTATTACATGAACTTGGAGTTAATTGAGGGCGTGTTGGATATGCGGGAGGCTGCATAGCGGGGGTAAATTGCGGCACTGCATCAATGACGATGCACTACTTTGGTGCTTGGCGCTGAGGCGCGTGCGCCATCAGTGAGCGCGCGACGTTCCGTCGTGACGGCGGGAAGGACCGTCGTCGTTAGCCAACCTGGCCCGCCAGCGTTGTAGCCAACGTAGGCAGCCAAGAGACATGCGTTGGGCGTCAGGCTTGCGTATGCTGTCGGCAATAGAGTCGCCGTTTTGATGCACAAGGAGAGCCCCATGATCAGTCAGGATCGCATCAGCCGTTTAGCCCAGCAGATTGGAGAGCGTCTGCAGGGCGCTTCTCAGGCCCCGGAAGACATCCAGAAGGGCGTGCAACAGGTAGTGCGTGGCGCCTTCGACCGCCTGGAGCTGGTCTCGCGTGAAGATTTCGACATCCTGATGGATGTACTGCAGCGTACCCGCTCACGCGTCGAGGCCCTCGAGAAACAGGTCGCAGCCCTAGAGAGCCTGGTCGATGAGCGCGCAGCGGCGGGTCAGACAGGTGCCGATGCAACGCCCGCGGTCAGCGAGGAGGCTGCCGAAATCCCCGTACCCCCTGCGACCCAAGGACAGGACGGCGCGGCCAAGGGCGGTGAAACGCCATCGGCGTGATCTCTACCAGAGCACTTGGCTAATGTAGCGGGCCGGCATAGGGATATGCCGGCCCGGCTGTTTCTGGCGTGCGCAGGCGGCGAGGGGCCGATGATCGTGGTCTACTGACAGCCATAACGTCAGCCGTCAGGCAGGGAGCCCATGACGCTTGCCATCATCACGACCCGTGCCGGGGTGGGGCTGGATGCTCCAGAAGTTCAGGTCGAGGCGCACCTGGCCAACGGCCTACCCGGAATGACCTTGGTGGGACTGCCGGAAACCGCCGTCAGAGAGAGTCGCGAGCGGGTGCGCAGTGCCTTTGCGACCTGTGGTCTCGACTATCCCCTGCGTCGTATCACCCTGAATCTTGCCCCTGCCGATCTGCCCAAGGAAGGGGGGCGCTTCGACCTGCCTATTGCGCTGGGACTGCTGGTGGCATCGGGGCAGTTGCCTGCGGCGGCGCTGGACGGCATCGAGTGTGCCGGAGAGCTGGCGCTGGATGGGCGGCTTCGTCCTGTCGCCGGCATGCTTCCCTTTGCCATGGCCACCCTTCGGGCTGGGCGGCGATTGATCCTGCCTGCCGCCAATGCCCAGGAGGCTGCGCTGGTCAGCGGCCTTGAGGTGCTTCCCGCCGACCATCTGTTGGATGTCATCGCCCACTTGAGTGGACGGGTGCCACTACAGACGTGTACTGCGGCAGCATCGTCGATGCCGGTTGAGGCAGCCTTGGATCTCTGTGATGTGCGCGGACAGTATCAAGCGCGTCGCGCCCTGGAGGTAGCGGCGGCTGGCGGTCACAACCTGCTGTTCGCCGGTCCGCCAGGTACCGGCAAGACATTGCTGGCCAGTCGCCTGCCCGGCATCCTGCCTCCCCTTGAAGATCATGAGGCCCTGGAAGTGGCGGCCATTCGCTCCGTCTGTGCGCTGCCATTGTCAGAAGGCTTTGGCTGTCGTCCCTTTCGCTCTCCCCACCACACTGCCAGCGCGGTGTCCCTGGTGGGAGGCGGGTCGAGGCCGCGTCCCGGCGAGATTTCCCTGGCCCACTGCGGCGTGCTGTTTCTCGATGAATTGCCTGAGTTCAGCCGGCAGGTGCTGGAAGTGCTCAGGGAGCCACTGGAGAGTGGAGAGATTCACATCACCCGAGCCAGTCACGAGCGCCGTTTTCCGGCTCGGTTCCAGCTGGTGGCTGCCATGAACCCCTGCCCCTGCGGCCACCTGGGGGATCCACGCCAGGACTGCAGCTGCACGGCGTCACAGATTCAGCGTTACCAGTCGCGGCTGTCTGGCCCGCTGCTGGACCGCATCGACCTGCAGGTCGAAGTGCCGGGACTGCCGGTTGAAGAGTTGACCTCTCAGCAGCCTGGCGAAAGCACCGCCATGGTGCGGGCGCGGGTGATGGCAGCGCGGGAGCGGCAAATGGCGCGAGGAGGGTTGAACGCGCGCTTATCGGGCAGGGCACTGGAAAACGCCTGTGCCCTGGATGCCACCGAGCGCGCCTGGCTGGCGCAGACGCTGGAGCGCCTGCGACTGTCGGCCCGGGCCTATCATCGCGTCCTGAGGGTGGCGCTGACCCTGGCCGATCTCGGCGCCAAGGACGCACCAGGGCATGATGAATTGATCGAGGCGATTGGCTACCGCCAACTGGACCGTTTGCTCAAGCGAGGTTAGTGCTGAGCTTCTCGCCGGGAGATCGCGTGCCGCCGGCTTTCGACGGCACGCGGACAGGGCTGCTGCCTACTGCTCAAGCACAAAGGGAGCGGTGTACTGGGCCACGTTCTCGCGGGTAATCAGCAGGCAGTCGAATAGCACCTTCTCCTCACTGAGGCTGATGTCTCCCGTGCGAATGTACTCATCGGCCAGCTGTACTGCGTGTTCAGAGAACACCGCGACAGGCTGAAGCACGGTGTAGGCCATCTCGCCAGCCTTGACCGCATCGACGGCGTCCGGAGAGCCGTCGAAGCCGCCGACCACGATGTCATCCAGACGCCCGGCTTCCTTGAGCGCGGCAATCGCGCCGAGGGCCATTTCATCATTGCCGCTGATGACGCCGCTGATGTCCGGATTGGCCTGAAGCATGCTCTGGGTCTTGTTGTAGCCCTGGGTGCGGTCCCAGTTGGCCACATCGGAGCCGACCTTCTCCAGGTTCGGGTATTGACTCAGGACCGTCTCGTAGCCATTGGAGCGAGTAGCGGCATTGTTGTCCGAGGGGGCGCCAAACAGCTCCACGTACTTGGCATCATCCGCGAAGTGTTGCGCCCACTGCTGGGCACCAAGGGCGGCGCCCTGTGCGTTGTTGGACACCAGCTGGGCCTTGGCCAGGCCTTGCTGGTTGATTTCGGCGTTGATGGTAAACACCGGAATGCCGGCATCCACTGCCTTGCGCACCGCGCCGATGGAGCCATCGGCGTTGGCGGGGTCGAGAATGATCGCCTTGGCCTGATTGGTGATGGCGGTATCGATCTGATTGCTTTCGGTGTTGGTATCGCCATTGTGTGAGGTCACGTGGGCCTGGTAGCCCAGCGATTCGGCGGTTTCCCGGGCCACCTTGCCTTCGGTGAACCAGTAGGGATTGGACGTGTCGTTGACGATGATCGAGATCAGTCCCGCGTCCTGGGCCTGGGTGACCCCGGCCAGTAGAGGGGCGGTCGCCACGAGTGCGGCGATGAGCAGGCGCTTGCCTTTGGTGAGGATCATGCTGGTCCCTTCTTTATTGTCGTGTGTCAGGCGTGTGATGCCGGCTTGGCGGCGGATTGCCCCTGAGCCGACGGGCTCTTGGGCATGGAAGTTGCGCTATCCGCGCTGTTGGCGCGCTTCTTGCCGCGGTACTGGATGCTGTTGAGCATTACCGCGAGGACGATGACGGTGCCGGTGAACACGGTCTGCCAGTAGGCGGAGACGCCGATGATGACCAGCCCGTCGGACAGAAAGCCGATGACGAAGGCGCCCAGCAGGGTGCCGCGGACATTGCCGCGGCCACCGGTCAGGGCGGCGCCGCCAATCACCACGCCGGCAATGGCGGTCAACTCATAGGTGGTGCCGGCGGTGGGGCCGGCAGAGGTCAATTGAGAGGACAGCACCAGGCCGGCAATGGCAGCGCAGATGCCGGACAGCACATAGACGGTGACCTGGACGCGCTTGACCGGTACCCCGGACAGCTCGGCGGCGCGCGCGTTGCCGCCAGTGGAGTAGATCCAGCGGCCAAAGGGCGTACGGTTGAGCATCAGCATGCAGACGGTGGCCACCGCTGCGAGTATCAGTACCCCGACGGGGATGCCGAACAGGCGATTGAAGCCGAGCCAGTCGAAACCGGTGTTGCCGAGTTCGGCGCTGCCACCGAGGTTGTTGAAGGTCAGGCCATCGGTCATCAGCAGGGCGGCGCCGCGGGCCACATACAGCAGGCCCAGGGTGGCGACGAAAGCGGGCACCTTGAAATAGGCGATCAGCACGCCGTTGATCACTCCGACCAGGGCGCCGAGGGCGCAGGTCAGAAGCACCACCGCCCATACCGGGGGGTAAACCACCACGCCGAAGATCTCGAAGGACACCCCCTGCATCAAAAACCCTGCAAACACACCGCACAGCCCCAGGGTCGACCCCACCGACAAATCGATGCCACCGGTGAGAATCACCAGCAGCATGCCGATGGAGAGCAGTCCGAAGATGGCCACGTGGGAGGACATGGTCAGGAAGTTGTTGGTGGAGAAATAGACCGGCGACAGCAGCGAGAAAATGATGATGATCGCGATCAGCGCGAAAAAGGCGCGTCCCTCGAGCAGCATCTTGGCGAGGTCGAATCCGCCCTGGGGTTTGGTGATGGTTGGCTTCATGCGAGTGAACTCCACGGGGTCGGGTCAGGCAGCCACGGACTCGCCTGAGGCAGCCATGATCTGTTCCTTGGTCACGCTCGAGTCGAACTCCGCGCTGATGCGGCCACGAGTCATGACGATGATGCGGTGAGCGATGCTTAAGCATTCGCCGACTTCGGACGTCGAGTAGATGACGGCCAGGCCTTGGCGGGCGCCCTCCGCGAGCAGCTTGAACACCTCGGCCTTGGCGCCGATATCGATGCCTCGACTGGGCTCGTCGAGCATCACCACGCGGGGGTGGGTGGCCAGCATCTTGCCGATGACCACCTTTTGCTGATTGCCACCGGACAGCGAGCCGATGTCGGCGTCGCCGCCGTCAGTCTTGATATGGACGCTGCTGATCGACTCGCTGATCACGCCATGTTCACGCGGTCGCGAGGTAAATAGCCCCCGGGTAAAGGCGCCGATGCTGGCCAGCGACAGGTTCTGGCCCACCGACATGGTCTGTACCAGACCATCGCGTTGACGGTCTTCGGGCACCAGCACCAGGCCAGCCTCGATGCGTGCAGCGATGTCCAGCGCCGAGATGTCCTGGCCATCGAGCAGGATCTGACCCGCGCTCAGTGGCAGGCGTCCGGCAGCGGCTTCCATCAGCTCGGTACGTCCGGCGCCCATCAGACCGTAGATGCACACGATCTCGCCCGCGCGCACGTCTAGCGATAGCTGATCCACCGCCGAGCGTTCGGGGACGCTGGCATCGGCCACGCTGACGCCGCTGATCGACAGGGCCACCTTGCCCATGGCGTAGCCCTCGGGAGGGGCGCCAAGGTCGAAGCCCTCGCCCACCATATGGCGAACGATCCACTCCAGGTCGATGTCGCGACGCTCGGCGTAGGCGGTCATCTGACCGTCGCGCAGCACCACCGCATGGTCGGTGATGGTGAGCGCTTCCTCGAGGTGATGAGAGATGTAGACGATGGAGACGCCGCGCTCCTTCAGGTCACGAATCACCTTGAACAGGACCTCCACCTCCGAGGCGCTGAGTGCCGAGGTGGGTTCGTCCATGATCAGGATGCGGGAACGGGTAGAGAGGGCGCGTGCGATCTCGACGATCTGCTGCTGGCCCAGGCGCAGGTCCTCCACCGGGGTCAAGGGGTCGATCGGTTCGTCCAGCTCGTCCATCAGCGCTCGCGTCTGGCGCTCTTCCTCGGCGTAGTCGATGCCTCCAGGCCCACGTATTTCGCGGCCCATGAAGATGTTGTCGCGCACACTGAGATTGGGCGCCAGCGACAGCTCCTGATGGATGATCGAGATGCCGAGCTGCTGGGCATCGGTGGTCGAGGCAAAGGTGACGGGCTGGCCATCCAGCAGGATGCTGCCGGAACTCGGCTGGATCACTCCGGAGAGAATCTTCATCAGCGTTGACTTGCCGGCACCGTTCTCACCGAACAGCGTGGTCACCTGGCCGCGATGGATATCGAAGTTGACGCCCTTGAGGGCGTGCACGTTGCCGAAGGACTTGGCGACATTGCGCGCCGACAGCACGGCGTCGCCGAGGTTGCCAGTGGTGTGGACGGGAGAGGGGGTGAGTGAGCTCATGGCGGGGGACTCATTGCTGGCGGCCATTACCGCACCTCCAGCGCAACGGGAGTGATCAGCCAGTGGTTGGGATTGATGAGCTTGAACACGCCCACGACGTCCACCGTCTTGCCGGAAAGGTTGGCGGCGTCGATATCGGCCAACACCTGACGTTTCATCTCGCCGTTGATGGCGGCTCCTGCGTTCTGGTACTCGATTTGGTTGGTGAACTGGCCAAAGGAGATCTCGCCGGTGGCATCGCGCAGGTCGGTGCCATTGATCGCAGGGCCAGTCTGCACCCGCACCACCAGGGATGCGGGAAGCCCTGCCACGCTGACCTCGTAGATGCCGGCCTTGGCCTCGCCGGCGACACCGGAGAAGCGAACCGGCATGACGGGCCCGATGCCGGCCATGACACCGTATTCCTGGCTGGCTGCGGCCTTGTCTTCGGCGATGGCGGAGGCCAGCTCGACCGCATCGACCGCACGCCGCTGTACGGCGTCGCGGATCTCGGGAAAGCGCTCGGTGCCGAAGCGCTCGGCAGAAAACTCCCCACTACGGGAGTCCTGCTCGGAACCGATGGTAATGATGGTGGTATCAAGCGCCATGGCAATGATGGCCAAGGTGGCGACGCCCGCGGCGAACAGCCTGCCTCTCTTCCTGCGCAGGCGTGTGGTTGGCCTGGTGAGGGTCGATGTGCTCATGGGTGCCTCATAGTGTGGTGGCCGATGTGCCTGAGAAGACGCCTTAAAAGACCTGTGGGAAGGCGGGCGGTGTGGCTCTTTAGTGATGTGCTTATGGCTATGCGATTGTGGCTATGTGGTTATGGTTATGCGTTTTCTGGTCATTTGATCGACAAGAGATCAAATGATGCAGCTACTTTAGTCTAGCTCGGCCTGCTTTTGTGTCATCTTTTTAGGGTTAGACTTTAGCAGTGGTGTTTATTCGGTTGATTTATAAGTATTTCCGAGATGGCCACATGGATGTTTTGGTATTTTTAACGTCTATTGAAATAAATAACGATTGTTTCTGTGCTTTTTAGTGTTCATATGATCGAAGCGGCAGAGCGCGGCGGTCCAAGCAGGCCGGCAGAAGTGAGAGCAGTCAGCGATGAGGAGGGCATGGCGGCAGGGAGGGAGGTAGGAGGAGGGATGTAGCAGATGAAGGACCAGCAAGCTGGTCCTGGGTGCAACATGAGGTCGCTGGTGAAACCACCAGCCAGGGTGCTGCTGCGCGTGTCGAAAGGTTACAGCGCGTCGGCGTCGAAGGCGCCATTCAGCACAGTCGACCACAGTGCCGCGCCGTCGCCAGGCCGCCTCAGGCGCAGTTCAAAGCGATAGGGCACCAGCTCTCGATCTGACAGACGCAGGCGCGGGCCATCGGCAATCAGACGGCTATCGATCAGCCACTGCTGGGTGTCCGCGGCGGGGGTATCACCGGGTTGCCAGTCCAGTACCTGGGGGCCATCGTCGATGGCCAGCAGGCCGCGGGTCAGGCTCTCCTGCACGCGGGCGACGCTCAATGACAACCGTTCATCTACATTGGGCGGCGACAGCAGCAGCACCTGATCGATCAGCGGCGTCTCCGCCAGGGGAGGAGCCTGGGCGACCTGCTCGGCGGCATGGTGGCCAAGTCCCAGCAGCGCCTGACGCAAGCTATCGGGGCGCTCCGGCGCTCCCGCGCAGCCGCTGAGCCAGAGCGCCACCAGCCACGTCAGCCATTGCAGAGTGCTGAAAGGATGACGGGTGCTGGATGGGCGGGCAAAGACGTTGGGGAGGAACCGACTCTGGGTCAGGCGTCTGGGCATCGTCGTGACATCCTTTTCACGGGGGGCTCTGCGCTGAGCTGTTGCTCCAAAAAGTGACGCACTTCCTCGAAAAGTTCCAGCCGTATGTCCTCGGCTTCATTCACCAGGTGGTGTCTCGCTTCGGCGTGGCAATGCACCGTGGCCTGGGGGAACTTCTTGCCGAGCACGGCCAGATTCCATGGGCCATCCACGGTCATGTCCTTTTTACCCTGCACGATCAGGGTAGGCAGCTGACAGGGCGGCAGTTGCATCAGGCGCGGCATCCAGCGACGCATGGCCGTGACCCAGCCAGTAGGTAAGCGGACCGGCTGCAGTGGATCCTGCTCCCGCAGGAAGGTCGCGAAATCATCATCGTTGGTATTGGGGCGAAACTTTCTTGGCACACTATCGACGAATGGGCTGACCAGCAGGTGGACCCATGCAGCCCGGGTCCACCCCCAGGGCCTGACCAGCGGTGCCAGCAGCACCAGCGCAGACCAGTGGCCGTCGTCACCGCGGCTCAGAGCGTCGGTGGCGAGGATCGCCCCTCCGGTGCTCTGTCCAAGCCCAATCCAGGGGCCAGAGGCGAGGCCATGGTCCCCCAGGTACTGCTGAAGGGCGCGCAGGCAGTCACCATAGTCCGCGAAGTCTTCAATATCGGCACGCTCACCGCTGGACAGGCCGTGCCCAGGTAGATCCCACAGCACCACGGTCAGTTCGAGCTCCAGCAACAGCTTGAGCAGATGCCGATAAAGGCCAAGGTGGTCGTAATAACCGTGGACCACTACAGCGGTGCCCCTGGGCTTTCGTGGACGCCAGACCTGCGTCCATAGGCGAAAGCGCGGGGTCTCGATATTGCCCGCATGCAGGGTGACCCGGTCGTCGAGTATCGCATCGAGGCGATAGTGCGACAGGTACTGTTCGAGCACCTGCTCCAGGGCCGGGGTGGCGCCAGCCGCGGACAGTCGGCCCCCCTGATTGACGATGGTCGTCAGCGTCTCGATGTCTTCGAGTGGGGTGTAATCGGTCATGGCATCCTCCGCGGGAAGGTGCGGCCGTGTGGCGGGAGCCCGAAGCCAACAAAGTCATCGGGTACGCTGGGTGGGAGCCACCAGCGCGCTGCCCCTCGCTTGCCTGCCCAGTCCCTGTCTGAGTAAGACAGCGAGATGGGGCCGGTGGTTGCCGTCATCCATCTGGTCCGGCACAGCGTGAGGCAGCCCATCGGCAGGCCTGAAAACCTTCCTGTTAACGCATCCTTGCTCATTCCATGCTAGCGATTGCGCCTGTTCGGCACCACTGTTTCCTAATCATTGGTTACGTCGCAGGCTTATCTTTTGGTCTAGCCTTGGGGGAAAGACGAAGCGTTTGGGTTTACATGTGGAATTATTTTCCACAAAATCTTTCGGGAGCAGTCACCTTTCATCCTGTCCGGCCGGATGGTGCCAGGGGGGCACCCAAGGCCCAACGAGGAGCTAGACCCCATGACGCAACGCATTACTCGCCATCGCCTTCAGGTGGCCGCCGAGCTGGACCAGTTCATCAATGATCAGGCGCTGCCCGGCACAGGTATTGATCCCGAGGACTTCTGGAAAGGCGTAGACGCGATCTTTCACGACCTGGCGCCCGAGAATCGTGAGTTGCTGGCCGAACGTGATGCCCTGCAGCTCAAGCTTGATACCTGGCATCGCGAGCACCCCGGCCCGGTCAGTGACATGGCGGCGTATCAAGCCTTCCTGAAGGACATCGGATATCTGGTGGACCCGCCTGCCAAGGTCGAGGTTACTACCGAGAACGTGGATCGCGAGATCGCGTCTCAAGCCGGCCCGCAGCTGGTGGTTCCGGTCAACAATGCTCGCTACTCCCTGAATGCGGCCAATGCGCGTTGGGGCAGCCTTTATGATGCCTTGTACGGCACAGACGCGATCTCCGAGGAGGACGGTTGCGAGAAAGGCTCGAGCTTCAATCCCAAGCGTGGGGCAAAGGTGGTGGCCTACGCTCGCAATGTGCTGGACCAGGCGGCGCCGCTGGCCACAGGCTCACATCGTGATGCGGTGAAGTACTTCCTGCGCGACGGCCACCTGGTCGTCTCACTGGAAGGTGGACGCGAGACCGGTCTGAAGGAGCCCGGCAAGCTGGTGGGATATCAGGGAGATGCCGCTGCGCCCAGCGCTGTGCTGCTGTCCCACCACGGCCTGCACCTGGAAATTCAGGTGGACGACAGTCACCCCATCGGCAAGACCGATCCGGCTCATGTCAAAGATGTGGTCGTCGAGGCCGCGCTGACCTCCATCATGGACTGTGAGGACTCGGTTGCGGCGGTGGACGCCGAGGACAAGGTGGGGGTCTATGCCAGTTGGCTGGGCCTGATGAAAGGAGACCTGACGGCCGAGGTGTCGAAGGGCGGCAGTTCCTTCACCCGTCGCCTGAACCCGGACCGTCAGTACCTGACGCCGGATGGTGGCGAGCTGACGCTGCCCGGCCGCTCGCTGCTGTTCGTGCGCAACGTCGGTCACCTGATGACCAACCCGGCCGTGCTGGATGCTGACGGCAACGAATTGCCCGAGGGCATTCTCGACGCCATCATGACCTCATTGATTGCGCTGCATGACCTCAACAAGAGCGATGATCAGCCGCGCAACTCGCGCACCGGCTCTGTCTATATCGTCAAGCCGAAGATGCACGGTCCGAAGGAAGTGGCGTTTGCCAACACGCTGTTTGGACGCGTCGAAGACCTGCTGGGCATGGCTCGCCATACCCTCAAGATGGGGATCATGGACGAGGAGCGGCGTACCTCGGTGAACCTCAAGGCCTGCATCAATGAAGCCACCAGTCGCGTGGTGTTCATCAACACCGGCTTCCTGGATCGCACCGGCGACGAGATGCATACCGCCATGGAAGCGGGCCCGATGCTGCGCAAGGGTGACATGAAGGGTGCCGACTGGATCCAGGCTTACGAGCGCAGCAATGTGCTGGTCGGACTGGCCTGTGGCCTGCGTGGTCGTGCTCAGATCGGCAAGGGCATGTGGGCCATGCCGGACCTGATGGCGGCCATGATCGAGCAGAAGATTGGTCATCCCAAGGCCGGTGCCAACACCGCATGGGTGCCGTCTCCGACGGCGGCGGCACTGCACGCGCTTCACTACCACCAGGTCGACGTGGCCCAGGTGCAGCGCGAACTCGAGGAACTGGATGAAAGCGAGCAGCGTGAAGAGCTGCTCAAGGCCCTGCTGACGATACCGGTGGTCACCTCCGCGGACTGGTCCGATGAGGCGATTCAGCAGGAGCTGGACAACAACTGCCAGGGTATTCTTGGCTACGTGGTGCGCTGGGTCGAGCAAGGCGTTGGTGCTTCCAAGGTGCCGGACATTCATGACGTGGGCCTGATGGAAGATCGTGCCACGCTGCGTATTTCCAGCCAGCATATTGCTAACTGGCTCTATCACGGCGTAGTGGATGCTGCGCGGGTGGAAGAGACGCTCAAGCGCATGGCGAAGGTGGTGGATGGGCAGAATGAAGGCGACCCGGCCTACACGCCGATGAGCCCGGACTTTGCCAACTCCAGCGCTTTCCAGGCCGCCAGCGATCTGATCTTCAAGGGGCGTGAGCAGCCTGCCGGCTACACCGAGCCGCTGCTGCACCACTGGCGCCAGGTCCACAAGGCGAAGTAAGACGCTCAAGACGTTGTCGAGCGCATCACCAGCACCCCCGGAACCCTGTTTCCGGGGGTGCTGCGTTGTGCCCTGGTGGCAAGGGCGTTGAGGTATGGTGTCGCGCCTTGGGGTATGGTGAAGTCGCTGGACTGCTTTCAGGGAGAGAGCCATGACCGTGATGACCGCCGCCGCCATCGAGGATTTTCTCGATGATGTCTTCCCACAGCGCTGTGGCACCATCGAGGCCGTGTCCGAGATGCGTGCGACCATGAGTCTGGCCATCGAGGACGAGCATTTGCGGCCCGGTGCCAGTGTGTCGGGTCCCACCATGATGGGCCTGGCCGACGTGTGTCTGTACGTGGCCATCCTGGCACAGATAGGCCCAGAACCCATGGCCGTCACTAGTAACCTCAACTGCCATTTTCTGCGTCGCGCGCGGGGTGATCGCGACCTTATCGCCAATGCCCGGTTGATCAAGCTTGGGCGACGTCTGGCGGTGGGGGAGGTAGAGCTGTTCTCTGATGGAGATGAGGCGCCGGTGGCCCATGTGACGGCGACCTACGTGCTGCCGGACGCTGACTGATGATCAGCGGGGCTGGCGCCAAAGTCCCCAGGCGAGGGCCAGCCATCCCAGCAGCAACAGCGTACCGCCGATGGGGGTGATCACCCCGAGTGGGCCCAGCCCGGCACCTGCCAGTCCCGCCATGGCCATGGCGTAGAGCGACCCCGAGAACAGCAGCACCCCCACGAGCCACAGTTTCAGGGCCAGTAATTGAGCAGGGATCGGGAACTGCGACCGCCATGCCAGCACGGCCATGGCGGCCAGGGTGTGCCATGCCTGGTAGCGCACGCCGGTGACAAAGGCCGCCGACAGGCGCTCGGGCAAGCGGTCGTGCAGACCATGGGCGGCGAAGGCCCCGAGGCCGACGACGCAGGCCCCGGACAGGGCCAGGGTGATCCACCAGTGGCGATCAGGCATTAGGGGGTCTCTCTGTGGGTGAGGCGTGAAGCGTCTGCCGGCGGCCGGGACAGTTGCAAGGAATCTGCCCCCAACCGTACCCCGAGACGCTGTGAGTCGCTACAATGTGGGCCCCGCGACATCTTGAAAATGAGGTGGCCATGCAGATCCAGCTCAATGGTGAGCCCCACGCCCTCGACCGCGAACAGACCGTGGCAGAGTTGATTGACGCGCTCGGCCTGGGTGGTCGGCGTATCGCCGTCGAACTCAACGAGGATATCGTGCCGCGCAGCCAGCACGCGCAGACGCCGCTGGCCGATGGCGACAGGATCGAGATCGTCCACGCTATCGGAGGTGGTTGAGGCGAGCCATCCCGCTTCACTCTCATGGTGCGCCGCTCGACGGCGGCCCAGAATCGCTTTGCGAGTAAGGACCAGAGCATGACCGATATCTTTCAGGACAGCCCGCTACGGGTCGCCGGCTACAGCTTTTCTTCACGCTTGCTGGTCGGGACCGGCAAGTACAAGGACTTTGACGAGACCGGCGATGCCATCGCCGCCAGTGGCGCGGATGTTGTCACCTTTGCGGTGCGCCGCACCAATCTGGGCCAGGAAGCCGGCGAGCCGAACCTGCTCGACGTCGTCCCACCTGAGCGTTACACCCTGCTGCCCAATACGGCAGGTTGCTACAACGCCAAGGACGCCGTACGCACCTGTCGCCTTGCCCGTGAGCTGCTGGATGGTCACAAGCTGGTCAAGCTTGAAGTGCTGGGCGATGACAACACCTTGTATCCCAACGTGGTGGAGACCCTCAAGGCGGCTGAAACCCTGGTAGCCGATGGTTTCGACGTCATGGTCTACACCAGCGATGACCCCATCGTTGCCCGAGAGCTCGAGGCGATCGGCTGCTGCGCGGTGATGCCCCTGGGTTCACTGATCGGCTCCGGCCAAGGCATTCAAAACCCCTACAATGTGCGGTTGATCATCGAGCAGGCCAAGGTGCCCGTGCTGGTGGATGCCGGCATTGGCACCGCATCAGAAGCCGCGTTAGCCATGGAGCTGGGCTGCGACGGGGTGCTGATGAATTCCGCCATTGCCCACGCGCGCCAGCCGGTATTGATGGCCGAAGCCATGAAGCACGCGGTACAGGCCGGGCGCCAGGCGTTTCTTGCCGGGCGCATGCCTCGTCGCAACGCTGAAGCCTCCTCACCTTTCGCTGGACGCATCAACGTGTGAAGCCGGCCTTGGGAACGCGCTGTCGTCATGTTGCTAATGCAGCAGTGGCGGCAGCGCTTTCCGCAGAAGCGCTGCTCACCAGTCACTTTTCACGCCGCCAGACACCATCATGACCGATCAAGACCGCCCGCAAGAGGGCAAGAATACTGGCCCCGAAGGGCCCGAGGCACCGCTGCATCGTCGCGGTATCAAGAGCTATGTGCTGAGGGCCGGGCGCATGACCCAGGCGCAGACGCGTGGGCTGGAAGAGGTATGGCCGAAGCTTGGCCTGACGCTGGATCAAGGGCGCCAGGACCTCGACGCGTTGTTTGGACGCAGCGCCCCTAGAGTCGTTGAAATCGGCTTTGGCATGGGGGCATCACTGGTCGAGCAGGCTGAAACTCATCCGGATACTGACTTTATCGGCATTGAAGTGCATGCGCCGGGAGTCGGCAAGTTGCTCGATGAAGCCGACAAGCGTGGGCTGACCAACCTCAGGGTGTATCGCGAGGATGCCCTGGCGGTGCTCGAGCAATGTTTGCCGGAAGCCAGCCTGACCACACTCCAGCTGTTTTTCCCGGACCCTTGGCCGAAGAAGAAGCACCACAAGCGGCGTATCGTTCAGCCAGCCTTTGTGGAGCTGGTGCGCCAGCGGCTCAAGCCGGGCGGCACCCTGCACATGGCGACCGACTGGGAGGCCTACGCCGAGTGGATGGCCGAGGTCATGGATGAGGCGCCGGGCTACGTCAATACGGCGACCGAGGAGACGACACCCTATGTGCCGCGTCCCGACTTTCGTCCGTTGACCAAGTTTGAGGCGCGGGGCGAACGGCTCGGTCACGGTGTCTGGGACCTGATCTACCGCCGCGCCGAGTAAGCCGCGCATCGGCTCCTCGCCCTGGACGCTGGCGCCCTGCAGCCAGCGCCCACAGGGCACCGAGCAACGACACGACCAGGCCACTCAGGCCAAGCATGTCGGTACGATCGCCGAGCAGGACGACACTCAATGCCAGTGTCACTGCGGGCGTCAGCGCGATCAGTGCCGAGGTCGATGTGACCCCGAAGCGGCCGAGACTGGCGACGAAAAAGCCGTAGCCTCCGAAGGTCGACAGCAGCACCAGCCAGATCAGCGCCACGCCGCTGTCGAGTGTCAGTGGTGGCGGCGTGGGCACGCCTGGCTCCAACAGCAGTGCTGCGACCACAAAGACCAGCGTGGCAGCGCTCAGCTGCAGGGCTAGCCGCAGCACCAGGGAGAGTGGCTCAGGACGCGCATGCTGGGAGCCCGGGCGTGAGGTGTCAGGGGGTGTCAGCACGCTGCCCAGAGAGACCGCCGCCACCGCGAGCAACGGTAGCAGATAGGCCCACCAGGGCGCGCCACCGGCACTCTGCATGTCGCCGGTGATCATGGCAGCGGCGCCCAAGGTGGCCAGTCCCATGCCCCACCACTGAGCCTTCTCACTTTTCTCATGGAGCAGGTGCTTGGCCAGCAAGGCAGCCGCCAATGGCTGCAGGGCTCCGATCAATGCAGCCACCGAAGCACTCACCCCTTCCGCCACGGCGATCAACATCGCCAGCAGATAGACACCAACGGTCAGACTGCCGGTCAGCAGTTCATGCTGAACCTGTTGTCGATTCGGACGCAATCCGGGGCGTCGCCTGAGACAGGCCACCACGATCCAGGCCAGCGCCGCAGCCAGAGCGAAACGGTAGCTGTAGAGGCCCAACACAGGAGTGTTCAGCTCCACCGCCAGACGACTGCCTACGAAGCCACTGCTCCAGCAGAGCACGAAACCTGCCGCGAGACAGCAGGCTCCGACGGTCGTGCTGGGAGCGGTGAGAAGGCCGCGGTGCCCGACGTTTAGCGAAAGGGTGGGTCTTTGCATCGTTACCTCCTCTAGGCATCGGTGGATGAGTCAGCGTTGGCTTAGTCTGCCCAGATGCTAGACTTTCGAGTAGCGAAAGCTTTTGCACGCTGACTTCAATGTTGCTTAACCCTGGAGGAGGTATGGGAGAGGGCCCATCGCTGGATCTTGAAGCATTGCGCAGCTTTGTCACGGTGGCCCAGCAGGGCAGTCTGGCGGGTGCTGCGGCTCTGCGTCATCGCACTGTCAGTGCCTTGAGCATGCAGATCAAACGCCTGGAGGAACGCCTGGACGCGCGGCTGTTGATACGCGGCCCACGGGGCGTATCGCCGTCGCCGGCGGGTGAAGCCTTGCTCCAGGAAGCGCGTGAACTGCTGCGCCAGCACGATAGCCTGGTGGCCAGGCTGACAGGACAGGGACTGAGTGGTCGGGTGCGTTTCGGGATGCCTGAAGGCTATGCGCCGCATTTGGTGGAGCAGATCCTGCCTGATTTCCTGGCCAGCCATCCCAATGTCTTGCTGGAGGCGGTGACGGCGCCGAGTGGAGAGTTGGCGCGTCGCCTGGAACGCGGCGAGCTGTCGCTGGCCGTCGCGCTGGACCGACCCCACCAGCTGGGAGCGGGAGAGTCACTGTGGCAGACCGCTCCGGTGTGGGCTGCGTCGCGTGAATTTCGTCTCACTGATGACGCGCCGCTGCCGCTTGCTCTGCACCCTCTGGACTGCCCATTCCGCTCTCTCGGGGTAGAGGCCCTCGACAGCCAGGGGCGTGATTGGTACGCCGTCTTTACCAGTACCAGTATCCATGCCGTCGAGAAGGCCGTAGAAGTCGGCTTGGCCGTGAGCATTCTCGACCGTCAGCGGCTGACGCCCAGAATGCGGGTGCTGGATGAGCGAGACGGGCTTCCTGAGCTGAGTCACTCACACGCGTGTCTGTACTTCAGCAGGCGGATTGCGGCGGCGTCATGGCCAGCCGTAGACGCCCTGGCGACCTTGCTGCGACAGCGCCTGTCGGGTGCCGGGCCCTGGCCTGCCCATGGTCGCGAGTCACGACAGATGAACGCGGGTAGCTGACGGAGAGCGTCTCGAGGGTAGGCGGAGCACAAAAGAAAACCGCTCCAGAGGGAGCGGTGAAAGGACCGTGACTAGCAATGAGGAGGAGAAACCAGATAGCGACTGGCAGAGTCTGTATCTGGTGTCAGTGGCTCATCAACACTGACAACATCAGCGTAAATCATTCTCATTTTCCCCGTCAAGCGTAACGAGAATTCTTTTTATTCATGACTTCTGAGCGTCGTTGATCTCTGGCTGGCTGCGTTGGTCTGCGTTGGTCTGGAAAGGGGGAAACAAAAAGGGGAAATGAAAAAGCCGCTCCCAAGGGGGAGCGGCGAAGGACCGTGACTAGCAATGAGGAGGAGAAACCAGATAGCGACGAACAACGCCTGGTATCTGGTGTCGGCGGCTCATCAACGCCGACAAGGTAAGCGTAAATCATTCTCATTGATCGCGTCAATACAAACAAGAATATTTTTTATTTAAGGCGGCGGCCAGCGCTGCTGATGCCATCGCGTTGGCCTGGCCGATCGCTGAATGGCCACAGGCCACAATAGAAAAAGCCGCTTCCAAGGGGAAGCGGCGAAAGGACCGTGACTAGCAATGAGGAGGAGAAACCAGATAGCGACTGGCAATGCCTGTATCTGGTGTCGGCGACTCATCAACGCCGACGAAGTAAGCGTAATTCATTCTCATTCGCTTCGTCAACACAAACGAGAATCTTTTTTATATGGGGCCTGTACGGCTCAGGTCAGCTGCATCCACAGTGGCAGCGTCAGCATCGCGGCCAGGGTCTGCGCCGTGATCAGCCCGGCCATCAACTCAGCATCCCCACCGAGTTGGCGCGCGAGAATATAGGCAGAGGTGGCAGTAGGCAGCGCCGCAAACAACAGCGCCACATTCAGGCTGACCGGGTCGAGTCCGCAGACCCAGCCAAGTGCGAGGACCAGTGCTGGCATGAGGATGAGCTTGGCCAGACTCGATACCCACAGGCCCAGGTCCCGGCGAAGCAGTGCCTGGGGGCGAAGTGCCACGCCGACAGCCACCAGACCAAGGGGAAGCGCAGCTCGACCCAGCAATTCCAGCGTACCGGCCGACCAGCCAGGCAGTCCGATGCCAGACAGGTTGAGTCCAATGCCGATCAGGCACGCCAGAATCAGAGGGTTCTGGGCCAGTGCCCACAGCGAGCGCCAGAGCCCGGAACGTCCCAGGGTTCCGGCGGCAATAAAGGTCAGCACACACAGGACATTGACGGTCGGAATCATCAGCGCCAGCGCTACCGCCGCGACGGTCGCGCCCTGGCTGCCGTGCAAGGCGGCCGCCCCCGCCACCCCGACATAGGTGTTGAAGCGAACAGCCCCCTGAAAGACCGATGTAAAGGCGGCGGCGTCAAGGCCAAGGCGCGGCTTGCACCACCAGAGCAGCAAGGATAGGGCAAGCATGGTGCCGAGCAGGACTACGGCCAGCCGAACCACCGGAACCTGGCTGATATCTGCGCGTGCCAGAGTCGCGACCAGCATGGCAGGAAACAGCAGCAAGTAGATCAGCCGTTCCATGCGTGCCCAGAAGTCGCCACCGGGGAAACGTGCAAGCCCGAGCAGAGCACCCAGCAATATCAGCAGGAAGAGAGGGCCAAGGGCCGCGGTGATGGAGGCCATGTACGATCCTTGTTCGAATGACGCCCGAGGCGACGTGGTGATGCGTTGTTGTCAGTCCAGCGCGTTGATAACTGCGACATTGTCGCGCAGGGGGCTTCGGGATTTTGCTGATAAGCTAAGGTGACACCCATTCTGCTCTGGAGGTCGTCCTCCAACATGGATTCGCGCCAGTCCTCAGCCTCGCGTGGCGCACGTCGTCCACGACTGCGCATGCTGATCACCGTTACCGTGGTCACGCTGCTGGTTGCCCTATGGTACCTGTTGCGCTACGAACTTGGCGATCATCAGGAGACGGTCTGGTACCCCGCAGCCCCAGGGTGCGATCTGCACCAGGGGCCCTGTTCGGCCAGCCTCGGAGAGGGGGAAAGCGTCTCTCTTGCCATCGCGCCTGACAGCAGTATTCAGCCTCTCGTCGCGCTGCCTCTGGCGGTTCGCATCGACGGTGTAGCTGCTGACAACGTGAGGGTGTCATTCGAAGGGGTCGATATGGACATGGGCGAGCACCGTTTTACGCTGTCCGCCGAGCCACCAGACGAGAACGGCGTGAGTCAGTTCACCGGTGAGGGGCAGCTGGGCATCTGTACGCGCGAGACCATGGTCTGGCGTGCCCGGGTCAGCTTCGATACGCCACGAGGGCGCGTAGGCAGTTTTTTCGACCTGGAAGTCGAGCGTAGCCTGCCATGACCTCCCGAATTTCTGCGCGGCGTCGCTGGGCCTTGGGGCTGGCGGGGGGCCTGGTGGTGGCGGCAGCCTTGCTCTGGAGCTTCAGACCCTGGCAGGTGACGCCGCCGTCGGGGCCTGTCGGCGGCAACATCGAACTTCCTGCCACCACCGGCACGTTTTCGCTGTCAGCATTGCAGGATGACCAGGTCGCCGTGCTGTTCTTTGGCTACAGCTGGTGCCCTGATGTCTGCCCCATCAGCCTCGCCGTCGTGCGTCAGGCGCGCCTATCGCTTCCCCCTCAGCTACGCCGTCGAGTGGTGCCGGTCATGATCTCGGTAGACCCCGAACGCGATACGCTGGAGCGACTGGAGGAGTATCTCGCCGCCTTCGGTGACGACATGGTCGGAGCCACAGGGAGTGCCGCCGAACTAGCGGACATTGGCGAGCGCTATGGCGTTGTCTGGCGCAAGGTCGAGACACCAGACTCGCAGATGGAATACGCCGTGGATCACACCGCCTCCCTGTACCTGGTCAAGCCAGACGGTACGATCCTTGAGCGTGTCCTGCATTCACCGACTCCAGGCCCGCTACAGGCAGCCCTTGATCGAGCGCTGGCCGAGTAAGCCAGCGCGCCTCATCGTTCCATGAACATCGTCGCATCAAGGGCGTTGCTGCAGTCGATCGATCATGCTCATCAGCGCGCTGACCTGTCGGCCATCGCGGCTGTCATGCAGCGGATCCTGTTGCCAGGTGCTCTCGCTGAAACCCCACCAATCCCAGCACCCTTTCGGGTTGGCCAAGCTTGCTTCTGCCTGGGGATACAGCACGACCAGGCCGAGGCGCTCGGCATAGCGATTCAAACCGCTGGCCTTGGCGAAGGCGGGCGGCTGGATCGCCTCGTCGTCGGTGTCGTCCACCGCCATCTCACAGCCGTGGAAGGCGACCACGAGCTTGCACGTGTTCTGCTGCTGTTCACAGGCCTCGGGCAGGTACAGAAAACCGGTATCCGCCAGGCCCTTGGCGTCGAACTCGCGCTGATCGAAGGCGATAAGTCGCGCGTCGCTCGCAAACTCCGCTGGCTCGGCTGGCTGGAGCGCGCCAAGCCACCAGGTGAGGAAGTCTCCGGCCAGATCGGTATGACAGTCCAGCAGGTAAGGGGGGCCTCCTTCGCTGCAGTCTGCCAGAGGGATGTCGCTCTCCACGGTGGTGGGCCACCCATGTCCAGCGTCGGGATGAAAGACTGCCTGAAGCTGGCGTTCGTCAGCCAGCCAGCCTTGCCACTGGGTAACGGCTGCGTGGCCTACCGCGGGGTCGATGGTGCCGTCCTCGTCGCCGTGCCACAGGAACACTCGCAGCTCGGCAAGATCGTCTGCGTCACCTACCCGCGATTGCTCACGATAGCCCTGCAGGCGCCGATCAATGGCTGCCAAGTCCGCTGTACCGTGCCGTTGCCCCATGCACTGACCGAGGGCCACCCCCAGTTCACCCAGGGCACATCCCCACGGTCCGCTGGCGACCAGGCCCAGCGCCTCGAAGCGTGAGGGCCAGGCCACTGCCAGCTGCTCCGCCATGTAACCCCCGGAAGACACGCCAATGGTGGTGGTATGCTCGACTGATAGACCGAGCGCCGGGAGCGCTGGGGGCTGCGCCAGCGCTGGCATCGCCAAAAAAAACGCCAGCCCCCCGAGGAGGCTGGCGTTGGTCCGGCGAGCTGGGCGCACTGCCTCAGCCTTCATCACTGGGATTGATATCCAGCAGCTCGACCTTGAAGATCAAGGTCTCGTTCGGGCCAATCGGTCCCTGTCCACGGGCGCCGTAGCCAAGCTCCGGCGGAATGACGACTTCCCAGGTATCGCCCACGTTCATCATCTGCAGGGCTTCCTGCCAACCTTCAATGACCTGGCCGACCTGGAAGGAGACCGGCTCGCCACGCTCGTAGGAGCTGTCGAAGACAGTGCCGTCGATCAGCTTGCCTTCGTAGTTGACCTGGACAGTGTCACCCGCTTCAGGTGACTCACCGTCGCCTTCTTCCAGTTCCTTGTACTGAAGGCCGGAATCGGTGGTGGTCACGCCGTCTTTCTCGGCGTTGTCAGCCATGTAGGCCGCGCCTTCTTCCTGGTTGGCGTCTGCCTGTTCAGCCATTTCTTCGGCGCGTTTCTGCTGCTCCTCTGCGCGCTTGGCCATGGCGTCTTCCTGGAACTTGGTCAACGCCGCCGCAATTTCCTCGTCGGTCATGTCCAGGTCACCGCCGGCGAACACATCGTTGATGGCATCACTGAAGGCGTCGGTATCGAGGTCTTCCACGTCCTGCTTGATGCTCTGGCCCAAGGTCACACCCAGGCTGTAGCTGAGTTTCTCCTGGTCGCTTTCCGGTGCAGAGAAGGCCAGCGGAGCGGCACCCAGCAGGGCGATCAGCGAAGCGGAAGTCAGCAGTGTCTTCATGGAAATCCTTGTCTGGCGGCGTCGGCCGCAGTGTGAATGTCGTTGGTGTGACTGTATCAGGCGGCAAAGGGTTCCGCATCCGTCGCAGTCTACTCCATACGAACAAGACCCGGATCAGGGATCCGGGTCTTGTTCGTCGTGCTTGGCTTGCCGTCTGATGACCGACTAGACGACCAGGGTAGGACACTGGGCGGAGCCGGAAACGCGCTGTGCGACGCTACCGAGGATCAGGCTGGCATCGCCGTTGGTGCCCTGGGCCCCAATGACGATCAGATCGCAGTCTCGCTTGCGAGCAAAGCGCACGATGGTGCGTGAGGGGCGGCCACCCTTGACGAAGGCACGCACCTTTTCCAGCGGCACCCCCAGTTCTACCGCATGGTTCTTGGCATGAACGGCGATTTCGGACGCATATTCCTTGAGCGCGTCGTCTGGCAGGTCCAGCTTGTCGGGACGGACCATCGACAGCGAGGCCTCGAGCAGGCTGTGATGCTTGAAAACGCACAGAATATAAAGCTCAGCGCCGGTCAGGTACTGCAGACCCACGCCCTTTTCCAGTGCTTTCATGGCGCCTTTGGAGCCATCTACCGCCACCAGGATACGATTGAACATCGGTTTCTCCTTGAGCCGTAGCTGTGCTATCGGAAGGCAATATCACGCAGGAACAGCGCAATCTGCGGGAACATGATCAACAGCGCTGCTGCCAGGATCAGCAGGAACACGAACGGTGGCGTGCCTTTGATCACGTCCAGATAGGGGCGCTTGAAGATCGCGATGGCGGTAAATATGTCGCAGCCAAACGGTGGCGTGGCCGACCCTATGGCCACCTGCAAGGTGATCAGGATGCCGACCAGTACGGGATCCAGGCCGGTCGCCTCTATGGCTGGCGCAAAAATGGGCGTGAGCACCAGGATCACCACGATCGGATCCACAAACATGCAGGCCACAAAGAAGGCCACGCAGATCGCGATGAGCACGCCGGTGGGCCCCGCCTCATTGATACCCGCTGCCTCCAGCAAGGCCTGGGGGATCTGGGCGAAGGAGATGATCCATGAGAAACCATTGCCTACGGCCACCAGAATGAACACCACGGCGGTGATCAGCCCCGTGGATTTGGCGATCGCATAGATATCGCCCATCTTCAGCGAACGGAATACCACGAACTCGAGCAACACCGCGTACAGCACGCAGGCAGCCGCCGCTTCGGTGGGGCTGAAAATGCCGCCGTAGATGCCGCCGACAATGATGACCGGGAAGCCCAGGGGCCATAGCGCCTGTCTGACGGACGCCAGTCTCTCGCCCCATGACGCCTTGGGTTCTGTCGGTACATCGCGAATCACCGCGTAGGCCACGCAGTAGAGAGAGAACATCAGTAGGATCAGCAGACCGGGGCCAATGCCTGCGATGAACAGTTCGCCGATGGATGTTCCGGAAATGACGCCATAGATGATCATGCCGATGCTCGGCGGGATCAGGAAAGCAATGTCACTGGCGTTGATGATCAGGGCCAGGGTGAAGGAGTCGGAATATCCCGCCTTGAGCATGCGTGGACGCAGCGGTGAGCCGACGGCCACCACGGTCGCCTGGGTAGAGCCCGATACTGCACCGAATAGCGTGCAGGAGGCGGCGGTGGACACCGCCAGTCCACCTTTCACATGGCCGATAAAGGCCATGACCATATTGATCAGTCGCTCCGCCGACTGACCGCGGGTCATGATATCGGCGGCAAGGATGAACATCGGCACCGCGATCAGTGAGGCTGGTCTGATACCGGCCATCATCTGCTGAATCAGTGTATCCATCTGATCCAGCCCGTTGAACATCATGAAGAAGCCGATCACCGCGGCGGTAATCAGCGGAATCATCATGGGAAAGCCCAGCAATAGCAGGGCAATCATGGTTGTGACCATTATCGTTGTCATTGGGCCATTTCTCCTGCGGCTACCGTCACATCACTCATACTTCGGTCTCCGTGTCCTTGTAGCCATCCACTACGCCTGTCGACAGGTAGACGTCGTGGGACGTCAGATTCTTGATGGCCGTCAGCAGGTACTGGATGCCTGTGATCAAGAAGCCCAGCGGGACCCACAGGTAGATCCAGAAAATCGGAATTCCCAGCGCGGGGAGGATGCGCCCCTTGTCGTAGAGGTCGAGGATGTAGATCACTGAGTAGTAGAGCAAAAAGAACATCACCAGTGAGGTGAACAGGGCAATGACCACCATCAGGACGCGGCGCCCACCTACCGGCAGGGCATCGTAGATGGCAGACATGCGGATGTGTCGGCCATGGCGCGCGGCGTAGCCGATGCCGGCAAAGGTGATCATGATGATCAGGATTCGGTTGAGCTCACCGCTGAAGAAGATGCTCTCGCCAAATACAAAACGCCCGATCACGTTGATGATGGTGTTAGCTGCCATCAGCAGCACGCCGACGGCCAGAATGGCGGCCTCCAGCTTGCTGATCGCGTTGTCGATGGTGCCCAGAAAACCAGGCAGCCCCGAGTGATAATTCTTTTCGGATTCTTCGTCGGTCATGTGCAATCCTTGGTCGGGGGGTACCGGGTGAGAGACACGGGTCTTCACTGTAGCCCTGCCAGCAGCGTAGTGGCCGCGAGGCGCTGATGCCGATAGCGCCTCCAACGCTATGTGTACGCAGACCGGCAGTCGTGCAAACAAAAGGGGGCAGCCAGACTGCGGCTGCCCCCTTGGGAGCGGTCTCGTGGTGACGAGGTTTAACCCTCGCTGCCCTGCACCGCTTCGAGGTCGGCCTTGAACTGGTCAAGCAGCGTCTGACCGCCCTCACCGGTCATCTCGATGAACTTCTCCTCAACCTGAGGAGCGCGATCACGGAAGGCCTGGATCTGTTCTTCGTCCAGACGCGTCACGGTGACCTCGTCGGAGGCGTCCTGGATCTTGGCCAGCGACTCCTCGGCAAGCCCCTTGATGTGCTCGATGGTGGTGTCGTAGGCAGCATCGGTCGCATCCTGGACCAGCTGCTTGTCTTCGTCTGACAGGCCCTCGTAGAAGTCCTGGTTGGCCATCATGGCGGTGGTGAACCAGCCGTGTCCGGTGAAGGTCAGGTTGGGAGACACCTCATACAGACCGCCAGACTCGATCCAGAAGATCGGGTTTTCCTGGCCGTCGATGATGCCGGTCTGCAGACCGCCATACACCTCGCCCCAGGGCAGCGGGGTCGGCGTGGCGCCAAAGGCGTCGTAGGTCTCCGCCAGCAAGGGGTTGGTCATGGTCCGGATCTTCTTGTTATCGAAGTCTTCCGGTGAAGTGATCGGCTCGTCGGCGGTGACCACCATTTCCCCTTCCGGGTACATCTGCAGAAGTTCTAGCCCATGCTCTGCGTAGAGCTCGGGGAACATCTCGTTGATCGCTTTGCTCTCGTCGAAAAACGTGAGAACGGTGCTTTCATCGGTGGGCAGCAGGTAGGGGATAAAGAAGATCTGGGCTTCTGGAATCAGGGCGCCGGTGAAGCCGGGGGACTGGTTGACGAACTGCAGGATGCCGTTCTGGGTCTGCTCCATAATGTCGTCAGATTCGCCCAGCTCGCCAAAGCGATAGACCTGGACGGAATGGTCGGAATTGTCTTCAACGTACTGCTTGAACGCCTGAGCAAAGACGTCCTGGACATCGCCCTCGTACTCCTCGTGGGCGTAGCGCCAGTTGTCAGCCATGGCAGTGGAGGAAAGACCCAGCATCAGTGCGCCGATACTGGCGGTGGTCAACAATTGTGTTGCCTTCATTCTTGTGGTTCCTCTGCAGGTGTTGGAGCTAGGGGCAGGTTGAGCGCGCACTGAAAAACGCGCTACACCGCTTTGGCTTCAGCGGGTTAGATTCTGCAAAAAATGCAGTAATTCTCATGCAGTTAAGTTCAGGCTAGCGCGCTGAAGGAAGAGGGTCAAGCTGGCTTTCCATGCTTCTCAGGGCCGTAAATTGCGTTTTTTTCTGTCGTTCGCTGCAAGAAAGAAGAACTTTTTCAAGGCGTGGTCTTGGCTCTGGCAAGGGGGTAAAAGCAAGCCCCTCAAGGCTAATTTTCATGAGCATCTCGAGGCATTGACGCTCCGCTTCGAGTTCTGCGCGCTGGATGCTTGAGCGCACACTCGCGATGCTCGGTTCGTGCTGGGCGGCACGCTTGAGTTGGCGACGAAGCTGGCGCAATGGAACCGTCACCGTTTGCTGCCAGTCGCTGACGTCCGCTGGAACCGGGCCTGTCGTGGCACCATGGCGAAACAGCCAGCAGCGCCAGATCAGCTCACACACATCCCAGCCGTGCTCGTCCTGCAGGATCAGGCACGCCGGCTCTACCCCCGGCCTGGCATAGAGAGCCAGGGCAAACTCCCATAGCGGGTCTGAGGCTAGACGGGGACGCAGCTGCGCGGCGAATTCGGTAGAATCGGTGGGCAAGATGACATCCTTCCTTATTTTCAGTCAGATGCTCGCGGGTAACAGGCCCGACGGGCCTAGTTCGATGGAGCCATGATGATTGCACTGCGCCAAGTCACCCTGCAACGTGGCGCCGAGCCACTGTTCGAAGGTGCCGACCTGACCCTGCATGCGGGGCACAAGGCCGGTATTGTGGGGCCCAATGGCGCCGGCAAGTCGAGCCTGTTCGGGCTGATCCTGGGCGAGATCGGCGCCGACAAGGGCGCGATTGAAATGAGCGGCGGTCAGCGCATCGCCCATATGGCCCAGGAGGTCGAGGCGCTGACCCGGCCCATCGTGGAATACGTGCTGGATGGCGATGCCGAGCTGCGCCGCACCGAAGCGGCTCTGGCCTCCGCCCAGACGGAGGGTGACCATCATCGCGAGGCGGAGCTGCATGGGGCCATCGAGGCGCTGGATGGCTACAGCGCGCCGGCCCGTGCCGCCCAATTGCTGGTGGGCCTTGGCTTCGCTCAGCAGGATCTGGACAAGCCGCTGTCGGCATTCTCCGGCGGCTGGAGAATGCGCGCCAACCTGGCGCGCACCCTGTTCATGCCCTCTGACGTGCTGCTGCTGGATGAGCCTACCAACCACCTGGACCTGGATGCCCTGCTGTGGCTGGAGCAGTGGCTGACGCGTTACCCGGGGACTCTGCTGCTGATTTCTCACGATCGCGACTTTCTCGATGCCGTCTGTGACCACATCGTTCACTTCGATCGTCGCCAGCTGGTGCTGTATCGGGGCAATTACACGACCTTCGAGCGCACCCGCGCCGAAAAGCTGGCGCTGCAGCAGGCCCAGGCCGAGAAACAGCAGGCCAGGCGGGAGGAAATCGAAAAGTTCGTTGCTCGCTTTCGCTACAAGGCGACCAAGGCACGACAGGCGCAGAGCCGCTTGAAGATGCTCGAGCGCATGGGCGATATCGCCCTTGCTCACGTCGATTCTCCGTTTCATTTCACCCTGCCGGCGGCAGAGAAGACCTCCCACCCGCTGCTGGTGATTGACGATGCCGCGTTAGGCTATCAGCAGGCGGACGGCGGTCAGCGCGTTCAGCTGTCCAACGTCAAGCTGACGCTGTTGCCGGGCCAGCGTATTGGTCTGCTTGGGCCCAATGGCGCAGGCAAGTCCACCCTGATCAAGTCGTTGACCGGCGAACTGCCCCTGCTGGAGGGGCGGCGTGTACCCGGCGAACACCTCGCCGTAGGCTACTTTGCCCAGCACCAGCTGGAAGGCCTCGATCTGCAGGCGTCGCCGTTCACCCACGTCCAGCGTCTGTCGCCCAAGGCCGCTGACAGCGACATCCGTCAGTTCCTGGGAGGCTTCGGGTTTCCGGGCGACGATGTCTTTGCCAAGGTCGATACCTTCTCCGGGGGCGAGAAAGCGCGCCTGGCCCTGGCCTTGATCGCCTGGCAGAAGCCCAACCTGCTGCTGTTGGACGAGCCCACCAACCACCTCGATCTCGAGATGCGCGAAGCGCTGACGGAAGCGCTGGCGTCCTTTGATGGCACGGTTATCGTGGTGTCCCACGACCGCCATCTGCTCAAGGCCACGGTGGACGAGTTCTGGAAGGTGGCGGACCATCGGGTAGAGCCCTTCGACGGTGACCTCGAGGACTATCGCGTCTGGTTGAAGACGCGCCTGGAGACGGCCCGGCGCATCGCCCGGGAAGAGAAGGCCGACAAGGCGGACGCCGCGCAGGCAGCACCCAAGGAAGACCGCAAGGCCTCCCGCCGAGCCGCCGCCGAGCTGAGAGAGAAGCTAAGGCCCCTGAAGCGCGAGCGTGATCGTGCGGAAAAGGCCATGGAGGGTGTGCAGGCTGAGCTCGCCGAGGTCGAGGAACGGCTGGGGGACGCGTCGCTGTACACCGATACCGCTCGCAAGCAGGAGTTGACCGAATGCCTGGGTCGTCAGGGCGAGCTCAAGGCCCGCCTCGACGACCTTGAGGCCGAGTGGCTGGCCGCCGAAGAGGCACTCGAGGAGATGCAGGACGCGCTAGCGAGCGGAGACTGAGGGGACCTCGGTGTGTCCGGGCGAGGCCGCATCCTGTGCATCCATTCGCGCCGCCATGCGCTGCCGTTCTGCCTGCTCGTCTGCCAGGCTGGTCTGCGGCAGCACCAGGTTGAGGGTGACGGCGCTGAGGGCCGCCACCACAATCGGTGAGCTGCCCAGAGCGAGCTGCAAGGTACTCGGCAGGGCCTGCATCGCTTCAGGCGCGGCGGCCAGGCCGAGCCCCAGCGCCAGGGACAGGCTGGCGATGGTCATGTTGCGGCCTGACAACTCATCCCGCGTCAGCAGTTGGATGCCTGTCATGGTGATCATCCCGAATACCGTGATGGTAGCGCCCCCCAGCACGGAATAGGGAATGGTGGTCATCAGCGCGCCGAACTTGGGAATCAGCCCCGCCGCCAGCATGAATACCGCTGCCAGTGCCAATACGGAACGGCTGACGACCTTGGTCATGGCCACAATGCCGACGTTTTGGCTGAAGGACGCTGTCGGCAGGGCGGCGAACAGCGCGCCAACCAGGGTACAGATCCCGTTGCCAAGCAGTCCTCCCGAGAGTTCCCGATGACCCAGCTCACGGTTCATGCCACCGATGGTGGTTGCCGACAGGTCGCCAATGGTCTGGACCGAGTTGACCACGCAGATGATCACCATGGACAGGATGGCGGCAGGGGCGAAGTCGAGCGATACCGGTAGCAGGCGTGGGGCGCTGAACCAGGCAGCCTGCGTCACGGCAGTGAAATCGACCATGCCAAGGGCCAGTGCCAGAACGTAGCCGACCACGATGCCGCAGATGATCGCCGCCAGCTTGATAAAGCCTCGGCCGAATTGGGACACCCCCAATACGACGGCGAGCGTGACCAGGGCAACCAGCCATTGCTGTCCGCTTCCATAGTCGGGGCTGTTGCGTCCTCCAGCCATGTAGTGGATGGCGATGTCATACAAGGATAGGCCGATGACCAGCACCACCACGCCGGCGACCACCGGCGGGAAGAGATGCCGCAGCGGTCGAATGCCGATGCCCACCAGCAGCATGGCGATCCCGCCACACAGCTGGGCGCCGAGGATACCTTCCAGGCCAAACTGTGCGCCTACCGCCGTCAAGGTGGGGACATAGGCGAAGCCCACGCCAAAGATGGTCGGCAAGCGGGCGCCGAAGCGCCAGACACCAAACAGCTGGATCAACGTGGACACCGCTGACGCCATCAGGGAGACCTGAATCAGCATCAGTGTTTGGGCCACCGGTGCACCCACGGTGCCCGCTACGATGATCGGTACGGTAATGGTGCCCATGACCATGGCGAGGATGTGCTGCAATGATAACGGCAGGGCACGACTCAAGGGGGGCCTGCCGTGGAAGTCGAAGACCGAGCGGCTGGCGACATATCGCTGGTGTGTCATGGATACGATCATCCGTTGTTATTGTATACAGATGATTGTGGTAAATGTTTCCATGAACATCAAGCGACGTTTTCGACGACGGTCATGTCAGCGTATTGCGACGTGTCACGACCCCTAGCTTTCCATCATGAAGGTCACCGGACCGTCGTTGACCAGCGCTACCTGCATGTTGGCTCCGAACTGTCCACAGGCGACGGGGCTGTGGCGCTGGTTCGCCAGATCAAGCAGGTAGTGGAAGAGGCGTTCGCCTTCCGCAGGAGGGGCTGCGCTGGAAAAACTGGGTCTCAGGCCCTTGCGTGTGTCAGCCGCAAGGGTGAATTGCGACACCAGCAGGAGCCCGCCGCCGGCCTGCTGGAGGTTGAGATTCATCTTGTCATCGTCGTCGCCGAACACACGGTAGTGCAGCAGCTTGTGCAGTAGCCGTTCGGCCGCCGCCTCGTCGTCGCCTTTCTCGACGCCTACAAGGGCCAGGAGGCCGTGATCGATGGCGCCAATGGTGCGATCGTCGACATCGACGCTGGCGCGTCTGACGCGCTGAATCAGAGCTTTCATGATGCGAGTGCCTTGGCTGAAAAGGGCATCAGCCTAGCACGGAGAGGTAAGGGTAGGCAGAAGGCGCCGGTCAGCGCCCGAGAAGCGCATCACGGAAGCCATCGTCCAACGGATCGCTGCCCAACCAGATGGCGAACATGGCGATGGCCAGTTCCAGGTTGGGGCTCTGGAACACCGGCGTTCCATTGAGCGAGAGGGTGAGCTGCTCGCCGCTCCAGCGCAAGGCGTAGCGATCCCCAGGCTGAACGTCGCGATAGCTGTCTGTGAGCCGAGATAGCTCTGAGCGCACGCTGGCGAAACTCACCTCGTTGACCTGCTCGCGCACCGTGCGAGTGGTCGCCTCGGCGAAGTCCTCGGCGTCGATGGCATGGAAGTAATGCAGCACCAACTGTCTCGGGACATCGGATAGCGGCGCCGGTCGAGGAAAGCCTGCGGCCTGGTAGTAGGCGCCGGCGTAGGCGTCCCACACCATATAGGTGAACAGGCCATGACCGAGCATGTCGTAGCGCCGGTCACCTTCAATCGTTCGCGCAAAGCTGGCGTCCTTGACCTGTACCTGCGGTGCGTTCGCGGTGGTGGATTGGGCGTCGGCTTTGGGGGGCAGCGCCATGGTCAGTGTCAGACACGTCATGAGGCTGATGGCGGCAATCAGTCGAGTGAGCGGATGTTGCTGGGGCTGGCGCGGGGGCATGAGACACGTCCTCTGGCACGATGTTGTACAGATCATGGCAAAGGATGCGTTGCTTGTACAGGTTTTGTATATCTTGCTGCGCCTTACCCGTCGGCGATTACCAGGCTCGACACAGCATGATGTCGCAGCGCGGCTCTGCCAGCAGGCGCTTGGTAATCTGGCTGCGACGTCCAGCCTGACTGCGGTTGCCCAGTGCCAGCAGGTCAGGAGGTTGGCGCCGGAGATGGGCGATCAGTACATCCAGTGGATCACCTTGCTCCAGTACCAGCTCCAGCTCAGGCACTCGTTCAAACTCTGCCATCAGCTGATCAATTTCATGTTCGAGCTGGTGTCGCAGGCGAATGACTTCCCGGTCGCGCCATTGGGCAAACTCCGCGTCGGAGCCCAGCTCGCGCTCGCCAGGCACGTCCCAGGCGTGCAGAAGCTCGAGGCGTGACTCCGGGAAATGGCGCAGGGTTTCGCGTAGCGTGCGTCGGCAGGTCAGCGAGAAGTCGACCGGCACGAGGATGTCAGTCCAGGGCGCAGAAGGAGGTTGGCTGACGGTCAGCACCGGACAGGGTGCGCTGAGCAACACTCTGGCCAGGGTGGTGCCACCGATCAGGTCAGGGTGACCCCGCTTGCGGTGAGTGCCGAGAATGATCATCTCGGCGCTGCGCTCGTGGGCCTCGCGTATGATTTCGGCGTAGGGAGCCCCGGTCACGGTCTGTACCAACAGAGGCGGCTCATTCAGCGCATAGTCTTCACGTAGATCCGTGGCGATGGCATGGATGTCATCGACGACGGCACCTTCCAGGTCACGCAGCACCCGCCGTGGCAGATAGGGGTCAAGGACGTGAAGTACGTCCAGGCGTGCGCCCATGTCGTTGGCCAGGCGAATGGCACGGCCAAAGGCGGAGCGGTTTTCGGCTGACAGGTCACAGGCAAACAGCAGGGAGCGAGTCATGGCTCTGCCCTCAGAACGCCAGTGGAGGAACCTTCAGCATGGGTGGGCATGCCGATTCGCGCAAGCGCTCCGAGGTACCACTGCTGTCAGCGCATCATGATCTGATCCCTAAGCCTGAACGACAACAAAAGGTAGCGGCTACCACCAGGCGTGGAAGTGGTGAACCGGGCCCCGCCCGTGCCCCACGGACAGCCGGCGACTGGCATCCAGTGCCTGGTGCAGCCAGCGCTTGGCATCGCCGATGGCGTCGATAATCTGGGCTTCCTGGGCGTCGTGCGGCAGGTGTGCCAGTTTGGCGGTGATGGCAGACGACAGCGCGCAGCCTGTGCCGTGCAGGTTTTGAGTATCGATGCGTGGCGCTGGTAGCCACCGCTCCCCGGTGGGCGAGGCGAGCAGGTCAGGGCAGCTGTCACCGTCGAGGTGGCCTCCCTTGAGCAGGACATAGGGCGCCGATAGCGCGGTCAGTGCTGGCAGCATGGCTTCCATGTCATCTGCACTGGTGGGGATGGGCCGGTCAAGTAATACGGCAGCCTCGGGCAGGTTGGGCGTGATGACGTCAGCCAGCGGCACCAGAATGTCGCGTACGGCGCTAATCCCCGCCTCGTCGACCAGAATATCGCCACTCTTGGCGACCATGACCGGGTCCAGCACGATCCAGCGCGGACGCCGGGCCTCAAGCGCTTCGCGCAGCACCTCGGCGACGTCGCGGCTTGCCACCATACCGATCTTGACCGCGTCGACGCGGACATCATCGAGCAAGTGGTCGAGCTGAACGCGGATGCTGGCGGCCGTCACCGGGTGCACCTCGCGGACCCCACAGGTATTCTGCGCGATCACCGCGGTAATCACATTGGTGGCATAGGTGCCTAGCGCCGACAGCGTCTTGAGGTCGCCTTGCAGACCTGCGCCACCGGACGGGTCAGAGCCGGCAATGGTCAGAGTGTGGGGGATGGCTGTGAGCTGGGACATGAACGGCACCGGAAAGTCAGCAGGACCCACAGGATACAAGAGACCAGGTCGAGGGAGCCATGTTCAGTCTGTTTGTGGTCGCGATGGTCAGTGCGACCTTGCTGCCGGGCGGCTCCGAGGTGTGGCTGACGGCACTGTGGTGCGGTGGCGAGTCGCCGTTGGCACTGTGGTGGGTGGCGACGCTGGGCAACACCTTGGGGAGTTTGATCAATGTGGGTCTGGGGCGCTATGCCACCCACTACGTGGATCGGCGGTGGTTTCCGGCATCACCGCAGGGACTGGCGCGGGCCCAGCGCTGGTATCGCAAGGGGGGAGAAGCCAGTCTGCTGCTGGCCTGGGTGCCGGTAATAGGAGATCCACTGACCGTGCTGGCGGGAATCGCGCGGCTCCCTTGGTGGCGCGCGTTGGTGTGGATTCTGGTGAGCAAGGGGGGGCGCTATGCGCTGGTACTGTGGTTAGCGGACAGCTACTTCTCGTGTGGCGCCTGAGCCTGGACCAGGACCTACCACCAAGCCCTATAGCCGGGCACTGTAGCCAGGCCCTTTAGCCAAACCCAGGCTTGACGGAAGCCCCGGCCTAGCCGGGGATAGCAGAAGGGCTGCCGAATGGCAGCCCTTCTGCTGTCGATATCACCGCTGACGGCGATGGTCGACGCGGATTACTCCTGGCCGAGACTGGTGCCGCCGTCCGGGTTACGGGCGTTGTAGTAGGCCTGTTCGGAAATGGCGTGATAATTCACGACCTTGTCCTGAAACTCGCGATAGGACTCGTAGATGCGGCCGGCGATATCGCTGGAGTCGGCGAGTTCCTGCACGACCTCGGCGGAAATCTCCTGAGCCTGAGCAAGGACATCATCAGGCAGCTTGCGCAGCTGAACGTCGTGCTCGTTGATCAGCGTTGCCAGGGCGTCGTTATTACGTGCGGTGTACTCGTCGAGTACGTCCTGGTTGACGTCGCGAACCGCGCTACGCAGGATCGCCTGCAGGTCGGCAGGCAGTTCTGCCAGAGCGTCATCGTTGATGATGGCTTCGAACATGACCGTGGGCTCATGCCAGCCCGGGTAGTAATAGTATTCGGCGGCCTGGTGAAGGCCAAAGGCCAGGTCGTTATAGGGGCCGATCCACTCGGTGGCGTCGATGGCGCCGGATTGCAGCGAGGTGAAGATTTCGCCGCCTGGCATGTTGACGATGGCCACGCCCATGCGGTTCATGACCTCGCCACCGAGGCCAGGCATACGCATCTTGAGACCGTCCAGGTCGGCGACCGAGTTGATCTCCTTGTTGTACCACCCGCCCATCTGCACCCCGGAGGCGCCGGCCGCCATGACTTCTACCCCGAAGTCGTCGTAGAGCTCGTTCCACAGCTCCAGGCCGCCGCCATAGTGCAGCCAGGCGTTCATTTCCTGAGCATTCATGCCAAACGGAACGGCAGCGAAGAACTGGGCAGCGGGTGCCTTGCCCTTCCAGTAGTACGACGCGGAATGGCCCATCTGCGCAGTGCCTTCCGCTACTGCGTCGAAGACCTCGAAGCCGGGAACCAGCTGGCCGGCGCCGAACACTTCAATGGTCAGTCGACCGTCCGACATTTCTTCCACCAGCTTGGCCAGGCGCTCCGGGCCTTGGCCAACGCCGGGAAAGTTCTTGGGCCAGGACGTTACCAGTTTCCACTCGAAGGTGTCCTGAGCCTGTGCCTGGGCACCGATCAGCATAAGGCCGGTGGCACTGGCGAGGGTAATGGCCTTGGCGATTGAGCTGCGTTGCATGTAAGTCCCCTTTTATATGGTGTTGGCGTTGTCGGGACCTGCCGGCCGGGGTAGGGCCAGCGGGTGAATGGCGCTGCCGGGATGTCGGCAGCGTCATGATGCTCGGTCATGCGTCTTGTTGATATAGCCCTTTGATAGGGCTCTTGGATATAGCCCTTGGGTATAGCTCTTGGCTATAGCCCTTGGGTATAGCTCTTGGCTATAGCCCTTTGATATAGCGTGTAGGCAAGGGTCGCTATGGCGATGCAGCTACTATAGATGCCGCGCCGTGGTGCACGTGACTGGCGCCGTCCACGCATCGCCAACGCGGGCGCCATTGCGTGCGGTATGCGCACGCCCATGGCCATGATGATGCCCCATGTTCCTGTCTGAAAGCGCCGGAAAGAGCCGGGAGCCGCTTGTGACCGCGCTCTCCCGGCCTCCTTGAACAGCATATCCCGAGTTAGAACTGCTCCGGCAGCCAGGTGGCAAGGCCCGGGAAGAACGCCAGCGCCAGCAGCATTCCCAGCTGCAGTACGATGAACGGAATCACACCACGATAGATGGCAGACGTCGGAACGGATTCCGGAGCGACCCCGCGCAGGTAGAACAGCGCGAAACCAAACGGTGGGGTCAAGAACGAGGTCTGCAGGTTGATCGCGATCATGATGCCGAGCCAGATCGGGTCGAGGCCCATGGCCAGCAGAATGGGGCCGACGATCGGCACGACCACAAAGGTGATCTCGATGAAGTCGAGAATGAAGCCAAGCAGGAAGATGACCAGCATCACGATGATGGTGGCACCGACGACGCCGCCAGGCATGTTCTCGAACAGGTGAGTCACCAGTTCCTCACCCCCGTAGGCACGAAATACCAGCGAGAACAGGGCCGCCCCAATCAGAATGAGGAAGACCATGGTGGTGACATGGGTGGTGGAGCGCAGCACTTCCTTGAGGGTGGCCATGTCGAGGCGACGATAGGCCAGGGCCAGCACGAAAGCACCAAAGGCACCAACGGCGGACGCTTCTGTGGGGGTTGCCAGGCCGGTCAGGATAGAACCCAGTACCGCGACAATCAGCACGATGGGTGGTACGAGCCCCTTGAGCAACAGTAGACCCAGGCCCGAGGTATGGCCCATTTCCGCCATCAGCTCCTGGCGATCAGCCGCGGGTGCTGCGCTGGGCTTGAGCATCGCCACCAGGCTCACGTAAACGATGTAGACCAGCACCAGAATCAGGCCTGGCACCAGCGCACCCATGAACAGGTCGCCGACGGACACCGTCTTGGGACTGAAGATGCCCATGGACAGCTGGGCCTGCTGATAGGCGCTGGAGAGCACGTCACCCAGCAGGACCAGGGCGATGGAAGGGGGAATGATCTGTCCTAGCGTGCCGGTAGCGCAGATAGTGCCGGTGGCCAGGGACTGGCTGTAGCCACGCTTCAGCATGGTGGGAAGCGACATCAACCCCATGGTGACGACGGTGGCACCGACGATCCCGGTGGAGGCCGCCAGCATCATGCCGACGATGGTCACCGAGATGCCCAGTCCCCCGCGCAGCGAGCCGAACAGCAGTGCCATGGCGTCAAGCAGGGTCTCGGCGACCCGGGACTTTTCCAGCAGCACGCCCATCAAGACAAACAGCGGCACCGCCAACAGCGTCGTGTTGGTCATGATGCCGTAGAGTCGATTGGGGAAGGCGTTGAGATAGCTGCCATCAAAATTGGCGTCGATACCGATGGACTCGAGGCCGAAGCCAAGACCGGCGAAGGCCAGCGCGGTGCCGGCCAGCGACAGCGCGACCGGATAGCCGAACATCAGGACCGTACAGATGACCGCGAACAGCACCAGTGGCATGAACTCCAGCATTTACAGGTGCTCCTCGTTGGCATCGTGGGGGGCTTCGTCCGGGGTCAGGCGCCCGCTAAGGATGAGAGAATTGCGGCAGATTTCAACGATCCCCTGCAGGATCATCAGTAGCGCAAAGGCCGGTATCAGGGTCTTCAGCAGGAACACGCCGGGGATGCCGCCGGCATCGGGGGAACCCTCGAAAATGGCCCAGGATTTGCCGACGTAGCCAAGGCTGGTGGCGATGACGAACACCATCACCGGAAGTAACAGGAACAGCGTGCCCAGCAGATCGACCAGGGCTTTTTTACGTGCCGACATGGCCCGGTAAAAGATATCGACGCGCACATGTCCGCCATGCCGCAGGGTGTAGGCCGCCGCCAGCATGAAGACGGTGGCATGCATGTACATCACCGATTCCTGCATGGGAATGCTGTTGACGCTGAAGGCATAGCGCAGAATGACGATCAGGAACTGAATGATCATCATCGCCAGAATGAGCCAGGAGAGGCCTCTACCCAGGCGTTCGATCAAGGCGTCGAGGGCCGCCAGTGGCCCCGGCAAGCCGGAGGTTGTGGACATGTGAGCTCGCAAGATAGTGTCAGGGCGATCTTGTTTCAGGCAGCGCATCCGCGCGCGGGGAAGCGCGGAGCGGCCTGGCGTCTTGGATAGTGTTGCACGCGGGACCCGTTGCACAGGGTGGCGCGCATCAACGCTGACTATACGGCAGGCAAGGTAGCACTGTCATGGCATCGAAAGTCGAGCCTTGCCGCGGTATCGGTCGTGTGATGCTCGGTTCAGGCGAGTTGTTGGGAATGGCAGGCGCGAATGGCCTTCAGGCAGGGATCTGGCAGGCGAATATCCACCGCGACGGGCAGATGGTCGGAAAACAGCCGGTCGAGGACCTCGACCTCGTCGGCCTCGAGAGAGGACGACAGCAGAATATGGTCCAGCGCACGACTGGGGCGCCAGGACGGGTAGCTCAGCGGCGGATGCACCGGATGCAGCGGCAACGATGCGCAGAATCGATCATGGGCATGCAAGCGCTCTGGTGTGCAGTTCAGATCGCCCATCACCACCACATGCTTGAGGGGCTGGATCAATTCACTCAAGTAGTCGAGCTGCAGGTTCTGGGTGCGCTGGCCGAGGGCCAGGTGTGCCACAAAGAGGTGTAGCGCCTCGGGGCCCTCACCGAAGCGAGCGTGGATGGCACCGCGGCCGGGAAGCGTTCCCGGTAGTCGGTGTTCCTCGATACGGCTAGGTGTCAGGCGCGACAGCAGGCCGTTGCTATGTTGCGCGATACGGCCGAGATTGCGGTTCAGCTGCTGGTAGTGGTGAGGGAAGCCTCCTTGCCGTGCCAGGTAGGTCAGCTGATTCACCTGGCTCGAGCGAAAGCTGCCCCCATCCACCTCCTGCAGTCCCACCATGTCAAAGTGCGACAGCACCTCAGCCATCATGTCCAGGCGACGTTGCCGCTGGGGATGTGGCAACAGGTGCTGCCAGCTGCGTGTCAGATAATGGTGGTAGGCCGAGGTTTGAATGCCCACCTGAAGGTTGAAGGTCACCAGTCTCAGGTGACCTCCTTCGAGGGTAGGGTGATGTTCCTCGGCCAGGGAGCTCATTACTGCGCGGCCTCGCGTTCTTCGCGAACCTGCTCCACTAGCGCTTCGGCGATGCGCGGCATATTGTCGAGGCTGCCAGCGTTGCTGGGCGATACGATGTAGCGGCCATCGACGATCAGTGCCGGAACGCCCATCAGCTGCAGGTTACGCATGGTCGCGCTGGCGCGGTTGATCTGCGATTTGACGCCGAATCCATCCAGGGCCTTGAGGGCATCATCTTCGCTGACGCCGTAGTCGCTGAAGAAGGCCGCAATATCGTCCGGGTCGGTCAGCTGCTCGCCTTCCTGGTGGATGGCGTCAAAGAAATCCTCGTGGACCTCGTCGAGAATCTCCAGCTGTTGGGCAGCATAGAAGGCGCGAGCGTGCTTGACCCAGGTTTCCCCCAGGGTGGCCGGCATGCGTTCGAATTCCACGTCCTCGGGCAGGTCTGCCACCCAGGCGTTCAGCGGATCTTCCAGCGCGTAGCAGTGAGGGCAGCCATACCAGAACACCTCGGTCACGTTGATCTTGCTATCGTCGCTGCCCAGCTGAACGGTGTTGGGTGCAACGGTGTAGTCCTTGCCTTCAGTGACCGGGGCAGCAGCAGCCATGGTGGATAGGCCCAGGCCTACCAGGCCCATCATCAGTGACTTCAGCATGTCAGTATGTCTCCTTGAAATAGACGGTGTACTTCCGCGACCGGCGAGCAGCAGCTCTGCTCACCTGAGGCTGAAGCCACAAAGCGAACGCTGTTTTGAGTCTACAACGTTAGAAGGGTTCCCGAATATCCCGAATGGCCATGGGGTTGCCGCTGGGTGTCGCCAAACGCAAGCGGGGCGGCTCAAGAGCCGCCCCGCTGATCCGCCATAAAGACGGTCAGTGCAGTCCTTGCACGTAGTTGGCCACGGCTTCCATGTCGGCGTCGCTCATCTTGGCGGCGATATCCGACATCATGCCGCCAGGACTGTTGGCACGATCACCGGAGGCGAAGGCCTTCAACGTAGTGACCACATACCCCGCGTGCTGTCCGGACAGTGCCGGATAGACCGCGGAGCCTATGCCACTGCCGGTGGGGCTATGGCAGGCACTGCAGGCGGGTATGCCCTTGGCGAGATCGCCCGCGCGATAGAGGGCTTCTCCGCGTTCCAGCAAGGCCTCGTCGTCCTTGGACTGGCCCACCACCGGCTCCTGGCCGGCGAAGAAGGCGGCCACGTCCCAGGCGTCCTGGTCGCTGAAGTTGTCCACCTGACCCGCCATCTGGGGTACCAGACGATGGCCATCACGAATATCGAGGATCTGCTTGGCCAGATAGGAGGCCTGCTGTCCTGCCAGGTTGGGGAAGGTTGGCGCGATGCTGGCGCCGGTCTGGCCGTGACACGCGGCACAGGCGGTTGCCTTGTCGCGTCCAGCGGCGGCGTCTGCGTCACTCTGAAGATCGGCATGGGCGGCGCCAACGACGCCGATGGAGATTGCCAGGCTTGCCAGTAACTGTCTCATCGCTAGTTCACTTATGCCGTTATGATGTTTTCACGGTCCTGCGGGGCGTGGCCTTGAGGCATGCCCGAGTTGCAGGAGGAAGCGCCCGCGCTGAGGCCGGTCGCTGGCAACAGCAGCACAATGGTAAGATGGGTCTCCGGGTCGCAGCCGCCTCAAAGCTTACTATAACCAAACACCCTGAGGGCGGGAATGCCAGGGCCCTCGCCCCTACTTTTGACCACCGTCAGGATTTCTTCCATCTCATGGCTTTCAATTACTCCTTGGCCCGATTTCTTACCAGCGCCCCTACCCTTGCCCGCTGCCCTGAAGACAGCGGTGTGGAAGTGGCCTTTGCGGGTCGTTCCAATGCGGGAAAATCTAGCGCCATCAATGCGATAACCCAGCAGAAGGCGCTCGCCAGGACGTCCAAGACGCCGGGACGCACACAGCTGATCAATGTCTTTTCGCTGGGCGACAACGTGGACCGGCGTCTGGTGGATCTGCCGGGATACGGCTACGCCAAGGTGCCTGAAAAGGTAAAGTTGGAGTGGCAGCGTCACCTGGCGGAGTACCTGCAGAAGCGCCAATCACTTCGCGGCCTTGTGCTGGTGATGGATGTGCGGCATCCGCTGACCGAATTTGACCTTGCGCTGCTGGATGTGGCGGACGAGCGAGATCTCCCGGTCCATATCCTGCTGACCAAGGCAGACAAGTTGAAGCAGGGCGCGGCCAAGAATGCGTTGCAGCAGGTGCGGTCTCGTCTGCGCGAGTGGGAAGACCTGGTCAGCGTCCAGTTATTCTCGGCACTCAAGCGTCAGGGGGTTGAAGACGCCCATCGACGTCTGGATGGGTGGCTCGACCAGGGCTGAGCCTGCGGGGGTGTGGTTCAGCACCCACGGTTCGAGAGCTCTCGGTGTGAGAACACGCCCCCTCAGGACAGCAGGGCCTCTAGCTCGGTGACACAGCTCAGGTGAATGACGCCGGCAGGCAGGTCCGTCAGCTGAGTCTGTGTCGGCGCGATCCAGGCGGCCTGCATGCCTAGCCGTCTGGCAGGCAGGATGTCCTCCTCCCATGAGTCTCCCACGTGCAGTGCTCGTTCAGGGCGCACGTTCAACCTCGCCAGCATGGCCAGAAAAGGGCGTGGGTCGGGCTTTGGGGCCAGCATTTCACCAGCTGCGATGCGCTCATGAAAATGCCGTGCAATGGCCAGGCGCTCAAAGGCCACATTGCCATTGGTGATGCTGCCGAGCCGGTAGCGTGAGGCGAGACGTTCCAGCATGGCGTCGGCCCCGGGGAAAGGCGTGACGTCGATGCGCAGCTGATGGAACTGCTGCATGGCCCGTGCCGCCCACTCGCGGGCGCTGTCCTGATCCAGGCCGTTTTCGACCAGCAGCTGAACCAGGCTGTGCTCGCGCAGCCAACTGAAGTCGCCGCGTCGGGACCAGTGCTGCCGAGCCATGGCCTGGCGTGCCGCGAGATAGCGCTCAAGATCGATGGGGCCGGTGGCAGGCTCGCCTCGGCGGGCCTGCCACGCCGTAAGCTGGGTATTCAGCCAGTCGACGTGGCCGTGCTCGGTGCGCTGCATGACGCCGGCGTTGTCCCACAGCGTATCGTCCAGATCAAAGGTGATGGCTTCCAGCCGAGACAGGTTCGCGGGCGCTAGCACGGCGTCTCTCCAACAAGGTCAGGGTCATCAGGGGCTGGTGCGGTGCTGGCCGGCCTGCGCCGAGCCCTGGGGTGGGCGCGATCGTAGCTCTCCGACAGGTGCTGCCAGTCCAGGCGGGTATAGACCTGGGTGGTCGACAGGTTGGCGTGGCCGAGCAGTTCCTGGACCGCACGCAGGTCCTGGCTGGACTCGAGAAGATGGCTGGCAAAGGAGTGACGCAGTCGATGAGGGTGGAGGTGCTCGGGGAGGCCGCGACGGCGCGCTTGAGTGACCAGGCGCGCCTGAATGGCGCGATGACCCAGGCGTCTCCCGTGCTGTCCGACGAACATGGCCAGCTCGCCATCAGCAGCCAGCGATCCTCGCAATGTCAGCCATTGCTCGATGGCGGCTCTGGCGCGGGAGCCCACGGGTACCTGGCGCGGCTTGTTGCCCTTGCCGACGACCCTGACGCTGGCGCCATGCACATCCCCCAGATCCAGCGCCGATAGCTCCGCCAAGCGCAACCCACTGGAGTAAAGCAGCTCCAGCATGGCCTGATCGCGCACCGACAGCACCGAGCCGTCATGGGGGGTGTCGAGAAAGCGGGCAAGAAGGTCCACATCGACGGGGCGAGGAAGGTCGTTGGGCGCCTTGGGGCCCTGACTCAGGCCCACCGGGTTGTACGCCAGCTGTCCGCAGTCCACCAGATGACCACAGAACCGCGACAGTGCGGCACGGCGGCGCTTGAGGCTGCGTGCAGCCAGCCCTCGGCTGCGCTCGGAGGCCAGGAATCGCCGCAGTTCCTTGGCCGTGATGAGGTCATCCTCTGGCGCTGACAGGCTCTGCTGTTCCCGCCAATCCAGATAGGCAGCCAGGTCTCGTCGGTAGGCGTCGACCGTGGCGCCGCTGGCCGTGCGGGCAAGCTCGCTCAAGAAGTCCGCCACCGCACGATCAAGCGGAGGCTCAGCCGCCATCATGCTCGCTCAGTCGGACGCTCAACCGTACCAGCACATCGGCCAGATACTCGGTGAACAGAGTGTCCATGCTGGCGCGGAAGTGGTCCGGGTCGGCGCTGGCCAACACCACGAAGCCCTGGGGTTCGCCGAGGGTCATGCGGGCGATCGCGCAGGAACCGGACTTGGTCGGTGCCTTGGCATGGGGCACCAGTCGCTTCCAGTCGGTGGGCGTCAGGCGTGTGCAACGACTAGCGCGGCCATCGAGCAAAGCGGTCAAGCGCTGACCCGTGTGCTCGTCGAGGACGTGGCGCGGCGCCTGAGGCGGGCGCGGGTCGCGATCGGTCAAGCTGGCGGGGCACCAGACTGCTACTGCCGGAGTCTGGAAACGCTCGCTCAGCTGGGTCGCCAGCGCCTGCCCCAGGGCATCGTTGTCCTGGGCCTCGAGCAGCGCCAGCACCAGTTCTCGGGTTCGACGGTACTGGGCTTCATTGTGTCGGGCCGAGTCGAGCAATTGTTCCAGGCGCAGTTCAGCACCCTCTGCGCGTTTGCGCAGATCGTAGACCAGACGCTCGAGCAGAGAGGTCGCACCCTGAGTTTCCGGATGAGGCACCTTCAGGCTTTGCAGCAAGCCTTCACGGCCAACGAAAAAGTCCGGATGGCGCGCCAGCCATTCGGCGACCCGGTCCGGATCCAGCGTCTTGCGAGGCTCTGGGGCGGCTTGGGGCATGCGCGTCTCCCTGTGTAACGGTCGGTGTCAAAGTGTCAGCCATGCTGGCAGCTTAGCGTAGTCGGGGAGCGTCCAATACGTAAGAGATCAACGTAGCGGGATGCGACCATCAAACACTCGCTCGGCAGGCCCGGTCATGATCAGCGGCTGGTCTTCTCCGGCCCAGCGTATGCTCAGGTTGCCGCCAGGCAACGCCACCGATACCGGGCTATCCAGCAGACCCTGGCGAATACCGCAGGCCACTGCGGCGCAGGCACCGGTGCCGCAGGCCAGCGTCTCGCCACTGCCGCGTTCGAACACCCGCAGACGGATGCTCTGGCGCGACAGAATCTGCATGAAGCCGACATTCACCCGGCGCGGAAAGCGCGGATGATGCTCGATCAGCGGGCCCAGACGCTCCACCGGGGCGCTGGCCACATCATCGACGCGGATGACGGCATGAGGGTTGCCCATGGAGGCGACGGCGATGTTCAGTATCTCTCCGTCCACCTCCAGCGTATGCAGCAACTGGTCAGCGTCGGCGTCAAAGGGCAGCGCGGCAGGAGCAAAGCGCGGTGCGCCCATGTCCACGCTGACCTGTTCGTCTTCGTGCACGTCAAGGACCAGTGGCCCTCCGGCGGTCTCGACATGGATCTGGCGTTTATGGGTCAGGCGCTTGTCGCGCACAAAGCGGGCGAAACAGCGCGCTCCGTTGCCACAGTTTTCCACTTCGCTACCGTCGGCGTTGTAGATCCGATAGCGAAAGTCCATGTCGGGATCTCGCGGCGGTTCCACCACCAGCAGTTGATCAAAGCCAATGCCGAAGCGGCGATCGGCGAGGCGGCGAATGTCTTCCGTCTCGATACGCGCGCGCTGGGTGACCAGGTCGATGACCATGAAGTCATTGCCCAGGCCATGCATCTTGGTGAAGTGCAGCAGCATCAGCGCGACTCTCCGGCGGCGTCGGGCAGTGATTCACCTGCCCACAGGTCTTCAATGCGTTCTCGCTGCCGCACGACCTGCCAGCTGTCTCCATCCACCAGCACTTCCGCGGGGCGCGGCCGGCTGTTGTAGTTGGAGGCCATGACGAAGCCGTAGGCACCGGCCGAGCGCACCGCCAGCAGGTCTCCCGGCGCCACGGCGAGACGGCGTTCCTTGCCCAGGAAGTCGCCGGTTTCACATACCGGGCCGACCACATCATAGATATCGCTGTCGCGCTGCTGGCGCGTATCGACCTCAATGATGGCCTGCCATGCCTGATACAGCGACGGTCGAATGAGGTCGTTCATTGCCGCATCGACAATGGCGAAGTTCTTGGTTTCACCCGGCTTGAGATAGGTCAGGCGGGTCAGCATCACGCCGGCATTGGCGGCGATCGAGCGACCGGGCTCGAACAGCAGCGTCAGGCGTTCACCACCTTCCCAGCGAGACAGGCGCTCCAGCAACTTCGAGGCATAGTCGAAGGGCGCCGGAGGCGTCTCGTCACGGTAGGGCACGCCAAGGCCACCGCCCAGGTCCAGGTGGGACACCTCGATGCCTTCTTCGCGCAGACGGTCGAGCAGCACCAGCAGGCGTTCCAGGGCGTCCAGGAAGGGAGCGATCTCGGTCAACTGTGAACCGATATGGCAGTCGAGGCCTTCGATGCGCAGGTTAGGCAGCGTCGCCGCCAGACGATAGACCTCAAGGGCGTCGTCGACGGCGATGCCGAACTTGTTGTCCTTGAGGCCGGTAGAAATGTAGGGATGGGTTCCGGCGTCAACGTCCGGGTTCACCCGCAGCGAGACCGGGGCGACCTTGCCGAGACGACCGGCCACCTGGTTGAGGACCTCGAGTTCCGGACGGGACTCGACATTGAAGCACTTGATGCCGACCTCAAGGGCGCGAGCCATTTCGACAGGTTGCTTGGCAACCCCGGAAAACACGATCTTGGCGGGGTCCCCGCCAGCCGCCAGGACGCGCTCTAGCTCGCCCTCGGAGACGATGTCGAAACCGGCTCCCTGGCGTGCCAGAACGTTGAGTACGGCCAGGTTGCTGTTGGCCTTCACGGCATAGCAGATCAGGTGTGGATGATCACCAAGGGCTTCCTGGTAGGCCTTGAAGTGGCGCTCCAGGGTGGCCCGTGAATAGACGTAGCAGGGGGTGCCCACCTGGTCAGCGATGCGCGCAAGGGGGACCGCTTCCGCGTGGAGCTCGCCCTCGCGATAGTTGAAGTGATCCATGCTCAGCCGTCGCTCCCTTCAGTGTTGCCGTCTTGATCCTGATCTTGGCCCTGGGCGTTGCCATCTTCACCCTGGTCGTCCTGGTCCACGCTGTCGCGAGGGCCGTAGCGCTCTGCGGCCTCCTCGTCGCCTGGCAGGTACAGCGGGCCCTTTTGTCCGCAGCCCGCCAAGCTGGTCATCGCCAGCAGCAGTATCAACAGCAGTGCAGAGGTAGCGCGGCTCATTGGCGGGCTCCTTGGTCAGTGGCGATGGCCTTCAGCGCATCGCGAGCCCGCTGGGCAGCGGCGCGGACCTGGTCGGGAGCGGTGCCTCCGATATGGTTGCGGGCTGCTACCGAGCCTTCCAGCGTCAGCACATCAAAGACATCGTCGCCGATGGTATCGGAGAACTGGCGCAGTTCGTCGAGGCTCATGTCCGACAGGTCCTTGCCGCTCTCGATGCCATAGGCGACCGATTGACCCACGATTTCGTGGGCGTCGCGGAAGGCGACGCCCTTGCGCACCAGGTAGTCGGCCAGGTCGGTGGCGGTCGAGAAGCCCTTGCGTGCAGCCTCGCGCATGGAATCGCCCTTGGACTCGATGGCCGGCACCATGTCGGCAAAGGCGCGCAAGCAGCCCTTGACGGTGTCCAGGGTGTCGAGCAGCGGCTCCTTGTCTTCCTGATTGTCCTTGTTGTAGGCCAGCGGCTGAGACTTCATCAGCGTCAGCAAGCCCATCAGATGACCATAGACACGACCGGTCTTGCCGCGCACCAGTTCAGGCACGTCGGGGTTCTTTTTCTGCGGCATGATCGATGAGCCGGTGCAGAAACGGTCCGGCAGGTCGATGAAGTCGAACTGGGCGCTGGTCCACAGCACCAGCTCTTCGCTCATGCGCGACAGGTGCATCAGCAGCAAGCTGGCGAAGGCGGTGAATTCAATGGCGAAGTCACGATCGCTGACGGCGTCCAGGCTGTTCTCGGCGGGGCGCTCGAAGCCCAGCAGCTGAGCGGTCAGGTGGCGATCGATGGGGTAGGTGGTACCCGCCAGCGCGGCGGCGCCCAGGGGCAGCACATTGACCCGCTTGCGGCAATCCAGCAGGCGCTCATGATCCCTCGCCAGCATTTCCTGCCAGGCCAGCAGGTGATGGCCAAAGGTGACCGGCTGGGCCGTCTGCAGGTGCGTGAAGCCCGGCATGATGGTATCTGCTTCGCCGTCGGCCAGCTCGATCAGCCCGGCACGCAGCCGTGCCAGTTCGCTGGCGACCAGATCGATTTCTTCGCGCAGGTAGAGGCGAATATCTGTCGCCACCTGGTCGTTACGCGAACGGCCGGTATGCAGCTTCTTGCCGGTGATGCCGATCTTCTGCGTCAGGCGCGCCTCGATATTCATGTGCACGTCTTCCAGTGCCACCGACCACTCGAAACTGCCTTCGGCAATCTCGGTCTCGATCTCCTTGAGGCCGGTCACGATGGCGTCACGCTCTTGTTCGCTCAGCACCCCTACCTGGGCCAGCATGGTGGCATGAGCGATGGAGCCCTGAATGTCGTGGCGTGCCAGGCGCTGATCGAAGTCGACCGAGGCGGTGAAACGGGCGACAAAGGCATCGGTGGGTTCACTGAAGCGTCCGCCCCAGGACTGATTGGTGGTCTGGCTCATTGAAGGACTTCCTGAATGACGATGCGATGGCGACGGGCGCGACGTCGGGCCTGCAGGCGAGGACAGTGTCGGGAGCCGCTGTCGAGGTATGGGCCAGAGTGTACCAGAGTCGGCCAACGAGGCGAGGGCGGTATCGGGCCCGGTAACGAAAGTCGGCCAACGAGCGAGGGCGATATCGAGCCCGACAACAAAAGTCTCGGACCCAGGGGGCTGAGACCGGGGTGAAGGCGAAGATGGCGGCAAAAAGGACGGCAAGGCTGGCTCAGGTCGATTTTACTGACGGGGGCCGTGCTTTATGATGACGCCATTCACTTAATATGGCGGACGCGGCGATGTGGTCGCGAGCCCGACCAGGGAGTAGCAACGTGCAACAGATGTCCAGGCTGCGTATCGCGACGCGTAAGAGCCAATTGGCCATGTGGCAGGCCGAACATGTCCGCGATCGCCTGATGGCGATTCATCCTGACCTTGAAGTCGAGCTGGTACCCATGTCGACGCGTGGGGACAAGATCCTCGATACCCCGCTGGCCAAGGTCGGCGGCAAGGGACTGTTCGTCAAGGAGCTGGAAGAGGCGATGCTCGACGGACGAGCGGACATTGCCGTGCACTCCATGAAGGATGTCCCGATGCAGTTCCCCGAAAGCCTGGGGCTGTCGGTGATTCTCGAAGGGGCCGAGCCCACCGACGCGTTTGTGTCCAACGACTACGGTTGCCTCGAGGACCTTCCCGAGGGGGCTCGACTGGGCACATCCAGCCTGAGGCGCGGGCTGCAGATGCGCGAAGCGCGCCCCGATCTGGAGGTGATCAGCCTGCGTGGCAATGTGCAGACCCGCCTGGCCAAGCTTGACGGCGGTGAGTTTGACGCCATTCTGCTGGCGACATCCGGACTAAAGCGCCTGGGCCTTGAAGACCGTATCGCCCAGGAGCTGCCCCCCGAGGTGTGTTTGCCTGCCTGTGGGCAAGGCGCCCTGGGGATCGAGTGCCGTATGCATGATACCGAGCTGGTGTCATTGCTGGCGCCGCTTGATGATATCGAGACGGCGACGCGAGTGCGTGCCGAGCGTGCTATGAATACGCGGCTTGAAGGGGGCTGTCAGGTCCCCATCGGCGGCCACGCTATCTACGAAGATGATGGCCGGACGCTGTGGCTGCGTGCCTTGGTGGGTACCCCGGACGGCACGCGAGTGCTGCGGGCCGAGGGTCGCGGCTCGGTAGACGAACCGGAGGCGTTGGGTATTCGGGTGGCCGAGCAGCTGCTCGAACAGGGAGCCAGCGATATTCTGGCTGAGGTGTACGGGCCGCGCTGATGTCTGCACCGGTGTTGCTGACTCGACCGGGCGCTCGCGGCCAGGTGTTGGCAGAAGCCGTCGCTGCGTTCGGGCTGTCAACGCTTCGGCTCGAGGTGATGCGGCAGGAAACTGTGCCAGAGACGGCGGATGCAAGGTCGGCCTGGCTCGACATCGATCACTTTCATAAGGTGATAGTTATCAGCCCCGCCGCCGCCGAGCAGTTGGTCGAGGCGCTCGACCGATATTGGCCGCAGCTGCCGCAAGGGCTCGAGCTGTATGCCGTGGGGCAGGCGACGGCCGCGCTGCTGTATCAGGCCTTGGGCGTGAGGGTACGTCTGCCCACTGCGGCCGCCGGGGAAGAAACCAGCGAGGCCTTGCTGGCACTTCCGTCGCTCAAGCGGCTTGATCAGCAGCGAGTGTTGCTGGTGGCAGGTGAAGGAGGGCGGTCGTTGCTGGGTGAGACGCTTGCTCAGCGAGGGGCGCGGTTGACGCGGGTAGAAGTGTATCGGCGCCGTCTGTTGCCGCTGGCAGAGGATGCCGCGCAGCGGCTGGCTGCAGGGGACTACGGGGCGTTGGTGGTCAGTAGCGGAGAAATCCTGGAACATCTGGCAAGATGGTGTTCAGAGGCCGCCTTTCAACGACCGCTGGTCGTTTCCAGCCAGCGGTTGGCTACACTGGCGAAAACGCTGGGGTTTCGCGTCCCGGTCGTGGCGTCTGGCGCGTCTCCTGCGGCGCTGGCAGCTGCGGTAGCAAGGACCTGCGACCCAGAGGATGGCGAATGAAGATCTCGAAAAGGGCTAGCGACAGATGAGCAACCAACAGCACGATCAGGACGAGCAGCAGACGGCGTCCGCCTCCGGCAAGCAAGGAGCACAGGCCGCGACCTCAGGCACGGAGCCCGCCAAGGGTGGTGCCGGCAGGGGAGGCGCCCAGCGGCGCTCGAGGCGTCGCGACAAGAACAACAGCAGCTCGACCGGGTCCGCTTCGCCGTCTTCCACCGCCGCGTCGGCCAGCAGCAAGAGTGGCTCTTCTGACAATGCGGCCGCGTCGAGTGCTGGCGACAAGGCGACCTCAGCGTCGAAAGATGCGGCCTCCAGTGCTACCACGTCGGCAGCCAAGCCAGCCGCTGATGCCAAGCCGCAAAGCGCGGACGCGTCTGTCTCCACCCAGTCGAGCGACTCCCGCTCAAAGACGTCCCCTTCTAGCACTAGTGCATCGAATTCAAGCGCATCGGACTCAGCCAAGACGAAGGCTGCCGCGACGGGTGCGACTTCCTCTGCGTCCACTGGCTCGTCCGGCGGCCGCGCCAAGGGTGGCTCCGCCGGTAGCGGTGGAGGCGCGGCATCGACCAGCGCCACATCGACCTCTTCGGGCGGTTCCGGTGGAGGCAAGGCCGGTGTCGTTGCGCTGGTGTTGGTGCTGCTGTTGATCGCTGGTGTGGCCTTTGTCGGTTTCAAAGGGTGGCAGCTTCAGCAGGCCATGTCGGCCCGGATCGATCAGCTCAAGCAGAACACGCCGAGCCTGAGCGATGTCCAGGAGCTGTCATCACAGCTGGAAAGCGGGCTCAACGAGCGCCGCGAGACCATGGGGCAGGCGGTCGACGGGATCAAGAGTGATTTCGCGGACTACAAGTCCGACGTCAATCAGACGCTGGACCGTGTGCTGGCGGAACTCTCCAAGGAACAGAATGCCGATGAGCGCGACTGGCTTCATGCCGAGGCTGCCTATCTGCTGAGGCTGGCCAACCAGCGCCTGCAGCTGGAGCGCGACGTGGAAGGTGCCGCTGCCCTGCTGCGGACTGCAGACGCGCGCCTGGAAGAGGCCGATAACCCGGCGCTGGTGCCGGTGCGTCGTGCCATTGCCGAAGAGCTTGCCGCGCTGCAGTCGGTGCCCAAGGTGGACCGCACAGGGCTCTACCTGGCCCTGAACGCCCAGCAGGAGCAGATCGCCGGATTGCCGCTGGCCCAGGACATCGAGGAATTCACGGCGGACACCACCATCGAGGAGGCGCCGGCAGGGGCCTGGCAGGAGCAGCTCGCTCGGGTCGGGGAAGAACTCAAGGAGCTGGTGACGGTCCGTCATCATGACCAGGCTCTCGAGGCGCTGATCACCCCCGAGCAGGAATCCTACCTGCGTCAAAGCCTGCGTCTGGTTCTGGAGCAGTCGCAGCTGGCGCTGCTGAAGGAAGAAACCGGGCTGTACGAAGCGAGCCTCGACAAGGCCATCACCTTGCTTCAAGGCTACTACGATGGCGACAACGAGGCGGTGCAGGCTGTGATTGCACGCCTGGGTGAGCTGAAGAGCCAGGCCATTCGCCCTGAGCTTCCCGACATCAGTGCCTCCCAGCAAGCGCTGGCCAGGTTTATCGAGCAGCGCTTCGAGGCGGGTGCATCCGGCCAGGGAGGTAACGCATGAGAAAGCTGATCCTGCTCATCGTCGTTGGCCTTGCGGTCGGGGCGCTGTTCGGCCAGCTGATGATGTCCGTTCCTGGCTATTGGTTGGTCAGGGTGGGGGACACCTCCTTCCAGACCTCCTTCTGGTTCGGCCTGGTCATCCTGTTGGCGCTGTTCATCATTGTGCACTTTGCCTTGCGCGTTCTGGTACGGATGAGTCGCCCGGTCAGCCGTTTCAAGGTGTGGAATTCTCGGGCCCGTAATCGCACCGCCATGAAGCGTACCGTGCGCGGGCTGGTTGCGCTGGCGGAAGGTCGCTGGAAGCGAGCCGAGAAGGCCCTGGTCAAGGCGGCGGACGACTCCAGCACGCCGTTGGTCAACTACTTGTCCGCGGCGCTGGCGGCTCACTACCAGGGACGCTACGACCAGGCCGATACGCTGCTCAAGCGTGCACATATTTCGACCGATGGGGCCGATCCTGCGGTAGGTATGATGCAGGCTCAGCTGATGCTGGACCGTCAGCAGTACGAAGAGGCGCTGGCGATTCTGACGCGTCTCGACCGGCACCTGCCGCGTCACCCGCAGGTACTCAAGCAGCTGAAAGCCGCGTACATCAGCGTCAGCGACTGGGATGGCCTGCGTCGCCTGCTGCCGCGCCTGGCTGACCAGCAGCTGATCTCTCGGGAAGAGCGTGAGGCACTGGAGCTGCAGGCCTATCGTGAGCTGATTCTCCAGGAAACGCGCAACCCCGAAGATATCGAGCGAGTGCGCAACCTGTGGTCCGACATGCCGGAGTACCTGCGCAGCAACGTCGACTTGCTGGTGCTGTACACCGAGACGCTGGTGCGTTGCAACGAGCAGGTGATTGCCGAGAAACTGCTGCGCCATTCGCTCAAATCCAACTGGGACAGCCGTCTGGTGCTGCGCTACGGCTTGCTGGGTGTGGATGCCTCGCGCCAACTGGTCACCGCCGAGAAATGGCTGCAGGAACGCCCCAATGATCCGGACCTGCTGTTGACCCTTGGTCGACTGGCCCTGCGCAATGCGTACTGGGGCAAGGCCCAGGAGTACTTCGAGGCGAGCCAGCGTCAGCGGCCGAGCGGCGTGGTCTGTGCAGAACTCGCACGGCTCTATGCCAACCTGGGTGAACACAACAAGAGCCAGCTCTACTATCGTCAGAGCGTCGAGCTTCTCGACAAGTCGTTGCCGTCACTACCGCAACCTAGCGACGCCCAGCAGGCCTGATCCCAGGACTGCGACCGACGCCGCAGAACGACCGCCAGGGGCGGGGCCAATAGGCCCCGCCCCTGGCGTTTGTGGGTCCTTGGCGGTCGCGCTGAACATGGCCGAGCGTCACACAAGGCGCCCGAGCTCGTGGCAGGAGGCCTGCCATCTTCAGGTGCCGGATGAGCGCTGCCAGGAGCTGTCAGGAGCTGCATGGGAGTGGTTCCAGCGATAGGCGAGCCGCCATGTGCTGCCAGGAACCGTATGGGACAGGCGAGCCGCCTGGCGCCAGGTGGGAGATGCCAGGAGCCACGTGTGGGGTAGGCGTTACCAGCAGCGAAAAAAAGAGGGCGGCCCATGGGCCGCCCTCGCTGTTACTGAAGATCAGGTCAATTGCCTTCCGGGTCATAGTCACCGCGGAACTTGGCATTGGTTTCAGCGTACTCGCGGGTCTCGTGCTCGCGAGGGGCGTCGACGCTGCCTTCTTCTCCAGGTAGTGGCGCGGTATCTTTCTCCTTGCCGGTGGATACCACGTCCTTTTCGACCAGACGCAGGTTGGCGGCAGGTGCCTTGCCTTGCTTGTCTTCGCCGAAATAGACGGTGGTATGAGGGAAGGGAATCTCGATACCCGCCTCGTCCAGGTGCATCTTGACCAGGCGATTGTAGGCGCGCCCGATGGCCCACTGGTTGCCTGGTGTGGTCTTGATGCGGACACGAATGTTGACCGAGCTATCGGCCAGGGCGATGACACCCGCCACCTCGAGAGGCTCGAGAATTTCCGTCTTCCACTGGTCGTCCGACGACAGCTCGTCGAAGGCATTGCGCAGGGCAACGATCGCTTCATCCACGTTTTCGCGGTATGCCACACCGTATTCGCCGACATGGTAGGCAAAGCCACGCATGTAGTTGGACACCACATCCACACTGGAGAAGGGAACCAGGTGATAGGTGCCGTGCAGGTCACGAATACCCACCGAACGGATGCTGAGCTTTTCTGCGGTACCGGTAATACCGCCCAGGGTCACCACGTCACCCGTATTCATGGCGTTCTCTACCTGGATGAAGATACCGGTAATGATGTCCTGAACCAGTTTCTGCGCACCGAAACCGATAGCCAGACCCAGCACACCGGCACCGGCGATCAATGGCCCGATATTGATGCCGATCTCCGACAGCACGATCATTGCCGTCATGGTGACGATGGCAATCGCCAGGGCATTGCGGAACAGCGACAGCAAGGTCTGGGCCCGGGCAGATGGCACGCCACGGCCAGTGGAGGGGTTGAGCTTGTGCTCAATGAAGCTGGCCAGAGCGATCCAGGTGCCGGCAGCCACCACCAGGATAATGACCACATTGATGACCTGGCTGACCAGCAGGCGCCCGGCTTCTGACGCGTACCAGGTGGCCATGTCGAACACGCCCCAGGCATTGAGCAGCGCCATGGCGGCAACGATCAGGATCAATACGTTGACGATGCGCAGCAGGGTGGGCACGTAAGAGTTAAGCCGGGTTTCCAGCAGCGGCAGCTTCTTGTTGAGCTCGCTGGACAGGGTAATGCGGCGTCCTACTGCCTGTACCAGCAGCCGCGAGATCAGCATGGCCGCCAGCACGATGCCGAGGGTCTTCAGCGTGGCCATCAAGACAAATGGCAGAGCGTCCTCGGGACGTGTCAGGGTCAGTACCAGCACCACCGAGAAGTAGATGATGGCCCACAGGTGCCAGGTACGACCCAGCATACGCAGTGCCACGCCGGAGGCGGCCAGGCTGGAACGCACCGCAGAATCGAACAGCGCATCCCGCAGCTTGGTGCGGTTGATCAGTACCACGGTGATGGCATACAGGTAGGCACCGATCATGATCAGGGCGCCAATGCCCTCGCCGACACTGTAGGAAAGATAGGTGTTGATCAGCGGCACCACGACCATCAGGCCGTAGCCGGTCAGCCCGATCAGGCGCGCGATCCAGCGGTTCCAGTAGGACGCATTATCGGCGGAAATCGGCAGCAGGCGTAGCCCCTCGTAGCGGGAGGCGAACAACATGCGGACAGCCGCCTTCAGCAGCTCAATGACCAGGAAGGCGTTCAGGAACAGCGATGCCCTTGTCGACAGGCTTCCGGTTTCACCAATCGCGAAGGTGGCGGCCAGGTTGCCGCCCACGTAGGCAAGCCCGACCACAGCGGCGTCGACGATCACGGCCAGGACCACACACAGCACCAGCCGAATGGTCGGATTCAGCGTCTGACCATTCTGTGAATACTGGCTCAGGCGGGTGAACAGCGGCCTGACCAGTCGTCGGATGACCACGAACATGACGAAGGTGGCCAGAATCACCAGTCCGAGATTGATGGCCGCTTCGGTGAAGAGCTCGTAGTTGAGCTCACCTTCCGAGAAGGCGCCATTCACCATGGCTCCGAAGATATTGACCAGGTTCTCGAACTGAAAGCCAAATTCGGTGACGACGCGGCTGGTCATATCGGCCAGCTGTTTCGGCAAGGTCGCATCGGCCGCGGTATCGATGGCCGCGCCGCCGGCAGCTTGAGCCTGTTCCGGGGCGTTCTCCGCCATCTGGCGCAGCTGTTGGATCAGTTGGCTACGAGACTGCTCGTTTTCCAGCAGGTCAGCCAGGGTCGAATAGGCTGGGCCGTCGCCAGAAGCGTTTGCGGTGCCATCTCCATCCGCTTGCTGAGCAAAGGCTGGGCCAGCGAACAATATCAGGGCGAGCAGCAGCACGCGTGAGAGTCGAGAGCAGAGTCGTGAGGGCATCACGCAAACCTTCTCCTGTAATTGATGGAGCCTGAGGACAGGCGAGGGCATGATCGAGCGATTCTGGCGCAGGCTAACATGTTCGATCAGCGCTTGTACGTCATCAATGATGTACAAAACTTGTACGTATTGCCAATTCTGTGCCATATTGACGGTGAACGCATCCCATGCGCTTCATCCCTGCTAGGCAAGCACAAGTTCGCCGCCCTCCCGGGCGGCGTTTTTTTTCGCGTCCCTGCCAGGCGGGCACCTGCATTGAGAGCCTGCTTTGACAGAAACGTTCTGTGCCGTGCCGGTTTTGCGTAGCAAATCGCTCCCCGGATCTGCTGGTGTGTCGCCACGACAAAGGGCAGCCACTGGCTTACCATGACGCTTTTGTCGGAGCGCAAGGCGATGGATGGGTGGACGCTGACCAGTGTGGCGCTGGGAGGAGCCTTGGGTGGCATGGGGCGGCTGTTCGTCAGCCGCTGGGCAGCCTCGGCCTGGGGCAGCCGGTTTCCCTGGGGCACCATGCTGGTCAATCTGCTCGGTGCCCTGATGATAGGTCTGCTGGCAAGCCTGCTGGAGGCCGGTTCAACGCTGGCGCTGATGCTGCTCACTGGGGTCATGGGTGGCTTCACCACGGTCTCTTCGTTCAGCCTGCAAACCCTCGACTTGTTGCGAGAAGGGCGCTTGATGGCGGCCATCGCAAACGTGGGCGTGACCTTGATCGTCGGCTTGTCGGCGGTGGCCGCAGGATGGATGCTGGGTAGCCTCATCGATGGCCTGCTGTTGGGCCGGGAGGCGCTCCCATGAGGATCCGACGCGAAGTGGCATGGCTGTATCTGGCCGTCGGGATGGGGAGCGCCCTGGGCGCGGTGTGTCGCCTCAGCGTCGGCATGATGGTGGCAGGGCTTGTCGCTTCTCCGTTTCCCTGGGCGACCCTGCTGGTCAATGTGCTGGGATCTTGGCTGATCGCCCGCTTTGCCACCCACGCGGGTCTGAGTGGCAGCCGGCGTCTGGCGCGTCTGCACCCTTGGGCGGTGGCAGGCTTCTGTGGTGGCTTTACTACCTTTTCCCTGTTCAGCCTGGAAGTGGCTGAACTGGTCATCGCAGGGCGCCCCGGCCTGGCCTTGGCCTACCTGACGGTGAGTGTTCCTCTGTGGCTTGGGGCGGCCTGGGCAGGAGATGCCCGTGCACGCAGCGTATTGGCCCGACGCACGGCGGCGGTTGGCGCGAAGCGCGGCGAAGACTGAACGCAGTCAAGCTCGCCCCGCAGGGGGGCTGGAGCGAGCTTGAAGGTCTGCTGTCGTCAGGGTTTCGTTGCTGCGTCGTGCTTGGACGATGCGCCCTTGCGGGACGTCTTGGTCGCTTTGTCAGCGTGCTTGTTCCTGGGTGTTTCTGCCGCGCTGAAGTGTTCTCTTACCAGACCCAGCAGTCCCTGGGTCGAGGCGTCGAAGTCCTGGCTGCGCTCGTCGATCTTTTCGCTGATCTCACCGGCAATCCGCTTGCCGAGCTGGACGCCCCACTGGTCAAAGGAATTGATGTTCCAGATCACTCCCTGGACGAACACCTTGTGCTCATAAAGAGCGATCAAGGCGCCCAGGTTGCGCGGCGTCAATTCATCGAGCAGCAGCACACTGGAGGGTCGGTTACCTGGACAGCTGTAAGGATCCAGGTCGCCGCCCTGGCTACTGCCTTCCATGAAGGCGTTGGCCTGAGCCAGCATGTTGGTCAGCAGGGCGAAGTGGTGGTCCTCGACGCCGGGCTCGGGCTTCAGCGACGCGATAAAGTCGATGGGCACATAGCGAGTGCCCTGGTGCAGCAGCTGGAAGAAGGCATGCTGGCCGTTGGAGCCGGTCTGACCCCAGACGATGGGCCCGGTCTTGTAGTCCACGGGACGCCCGAAGATATCCACCGACTTGCCGTTGGATTCCATGTCGAGCTGCTGCAGGAAGGCGGGCAGCTGATGCAACGCCTGGTCGTAGGGCACGATGGCCTGGGTTTCGGCGCCGACAAAGTTGATGTACCAGATGCCGATCAGCGCCATCAGCACCGGCATGTTGTCGGACAGCGGCGCGGACAGGAAATGCTGGTCCATCTCGTAGGCGCCTTCGAGCATCTCGATGAAGCCTTCGTAACCGATAGCCAGCGCGATAGGCAGGCCGATCGACGACCACATCGAGTAGCGTCCGCCGACCCAGGCCCAGAACTCAAAGACATTCTCTTCGCGGATGCCGAATTCCATGGCCGCTTTACGGTTGGTCGAGGCAGCGATGAAGTGAGCGCCGATGTCGGCATCATCACCCGCATTCTCGATGAACCAGCGACGGGCAGTACGCGCGTTGAGCAGGGTTTCCTGGGTCGAGAAGGTCTTGGTGGAGACGATGAACAAGGTGGTCGCCGGATCGAGGCTTCTCAGTACCTTCTGAATATGAGCGCCATCGACGTTGGAGACGAAATGGAAGTTCAGGTCCGCCTGTCGGTACTTGAGCAGCGCGCGGCTGGCCATGTTGGGCCCCAGGTCCGAGCCGCCGATGCCGATGTTGACGATGTCGCGGATACGCTCGCCGCTGTAGCCCTTCCAGGCGCCACTGCGCACTTCCTCGGAGAAGCGCTTGATCTGCTCGCGAGTGGCGTGGATTTCGGGCATCACATCCTTGCCGTCGGCAATGACCGGCGTGTCGCCCAGGTTGCGTAATGCGGTATGCAGGACCGGCCGGTCCTCGGTGACGTTGATGATATCGCCGGAGAACATCTGCGCGCGCCGCTGCACCAGGGCAGAGTGTTCTGCCAGCTCCATCAGCTTGTCGAGCACCTTGTCGGAGATCTGATGCTTGGAGTAGTCGAGAAAGAGCCCACCCACGCGCAGGCTCATCTTGTCGAATCGCTTGGGATCAGCGGCAAAGTAGTCACGGATGCGGTCGTTGGCGGTTTCTTCACGCAGCTTCAGCAGCGATTGCCAGGTCACGCTTCGGGTCAGTTGGAACACGGATGAATCCTCGATACGAATTAGTTGTTGTCACTACGAGAAGAAATCCACGCCTGGGCGTCGGGTATCCTCATCTCGTAGTCCTGGCCGAGCCAGGGGGAGCTCATCATGAAGTCGGCGCTGGAGGGATTGCAGGCCACCGGCACGTTCCACAGGGCAGCAAGGCGCAGCAGCGCCTTGACGTCAGGGTCGTGAGGCTGCGGCGAGAACGGATCCCAGAAAAAGATCAGCAGGTCTAACGCCTGTTCGGTGATCCTGGCGCCAATCTGCTGGTCACCGCCCAGCGGACCGCTCATCAACCCTTCCACGTCCAGTCCCAGGGTGTGGCTGAGACGGGCGGCCGTGGTCCCGGTGCCGACCAGCTGGTGCGCCGTCAAGGTGTCCTTCCAGCGTGAGGCCCAGTCCATCAGCTCCTGCTTCTTGCCATCGTGGGCGACCAGAGCGATGCGTTTACGAGCCGGGAGTACACGGCTGACTTCCTTGACGGGCTGAGACATGCGAGGCCTCCGATGAAAGGCGGGGTGAATGGTGTCACCATGTTCAGGGATACCATAGAGTGTTGAAGGTAATATTACTACGAAGATGCCGTGCGACTAAGGTATGAACCGCGAAGGCTCCAGAGCTGAATCGCAAGCAAGTTGGCGAATTACGGGAACTATTGGAGTGTCCTCTATCAATGTTTTGCTGAAAATGTTGTAAGTTTAGCAAAATAGTGCTTGAGTCCCGGCGCTGTCTGTACCACATTGGTGCCCACTGACGACGTCCTTGCGGGGGATGTGCAACTTCATCAATCCCGCCTACCGTCGAGCTCTATGGCCTTCACGCAAGATTGTTTTTCGCCGCTCAGGGGGATTTTCGCTATGACTCTCAAGGTTGCCATCAACGGATTTGGTCGCATCGGCCGCAATGTGCTTCGCGCGCTCTACGAGAACGGCTACCGGGATCGTATCGAGGTCGTGGCCATCAACGACCTGGGCGATCCGTCCCTCAACGCCCACTTGCTGCGTCATGATACGGCCCATGGCCACTTTCCTTTCAAGGTAGAACATGACGAGGAAAGCTTGAGCGTCGACGGCGATCGTATCGCTATCCTGTCCGAACGTGATCCCGCCAGCCTGCCCTGGTTAACCCTTGGCGTGGACATCGTGATGGAGTGCACGGGGCTGTTCACCAAGCGTGCCGATGCCGGCAAGCACATTGACGCTGGTGCCGCCAAGGTGCTGGTGTCGGCGCCTAGCCCCGATGGCGACGCCACCATTGTCTTCGGCGTGAATGACAGCGTGCTCAAGGCCAGCGACATCATCGTCTCCAATGGCTCGTGCACCACCAACTGCCTGGCGCCGGTGGCCAAGGCTTTGAATGATGCCGTGGGCATCGAGAACGGTCTGATGACCACCGTTCACGCCTACACCAACGATCAAAACCTGTCCGACGTGTACCACACGGACCCCTACCGCGCGCGCAGTGCTACCCACTCCATGATCCCGACCAAGACCGGCGCCGCGGCGGCGGTGGGCAAGGTGCTGCCGGAGCTGAATGGCAAGCTGGATGGCCTGGCGGTGCGAGTGCCGGTCATCAATGTGTCCCTGGTCGACCTGGTGTTCACTGCCTCACGTGACACCACCAAGGAAGAGATCAACGAGATCGTCGCCAAGGCGGCGGCCAATTCTCCGGTACTTAACGTCAACGCCCAGCCGCTGGTGTCGATCGACTTCAACCACGATCCGGCCTCCTCGACCTTCGACGCCAACCACACCCGCGTCAACGGCCGCCTGGTCAAGGTCATGGCTTGGTACGACAACGAGTGGGGCTTCTCCAACCGCATGCTGGATACCGCCCTGGCGATGCAGGCCGCCAAGTAACGCCAGCAGGCAAGCGCCTCGCAGCTCAGCCAGCAAGCGAAACGCCGCTGCCGGCTGCCATAGGTGAGCATGGTGTGGCATGCTGGGGCCTGGGGTGCATGGTTACCCCGACCCCTGATAAAGACGCCGAAGCAGGCTTGCTTCGGCGTCGTCGTGCGCAAGGATCGCTATGCTTCCCGATTACTCCTGGCTCGCCTGGGGCCTGATCATCCTGTCCACCTATTTGACCGGTATTTCCAAGGGCGGCTTTGCCGGAGGGTTCGGTACTCTGTCGGTGCCGCTGATGGCCTTGGCCATTGATCCCATCGCCGCAGCTGGCCTGTTATTGCCTTTGCTGCTGGTGATGGACGTTCTGGCGGTCAAGGCCTGGTGGGGGCACCAGGACATGGCCGAGGTGAAGCGATTGATACCCGGCATGGCGATCGGCGTGGTGGTGGCTACCCTGGTGGCGGGCAGCCTCGACGAGGACCACGTCAGGCTGCTGCTGGGGGTGATCTCGCTGTTGTTTGTCGCCTACATGATCGTGAAACCGGCGGCCTCGAAGCCGATTGCCTCCTTCTGGGCGTGGCCCGCTGGTATCGCCACCGGTATCACCAGCTTTATTGCCCATGCCGGGGCGCCGCCAATGAACCTCTACCTGGTGCCCAGGCGCCTGCCCAAGACCACCTTCATCGCCACCACCACTCTGGTGTTTGCCGCCGTCAACACCATGAAACTGCCACCCTACCTGTGGCTGGGCGAGATCAACCTCACCAGCATCTGGGCGTCGCTGGCGCTGGTGCCCGTGGCCTGGTTCGGCATCAAGAGCGGTCTGTGGTTGCAGCATCGGGTCAACGAGCGGCTGTTCTATCGCCTGGTGGTGCTAGCCATGGCGGTGGTGGGGGTTCAGTTGATCGTCAAGGCGCTGGGCTAGGGCTTGTTTGAAAAGTGCCTGCGCTCGGTAATACGGCGTTAAAAACCGGACCGAAATGCTCATTTACACCCCGTAAACTGCGCTTTCTCACCGATTTTTGCCTTGTCTAACCTTCGCTCGTCGACTTTTCGGGCAGCGCCTGGCGACGGGCTGTTGTGGGCTCACGCCGACATAAAGTCGTTCCAGCGTCTGACCAGGTAGTTGTGTTCGTCCATGACCGTGTTCCAGACGGCGATACGGCTCATGCGGGTCAGATAATCTCCGCCGTCGCGGACCTCGCCCTTGTGAATCATGCCGCACGGCCCTGAAGGGCCCGCGAGCTCCTCTGCCGCCGGTTTGCCGGCATACCAGAAGTCCCACTCGGCGGTGGTCAGGTGAGGACGTGTCAGCTCCGGCGTGGAAATATAGTAGCCCTGACGGGCCATCACCGCGCCGGGCCAGCCAGAGAGCCACCAGTTCATGTAGTCGTAGGCGGCGTCCAGGGTTCTGCCCGTGACACCTCGAGATAGCGACATACCGCCGTACCAGGCGCGGTACCCCTCCCGTGGCGCTGCCATGCGCACCTTGATCTGGCGCTGTTTTAGCGCCGTCATCGCTGGCGACCACAGGCTCTCGATGCCGACGCGGCCGCGCACCATATCCGAGGAGGCCTGATCCTGGTTGCTCCAGAAGGTGCGAAAGTGCTGCTTTCCCTTGAGGGTGATCAGGCAGTCAATCAGCGTATCGATGTCATTGACGCTCAGGTTGCCCAGGTCCTCGAAGGTCACCAAGCCCGCTGCCTGGGCGGCCAGAGCCGCGTCAATGGCGCCGATGGCGCTATCGTTCTGCAGGCTGACCATGCCGCGCCAGCGCGGGTCCAGCAGCCAGGCCCAGCTCTCTTCTGCGTCGGAGAGCCCCTCCGGCAGCATGTCTAGACGGTAGCCAAAGCTGTCGACGTTGTGACTGACGGGCAACATGGTGATGTGTGCCGTCGGCCGTGGGCCACAGCTGCCGTCGGGCTGGACGTAGAGGCGGTCCACCGGATTGCCACCGGCACCTCTTGGGGCATGGGGCGTCAGGCGGCCGGTCTTGGGCAGGTCGTTGATGGACTCCCAGTGTTCCAGACGGCTCAGCTCGATCGGTTGAATGGCGCCCGCGGGCCATACGAAGTCGACGTTGTGGAACCACTGATCGTAGATATCAAAACTGTCGGGGGCCAGCACGCCGGCTCTCTGGGCGGCTACGCCGTCCATCACCGTGAACTCCAGGCGCAGACCGAGATCTTCTCGGGCGCGCTCGCGAATGCTGTCGAGCAGCGTCACTGAGGTGCCAAGCACACGCAGGGTCACGGGGCCACGTTGCACATAGGGGGCGTCGTGCTGGGTGTCAGGCATGCTGAATCCTTGGGCTGGGGTGATCGCTGATGCGCTCCATGAAGGTCGTCAGCGATTGTGTCACGCGCTCGGCATCGATGTCGCGGGTAATGAAGATCAGCTCCGAGTGACGGTCGTGCGCCGGCCACGTCTCGACATGCTCAGGCGGATGAATCGTGTGCTGGACGCCATGCAGCACGACCGGGCGGTCATCGCCGTGCACGTGAAGCACCCCCTTGACTCTGAGGATGTCACTGCCATGGCGATTAAGCAGCATGGACAGCCAGATGCCCAGGCACGTCCAGTCTACGTCGCCTTCCAGGCCCAGTCGAAAGGAGCGGATGTTGCCGAGATGGTCGGGGTCATGCCGGACGGGGTTGCGCCATGGCCCCAGCCAGTCCTTGACCTGCCCAGGGGTGAACCGCTGAAGGTGTGGGCCGCTGGCAAACAGGCTATCACTAGGCTGATCGAGGGCTTCCCTGCCCATCCGTTGAGCAGCGGGGTTGAGCGCCTCCAGCAGTGATTCGAGCTGTGTCAGCGCATGGTGCTCCACCAGGTCGGTCTTGCTGATCACCAGCTTGTCGGCCACGGCGACCTGAGCCTCCCAGACCGGGTGAGCGGCGCGGCTGTCGACGGCATTGACGGCATCCACCAGCGTCAGGTTGGTGCCGGGACGCAGGTGGTGTCGCAAGACCGGATCGGCGGTAATGGTGGAGGCGATCGGACCAGGATCGGCCAGGCCCGTGGTCTCCAGGATGATTCGTTTGAACGGTGGTATGTCGCCGTCCTGGCGTCGAGTCAGCAAGCGCCTGAGCGCCTCGGACAGCTCGCCGCGAATGGTGCAGCAGACGCAGCCACTGGAAAGCAGTACGGCGTCTTCGGCAATATCACCGATCAGCCGGTCGTCGAGCCCCACGTCTCCGAATTCGTTGATCAGCACTGCGCTATCGCCAAATGCCTCACTGGCAAGGACCGACTTCAGCAGGGTGGTCTTGCCTGCACCGAGAAATCCGGAGATCACATGGACGGGGAGCAGGGGAGTGTTCTCGCTCATAAGGGAGTCTCGTGTCGCGCGATGGTGTCAGGCAAGAGACGCCAGAAAATCGGCATCCAACGGGTCCAGCTGGCGACCGCACATCTGCTCGGCCTGCTGCCAGACGCCACCCAGGTCTTGCACGATATCGCGCTTGCCGGTGGCGCTTGCCAACACGAAGCTGGCCGCCTGGAAGTCCTCGATGGTAATACGACTCGGCGCAAGTACCCGATTGATCAGGGTGACCCGGTAGGCACGGGCGCGCCTGCGCGCGAAGTGGGCCTGCTCGGGGTCCTCGATGGTGGTGCTCCAGTGGCTTTCGCCGCCGAATGCACCGCACAGTCCGCACATGCCAACCTCCGATGGCGCCGTCGGCGCCGAATGAATGTAATTTAGGCCGTCAGCGCCGAGCTGGCGGCAAGGGCCAGCCGCAGCAGTGCTTCGTCCTCGCCGCAGGGTCCGCTCAGCTGCAGACTGGTGTGCTGGCGGTCGTCGTCACGTCCGCTGGGCAGCGCCACCGCTGGCGAGTCGAGCAGGCTTGCCACCATGCTCAGGCGCAGCGTCGCCAGATTGACCTCGGCGAAGTGCTCGGGGTCGGCTTCCAGCGGCGCGAGCAAGGGCGCCACATGCGCCACCGTGGGCGTCAGCAGGGTCGCGCCGGCAAGCTCCTCGCGCAGCCGAGTCTTGAGCGCCCGGCGCAGGCGGTACAGGCTGACCACGCTGTCCGGGGGCATCTGGCGGGCGGCCGCCAGGCGCTTGCGTACCCGGGGGTCCATGGCCTCGGCATCGGGGCCTTCCAGCAAGGCGCGATACTCGGTGTAGGCCTCCGCCGCGCCCAGCCAGCCGTGGCGGGCGATGGCCTCCAGGGTGTCGGCGACGCTGGCCACGCGGCGACGGATGATGTGGAAGCCGGCGTCCTCAAGGCGGCTGGCGCAGGCCTCCAGATTGTCGCCCACGGCGCGGGATACCCTCGGGTCGTCGAGGCAGCCTGTATCGAGCACGATCACCGACTGTTCGGGCGCGGCGGCGGCGCGGGCCAGCGGCGCGCTGCCGCGCATCGTGTCGTCGATGGCCAGGCAGTCCTCGAGGGTGGTGGCGATGACGCCGATGGTGTCCAGGCTGTCGGCCAGCGGTGTCACGCCCTGGCGCGAGTGGCGGGCCTGGGAGGGGCGATAGGACACCAGCCCATTGAAGGCCGCCGGGACACGCAATGAGCCCGCGGTGTCGGTGCCGATGGCGGCGGGCACGATGCCTGCTGCGACCGCCACCGCAGAGCCTGAACTCGAGCCGCCGGGCGCCCGTGGCTCGGCGCCGGCTGGCGTATGGTGCGGTGTGCCAAAGTGCGGGTTCAGGCCCAGCCCCGAGTAGGCGATCTCGGTGAGGTTGGTCTTGCCGATGCCGACCATGCCCGCGCCGGCTGTGTGGCGTACCGCCTCGGCGTCGCGCGCGGCCGGCGTCTTGCCCAGCACCTTGCCGCCGGCGGTGGTGGCGGTGCCGGCGATATCGAACAGATCCTTCCAGGCCAGCGGCACACCGTCGAGCGGTCCGCGCAGGGTGCCCGAGCGCTGACGCTGGGCGCAGGCCTCGGCCTCCACCAGAGCGCGTTGCTCGGTCAGCGAGATAAAGACGGCGTCACTGTCGGCGGCCCGGGTCAGGCATTGGCGGGTCAGCGCGACCGGATCGAGTTCGCCGCGTCGGATGGCCTCGCCGATGGCCAGGGCGGTGAAGGGGGAGGCAGGCATGCACGTCTCCTGTTGCGGTTGGTGGGCGCCGCCGCGGGCGGCACCAGACGACGACTCAGCGATCCTCGCGCTTGAGCGCGGAGTCGGGGATGTCACCGGTTTCCAGGCGTTCGAAGCGTCCCTGCTCGGTATAGACCCAGTTGCGTCCCACCGAGGTGGCCAGGAAGCGGTCATCAAAGCCTGAGCGGATCTCCTCCTGAGGGTACCGGCGCAGGATCCAGGCCTTCATCAGTACCACATAGACCACCAGGGCGGTGACGAAACCCACGGCGTAGGCATACTCGAGAAAGATCAGCGCGAGAGTGCCACCGGCGAGCCAGGCAATCAGCCCTGCGGGATTGAAGCCACCACAGAAACGGAACTGCCCTGCAGGATCAAACAGCGCGGGTACATTGAGGCGACGCCGGCGCAGCAGATAGTAGTCAGCCACCATGATGCCCCCGACGGCAGACAGCACGGCGCCGTAGTAGCTCAGAAAGGTGAACAGGTTATCGAGAATCAGCCATGGCATTGACGCGGTGCCGACCACCCCCGCGATGACCAGCGCGACCGGATAGCTGACCCTTGGCGCCCCGGCATTGACGAAGGTCAGGGCCGCCGGAATCAGGTTGGCAGCATTGTTGGTCGACCATTGGGCCAGGATCACCATGGCCAGCAGCGCAATCAGGGTGAAGCCGCCGCCTTGGCCCTGGATGACGGTGACCGGGTTCCAGTCGCCCGCCGCAATAAAGGAGACTCCGCCGATCAGTGCAATCCAGGCTTGTGTGGCGGGCAGCGCCAGGAACTGCGCCACGAAGACGTTGCGGTTGCGCTGGAAGAAGCTTTTGGCACCCGCCTCGGTCTTCAGAAAGCGGGTGAGGTTGGGGATATCGACGGCGAGCGCCGACCAGAAAGCCATGTTGGCGAAGAACAGTCCCAGCGCCGCCACGTCCTGATCGCCGGCAAAGGTCCAGATGTTGATGCCTTGGGTCTCGGCCAGTACGTCCAGAGTGAAGTACATCCATACCGAGATGGCCACGATGCAGGGCGCGGCGATCGACGCCAGCAGCTCTACCGCGCGGATACCGAGGGCGGTATTGACGATCTGCACGACGGCGAACAGCAGGTACCAGAGCACCCAGTTGTCGAGGCCCCACAGGTATTCGACGATGCCGTTGAGGGCCAGCGCCCCCAGGTACGTTTGGACGCCGAACCAGATAGCCGCGACGATGCCGCGTGATACGGCGGGCAGGTGGGTGCCCTTGAGGCCGAAGGGAGCGCGCAGATAGACCGCGAACGACAGGCCGTGCTCGGTCCCGATATCGGCCGTCAGGCTCATCACCACGCCCAGGACCAGGTTGGCCAGGAAGATGATGGCGACCACCTGGACCAGTGGCAGGCCAGCGACACCGCCAGCGCCTAGCTGGAAGGTGGCGATGATGACGGCCATGCCGATCCAGAGCCAGATGAAGCCCAGAAAGCCGATAGTGCGCTGATTGAGCCATACCGGCAGGATCGCCGCCTCCAGCAGATGATCGCTGGCGTTGGCCGAGGAGGACGTCGTCGCTTGGGATGACGTACCGGAGCGCGTCGAAGGGGCAGGGGGCGGCGATGTGTGTTGAGTGCTTGTCATGGTATCGCACCTGGGTGTGAAAGGTTGTTGTTGGGAGCGATAGCGCCGGAGAGGGGAGGAGATCTCTCAAGGTCGCGTAAATGCAGTATGGATACAAAAACCATTTTTTGACAAGCTTTGCCTCTAGCCTTAAGCCGCATTTGGTACGGAAAGTAAATGCAATAGGCTGTTTTTTCGGCATAGTAGAGCCCCGGCGCGAGCGCTCCAGATGGGGTCGGGCGTGGATGGCCGGGCTGCTTTCGTCGACAGGTGTCATGTTGAGCGGGTCGAAAGGGGTGGCATGAGCTGCCAGACTATGGGGCTGCCTTGCGGCAGGGTGGATCGCCAATGACAGGGAGGGCGACGTCTGAATACGGCAGAAAAGACCAGCACGCACGGTGGGGGACGCCCGCCGCGCTATGCAATGATTCAGGATTCGCTGCGGGACGCCATACGTTCAGGCCGTGTCGCGCCCAATCAGGTGTTGTTGGAAGGACCGCTGGCACGGTTGTTCGGGACCAGTCGCGGGCCGGTACGCAAGGCGCTGGAGCTGCTGCACGAACAAGGGGTGATCAGCCGCTTTGAAGGGCGTGGCTTTGTGGCAACGCCGCACCCTGGGGCCGTGTCCCCCGCCCGGGAGCCGTTGACGGCTGAGCGCTTGGGGCTGTGTGACGACCAGGCGCCGGTGGTAGACACAAGGCCCGCGGCTGAGCGGATTTACGCTGCAGTGGAAGAGGCGGTGGCGACGTGCCTCGCCTTTGGCCATTTTCGCATCGTGGAAACCACCCTCAGCGAGCACTATGGGGTCAGCAGGACGGTGGCACGCGAGGTGCTGGGGCGGCTGCGTAGCCAGCGACTGATCGAGAAGGATCGCCACTCGCACTGGTTGGCAGGCCCGCTGACGGCACAGGCCGTGGCCGAGGACTACGAGATCAGGATCCTGCTTGAGCCGGCGGCACTGAAGGCTTCGGGGCCGCATCTGGCGCGTGACGAGCTCGAGGCCATGCAGGCACGGGTGCAGCAGCTGATCGATGCGCCTGAACAACAGAGCGCTGCGACCCTTGCGCGGCTGGAGCAGGATCTGCATCAGCACTGTCTGCGACACTATCGCAACCGCAAGGCCGGCGAAATGATCGCCCAGAGCCAGCTGCCGGTGATCGTCAATCGCATGTTCTTCCAGGTGTTGGGGGTGCCAAGCGATGAGCCGCTGCTGGTAGAGCACAAGCTTGTCATCGATCACCTGCTATATGGCGCCTTCGATGCTGCCGCCTCCAGCCTGCAATCACACCTCCAGGCCGCCGCTGAGCGTACCCGGCGTCGCCTCAAGGTGCTGTCAGTGTTTCCTGAACCTGAACTGCCGCCTTACCTGCAGCGCATCGTATGATCCCTGGCGGTGGCGATCTCCCCTGTTGCTGCTGACGTCGGGTCTCCGGCGTCGCTCTCTCTCTAGCATGACCGGCAGCCGCTGACCTCTCGTTCTGCTGTCGCTGGCGCTGGCGCTTCTGGGGCTGTGGCTCAGCCCCTGTGGCTTTCTCTTTTCCCTCTCCCTCTCCCTCTATCCCCCTTCTGCTTCCACTGATGCTTGCCGCGGCTGCGTCATGCTGGGGCACTGAAAAATGTCATCGGAATGCGATGATCAAAAAAATGACGTTCTGCGTTTTTATCCGTTCCTGCGCTTTCTCTTTTTTCGACTTTAGTTGTATTTATTGCGAGTCCCAAGATTCCCGGTGCTTCTTTCCTGTTGTTTCTATTTTGTTGAGAAAAAAGGCGCTAGTGCGTTCTTTGCGGTGGATGAGAGCGTCTATCGATGGATCCCTTACGCCTCGAAAGCGAAAAGCCACTGCCTTGACAAAAATGACCTTTGTATCCAGTCTTCAATTGAAAGGCGATATTCTGGAGCGGTGAGCTGCGCTCTATCCCGTGTCCAGATGCCCATGGCGTGGCCGGTTTCGCCAACAGATCTCAATAACTCCAAGTGACAAGACGAGGTTTACACGATGGCCAAGAAAGAAATTCTCTGTGCGTTTGGTGTCGACGTGGATGCCGTGGCCGGCTGGCTCGGCTCCTATGGCGGCGAAGATTCACCGGACGATATCTCCCGCGGGCTGTTCGCTGGCGAGGTCGGCGCCCCCCGCCTGCTCAAACTGTTCGAACGCTACAACCTCAAGACCACCTGGTTCATTCCCGGCCACAGCATCGAGACCTTCCCCGAGCAGATGAAGGCAGTGGTCGACGCGGGTCATGAAGTCGGCGTGCACGGCTACAGCCATGAGAACCCCATCGCCATGACCCGCGAGCAGGAGCGCGATGTCCTTGATCACAGCATCGAGCTGGTGACCAAGCTGTCCGGCAAGCGCCCCACTGGCTATGTCGCTCCATGGTGGGAGTTCAGTCCGGTGACCAACGAGCTGCTGCTCGAGCGGGGCATCAAGTACGACCACAGCCTGATGCACAACGACTTTCATCCGTACTACGTGCGTGTAGGCGACTCCTGGACCAAGATCGATTACTCCAAGTCCGCCAAGGAGTGGATGAAGCCCCTTGAGCGGGGTGAGGAAACGGATCTGATCGAGATTCCCGCCAATTGGTACCTCGATGACCTGCCGCCGATGATGTTCATCAAGAAGTCTCCCAACAGCCACGGCTTTGTCAGCCCGCGGCAGCTGGGCGAAATGTGGCAGGACCAGTTCGACTGGGTCTACCGCGAGAATGACTACGCAGTATTCACCATGACCATTCACCCGGATGTGTCCGGGCGTCCCCAGGTGCTGATGATGCTCGAGCGCCTGATTGAGCACATGCAGAGCCACGAGGGCGTGCGCTTCTGCACCTTCGACGAAATCGCCGACGACTTCGCCAAGCGCCACCCCAGAACCTGAACGAACCGAAGGGATGCTCTCGCTCGGCGCCGTTGCCGGGCGAGCCACCAAGCCTTCACGTTTCGCCCCGCCTGACCTTCACACCACAACGATAACGAACAAAGGGTGACGTCGATGACTGAACCAACCTCCACTGTGTCCTCCAGTGCCCCTGGCACGGCTCCCGCCGACGCAGAAGCCCCCTGGAACGCGGTCATAACCAAGAAACAGATTGGCTATGCCTCTCTGGTCTGCTTTATCGCCTGGGTGGCGTCGGTCTACGACTACACTCTGTTTGGCACCTTGCTGCCGGTGATCGCCGAGGACTTCGGTTGGACCACCGCCAAGGCCACTGCCGTCAATACCTGGGCCACCATCGGGGTCTTTCTGGTCTCTCTGGTGGTCGGCACGATGCTCGATCGCTTCGGTCGTAAGAAGACCCTGATCTTTCTGGTGATCGGGGGCGCGGTCAGCTCGGGTCTGTCGGGGATCGCCATCGGTGCGGCGTCCATGGTGATCATCCGCGCCTTCTCTGGCTTTGCGGTTTCTGAAGAGGTGGTCAATGCCGTCTACCTCAACGAGATCTACAAGAAGGCCAAGGGGCGCGGTTTCATGTATAGCCTGGTGCAGAGCGGCTGGCCGGTGGGTGCCCTGCTCGCCGCCGGGATGACCTCATTGCTGCTGCCCATCGTGGGCTGGAGAGGAAGCTTCTTCGTGGCCGCCTGTGCCTCGATCATTGTCATCGTGATGGCGATCAAGCTGCCGGAATCCCCTGTCTTCGCCGCCATCAAGGAAGTCGAGCGCCGGCGCAAGGCGGGTGACGACAGCGGGGCGGCGAGTCTTGCGGCCGAACACGACATCGAGGTCAACAATGGCGAGAACCTGGGACTCAAGGGCGTGTTCTCGCCAGAGCTGCGTCGCCACACCATCTCCCTTTCGCTGGTCTGGCTGTTCAGCTGGATGGCGATCCAGGTGTTTGCGGTGTTGGGTACCACCGTGCTGGTCGAGGCCAAGGGTGTCAGCTTCGAGAGTTCCCTGTATGTCCTGATCCTGGCGAACGCCGTGGGCTTTGTCGGCTACCTCAGTCATGGCTGGGTAGGTGATCGTATCGGGCGTCGCAATACCGTGTTGCTGGGCTTTCTGCTCGGGGGCATCGCCAGCATGCTGATGCTGTTGGGGCCGGCGACCGATGGCTTTGTCTATGCCATGTACGCGGTCACCCTGTTCTTCCTGCTCGGCCCGTTCGCCGCCATCCTGTTCTACATGGGGGAGTCCTTTCCGGCTCACGTGCGTGGCACCGGCGCCAACGTCGCCCACGTCATGGCGCCGGTGGGGGCGATCATCGGTTCCGGGCTGGTGTCACTGCTGCTGACCGCTGGTGTCAGCATGACCTGGGCGGCGATTCTGGCCGGCTCACTGCCGCTGCTGCTTAGTGGTCTATTGATGTTCGGTACGCGTCAGGTCGATCACCGCGAAGAGGATGTTCTCAAGGAGGTGGCAGCATGAGTCGCTTGATGCGTGACGATGGACTGGAAGGCAAGGTCGCCATGATCTCTGGTGCGGCCAGTGGCATCGGGCAAGCCCTGGCGGTCAGTTATGCCAAGGCGGGGGTCAAGGTGGTTGCTGGCTTTTATCCGGGCGACCCCCATGATGTCGAGACCACCGTTGCCGCGGTGCGAGAAGCCGGCGGCGAGTGCCTGGCGGTGGCGGTGGACGTGCGTGATGGCGAGCAGTGTGATGCACTCGCCCAGGCCGCCGTCGAGCACTTTGGGCGACTGGATATTGCGGTTGCAGGCGCGGGAATCCTGCGCCAGGCCGCGCTGGAAGACCTCACCGACGATGCCTGGAATGACATGCTGTCGGTGGACCTGACCGGGGTCATGCGGATCTTCCGCTCCGCCGCCAGGGTGATGACCGGGCCTGGCGCCATGGTCGCGGTGTCCTCCATCGCCGGGGGCGTGTATGGCTGGGATGACCATGCCCATTATGCCGCCGCCAAGAGTGGCCTGGTGGGGCTGGTGAAGTCTCTGGCGGTGGAGCTCGCCCCACGAGGTATTCGCGTCAACACCCTGATTCCTGGATTGATCGAGACGCCACAGTCATTGGACCCGGTCAACTCCCTGGGGCCGGAAGGCCTGGCGGCGGCAGGCAAGGTGATTCCCGCTGGACGTGTTGGGCACGCCGATGAGGTCGCCCGCACGGTGCGCTTTCTGACCAGCGATGACGCCTCTTACGTCACCGGACAGCAGCTGATTGTCGACGGCGGCCTGACCGTGCGCTGGCCCAGCTGACACCCTTGCGGGGGTGGGCCAGCTCACCCCCGACTTTCCCCAGAGGAGGATCGTTGCATGACACTCAAGCTTGAAGGCAAGGTGGCTCTGGTGGTGGGAGGTGGCAGCGGTATCGGTCGCGCCATTGCCTCGCTGTTTCACGCCGAGGGCGCCGTCGTTGCGCTGGCGGATCGTAACGCCGATGCCTGCGCTCAGCTGGCCGATGAGCTCGATGCGCGGGCCAGCGTCCACCGCGTGGATGTCTCCGACGAGGCCTCGGTGGCGGCCATGGTCGATGAGGTGATCGGCCGCCATCAACGCATCGACGTGCTGGTCAACAGCGCCGGAATACTCGACGAAACGCCGTTTCTGGAGATGAGTGCGGACACCTTTGACCGCATGATTGGCATCAACCTGCGCGGGGTCTTTCTGGTCAGTCGGGCCGTGGCGCCACACATGGTGGAACGCAGGAACGGACGCATCATCAATGTGGCTTCACAGCTGGCGCTCAAGGGCGGCACGGGGCTGTCCCACTACTGCGCGGCCAAGGCCGGGGTGCTGGGGCTGACCAAGTCCATGGCCCGGGACCTTGCTCCCTACAACGTGCTGACCAATGCGATTGCCCCTGGCCCTATCCTGACCCCGATGCTGGAAGGGCTGAGCCCGGAGTGGATCGCCGACAAGGAAGCCGAATTGCCCCTCGGGCGTTTCGGCAGAGCCGAGGAGGTGGCGCCTTCGGCGCTGATGCTGGCGGCGTCGCCGGACGGTGATCTGTATCTTGGCCAGACGCTTGGGCCCAACAGTGGCGACGTGATGTAGCCATCGTCCACGGGAGCCCCTTCATGGTGACTCTTCTGCTGATCAAGTGGCTGGCGACCGCGTCAGTGGTGATCGGTGTCTCGTTGGCCGCCGTCCGCCTGGGCCCCGGGATTGGCGGGGTACTGGCCGGCACCCCGATCGTGCTGGGACCAGGTTACTTCTTCATGCTGCGTGAGCAGCCAGGTGGCCTGGTCGCAGATGCCGCGCTGGGGTCATTGCACGCCATGCTGGCCACCCTGGCCTTCTGTCTGGCCTTTGTGCTGGCGTCGGGTCGCTTTGGAGCCTGGGCCAGCGCCGGTATTTCCGCGGGCCTGTGGTGGGTGGCAGCAGCGGTCGCCAATGCGCTACCCGGTGGTGTGGGACTGGCACTGATCGTGTTTCTTGCCTGTCTGGCCATGGCCATGCGACGGCTGCGCTCGCTTCACCTGGCATCGGTGTCGGTATCGGCGCCGGTACGCTGGGTCGATCTACTGCTTCGGGGTTCTCTGGCGGGCGCCATCGTGTGTCTCGCCACGCTGTTGGTCGGCACCTGGGCACCCGCGGTATCGGGCATGGTCCTGAGCTTCCCGATCGGTATGCTTACCATCGCCCTGACCCTGCACCAGCGCTACGGAGCAGCGGCAGCGCGTGCCACCCTGGCCAGCACCCAGCTGGGCATGTTGAGCCTGGTGGCCTTCAGCGCCGTCCTCGCACTCAGTGCCGATACTCTTCCCCCCACGACCGCCTTCAGCCTTGCCGTAGCGGCAGCGTTAGCCACCAGCGGCGCCTTATGGGCGAGGCAGGTGGTGGGCTGGCGCTGCGCGAGGACTTCCAGGAAATCCGGCTAGGCTCATCGATGACATGCAAAAAAAACCCCACCGAGGTGGGGGCAAGAGAGAGACCTGCTTAAGTCTGGTGAGCGATAGCAGGCTTACTCGACATGCCTGATTCTGCAAAAAGCTCTGATGCGCGTTTCCGTAGGGTGTCTCCCTCATTCGTGATTCAGAGGTGTCTCTTAGTCAGGCGTGGTCGGCATTTTGGCCCTGCCATGGCGAGAAGGGCGTCAGTCGAATATGCTGTTGGCCGGCCAAGCCCGGCAGGTGTGTACCTGGCGCGGCACTATAAAGGAAAGAAGAGGTGCTGGCCCCGCCCATTGTCGACTGGAGACACCACCCCATGCGTCATCTTCGTAGCCGAGGCTCCAGGGCCTTGACGGCCGTGCTGGCCGGTACCTTTCTGCTGAGCGGTCTAGCGGCTGGCACCGCCAGTGCGCAGACTCGCCTGACCTACAAGTCGGCGTCTGCCGGCACCGCCTATTACCAGATGGGGGTCGAGCTATCCGAAGCCATCAAGGCCGGTACCGAGGGTGAGGTCACCCTCACCTTGGAAGAAAGCCAGGGATCGGTGCAGAACGTCATGGAAGTGATGGCGCGGCCCGGTAATTATGTCTTTACCTCCCCCCCGGGCCTGGTCAGCAAGGCACGCGAATCGAGCGGCCCGTTCGAGAACCGCAACCATCCGCGCTTCCAGGAGATTCGCGCGCTGTTCCCGATTCCATCACTGACCATGCATTTTGTGGTGGCCGGCGAGCAGGACACCCTGTCGCTGGATGAACTGGCTGGCAAGCACCTGTTGATCGGCCAGGGCTCCTTCGGCGCCAGAGAGGCTGCGCGCTATCTGGACCTGTTCGAGCTCGCCGACCAGGTTGAGGTCGACGACGCCGACGTGGGCAGCGCTCCCGATGCGCTCAAGAATGGCCAGATCGACGCCTTTGCCACCGCGAGTTCTTTCCCCGCGCCCAATGTGATCGAGACAGCGGCGAGCCACGATGTCGGACTGGTGTCCTTCAGCGAGGCCGAGGTGGAGGCAACCGGAGCTGCGCCTCAGATCATTCCCGCCGGTACCTATGCGGGTGTGGATGAAGACGTGCTGACCACGTCACTACCGGTGGTGGCCTATACCACCAGCGCGATGGATGAAGAGACCGCCTACACCCTCACCAAGACCTTCTGGGAACGGCGAGAGGCGATGGCCAAGACGTCCCCCTGGTGGCAGGCCATTTCTCCCCAGATGCTGGCTAACCTCGAGGGACCGCTGCATCCCGGAGCGCTTCGCTACTACGAGGAATCCGGCGTTCAGATTCCTGACGCTCAGCGCTGATCATTCCTTGAGCTGACAGCGTATTCGCCATGAATGCCATTCCCGGCTGCGTGGCGAATACGCGTTTTCCTGGCTCCTCTTTATCGTCTTTTCGTAAAACTGGCCTGGCCACTGCCGCGAAGATCACTTCGGGTAATGGCACCGTCCCTGCTGAAATAGTGATGTCATGAGTTCAAGCGATGCCGCCCGCTCGGCCACCGACAACGACGCCCGACGTTCCCTCACGCCTGTGTGGGTGGGCCTGGGTACCCTGTCGGTGGTGTTCCACCTTGGCCTGATCTTCCATGGCCTGACTCCGGCGCTGATCAGTCGCCCTCTGCACATGGCGCTGGTGCTGCCATGGGTACTGGTGTTTTCCGCCCGCACTCGCTGGCAGCATGCCAGCGGCCTGGCACTGACGGCGCTGGGTGTCGCTGCCTGTCTGTTTATCGTCCTCAACGAGGATGCCCTGAGCGGCCAGTATGGCTTTATCGATACCCCGCTGCAGATGGCGGTGGGCGTGCTGTTGATCGTCGTCGCGCTGGAAGCCGCGCGGCGTGCGATCGGCTGGCCATTGCCACTGGTGACCGCGATCGCGTTGGGCTACGCGGCCCTGGGCCAGTATCTACCCGGTGAGTTCGGTCATCCGGGGCTGCCCATGGCAAGCCTGGTGGGCTCGCTGACCATTGCCGAGGGTGGCCTGTGGGGCAAGCTGACCGGGGTCAGCGTGTCGGTGGTCGCCATCTTCGTGATCTTCGGCGCGGTGCTGAATGCCGGTGAAGCGGGTCGAGGATTCATGAATCTCGCAGGTGCCGCGGCGGGTCGTCTGACCGGAGGTGGCGCCAAGGTATCGGTGATCTCGAGCGCCTTGATGGGGTCGATCTCGGGCTCGGCGTCGGCCAATGTGGCCTCCACCGGCGCCATCACGATTCCTTCCATGGCCCGGCTTGGCTACCCGCGCTCGCTGGCCGGTGCGGTCGAAGCGGTAGCCTCGTCCGGTGGCCAGATCATGCCGCCGTTGATGGGGGCTGGCGCCTTCGTCATGGTCGAGCTGACCGGGACTCCCTACACCGAGATCATGGGCGCGGCGCTGCTGCCGGCGTTTCTCTACTTCGCCACGGTGTGGATCGGTATCAATGCCTTCGCGACTCGCCATGACTTGAAACCTGTGGCTGCGGAAGATCGCCCGGCGCTGCGTGAGGTGGTCACGACGGCACTGTTCTTTGCGGTGCCCTTCGCGATCCTGCTGGAACGTATCTTTCACGGCGACAACACGCCCCAGTATGCTGCCAGCGTGGCGATCTTCGCAGGGCTTGCCCTGTTGGCCATGAATGCCGAGCTCAAGGTGTCGGGGGCGGAGTTTCGCGCGCGCCTGGCCCAGGCAGCGCTGACGGCCGGTCGCCAGATTGCCGTCATCGGGGCCATAATTCTGTGCGCCTCCCTGGTCATTGGTGTGCTGGCGCTCACCGGGCTGGGGGTCAAGGTGACCTCTGCCATTCTGTCGCTGTCCGGTGGGCAGCTATGGCCGGCGCTGCTGCTGACCGCGCTTGCCTGCCTGGTACTGGGTATGGAAGTGCCGACCACTGCGGCCTATGTCATCTGTGTGTCGGTGGCTGGCCCCGCGCTGACCGAGCTGGGGTTGCCATTGCTGACGGCTCACCTGTTCGTGTTCTGGTTCGCGCTGCTCTCCACCATCACCCCGCCGGTGTGCGGGGCGGTGTTCATCGCTGCTGGCATGGCCGATGAAAACTGGCTCAAGGTCGCGGCCAAGGCCATGGCGCTGGGGGTCGGTCTGTACCTGATCCCGTTGGCCATGGTGGCGCATCCGGCGCTTTTGGATCTTGGCGGTGGGATTGTCCTTGCCCTGGGCACGACCCTTGGCGTGCTGCTTGGCCTGGGGCTGACGTCCTACGGACTGATCGGACGCTTCCGCTGGTGGGTCAGGTTGGTGCTGGTGGCGTTGGGGCTTGGCGTGATCTTCGTGCCCTGGCCTGTGCTCTGACCGGTGCTCTGACCGGTGCTCTGGTCTGTGCTCTGAGCCGTTCTCTGGCTGTTACGACGGGGACAAGGCCATCGAAAAAAACAGTGGTCGTTAGACGATAATTCCTGCATCGATGATGTGATGATGAGTGAGCGACGGGAGCGAAAAAAGGATAAATAGCTGCTTTTCATGAGCGGCTATTCCGTGCGTTTTATTGTGAAATTTGTAGGTTCTTTTAAGAAAAAATTGTCGCTTTCTCGGAAAGTCATTGCGATGTGATGGCTCACGTCGAGGGCTTGGGTAGGATTCTCCTGTGACTACATGGATGTTGCCAGGAGAGGATCTTTCATGCCCATTACGTGCGCTAGATTGGATATTGATCCCTTGTCGATGGCCTGCCATCGAACGCTGTGCCGATGCCAGCAAGGCTGGCATTTATGAGCGATCCCTCCTGGTGGAAGGCGCTACGCGCCTCTTTCAATATTCCGCTGTCACAGAACGAGCGGCTGCTCCAGCTTGAACTGCACGGTGCCACGTCAGCGGGCCCAGCCCTGATCCCCCACCGTCTGGTCGGGCAAGAGCAGATGTCACGCCCGTTCTGCTATCGCCTCGATGTGATCGCCCAGCGAGGCGATATCGAGCTCAAGTCCTTGATGGCCCAGCCCGCCACCATCGCGATTCGTCAGGCCGACTGGCGCTACCGGTCGCTGTCCGGTCTGGTCGAGACCGCGGCGCTATTGGGCGAAGATGGCGGCGTCTTCTACTACCAGCTGACCCTGGTGCCTTGGCTTGCGATGCTGAACCTGGGACGCGACAGCCGCATCTTTCAGGACAAGAGCGTCCTTGAGATCATCGAAGACGTCTTTTCTGGCCATGATATCGCCCGGGGCGGCTGGCGCATCGACGTGCGTCGCGATTACCTGGCGCGCAGCTACTGCGTGCAATACCGCGAGAGTGACTACCATTTCGTCAATCGCCTGATGGAACAGGAAGGCCTGTTCTACTACTTCGAGCATTCTCAGGGCGATGGCCAGCACATTGGCCACAACGATAGCCACAACAGCAGCCTCAACAACAGCCAGAACGCCGGTAGCCCAAGCGGTGAGACCGCTCTTCACCGTCTGGTGATCACCGACGATGTGGCCACCTGCCAGGCGGTCGCGCCGCGCCAGATTCGCTTTCATCGCCAGGCCGCCACCGAGACCGAAGACGCGCTTACCCAATGGAGCGGACGCCGCCAGCAGCAGGCGACAAGGGTCAGCCTTGCCACCTACGACTATAAGCAGCCTCGCCTGGTCAAGCGCACTGACCTGCTGTCCCGCGACAAGCAGGGTAACCTCTCGGACGAGGAGGTCTACGACGCCCCCGGTGAGTACTACTACCACGACCACTATCACGGCGAGCGGCTGACCGAGCATCGGCTCGCGGCCCTGGAATCCCGCGCCAAGCGCTTCTTTGGCAGTGGCGGCGCCCGCCAGCTACAGGTCGGTCGCTTCTTCGAACTGACCCAGCACGCCCAACATGACTGCGGCGAGACTACCGAGCGCGAATTCCTGGTGTTGGGCCTCAGCCTGTTCGCCGAGAACGCCTTGCCGGTCTCGGCCCACCTCCACACCTTGCCCGGCAGCCTGCAACAGGAACTGCTGGATGCCCGCCGGGCCCACGGACTTGATGACGACAGTCTTCATCGTGACGACTACCAGCGTGCCGGTACCGGCCACTACCTGATGGACCTGGAGGCCCAGCGCCTGACCCAGCCCTACTGCTCGGCGCTGGATCATCCTCGACCTGTCATGGGGGGACCCCACACCGCCATCGTGGTGGGACCCGAGGGTGAGGAAATCCACACCGACCGGCTCAACCGGGTGAAAGTGCAGTTCCATTGGGATCGGCTGGGGCAGCGGGATTCCCAGTCGAGCTGCTGGCTGCGAGTCAGCGAGGCCAACGCCAGCGCCGGTTGGGGCGGTGTCTTTGTCCCGCGTATCGGCCAGGAAGTGATCGTCAACTTCCTCGAAGGAGACCCGGACCGCCCGCTGATCACCGGGCGCGTCTATAACGGTGATGAACAGCCCGAGTGGCATTCCAACGGTCTGCTATCCGGCTTCAAGTCCAAGACCTACCGGGGTAACACGTACAACGAGCTGGTATTCGATGACGCCACCGACCAGGAGCGGGTTCGTCTTAATTCCGAGCACGCCAAGACTCAGCTGAACCTGGGCTACCTGATCCACCAGCAGGGCAACACCCGCGGCGACTTTCGCGGTACCGGCTTCGAGCTGAGAAGCGACGCCTTTGGCGCTGTACGCGCCCATCAGGGACTGCTGCTGACGACCTGGGGGCAACTGGGCGCGAACGGTGAACAGCTGGCCCTGGCCCCGGCGTATCAAGAGCTCGCCAGCGCCTGGCAACTGGCCGATAGCCTCAGTCAGAGTGCGGTGGAGCACAGCGCCGACGCCTTGGCCGCCCGCGCCAACCTGAAGCAAGCCGCCGACGACACCCAGGGCGTGGCGGGTGAGGCCACCCAGGCCAACGCGTTCGACGGCGGAAGCGCACGCACGGCAAGTCTTGGCGGGCGCGGCCAGGCCGGGAGTTTGAAGCAGTCCTGGTTGCACCTGGCGTCTCCTGCGGGCATCGCCGCGAGCACCCCGCAGTCCACCCATTTTGTCCAGGGTAAGTCGCTCAGCGTCACCAGTGGTGAGGACATCAACCTGGCCACGGGCAGGAGCCTGCTGGGTGCGATATCCGAGGCGCTCTCGCTGTTCGTGCAGCGCGCCGGCATCAAGCTGTTCGCCGCCCAAGGCAAGGTCGATATCCAGGCCCAGTCAGATGAGATGGCCCTGACCGCCGAGAAGCAGCTGACCATCACCTCCACCGAGGACAGCGTACACATCGCTGCCGAAGAGGAAATCCTGCTGACCAGCGGCGGAGGCTATATCCGCCTCAAGGATGGGGATATTCAGATCCACGGGCCGGGACTGGTGGACCTGAAGGGCGCGCAGCATAGCTTTGCGGGGCCGACAAGCTTGCAGCAGTTGCTGGCTCCATTGCCCGAGCCTCAAGGATTATTTTCCGAGTTTTTCGTTCTGCGTGACAAGAAGACGAATTTGCCCCTGCGTTTCGCAAAGTACCGGATCGTGACTGCAGAGGGCAGGGCTATCGAGGGTCGTAGTGACGAAGAGGGGCGGACGCAGAAGGTAGTTACCCGTCAACCAGAGCGCCTGAGCATCACGGTTCTAGACCGGCTTGATGACCTGGATGACATTTTTGATGCGCAGGGAGGCGTGTGACATGACAGAGGCTTCGACACTACCCGCTGATACGGAAGATGGTAATGCCCAAACCCGCCTGATGCCGCAAGGACGTGATGTTGCGATTGGAGGCTCGCCGCTGCTGTTCTATGCGGTGGGGCGAGATAAGTTGGTGAGCGTGTCACCCGAGGGAGCTGCGCACTTTATTGAGGAGTGCCGGTTAATGGAAACCGTGGTGGAGGAGTATCAACATGCACTTGATGAGCTATCCGCTGCCACTAGTAGCTATATTGCGTTGATGATGTCGGACATCCGTGATCAACAGTTCGTTATGGACAGAGAGTCCTTGAGGCAACAGGTCCTGACAGCGCAACGCAAGGTGGACGAGAAAAATCGTGCGCTGAAGGATGTGATTGAGCCGCTGACGGAGTTGAGTAGCGAAACGAACAAGGTGATGGAGCTAATCCCTATTCAACGAAGAGCTTCAAGAACTGAACACTTCAGACTGGTGTACGCCAGGTCTCATATCATCAGAGCGATATCTGAAGAGATACCGTTAAGCGGTGGTAGCGGTAATGCTAGCCAGACGGTGCTCACTAACGGACGCGTCGACACTGACAAGCTGGTGCGCCAGATGGTGAATGTCAGTGGTGAAGCTAAGTTGAAAGCAGATTTTCCGTGGTTTGAAGATTGGCTGAAGAAGGAAAAAGAGACAGTTGATCTGTTTAAGTGGTCTGAGGCGATCAACGAAAACCTGTCTGCGAAGTACGAAATTCTTGAGGGTGAGGAACGCGATAAGGATAGCTCGCGTGTTGAGCTATCTGCTGAAGCCCAGTTGATGCGCTGGACATCAGGTGCAAGCGGTATGAGCGGAGAGTTCAACCCCTTTCAAGGAAAAGCCTCTCTCAAGGCTGACGCAAAAGCTGAATTGGTCCTGGCAGAAGCCAAGGCATCATTGGATTTTTATACTCCCGCTGGTGGCCTGATGCTGGCCTGTGAGCTTCCCAATGAAGCCGGGATCATCGACCTGGGAATGATACGGTCGCACGCGTTTATCACCTGTAGTGGAGGGATTGGAGCCAGCGTAGCCGCCGAGCTGAGCTTGAATGTCGATATGCGGGATGGTCAGTTGCAGACTCGTGGGGTACAAGGACAGCTTGCCCAACGAGGACTACCCGGCGAGCAGCGGTCGGTGGTGCGTCAGTCAGGGGCACCCCAGCTGGACAATAGTGAAGTCGCCGGGGGGATGGCGGCCTTTGCCGGAGGCCAAGCGATCGCAACCTTCGGCGTGCAGCTTGAATGGAAGAACCCCGAAGAAGGCAATAAGTTTAAACCTTTTGCAAAAAGTGCACCAAGTGCTGTGGGAATGTTGGGGATCGGTGCCGCTGCCAATTTCTCGGTTTACTATGATAATGGAAAGTTTCGAATATCTGCTCAGGCTGGGGTGTGCTGTGGGATTGGACTTAAAGGTAAAATCGATTTCGAGGTGGATGCTGGCCTGATCTACGAATTTGCTAAATGGGTGGTTTATCAACTGAAGAACATTGATTATTCAAGGCTGTTTTTCATTAATGAAGATGCATTTTACGTGTTATCAAATGTTATCGCAATAATGGTCGCTGAAGGAGGAGATATTGCTGATTATTTGGCTGATACAGCAGATGTTGTAGAAAAACTTGCCAGTGAGGTGTTTTCTGAACTATCGAGCAATGCAGAAAACGCTTATAAGAGAAGCGATTTGGCCGAGCGAATCAATGAAAATCCTGACTTACTTAGATATGCGACTCCGGATACAAAAGGGCTGATTATCTACTGGCTGATGCAAACTAATATCTTCGATGTTTACCATCCCTTGAATAGGGATGTTGAGGGCTGGTGGGAAAACCCCAGTCTGTTTGGTTTTATGAACGAAAGGAAGACCGCGATTATGCACGTTCTTCACTTGGTTCAGTCCAAGAGTGAGATGAGAAATGTCATGAGGCGTATCACTCCTAAGGTTGGAGAAATCATTGATAGTAGAACAGGTGAGGAAATGGTTTCTTGCTTTTTGGCAAGAGGCGAAAGAGAGCTGCCTCCTCCGCTATCGAGTCATTTCGAGCGTGCGTTTGTCTACCTCCGAGCGAGCTTGATAAGAGATGCGTCATCTGTGGGGACTGAAATAGTAAGAAACGATGACTTGAAATATAGGCTGCAGGAGGATGTGTCACGCTATTTTAATACACCATGCGAAAATGAAACACAGTGTATACTTGAAATTGACGTGTTAAGTGAAGAGTGAAGTGGGGGGGTAAGCTGATGTACTTTGCCTTCGGTTCGTCCCGGTTTTGGTTTAGCACGAATTGTCTGTAAATTTATCGGATAGCAAGCCAGTTTAGTATTGAGTTTCGGCGGAAAATTATATAAATCACGATTGATCATCGTGAGCTAGTGAGCACCGAAATGTGTAGAGGTGCGCGGGGCTGTGAGTGAGACTTAATATGGGTTCGTCCAACGCTAGGTCTGGTAGCGAATGCCGACGGTTGACGATCAGTTTCGCTCTATACATCTCTGAGAAACCGGCTCCTCTTAAAACCTTATACTCTCCCTCATTTGGACCGACCGGGTTATTCCTAGGTGATGTTTTATAAAAGTTCTCATCGTACCAGTCCTTTACCCACTCGAATCCATTTAACCCCATCTGGTAGAGACCGATTGAGTTGGGTGGATAAAGGCCAATGGTATGTGGTCCCATGCTTCCCGATGGAGTACTGGACTTGATTTCGTCGCGAGTCGGATAGTTGACGCCTGGGTTCATATACTTTCCATCGAAGGTGCCATATAGCTGAAACTGCCCACGTGAACGTGCGGCGTATTCCCACTGCGCCTCGGTGGGAAGTGAGAAGGGAAGCCCGGTCTGATCGCCCAGCCATTCGCAGTAGTTTCGTGCCTGATACCAGTCGACTCCGGCAGGGATGTTTGAGGCGCGATATTGAAATTCGTAACCGGCGGTGTTGATCCTTGGCAACCCCATCGCCTCGGTATAGATGTCGTAGTCGTCGTAGGATACTTGGACGGCGGAAATGGAGAAACTGTCCAACGTCACTTCGTGCACGGGTTTATTGTCGCTATCCGCTGTATAGGTTCTTCCGCCAGAATTGGGCATCAGCGGCCCAAAATCTCCCATCTGGAAGCTGCCGCCTTCAACAAAGACCATGTTGTCCATGGTTTTCTGGATGAGTGCCGCAACGGCCTCTTGGTTAACCGGTGAGCTGGCGTCCCTGTGGCCTCCGGCTTCTTCCTGTGAAGCACTTCCGTCACACCCGGTCATCACGACGCAAGCAATAATGGGTATGCTGAGTCGATAAAACCTTTCCATGGTTTCGCTCCATCACGATATTCGTGCGACAAGGGTGCGCGCAAAGCAAGCTTACCATTCGGCCTGACAGTGCCTTGTGAGCGATTTCCCACAAATTATTCCGATCTGTGGGTTCCCCTATCTCCTAGGGGGCGTCATGGCTGTCCAGGTAGGGATAAGTGGGGACTAAGCGTCGACACGTATCGGTGGCCTGAAGGAGTTTTAACTCAACGACGGGGCTTGGGAGTTCGGAGGATGATAGTGATGAAGTGGGCCCTTCCCCCTGTGTGACTCTCCACCATAGGGAAACACTGCATAAATGCCTGCGCCGCCGACTTGCTGCGTTACGCGCTGCTCGAACTCCTCACCTATACCGCATAGGCTCCGGGTTCTGCGCTGTGGGCGCCTGGTACCGCTCGGCTGGTGACGTCAGCGCTTCCATCGGGAAAGCGGCAGCAAGTAGCTGCCACACCGCTTACGTTATCGAGGTTGATGCATCATGCCGGTTTTTTTCGCGCCAACGTCGTTCTGAAATGCTCCCGTAGGGCGCCACTGTTTCCCAATGCCGGATCTTGCTGCACCTCATCCATGAGCGGTCGGTTGGCGTACAGAATCCAGGTGTCCAGCGCTGGTCCCAGAGGGCGCAACAGTCGCAGTTGATCTGGGTAGAGGGCCAGGGCCTGTTCGGCGACGATGGCGGCGTCGGCTTGGCCGTCGAGCAGGCCTTCCAGGGCGGCGACGATGGTGGGGGCGTCGCGTTGCTTCAGCCCCGTTAGGTCGGTGTAGTGACGGGTCGCCGGTTGACGCAGGACGCTTGTGGGGCTGGCGACGTCCTTGCGCGCGACCAGTGCCAAGGGCCGGCTTGGGGCAATGAAGCTATCCACTGGAAAGGCGCGGTGCATGAAGCGTCCGACGCAGTCGGCGTGACTGAAATGGGCGCTGACCTGCAACACATAGTCGTGATGCCCGTCCACCAGGTCCTGAAAGGCCTGGGGGAAGTCGTTTACCAGCTGGACGGTCGGCGAGAGTGGGCTGTCTTTACCCCCAGGATCCTGACGCCGGAGCTCAAGATAGCGGGCCAAGACCAAGGCGTGGTTGCTGTCTTCAGGGCCGAGGGTGGCGAAGTTCATGGGGGCTCCGGTAGTGGGCAGACGATAGTGGGGATACTTCTTTTAGGCGAAAGCTTGCCCCGGGGCAACTCTGGTCGAACTGTCAGGGCGGGCGGTCTCTGGCAGAATACTCCCCCTGACGGACAAGCGAACAAGGAAACCCCATGGCTCACCTGCTGCGCATCGTGATGATCCACGGCCACCTGGAAGGGGTGGTCGAACTGGATGTCGACGGTCACACCAACATCTGCGGCACCAACGCCTCGGGCAAGACCACGCTCCAGCGTCTGGTGCCGGTGTTCTACGGTGAGCTGCCCAACAAGGTGGTACCCAAGACCCGCAAGAAGTTCGATGCCTTCTATCTGCCCCATGGCAACAGCTACCTGATCTACGAGTATCGTCGCGAGGCCGGCAATGTCTGTCAGGCGGTGCTGACGCGCAAGTCCGATGGCGGCATCGAGTACCGTTTTGTCGGCGCGCCGTATCAGCCCGGTCATTATCTGGTGGAAGCCAACGGTGGCGTGACAGCACTCGGCTACAGCGATTGGGCCAGCCAGTTGAGGCGGGACAACGTGCCGATGTCCGCCAAGTTGACGGCCACCTCGGAGTACCGCGCCGTCATCCAGAACGACTTCACCCATCAGCAGGGCAACCGCAAGGACAGTCTGCGACTGCGCCAGATGGCCGCCCAGTTCAGCCTGGTCAAGCCTGAGCGTCGTATCCGCCATATGGAGAAGTTGATCAGTGCGGTGCACGCCAAAGAGGGCAAGATGGACACCCTCAAGACCATGCTGGCGGCGATTTTCGAGGAGGACGGCGTCGAACTGCCGGTGACGCGCATCCGCAGCACCAAGGCGCGGGAGTGGATCGCTCAGATGCGTCAGTCCAAACGCCTGGAGCCGCTGGAGCGGGCGTTGGCGAAGCTGGATGAGCTGGACCATGAGGTAGCCGAGCGCGAGACCATCTTGTGGCAGTTGAAGCCCCAGCTCGAGGCTGATCGCCACCGCGCCGAGCGCACCTTGGCCGACACCGAGGCGGAGATCGCTCGCCGCAAGCAGGAGTTTCAGGAGCGTGAAGCCGAGTATGGTCACCTGCGCGACGCCTTGAATGATCGCCTTAGCGAGATGACCAGCGAGCTCGAGCAAACTCAGCGGGAGCTGTCGGACCTGCAGGACACCTTTGAGGCCTTCGAAGAAGCCGACATGCCGGCGCTTGAGCGAGACGTTCAGTCACTGCCCCAGTGGCGCGACCAGAGTCAGCAATTGCGTGAGCACCTGGCGGTGATGCAGTCCGCCTTTCAGGAGCACCAGTCACGGCTTGAGGGCCGGCTGCGCGAGCTCGCCGATGAGCTGGCCCGCCAGCAGGAGGAGGCCCAGGCCCGCATCGACGAGTTGGGCGAGACCAGGGAAGAGCTGCGCAATCAGCAGTGGCAGCAGCAAAGCGAGCTGGAGCAACGCTACCAGTCCCAGCGCCAGGAGCTCGATGACAGCTACCGTGAACGCCTCGACGCAGGGCTTCAGCGGGTAGCCGAACTGAAGGCGCAGCTGTCGGCCAGTGCCGCCACAGCAGAAGAGATGCAGGAAGCGGAGCTCGCCCAGGCGCGCCTCGACCAGGCCCAGAGCGATCGTGACGCCAGCGGGGAAACCCTGAGTGCCTTGCGCGAAGAGTACGACACGCTCAAGCGCAGTCGAGACCAGGCGGAGCAGGAGCTCAACGACGCCCGTCACCAGCTGGCCAAGGCCGAGGCACACTGCCACGCGTTGCACCAGCAGCGTGATCCCGCGCAAGGCACGCTGCGCCACTTCCTGCGCTACCACCGACCGGGCTGGGAACAACGTCTGGGCAAGGTGATCGCGCCTGAGCTGCTGGAGCGTCGCGACCTGTCACCCAAGGTCGGCGAACACGACCACGATGAGCTGTTCGGCGTCGGGCTCGACCTGGCCGCGGTGGACGTGCCGGAGTACGCCCAGGATGAGGCGAGCCTGGTCGTCGCCATCGAGCAGGCCGAGGCCGCGCTGGTGCGCGCCGAGAACGCCGAACAGGCCGCCGAGCGTCAGATGAAGGCCTGCAACGAGCGGGTACAGTCTGCCGAGGATGCCGTGCGGCGAGCGCGTATGGAGGTCAAGCGCGCCGAGTCGGAGGTGGACTACGCCCGGGATGCGCGCAGCCAACTGCAGGAGCGCCATGCGCGCCAGCAGAAGACCCGGCGTCAGGCGCTGGAGGAGTCACTGGCCGCTCAGCAGGCGAGTCATGATGACCTCAAGCAGGAAAAAGGTGATGCCCTCGACACTCTGGCCAAGACCCATCAGGCGCAGCTGTTGGAGGTGAAGGCCGATGCCCAGAGCCGCCTGGATGGCATCGACGACCAGATCCGCCAGCACAAGCAGTACCTGAGCGACCAGAAGCAGGAGCACCAGCGCCAGCGCCAGGAGCTCGAGGCCGCCTTCGATCGTGAGCTGCAGGAGCAGGGCGTGGACCTGGACTCCCTCAGGGATACCAAGGCGCGGCTTGCCGCCTTGGATCAGCGCATCCGCGACACCGCCGGCCGTCAGGAGCAGCTGGAGGACTATCGCCGCTTCATGCGCCTGGACTGGGGTCAGCGCAAGCCGCAGCTGGTGGAGAAGGAAACCCGTCTGATACGTGACAAGGAGACCGCCGAGCGCGAGCGCGAGCAGCGCAAGGCCGAGTTCCAGTCTGCCCGCAGCGCCCACCAGCAGGCGCTGGCGGAGTTGTCCACCCGGCGCAGCACCGAGAGCGGCATCATCGACGCCCTCAAGCCGCTGCTGGTGCAGGTCGAGCAGCTGCCGCTGGACCCAGCTCCGGCGCCCCAGAGTCAGGCACCCGGGGATGTGCACGAGCGTATCGAGCGAGCCCACCGAGCGCTAAGCGAGCGTGCCACCGAAATGGATGCCCTGCGCAAGGGGTGCGAGCAGGTCGAGGGGGAGCTGATCAAGGGCGCCAGCGCTGGCTTTATCGATACCCTGAGCGCCGAGCGCGACAAGCTCCGCGATGAGCTCCAGGGTAGCGCCGACGTCGGTCCTCGGCAGCTGTTGCCGCTGCTGCGCGGGATGCTTACCCTGCTCGAAGACCAGCAACAGCAGCTGGTGCAGCAGGGACGCAACCTGGGGGCGGACCTCGACAAGTTCTTCACCGTCTTTCGCGACCTCAACCGACGCATCAGCGCCCAGAGCCGACGGCTATCCGAAGAGGTGGCCGACGACCTGCGCCTGGAAGGCATCACCAAGGCCGAGGTCAAGATCCAGTCCACCATCGACGAGCTGGGTTTCTGGGAGCCGCTCAAGCGCTTCGCCCAGGACTATCGTGACTGGCAGGACGCCGGTGGCCTGCCCGGAGACGACTACCTCAATGCCCTGGCCGATGTGGTCGACCTGCTGCGCAGCGACCAGCAGTACAGCTTCGAGAGCCTGCTGCGCCTGGAGCTGCACCTTAATGAAGGCGGCACCGACCTGGTGATCAAGAACGACCGCCAGTTGCTCGAGTCGTCGAGCCACGGCATGGCCTACCTGATCCTGTGCAAGTTCCTGCTGGCCTTCACCCGCCTGCTGCGCGGCCAGGCCGAGATCAGCGTGCACTGGCCCATCGACGAGATCGGCACCCTGGCCTATCACAACGTCGAAAAACTGTTCGAGGCCTGTGACAGCAATCACATTCACATCGTCGGCGCCTTCCCCAACCCGGAGTCCGATGTGCTGCTGCTGTTCCACAACCGCTACCTGATCGACCGTGACGCCAGCGACCCTCGCCGTCGTCGACTCAAGCGCATCGAACCCCGGCTCAGCAAGCTGGCCCAGCGACTCAAGCAGCGCAGTGAAGAGGAGCTCACCCTATGATCGAACACGGCCCCCTGCTGGAGCGCCTCTTGGCCGGCGAATTCATCTGCGCGATCAGCGACGAGAGCGCCTTTCGCAAACTTGAAGACGACGACGTTCGCGAGCAGATCGACACCTACCTGCGTCCGCTCAATCGTCGTCTGGCCAGCAACGAGGACGGCAGCGTCCACTTCCTGGCCTGGCGGCAGCTAAACGAAGACGCCCGTGAGCAGCTGTCGCGCCAGTTGGGCGATACCGTCAACAGCCTGCTGCCGCTGCTGGAGTGGCTGCAACTGGTACAGGAAACGTTGGGCCAGGATGCCCTGGCGGCGCCTGGCGATGTGCTCAAGCCGGCGGAGTTCAGCGCTCGCTGCGAGGACAACCAGAGCCTGCGCGAACGCCTGGAGCGCCTTGCCACCGATCCTTTTTTCGGTTCCCAGAGCGAGCAGCTCGACGCCCAGATGAAGCAGGTGTTCAAGCGACTCAAGGAACACGGCTACCTGCTGCAGCCCCACGCCGATCGTCAGGTCTATCTGGTCACCGGCAAGATCGATTATTTGGTCGAGCTGGTACGCTTCATTCGCGACGAAGAAAGCCTGCCGGTGGATGATGAGGCACCGGCCCGTCAGGAGTCCCTGCTATGAGCGAGGAACACACGCTCGAAAGCCGGTTGATGGCCACCGGCACCGAGCGTCTCTCCTTGCTGGGACGCTACGCCGACGTCCTGATGCAGGGCTACTCCCGTGACGAGGTGCCGCTGGAGCCGCTGACTGACGGCGCCCTGCGCAAGCTGCTGGCGGCGCGCATCCTGTGGCGCCCAGACGAACACGGAGCGGTCAAGCTGACCCCCAAGGTGCGCGAGCTGATCGCCGAGATGCTGGCCGATGAGACCCGCCGCCACGTCAACGCCGACGTCGGTGAGACCCTTGAGCAGATTCGCAACCTGGTACAGAGCTATCGTGAAGCGGTCAATCGCGGTGAGCACTACCAGCAGGGGCCCCTGATGCTGCGCTTGCGCCAGGAGGTGGACGATCTCAACGGCCGCTTCGCCGACGCCATCGATAGTCTGTGGCAGCGCCTCAACAGCGACTTTGGCTTTGTCAGCCGCCTTAACGACAAGATCCGCGAGAACGACCGTGCCCAGAAGCAGATCGTGCGTCTGCTCGACGGCATGGCGTTGATCGACTTCGAAGAGCTGATCGAACTGGTGGGCAGTGATGGGTCGTTGCGCAAGCTGCTGATCAGCCAGCTGCAACAGCAGCTGAGCCTGCATTACACCAACCTGCGTGAGGTGCAGGGGCGGCTGATCGAGCTGATGGCGCGCTTTCGCCAGCAGCAGCAGCAGAGCCGACTGGTGGCCGGTATGGCCGCCTTCCTGCGCGAGCATCCGGGGTTTATTCCCGGCAACTACACTCGCAGAAGCGAGGTGCCAGAGCTGTTCAATCGGGCAAGCCCCTTGCAGGCTGCGGGTTCGGTGGCCCTGGACCACCATCACGACAGCGACACGATCGCCAGCCTGCTGCACGCCTTGCCGGTTGCGGTTCACCGCCCCGAGATCGTCGAGGCCGCTGGCCCCGCCCAGGTGGAGGAACTAAGCCTGGTGGAGGCCCGCCAGCAGGCGCTGAAGCAGGATGTAGAGCGCTTCTACCTGGACGTGGTGGACCGCGGTGCCGCGCCAGACGGGAGGCCGGGAGATGTCAGTGCCCTTGAGTACCTGGCCGATAGCGAGCTCGAATGGGATCAGGAAATCTGGCTGTTTCAGGTCATCGCCGAGTACCAGGGGCTGCCGCGGGAAGAGCAGCGCGCGTTTCGGCTGATCCCCGAGGAAAGCCCGGCAGGTCCCTTCAATGACGTCCAGCTGATTCACGACGTCAGTCTGGTGCTGGCGGTGTAGCGGGCGATGGCGTCGGCGAGACGCGAGCTCAATGCGGGTGGCCGGGGAGAACGCAGGCGGGTTTTGACGCTTCCCTGTTTGTCACCTAAATTGACATATATCTATGTCGTAATGGGTGCCAGGTATGTCCTTTGAGATTCGTGAAGCGGTGAATGCCGAGGGCTATATCAGCGCCGATGCCTTGCCCAAGGCGCTTCATATAACGAAAAGCGAATTTGCTCGCGCCATCGGGCTCAGCCAGAGCGCCATCGTTCGCAAGGAGCGGCTGCAGGCCGTCTCGACGCAACAGCGGTTGCGCCAGGCCTATGAAATACTCAAACGCATCGAGCCCTGGGCTGGCTCGATCAGCGCAGCCTGGTCGTGGTTTCGCAGCTACCCGATTGCGGCCCTGGGCGATATGACGGCGGAAGAACTGGTCAGGCGAGGTCGAGCCGATGATGTACGCGCGTATCTGTCGCATATCGCCGAGGGGGGCTATGCGTGAGCCTGCGGAGTCACGGCTTTCACTTCAACGGGCTGGTGTATCGAGGGCACAACCCTCTTTGGCAGCACGCACCTGAATCCGGAGATGGGGCGGCGCTGAATGGCGGGCGCTGGAACCGTGTTGGCCAACCCGCACTCTACACCTCAGCGCGGTTCGAGACCGCCTGGCTGGAAGCGCAACAGGGAATGCCCTTCAAGACACAGCCGCTGACGCTGTGTACCTATGAGGTCGACTGTGGTCCGCTGCTTGACCTGTGTGATCGGGATGTCTGTGCCCTCGTCCATCCCGACGTGGACAGCTGGATGCACGAGGCCTGGCTGGCGCAGAGGCTCGCACGTCAAAGCGTGCTCACCTGGGAGATTGCCGACGAGCTGATTCGGCAAGGCATTGTCGGCATACGAGTACCGTCGCAGGCGACGGGGGCCGGTGCCCGTGACGTCAACCTGGTGTTCTGGAAATGGTCTCGCTCTCGCCCGACCAAGGTCAGGGTGATCGATGATGAGGGGCGGCTGAGCCGCTGAAGTAGCGCATCGTCAGCGCCACAGTTCGAGATGTCCAGCGCAGCCAGTTATCCTGTGTTGCCCCTCAACGTTTTCCTTTCTCCTGCCCACTCTCCCTTTCCCTTACCGCTTTTCGCTACAACTGCCGCCGCCAGCGATTCTCGATGGTGTCCAGTTCGGCGGGGCCGTACAGCGCCTGATCGTGGCCGCCGTAATGGGCCCACAGCTGGTCGCCGAAGTCGAAGTGCCACCATTCGCTCGGTAGGTTGGTGAATCCCTGAGCGGTCATGGCGTGGTACAGCAGGCGACGGTTGTCCCGCGCCGCGCGCTCGTCATCGGTCAGCGTGGCCTTGTGTTCCAGAAAAGCGGTGTGGGAGGCCGGCAACGCTTCGTCGAACAAGGTGCCCATGGGCAGCGGCAGGCCATCGGCATCGCACAGGGTCACGTCGACGGCGCCGCCGCTCAGGTGCGGGCTCGGCGCATCGGCACGGGTGCTGGGTTCGGCCACAAACTCACGGGTACGGTTTAGCAGCTCAGCCTCATCAATGTCTGGATGGTTGCCGCGAATGGCTTCCATCAAGGTGTCGAACAGGTACTGCTGAACTCGCCACGGACGCCAGCCGTCCAGCACGATCAGACCTACGCCGTCAGGCAGCGAGCGCGCCGCCGCCAGCACGCGGCGATAGACGCCTTCACGCAGATAGCACTCGTTGATGGCGCCAGGAATTCCCAGGCGGGCGTAGGCGGGAAATACCTTGACCGGTGATGGGGCCAGGCTCATGGGCACCAGGGGCTCATCCAGCCCCTGAATGGGAATCTGGCGCAGTTGGGCCCAGGAAGGCTCAGCGGATAGAGGAATCGCCATGGCTGGGGTCTCGGGATGTGCACAGGGATGACGGTCGTCACCGCTGTTATTGATGCCGTTGTTGCAGCTCTCGTTGCAGCCTTCGTTGGAGGTCATGGAGGTTCTCATCCCAGAGCGGTCGGAAGCCATAGGGTCAGGGAGGGCACCAGGATCAGTGCCACCAGGACCAGCAGGGCGATGACCACGAAGGGCCAGATGGTACGAAACAGCGCGGTGATCTCCAGCCGGCTGACGGCAGCGGCGACGAACACGCAGGCGCCCATCGGCGGCGTGATCAGCGCGATGGTGATGTTGAGGGTGATGATGATACCCAGGTGGACCGGGTCGATGCCTGCCATCATGGCCACTGGCGCAAAGATCGGTGTCAGCAGCATCAGCGCCGAGACCTCTTCCATGAACATGCCGGTGATGAAGGTGATCAGGCTGAGCAACAGCAGAATGATCACCGGACTATCGACGTAGGGGGTCAACAGCTCGACGAACTGGTAGGGCACCTGGGCGTAGGACAGCAGCCAGCTGACCGTGCTGGAGGCGGCCATGATGACGAAGATGGCGGCGGTAAGGCGGGTCGTGTCGACAAACGCACGCCACAGCGCCAATAGATTCAGGTTGCCAGCCAGCACCCCATAGAGGGCCACGTAGGCCACGGTCAGCGCTCCTGATTCCGTGGGTGTGACCAATCCCATGACGATGCCGGCGACAATCAGGAAGGGGGCCATCAGGGCAGGCAAGGCGCCAAGGGCAGCCACCCCCAGCTGGCGCGCACCGGGCCAGCCATCACCCTTGGGCAGCCCCTTGCGACGCGCGTAGACAGCATTCATGGCCATGAAGGCGGCACCCAGCAACAGCCCGGGTATCACACCGGCAAGGAACAGATCGCCCACCGAGGTGTTGGTCAGCGAGGCATAGAGGATCATGAAGATGCTGGGCGGGATGATCGGCCCGATCAGCGAGCTGCCCGCCGTCAGGCCAGCGGCGAAGGCCGTCGAATAGCCTTCCTTGCGCATCGCAGGGACCAGCAGAGAGCCCAGTGCCGAGGTATCGGCGACCGCCGATCCATTGACCCCCGCAAAGAACACGCTGGACACCACATTGACGTGGCCCATGCCGCCGCGCAGATGGCCGACCAACAGACGCGCCAGCGCCATCAGCCGGTCGGTCAGCTTCGAGGCGTTCATCAGGTTGCCGGCGAGGATAAACAGTGGGATGGCCATCAATGAGAAGGCATCGATGCCGCCAAAGAACTGCTGGGGCATCATGCGGGGAATCATCGACAGGTCGACGAAGGCGAAACCCACCACGGCGGTGGCCAGCAGCGAGATGAACAGAGGCAGGCCCAGCAGCACATGGACGACAAAGACCGCCAGCATGGCAAGCGTCATGACGTGGCCCCCCGGTCGTGCTGAGCGGCGTCGGCGTCGCCGTCCTGGGTCGGTAGCGGGAATGGACCATGGCACAGCGCCATCAGCGTCAGCAGCGCAAAGCCGAGCGGCACGGACATAACCGGCACGGCCCGACTAATGCCCAGGCCTTGGCTCTGGAACATCGCCACTGATTGCGCGTAGTGAAAGCTGAACCAGGCTCCGCCAGCGGCAAGTGCCAGGGTCAGTAGCCACTGGTAGACAGAGAGGATGCGCCCCAGGGTGCGTGGAATCAGCCGCTCGATTAGCGCGACCCGCATATGACCGCCTTCGATCCAGACGCTGCCAAGGGCCAGCATGACCGCGCCGATGATCAGGTAGCGGGCCAGTTCATCGGTCCAGATGGGGGCCCCGCCGGCTAGATAACGCGCGGCCACACCATACAGCATGGCCAGCAGATCAATGAGCAGCAGTGCACTCGCGCTCCATAGCGATAGTCGCCGCAGCGCCATGACGGGCCGGCTTTGGGCAAGGGACCAGGACATGGGGAGGCTCTCCCACAGGTTGGTGAAACAGGATGAACCGGCCTCCTGGAGCGGAGGCCGTTGTACGTGCTGGAGCATTCTTCGTCTTGCGCTCAGGCCTGCGCACTCACGTCAGAGCACTCATGTCGCCATACCGATATCAGAGCGCTTAACGTTGAGCCGCTACTATCAGAGCGCTTGTTCAGAGCACCTATCCAAAACACGTGTTAAGAGAGTCTGGGTCAGTGCACTGTGTACCGGGCAGTCAGACGGTCGTCGAGGCTGCCCAGTGTTCAGTACTAAGTGCTCAGGGCTCAGGTCTACTGGGCGCTGAGTTGAAGTCCGGCGTCGTCGAGCGCCATGTCGATATAGCGCTGTTCGATGTTCTGGTCCTTCAGCCACTCAAGATAAGCCGGCTGGCCCTGCTGGCGGAAGGCTTCCAGCTGCTCTGGGTTAGGACGAATGACCTCCATGCCTTGCTCTTCCAGGTAGGCAATGCGCTCATCGACCTTGGCCTGGTTCTGTTCGCGAGCAAGCTGGTTGGCTTCGGCGACCGCCTCACGGAAGGCAGTCTGGGTCGCCTCGTCCCAGCCATTGATCATGCTGGTGTTGCCCACCAGGAACTGGTCGGAGTACTGGATGTTGGCCAGCGTCAGGTAGTCCTGAACCTCATAGAGGCTGCCGAGGATGATATACATCGGCGGGTTCATCTGGCCGTCAGCGACGCCGGTTTTCAGCGCCATGTAGACTTCGGTCCAGGGAATGGGCGTGCCGGACGCGCCGAAGGCCTCATAAAGTGCGACCTGGCTGGGGTCCATGGCGCGGAAGCGCAGCCCTTCGAAGTCCGCCGGTTCGGCGATTGGCGTCTTGTCGTTGGTGAAGGCCAGGAAGCCGCCTTCCTCGACTACCGCCAGCAGTTCCAGTCCGGCGCGGCCCTCCAGGTCTTCCTGAACCGCTTTCCAGTAGCTGCCTTCGTCGAAGAACTGGCGAGCGTCATCGAAATCCTGGAACAGGAAGGGGATCGCGCTGACGAACACTTCGGGGACGATGGGCGACATGCCGGCGAAGGACGCAATGTTCAGGCTCGGCGACGCCATGGTCTGCTCCATGCGTTCCTGCTCTTCACCCAGCATGCTGTTGGGGTACAGCTTGAGCTCAAGCTCGCCTCCGGTCTTCTCCTCGACCAGTTCCTTCAAGTTGGTGGCGAACACGTGCACCGCGTTCTTGTCCGGGTCGGGAGCGCCGTTATAGCTCAGGTTGACGGTGGTTGCAGCCAGCGCTGAGGCGGCGGTCAACCCCATTGTCGTGGCGGTGGTCAGGGCAGCAAGCAGGGGCAGTGGACGAAACAGACTCATGAGGGACTCCGGTGTTGTGGTGTTATTGTGCGGCAACGCTGTCTATCGATAACGAGACTAGGCGTTGTCGCGTTGACTAATCAAACCCCAAGGCGTTGATCTTTTCGCAACGCCGGCATGGTCTGGCGTTTGGCAGCACGTCGGACGGGCCCTCAGGCAACGCCGCTCTGGCGATGTGGGGCCAGCAGGCGTGGCGCATCATCGGCAAAGAAGCGCATACCGCGACGCAGATGCGCCAGGCAGGCCTCTGCCGCCACCGGCAATGGCCGGCCTTGACGACTGACGATCTGAGCGCGGGCCCCGTTGAGCACCGGATGTGCCAGCGGCAGCACCTGAATCAACCCCTGGGCGATGTCATCGGCGACGGTCAACTCGGGCATAAAGGTGACGCCGCTACCGGACCTGACGAAATTCCTCAGGACGGTGACCGAGTTGGTATGCAGCCGTGAACGCAGATGGAGGCGCTCCTGATGGGCGACCTGGTCGACCATCTGGCGCATGCCAAAGGGGCTGTCCATCAGCCCCAGTGGCCAATCGCTGATTTCGGCCAGGGTCAATGGTGCCTGGCGCCGAGTCAGTGGATGGTCGGCAGGCACGATCAGATCCAGAGGGTGGCGGCGCTCCACATGACAACGCAGCAGCGGGTCCATGGGTGGCGCGTACAACAGGGCCAGATCCACCTCGCGGTCACGGACCAACGCCATGGCCTCGTTGACGCCGGCCATGACCACCACAATGTCGATGCCAGCATGCGCCGCCATGAAGGTCTGCAAGGGGGCATTGACCAGATCAGCGATAAAGCCCTCGCCGACGGCCACTCTGACCTCACCGCTATCCAGGCTCTGAAGCGCGCTCAGGCGCGACAGCGTTGCCGTTTCGGCATCGCATCGAGCGCGATGGTGTTCCACCAGCAGGCGGCCGGCTTCGGTCAGGGTGACGCCATCTGGGTGGCGGGTCAGCAATGGGATCGAAAGCTCTTCTTCCTGGCGACGGATCAAGCGGCTGATGGCGGAGACGTCCACATTCAGGTGGATGGCTGCGCCCCGCAGGGAACCACGTCGCTGTACTTCGCACAGATACGCCAGAGCGCGGCCGTTGAGCATTGTCGTTCCTTATCGATGATGACCGGTGGTTGTCAGCATGTCGCAGGCAACTTGGCGAGGGTGACAGAGAGTGGCAGACTCTTTGTGCCCACAAGGCATAGACCAATAACCATAACGCAAAAAGGAACTTACGGATGCGATCGTTTTCTCGTCCTGTGCTATTGAGTGCCCTGCTGGGGCTCACCGCTTTGTCGGCTTCGACCCTGGTGACAACGGCCCAGGCCGACGAGCCGCTCAAGCTGGGGGTGGATATCCCGTTCGAGCCCTTCGAGTACCGCTTGCCTGATGGCACCCTGACGGGCTTCGAGGTAGAGCTTGGGGAAGAAGTGTGTCGGCGCATCCAGCGTCAATGTGAATGGGTCGAGCAAAGCTGGGATGGCATCATCCCGGGGCTGATGGCCCGCAAGTACGACGCCATCATGTCGTCCATGGCGATCACTGAAGAGCGTCGCCAGCAGGTGTTGTTCTCCGAGCCCTACTATTCCAACCCCAGCGTCTGGGTGACGCTGCGCGGCAGTGAAGTGGATCCCGACGACCGTGCGAGCCTGGAGGGCCTGACCGTTGGCGTGCAGCGCGGCACCATTCGTGATCGCTTCATCACCGATACCTACGGCGACATCATGGAAGTGCGTCGCTATGCCACCGCCGAGGACCTGGCGCTGGACGTCAAGACCGGACGCCTGGACAGTGCCTTCATGTACTACCCGCTGGCGCTGGCCAACCTGCAGGTGGACGAGGCCGACAGCGAGGTAGTGGTCAGCTCCGAGCTGATCCGTGAGCCCAAGTCCTACTTTGGCCACGGTGTGGCGGTGGCGTTTCGTCCTCGCGACGAAGACCTGGCCGCACAGTTCAATCAGGCCCTGGCCGAGATCAAGGAAGACGGCACCTACGACGAGCTGATGCACAAGTACGTGGACTACGATATCAAGATCTGAGGCAAGAGCTGAGCTTCTGCCAGTTTAACGTCAACGGGGCAGCCTCTGGCTGCCCCGTTGACGTCGTTGCCTGGTATCAGCTGCCGTCCTTGGCGCCTGGCTCCAGAATCTCTCGCGCCATGTGCCGGCCCGCCTGGGTGAGGTGCAAGCGCTCACCCTCCTGCACGACAAGCTGGCGCTGGCGGGATAACTCAACCGCGCGACGCGCCCTGGCAGGTGTCCACATCAGATGCTCGCGCAGCGCCTGGGTTACGTTTTCCACCGCCTTTTCGGGGCCATCTTCGTGGTGATAGAGGTGCACCATCAGGGTACGGCTTTCGTTGAGGTCTCGCTGGCGGCGACGGCTCAGCCACTGGGCGCACAGGCCATAGCGCGGACCGAGCAGAAAGGCCAGAGCCAGGAAGACGCCGGTCATGACGGCCATCATGCCGCCAATCGACACGTCCCATGCCACCGCCAGCATATAGCCGGAGACGCTGGAGGCGGCCGCGATCAGCGAGGCATAGACAAAGATCTTCCATAGCCGGTCGGTGAGCAGATACGCCGCGGATGGCGGAACAATGACGAAGGCCACGAACAGCACCGCACCTACGGCATCGAAGGCTGCGACGGCGGTACCGCTGGTCAACATCAGCAAGACGTAGAACAGTGCCGTGGGGGCGAAGCCTAATGCCTTGGCCAGGGCCTCGTCGAAGGTGGCGAGCTTCAGCTCCTTGTAAAAGGCCGCCACGAACAGCAGGTTGAGCAAGGTCATGGCGCCCATGGAGATCAGCGCGCGGGGCACCTCCGCGCCTCCGATGGTCAGGGTATCGAGCCAGACGAAGCCGATTTCCCCCAGCAGCACCGTATGGGCGTCGATATGCACGTCGCTGGCGTAAAGGTTGATCAGCAGCACGCCCAGCGAAAACAGCACGGGAAACACCAGACCAATGGCGGCATCCTTCTTGACCCTTTGCGTCGAGACCAGCAGTTCGGTCAAGAAGACGGTAAGGATGCCGGTCAGCGCTGCGCCGATGATCTGCACCGGGCCGTTGGCCTGATGGGTCGCCAGCCAGACGACCACGATGCCGAGCACGATAGAGTGACCGATGGCGTCTGACAGCATGCTGGTCCCGCGCAGCACCAGAAAGGTGCCGACCAGGCTAGAGGCGATGCCCACCAGCGCCCCGACCAGCATGATCATCAGTGGAATGTTGTCGAATAGGGTGGCCATTAGTGTGCTTGCTCCTGCCCGAGCGTCGCCAGAATGCGTTCTGCCTCCTGGCAGCCTGCTGGCGTCAGTACCCAGCGTTTGTTGTTGCCGGGCTCATGGGGGGGAGGGTCCTGCTCGATGATCAGTCCGCGAGCCATCAGGCGGGCAAGAGCCCTGCGGCTATCTGCGCCCAGGTAGGTGTCCAGCATGCGTTTTTCTGAGCGATAGTGGCGGTCTGCGTGGTGGCTTGCCAGCTGGTAAAGCGTGGTCAGCACGCGCTGGTAGCGGAGCTGGCGTCGGTCACGTCGCAGCTTGAGGATCTCCCACAAGAAGCCACGTCTGGGGGCGAATAGCAGGGACACCAGGACCACGCTGGAAAGGCTCAGAATGATCAGCGGACCCGTGGCAAGGCCGGGGCCCGTGGCGCTGATGACGGCGCCCACGACACCGCCGAGAATGCCGAACAGCGCCGACAATGCCACCATCGACTCGAGCCGGTTGGCCCACTGACGGGCGGCAACGGCAGGGGCGATGACCATGGCAGCCATCAGCACCACGCCGACCATCTGCAGGCCAATGACCACCGCCAGGGCGATCATGATCGTCATCAACCCATCCAGCAGCGACACCGGCATGCCTTGGGTCGCGGCAAACTGGGCATCGAAGGACACCAGCTTGAACTCTTTCCACAGGCCGGCGACCAAGGCCAGGGCCACGCCGCCCACGGCAGCCATGATCCACAGGTCGCTTCTCAGCGTGGCCGCCGCCTGGCCGAACAGAAAGGCATCCAGGCCGCCCTGGGAGGCGTTGCCCGTGCCTTGAATGTACGTCAGCAGCACTACGCCGATAGCGAAGAAGACGCTCAGCGAGATGCCCAGGGCGGCGTCGGTCTTGAGCCGACTCATGCGGGTCAGCAGCAGCATCACCAGGGCAGCCAGGGAGCCAGTAAATAGCGCGCCAGCAAGAATGCTGCCCATTTCACGACCCCCGGCGATGATGAAGCCCAGGCAGACCCCTGGCAGCGCTGCATGGGACAGGGTATCGCCGAGCAGGCTCTGCTTGCGCAGCACCGCAAAAGAGCCCAGCACGCCGCTCACCAGTCCCAGCATGGCAGCACCGAGCACCACATTCTGCAGGGTGTAGTCACCGAGGAGGCTGGCCAGGCTCATCCCGGCACCTCCTCAGAATTGGCCGGGGCGCGTGGGCCGGGGATGGCACTGGTGACATCGTCAAGCAGGGCAATCTGGCCCCCATAGGCACGCCGCAGGTTGTCGGCGGTGTAGACCTCGTCCACCGGACCTTGGGCGATCACTCTGACATTGAGCATCAGCATCCAGTCGAAGTAGCTGCGAACCGTCTGCAGATCGTGATGCACCACGATGACCGTCTTCCCCTGATCGCGCAGGCGCCTGAGGATATCGACGATGGCGCGCTCCGTGGTCGCGTCGACGCCGGCCATGGGCTCATCAAGGAAATAGACATCGGCGTTCTGCACCAGAGCACGGGCAAGGAACACCCGCTGCTGCTGGCCGCCGGAGAGCTGGCTGATCTGGCGCTCGGCAAAGCGTTCCATGCCCACCATCTCGAGCGCCGCCATGGCCTCACGTCGCTCGCGTCGCCCCGGACGCCTGAGCCATCCCAGGCGTCCGTAAAGTCCCATGGTGACGACGTCCAGCGCCGTGGTGGGAAAGTCCCAGTCCACCGTCGAGCGCTGCGGCACATACCCGACGCGGCGCCGGGCCTGGCGGTAGGGATGGCCGTGCAGGGTGACGTGGCCAGCGATGCTCGGGACCAGGCCGAGGATGCTCTTGATCAGCGTGCTCTTGCCGGCGCCGTTAGGCCCGACAATGGCGGCCATCACGCCGGGCGGCACGTCAAAGTCGATGTCCCACAATACGGGCTTGCCGTGGTAGCTGACGGTCAGGTCCTCTACGTGCAGGGCAAGGTTCGGTTCGTGCAGCTGCTGGCTCATGGGGTCGCTCCTGTCGCCATCGCCCCGTCTGGCAGGGCGACGCGCGCTACATACTTAAGGTTCGCTGGGCATCTGGGTGGCTTGTGCCACTCGCTCGGTCCAGTCGGCGAGGCTGTCTGGCCAGGCAACGGTGTGGCCACCGAGTGCCGCGACAATCTGCTCGGTATTACTCTTCAGCATGCCGATATAGGTCCCTTCCGGGGTGTTCTCGTCGCCCATGGCATCAGAGTAAAGCTGCCCGCCGATAGCGATACGGTGACCCTGGTCGGCAGCCGCATCGATGACCGCCTGCACCGTACGTGGGTTGATGGTGCTCTCCACAAACATGGCGGGTACCCCCTGGGCCACGACCTTGTCTGCCATGCGCCGAATATCGGCGACACCGGTCTCGGTGGCGGTGGACAGCCCCTGAATGCCGGCAACCTCGATGCCATAGGCGCGGCCGTAATAGCCAAACGCATCGTGGGCGGTCAGCAGGATGCGTTGATCGGCTGGGATACTGTCGATACTGGCCTGGATCCACTCATCGAGCGCGAGCAGCGATGCCTGGTAGGCCTCTGCACGCGCATCGATCGCCGCAGCGCAGTCAGGGCGCTGCTCGCTGAGCAGGGCGGCAATGGTCGGGATGTTCTGGGCCCAGAGCGCTGCATCCATCCACAGGTGGGGGTCCACGCCGTAGGCGTCCTGGGTGTGGATAACCTGATCGTCGGTAATCGCCTGCTCACTGACGGCAGCGGTGGGCTTGATGCGCGAGAATCGCTCGAAGACCTTGCCCAGCTGCCCCTCCAGCGAAAAGCCGCTGTAAAGAATCAGCTCAGCCTCATCGAGATCGTGCACGTCCCGGGCGCTCGCCTGGTAGAGATGTGGATCGATGCCCGGACCCATCATGGTATTGACCGCAACACAGTCTCCGCCCACCTGCTCGACCAGATCACTGAGCATCCCGATGGTCACGACGGTGGCGAGGGGCGATACCTCCCCAGCGGTGTCATCCTGAGCATGGGCAAGGCCGATACTCGACAGGCTGGTAGCCGTCAGCAGCGGAAGCAGAAGGGCCGAACGATGCATGAACAGGACTCCCTTGATGATGGGCAAGCGCGAGTATCGCGCCAACGTGCCATTTGGCTATCATTTATAGACAAGGCTAAGTTTTGGCGAGATACAGGGCAATCGTCAAGAGGCGCGCCTCAATCGCATCAATGGACGTTGACTATATTTGGGCCGACGCCAGGCGTGGGCGCAGGGTTTGGCAGCGTTGAAGACTGTCAGGGCTCGAGGAAGCGCTCGAAGGCCGCCAGCGTTTCTGCGCTGACGTGATGTTCAATGCCTTCGGCGTCGACCCTGGCGGTTTCGGGAGTGATGCCGAGTTTGATCAGCACCGCTTCGACGATCTGGTGGCGTTCGCGACTGGCATCCGCCAGGGCCTGCCCCTTCTCGGTGAGGAAGATGCCGCGATAGGGCCGCTTGATGATCAGGCCTTCCTCGTCGAGGCGCTTGAGCATCTTGGCCACCGTGGGCTGGGCCACGCCCAGGCGACGGGCGATATCCGTCTGACGCGCTTCACCGCCGTCGGTGATCAGATCTGAGATCAACTCGACATAGTCTTCGATGAGCTCGGTGCGGCGAGCATCCCTTGCCTTGCGAAACCCCTCGACGTGGCTTTCAGGAGAGATCAGCGATGCGCGTTCGTCGTGGTTGAGGGGGTCGTTCATGGGGGATGGTATCGCCTCGGGTCAAGGTGTCCATCTTGCCAATTGGTGACAGTATTGCAAGTTTGGCGCTGCCGTGATGCCAGTTAGGCTGCCCTATTGTTGACTTGGCGCGGGTTCGGTCATCGGCAAGCAGGGGCGTGTCGCGAGTGCCAGGAACTGCTTGAGCGGAAGCGGGGCCGAGTAAAGGTAGCCCTGAAAGGAGCGACAGCCAAGCTCCAGCAGTCGCTCCTGTTGTGCAATGGTCTCGACGCCTTCCGCAATGACGCCCAGCTTGAGGGTCTGGGCGAGGGCGATAATGGTCTGGGCGATGGGGGCTGCGGTAGGGTCTTCGGTCAGGTCGCGAACAAACGCAACGTCGATCTTGAGCGTATCCAGGGGAAGCCGCTTGAGATACGCCAGAGAGGAGTATCCGGTGCCGAAGTCATCGATGGCGAAGCGCACTCCGAGATCACGCAGCTGGCCCAGAGTATCGATCACCGGATAGGCCTCTCCCAGCATCAGCGATTCGGTGAGCTCCAGGGTGAGCTGGCGGGCGGGGGCACCGGTCTTGGCCAAGGCTGCCTTGACCCCGGAGACAAAATCAGCGCGTTGGAACTCTCGCGCGCTGACATTGACCGACAGGGTCCAATGTCGTCGGTGCTCATGCTGCTGCCACTCGGCCAGCAGCTGGCAGGTCTGGTGCAGCACCCAGTTGCCCAGGTCGACAATCTGGCCGGTTTCCTCCGCCAGGCTGATGAAGGTGCTGGGGGAGATCAGGCCGCGTTCGGGGTGTTCCCAGCGCAGCAGCATCTCGGCGCCGAGGATGTTGCCCAGATCATCCACCTGTGGCTGCATGTGAAGTCGTAGCTGATCTTCCTCGACGGCGGTCTTGAGCTGTCGCTCCAGCCTGAGGCGTGCGTCCAGTCGTTCAACCATGCAGGCTTCAAAGGCACAGGGGCGCTGTACCCCTTCGCACTTGCTTTCAAGAAGCGCCAGTCCTGCCCGCTTGAGCAGCTCGCCGACGCCAAGCTCTCCCCCGCGAAACAGCAGGAAGCCCCCGCTGACGTGGCAACTGTGACGCTCTCCGGCGAGGGAGTAGTCGCCGTTGAGGCTTTCCAGCACCTGCCGGGCCTTGCTGCGGGCTTGGTCCATGGCACTCTCTGGCGTCACTGACAGTCCGTCATAGAGCAGGGCGAATTCGTTGCTGGAAAGGCGTGCCAGATCGCTCGGTTGTCTGGCCCAGGGCTTCAATCTGGCGGCCAGGGCCTTGAGCAGGCGATCGCCGGTGGCCTGCCCCAGGGCGTCGTTGATGCCCTTGAAGTTATCGATATCGACAAGCAGCAGCATGATATGGCGCCCGCTGACATCACTGGCCAGCTGCAGCGCATGGATGCGTTCTTGCAGCGAACTACGGTTGGGCAGTGTCGTCAGGGCATCGTGATAGGCCTGATAGCGGATGCGCTGCTGGGCATTGTGGTGCGCCGTGGTATCACTGAGCGTCGCCACGAAGTGGCCTGCACTGTCTTCTTCGGCGCGCACGCGGTTGATGCTAAGGCGTGCGGGAAAGCGATGGCCGGCACGATGACGAACCTCCACATCGCCGATCCAGGCGCCGTTCTCTTTCAGCGAACGCAGAATGTTGCCGCGATAGTGATCGAAGCGCAGCAGGGTATTGAGGCGCAGCAGCGAGTGGCCCTGGAGATCGGTGTGCGGCACCCCGGTCAACGTCTCGAAGGCGTGGTTGCACATCACCATACGTGCGCGCTGGTCGAGCAGCACGACGCCATCGTGCATCGACTCGATGACATCCACCAGCTGACGCCGGGACACCTGCATGCGGGCGGCGCTGTCCTGGAGTTTGCGATCGACCAGCACCGACGCCAGCGCCGTCAATGCGAACAATGAGGCAAGCACGATAACGGCGATCGCCACAATAGCGTCATGGCCAGCACTGTTGGGAATCGCCTCCCAGCCTGGTTCGGGCAAGAAGTGCACGGCCATCATGGCCGAGTAGTGCATGCTGCAAATGGCCAGCGATGCCAAGGTTGCCGCGATGAGGCTGCCGAGACGAATGCCATGAAAGCGGGGTAGGTCTCTCGCGGCGTGAAAGCAATGAATACTGGCGATGCCGAACGGCAGAGAAATCAGCAGAGACAAGATCAGCGGAGTCGGCGAAAAGCGCATGCTCGCAGGTAGTTGCATGGCCGCCATGCCGGTGTAATGCATGGTGGCAATTCCCGCACTGAGAATGCAGCCTGCGGCCACCTTGTGCGCGGTGGAAAGTCCCTTGCGTGCCATGGCAGCAACCGCAATGAGCCCTGCTGCTATAGCGGGCAGCAGAGAGACCAGGGTCAGGCCCAGGCTATGATGGGCAGGAAAGGGCAGGCGATAGGCCAGCATGCCGGTGAAGTGCATGCTCCAGATGCCGAGTCCCATCATGGTGCCCCCGGCAAGCCACCAGATCTGACGGCGGTGCTTCCAGCGGGAGGCATTGACCCTTTCTGCCACGGCCATGGCAGAGTAGACCGACACCAGCGCCACCAGGCAAGACAGCACCACGAGCCAGGGAATATGTTCACCCTGGATGGCCTGGGCTACCTGTGGGTAGCTGATGAAAAGGGGAGGCATGAGGTAGAGGCGGTCTCTTGTGGGAAAGCCTTCGAACACACCCTCATTGATTAGCATGGCCTGGCGCGTAGGGCAAAGACTTGTTGAGCGAAGGACGTGCCAGGAGAGGCGGGGATCGTGCACATTTTTGTAGAAAACGGGCGCTGTGTGCAGCTTAAGAAGGGAGGAATTCCTTACATACTTCGCCGTCTAATAGTGCGGTGTTGTCCGTTGGGACGGGGGCGCCATGGTGCGCCCTTGTGCTGACCTAAGACCACGCCAGGCGAGCGCACAAGCCGCCCTGGGACCGATTGGAGAGTGACAGGCTCACGCCCTGTTGACGTGCCATGGCGGTGACGATGGAGAGCCCAAGACCACTGCCGGTCACCGATGAGTCGCTGGCTCTGTGGAAGCGTTCGCTCACGCGATTGAGGTGGCTCTCGGCGATGCCTGGACCACTATCGAGAATGCACAGTATCGGGCCGGAGGACGCCGATTCCAGGGTCACATGAACGGTGCTGTTGTCGCGAGAATAGCGCAACGCATTGTCCATCAGGTTGCGCACCATGATGCCGATCTCGGTGGCGTTACCGGCAACGAAGACGTGGGGCAGATCGACCAGCTCGATGATTTGATTCCGGGCCTGGGCCAGCGGCCAGAGCTCCGCGGCCAGGTCCTGCAGCAGGGCGCGGAGATCCACCTGCTCATGTGCTGCACTCGAGTGTCGATCGACTCTGGCGAGCACCAGTAGCTGCTCGACCACGCGCTGCAGGCGCTCGACGCCCTGACGTGCCTTGGGCAGGGCGTTGCTCTCGCCAGCGATGGCATTGTCCAGGTGGATCTTCATGGCGGCCAACGGGGTGCGTAGCTCGTGCGCCGCATCGGCGGTGAACCGTCGCTCCTTCTCCAGGGCGGCCTTCAGGCGTTTCAGGAAGTCATTCAGGGCGCCCCTCAGGCCTCTCAATTCATCGGGTACGTCGAGCAGAATTTCGCCCAGGTCGCCGGAGTCACGGTGCTCGACTTGCTCGGACAAGCGACGGATTGGCGTCAGGCCGCGACGAATATGGCGCAGCACCAGCAATAGGCAAAGGGGCATCAGCAATACCATCGGCCACAGCTGGTTAAGGGCAATTCTCTCGATGATATCGGAGAAAAACTCCCGCTCGATGCCGATCTGCAACCATAGCCCACGGGAGTCATCGTGCAGGGCGAACACTCGCCAACGCGATTCCTCCAGCGAGCGCCAGCGGAAGCCTTGCTCGACGGGAGCGGTCATCTGAGCTTTGGCATCATGCCAGCCCGGGCCGATCAGCAGGGGCTTGCCGGCATCGTTCCACAGGCCAAAGCCGACCTTGCGTTCTTCATGGTGAAAGGTCTGCCCGTCTGCCTGGTCGAGGCTGCGCACCGCACCGCTTTCGGCGTAGAGCCTGGTGCTTGCTTTACGTTGATCCATCCACTGTGCCAGGCGCTCGTAATCTTCCGCTTCAGGTTCGGCGGGGAGCATGCTCATCAACCCGCGACCGGTGATGGCCAGCTGCGCATCAAGAATTTCTTCCAGCTCGTTCTGCGAGATCAGCCAGGCGGCGATGACCGAAAGAATGGTCACCAGGGTCAGCGTCAGCGCCAGGGTTCTGAACAGGTAGCGACGAATCGACATCATGGGGAAGGCGCCAGGAAATCGGTGTTGAGGCGGTATCCGATGCCGCGCACTGTGGTGATCATTTCCTTGTGAAGCTTCTTGCGAAGGTGGTGGACATGCACTTCAAGTGCATTGGATTCGAGCTCCTCGCCCCAGCCATACAGCAGTCCTTCCAGCCGGGGCCGCGACAGCACCTGGCCAGGGTGCCTGGCAAGTTCAGACAGCAGGGCAAATTCGCGTCGGCTCAGGGTGACCTGGTGTCCCTGCCAGTCCACAAGGTGTCGAGCTTCATCGATGGACAGGCAACCAATGTCGACGGTCGAGCTGGCGCGCCCGGCGGCGCGCCGCGTGATGACACGCAGGCGGGCCAGCAGCTCCTGCAGGTCAAATGGCTTGAGCACGTAGTCATCGGCACCGGCGTCCAGTCCTTGAATGCGGTCCTCGATGGCATCTCGAGCGGTCAAGATAAGAACGGGCAGAGAGCTGGTAAGGCGCAGGCGACGCAGTAGATCGACCCCATCGCAGTCCGGTAGACCCAGGTCCAGAACCATGACCGAAAAGGGTTCGCACGCCATGGCCCGGAGCGCCTGAGAGCCCTGGGTAAACCAGTCCACGGCGTAGCCCTCACGCTCCAGCGCGACCTTGATGCCGTCACCCAGCAACGGGTCGTCTTCCACCAATAATGCTCGCATACCCCAGATCCTCGCCCGGCACGTTGCCAACGTCGTCAGTATGACGGAGGTGGCCTTAAGGCAGTCTTAAGTTTTGGCCATCTATTGACCTGGGGACAGGTGTCTCATTGCAAATCTTTCCACGCGAGCTCCATTGGGGAGCGCTCGCTATCCGTCAATGGTGTAGAGGTCTAAAGAGGCAGGCTTCGGGATGACTTAGTCGTGGTCGCGAAGTGCGTAGATGTAAGCGTCAACCTGGCTGCCGTCTTGCTGAGTGACGGTGACCAGTACGCGTTGGTACTCAGGTCCCTCGAACTCATCGAGCTCCTGCCAGTGGTGCTGCAAATTGTCTGATTCGAAGACATGACCGCTGATCAGCTCACCTTGTGCGTCCGGCACCATGCCGGGAGAGCCCATGGCGGCTCCCCAGCCGGCTTCCAGCAGCCGTCCGCGGGTAGTGCCAGCCACCCATTGCCCGCCAATCCGCTGCATCACATGTTCGTTGGGGCGCCCTGGGCCCAGCGTGCCGTAAATAAAAAGGCGGTCCATCGGTAGGCTCCTGATGATGGGAAATAAAGCGAGATTCTGCAGATCTTGGCATTGCCACACAAGCGGGGCCCTGTGTAATGCCTGGCAGAAGCGCTGACAGACGAACTCAGGGCATAGGAAGGGGCGTGTACGTGCCGACATTCTCCCTCGGCCTGTCTCTGATGCCTGCAGCCCCCCTCTGGGGGAAGTTCTTTCGTCGGTGTTGGTGGAGGCGGAGGCGGCGGGAATCGAACCCGGGGTGTGTAGAAAGCGCCGACACTCGCCCTGGGGTCTGCCTCTGGTACCTGTAGGCACAAAAAAGCCACCTGCTGATGAGGTGGCTTTTTCGTCGGTGCTGGTGGAGGCGGCGGGAATCGAGCCCGGGTGTGTAGAAAGCGCCGACACTCGCCTTGCAGATACAAAAAAAACCTCCCGGTGGGAGGTTCTTTCGTCGGTGTTGGTGGAGGCGGCGGGAATCGAGACCGGGGTGTGTAGAAAGCGCCGACACTCGCCCTGGGGTCTGCCTCTGATACCTACAGACACAAAAAAGCCACCTGCTGATGAGGTGGCTTTTTCGTCGGTGCTGGTGGAGGCGGCGGGAATCGAACCCGGGGTGTGTAGAAAGCGCCGACACTCGCCCTGGGGTCGGTCTTTGATACCTACAGACACAAAAAAGCCACCTGCTGATGAGGTGGTTTTTTCGTCGGTGCTGGTGGAAGCGGCGGGAATCGAGCCCGGGGTGTGTAGAAAGCGCCGACACTCGCCCTGGGGTCTGTCTCTGATGCTCGTAGATACAAAAAAACCTCCCGGTGGGAGGTTCTTTTGTCGGTGTTGGTGGAGGCGGCGGGAATCGAACCCGCGTCCGCCGACACTCGCCCATTGGCTCTACATGCTTAGTTCCGTCATTTTGTTTAACGCCTCAGGCTCCGACGGGCAGGATCCTGAAACGCGATTCCTCGTAAGTTTAGCGATTGACGAGAGGACAGCGCCAACCGCGATCTCACCTATCTTGGCTCATAGCCCATTGGCAACGGATGAGCGCGTCGCCGCCGGGTAGGACAAGAAGCTAACAGGTTTTAAGCTGCCAGCGCGCCCTGAGCGTAGTTTTCGTCGTTTGCGACTATTTAATCGTGATGTTGGATTTACGAGATACATCACGCTCTCGGCATGCACCTCAGGGGTTGTCATCGGCGTCGAAACCATGTCGCCCCCGTAACGCCCCGCCAGTGTACCAAAGATACTGCGGGAAGTGCCAGATCTGACGCTTCAGGCGCGATTTTGTTCCCTCATTACGCGACCTTTCTGCCGCTGCCAGTCCCGGTCTTTCTCGGTAGCGCGCTTGTCATGCAGCTTCTTGCCCGTTACCAGCGCAAGCTCGCATTTCACCCGGCTGCCTTTCCAGTACAGCTTGAGTGGGACGCAGGTGTGGCCCTTGTCCTGGGTGCGCGAAAAGATCTTGGCGATCTCCTTGCGGTGCAGCAGTAGCTTCCGTGTTCGTGTGGGGTCTGCCACTTCGTGGGTGCTGGCCGTGTTCAGCGGCATGATATGGCTGCCCAACAGCCATGCCTCACCATTCTTGACCAGGATGTAAGTGTCGGTGAGCTGGGCCTTGCCGGCGCGCAGGCTTTTGACTTCCCACCCCGCCAGCGCCAGGCCGGCCTCGAAGGTCTCATCGATGTGGTACTCGAAGCGTGCCTTCTTGTTCTGGGCGATGGTGTTGTTGCCAGGACCCTTGTCCTTTCCCTTCTTGCTGGCCATGGAACCTCTTTGATCTCTGAGTCGGTCCCGAGGACGTTATCGTCATCGGGGTGGCCTCTGATGCATCTGTCCATTCCTGCCGCTGCAGCAAGGCGACGACGGCACCGTCGAGCCTGGTGGCTGGATGACTCCTCGGCATTGCTCCTCGAAGAGGGAGTCCAGTCCGGCGGTGGAAGCGTGATACCATTCAAGGCCGAAACAACCGCTCATGATACGCCCTGGGCTTCTGGAAGTCAGCGGAGAGGTCAATGCCAACCGTCAATCGATCCGCCATGGTGCGGCACACTCCCAAGCAGATGTTCGATCTGGTGAACGATTTCGAAAGCTATCCTGAGTTCCTGCCGGGATGTCGCCGTGCCCGCCTGGTGGAGGAAGAGCCTTCACACCTGGTGGGGGAGATGACCCTGGGCAGGGCCGGGATCGAGCAGACCATTGTGACCCGTAATGACCTTCACGAGCCGGAGCGGATTGAGCTGTCGTTGGTAAAAGGGCCGTTCAAGCGCATGAGCGGGCGCTGGAAGTTCACTGCTATGGGCGACAACGTGTGCAAGGTGAGCCTGGAAATGGACTTCGAGTTTTCCAGTCGGCTGTTGGGCATGGCGTTCGGCAAGGTCTTTCAGCAGATTGCCGGCCAGCAGGTAGATGCCTTCACTCGTCGTGCTGATGAGCTGTATGGACGCTGACGCTCCCGCGACGGCACAGGAGCGCATCACGGTCGAGGTCGCCTTTGCCTTGCCGCACAAGCAGAGGCTGGTGGCGCTGCGACTTCCGGTTGGGACGACGGCCACTCAAGCCGTGGCGGCGGCACATCTGCCGGCGCTGTTTCCTGAATTGCCTGCAGACACCTTCACCGATGCCAGCCTTGGCATCTTTGGCAAGACGCTGCGTGACCCGTCGCAGCACGTGCTGCGTAACGGAGACCGTGTCGAAGTCTATCGCCCGCTGAAGATTGATCCGAAACAGGCCCGCGCGCAGCGCGCAGCCCGCGACCGCTGAGATGATCAGCGGTCGCGGGCCTGTGCGTCGGGGCTGCAGCCGATCCTTTCGAGGGCTTACTCCCGCTCGGGATCGACGGTGCGGTTGTAGATAGGTTCGATGTTGGCCTCGCCGTCGGGGTTGTCATCGGCCCCGCCGCTGGTCGGTCCGACACCGTAGCTATGCTTGCCGGCGACGTCCGGGTCCATGCTGAAGTCGCCATCGCGCTCGATGTTGACCAAGTTGTTGCCAGCAAAGGTCAGCGTGACGCGTCGTTGCATCACATCTCCGTAGGCTTCATCCAGTCGATAGACATAGTCCCACTGCTCGGCGTTAAACGGCGCCTCCAGCAGCGGAGAGCCCATCAGGTTGATGACCTCCTGGCGTGACATGCCTGGGCGCAGCTGTTCGACCATATTGTTGGTCACCAGGTTGCCCTGGGCCAGGTCGCGCTTGTACACGCTGAAATAGGTGCAGCCACTGGTCAGTGCCAGGGCCAGTGAAAGGGTGACAATTCCGGTCAGCTTTTGCATTTGCGCCTGTTCTTCACTATCGTGGGGTCGGTCGATCATACCCGACCCTACCTGATACTGCGAAGAGCAACCATGGCCGACAAGAACCATGAATTGCGCAAGGCCGGACTGAAAGTCACCCTGCCGCGCGTTAAGATCCTGCAGATCCTCGAATCTGCCACCGATCAGCACCACCTGAGTGCCGAGGACGTGTACAAGACGTTGCTCGAAGCTGGCGAAGATGTAGGCCTGGCCACGGTATATCGTGTCCTGACTCAGTTCGAGTCAGCGGGCCTGGTGATACGACACAATTTCGACGGTGGCCATGCGGTCTTTGAGCTCTCTCAGGAAGAGCATCATGACCACATGGTGTGCCTGGAAAGTGGCGAAATCATCGAGTTCTTCGATGAAACCATCGAGCGTCGCCAGCAAGAAATTGCGGAAGAGCACGGTTTTGAGCTCGTGGACCATGCGCTGGTCCTCTACGTCAGACCGAAAGGCTCCAAGGCCACTCGTCAGGAAGGTATCGCCAAGCGTTAAGATTGGCGCTCCTTGCCTGAGCTTAGGTGTACAAGCCTCCGCCCTAGGGTGGAGGCTTTGTTGTGTCTGCCTGTTTTTTGTCGACGGATGTGTGCAGTGTGTCCGTCGGTCAATGGTGGGCGCGCTGGCTGGCGTCGAGCATCTCGCGGGCATGGGCGAGCGTCTGATCGGATAGCTTGACCCCTCCCAGCATGCGAGCCAGCTCGCCAACTCGTCCGGCCTCGTCCAGTAGCGCCATATGCGTCGAGGTGCTGTCCTTACGGGCCTTCTTCTCGATATGCAGATGGTGGTGCGCCTGTGCGGCGACCTGTGGCAGGTGTGTGACCGTCAATACCTGGCCACCTTCGCCAAGACGCTTGAGTAGCTGCCCCACGATCTCGGCCGTTGCGCCTGATACCCCGACATCTACTTCATCGAACACCAGACAAGGAATGGTCGAGTGCTGTGCCGCGATGACCTGAATCGCCAGGCTGATGCGTGACAGCTCACCCCCAGAGGCGACCTTGGCCAGGGGCCTGGGTGGCTGGCCGGGGTTGGCTGCAATCAAGAAGCGAACCCGGTCCATGCCTTCGGGGGCGGCGGCATCTCGCTGGCTGACTTCTACCTCGAAGCGCGCCTTGCCCATGGCCAGGAAGGCCAGCTGCTGCTGAACCTCCTTGCCAAAGCGCTTCGCCGCCTTGTGGCGTTCACCGCTGACCTTTTCCGCCAACTGTCGCCACTCTGCCTTGAGGGCATCGGCCTTTTCGGTCAGTGCTTCCAGGTCCTCGTCGCCACCCTCAAGGCCTTCCAGCTCGGTGGACAGGCGCTGATGCAGGGTGACGATCTCCTCTGGCAGCACGTGATGCTTGCGGGCGATTCGGTGGGTTTCAGCCAGTCGTTGCTCGACCCATGCCAGGCGATCAGGGTCGAGTTCGACACTTGCCATGACCTGGTGAAGCTCTCTTCCGGCCTCTTCCAGTTGGATGCTGGCATCCCCCAACAGCGCCAGAGCGTTAGCCAGTGCCCCCTGGTTGCTGCCCGGCAAGGCCGCAAGGCGCTGGGTGGCCTGGTGCAGCAACGGCAGTGCGCCACCCTCGTCATTGTCACAGCAATCCAGTGCAAACTGGGTCTCTGCCAAGCGCGTTTCAGCGTGGGCGAGAAGTTCCTGTTCCTGTTCCAGGCTGTCGAGCTCCTCCTCGCCCAGGCCCAGCTGGTCGAGCTCTTCCACCTGGTAGCGCAACAGCTGCCGACGCGCACGAATGTCGTCGCTGTCGTCGGCCAGGCGCTTGAGCTGGCGGCGGGTGGCCTGCCACTCACGGTAGAGCTCGGCCAGGCGTGCCACCGACTCGCGGTGGCCGGCCAGGTCATCCAGCAGCCTGAGGTGGGTGTCCTCTGCCAGCAGCGCCTGATGGGCATGCTGACCATGGATCTCGATCAAGGTCTCGCCCAGGGACTTCAGGTCGGCGATGGTGGCCGGCTGACCATTGATCCAGGCCTTGGAGCGACCGCTCTTGGTCACGACACGACGCAGCAGGCAGTCATCGGCAGACAGCTCTCGGCTCTCCAGCCAGGTGCGTGCATTGGGTAGGCCGCTGATATCGAAGCGTGCGCTCAGGTCGGCGCGAGATTGCCCGTGACGGACGCTGCCCGCGTCGCCACGCTCACCCAGGCAGAGCCCGAGGGCGCCGAGCAGGATGGACTTGCCTGCACCGGTTTCCCCGGTAATAGCGGTCATGCCACCGTCAAGCTCAAGCTCGAGGTGGTCGACGATGGCAAAATCCTGGATCGAGAGTTCGGTCAGCATGCGGGCCTCCGGGTGACGCTACCTGGAGCAGGTAGCGGTAGGTGCTCAATGCTTGATCCCGGTGAGGATGGAAGGATGGACGCATCCGTGCCGGGAGGGCGGTAGACGGGTACTGGTTATCTATCCATGACTTGGTGTTTTATACAGTAGTTGAGGCACGCCGACAATGCACGCCGACGTGCCGATGTCGGCGCCGTCATCGGCAAATGGCTGTTCGTGTGAGTCAGATCAGCCTTCGGGGCCCTTGAGATTGTCCTGGCCAGCCCCATATATCCCTGCAGTTTGCGGCCGAGGGAAGCAGGCGATGTCACGCTTCCTTGCGGTCAATCACTTTACAGGCGGTGCCACCGCGATTGTTGGAATGCTTCAGGAGGCTGCACATGGCCAAAGATCCCCAGACCCCGCTGGATGACGAACTCGCACGCCAGGAACAGGAAGGCGATCCGCAGCAGTCTGCAGAGACTGCCGAAGCGATCGAAGGCGAGTTGGATGACATCATCGACTTGGCTGAGGATGACGCCCAGGGCGACGCCGTGGAAGGCAGTGACAATCCTGAGGCTGAGGTGCTGGCCGCACGGGTCGAAGAGCTCGAGCAGAGCGTGGCCGATGCCAAGGATCAGGCGCTGCGTGCAGCGGCAGAGGCGCAGAACGTTCGCCGCCGTGCAGAAGCCGAGGCTGAAAAGGCCCGCAAGTTCGCGCTGGAGAAGTTCATCAAGGACCTTCTGCCGGTGGTAGATAGTCTCGAGAAAGCCCTTGAGGCCATGGGCGAAGATGCCTCTGAAGCGCATCGCGAAGGGGTTTCCATGACCCTCAAGATGCAGCTCGACGTGCTGGGCAAGTTTGGTGTCGACATTGTCGAACCCCATGGCGAGCCGTTTGATCCGCAGTTCCACGAGGCCATGGCCATGGTGCCCAACCCCGAACTTGAGCCCAACACCGTCATGGACGTGATGCAAAAGGGGTATGTGCTCAACGGCAGACTGGTGCGCCCGGCCATGGTGGTCGTCAGCCAGGCCGCCGGCTAAGCCGGACGCCCGAAAACGTTAAGGGTTGTCGCGCCGGAAAGCGGATGGGGACTTGAAAACGGCGATAACGCCCCCCAGATAGTCGGCAACCCCGCGGTTAACGCCGCAACACGAACTTTAGTTACGCAATACACGAATTCGAGGATTTCCTATGGGACGCATCATCGGCATTGACCTTGGTACCACTAACTCTTGTGTGGCCGTGCTCGACGGCGACAGCGCCAAGGTAATCGAAAACGCAGAAGGCGCACGCACCACTCCGTCCATCATCGCCTACACCGATGATGGCGAGACTCTGGTGGGGCAGGCGGCCAAGCGTCAGGCGGTGACCAACCCGGAAAACACCCTGTACGCGATCAAGCGTCTGATTGGCCGTCGTTTCAAGGACGACGTTGTCCAGAAGGACATCAAGATGGTGCCGTACACCATCGCCGAAGCCGACAACGGTGACGCCTGGGTCGAGGTGAAGGGCAAGAAGCTTGCGCCGCCCCAGGTCAGCGCTGAAGTGCTGAAGAAGATGAAGAAGACCGCCGAGGACTATCTGGGCGAAGCCGTGACCGAGGCGGTCATCACCGTGCCGGCCTACTTCAATGACAGCCAGCGTCAGGCTACCAAGGACGCCGGCCGCATTGCCGGTCTGGAAGTGAAGCGCATCATCAACGAGCCGACCGCTGCTGCCCTGGCCTACGGCATGGACAAGTCGCGCGGTGACAAGACCATCGCGGTCTATGACCTGGGTGGCGGTACCTTCGATATCTCCATCATCGAAGTGGCTGACGTCGACGGCGAAACCCAGTTCGAAGTGCTCGCCACCAACGGCGATACCTTCCTGGGTGGTGAGGACTTTGACCTCAAGCTGATCAACTACCTGGTCGATCAGTTCAAGGCCGACAGCGGTATCGACCTGTCCGGGGACAACCTGGCGATGCAGCGCCTGAAGGAAGCTGCCGAGAAGGCCAAGATCGAGCTGTCCAGCGCGCAGCAGACAGACGTCAACCTGCCTTACATCACCGCTGACAACACTGGCCCGAAGCACCTCAACGTCAAGGTGACCCGCGCCAAGCTCGAGTCACTGGTGGAAGAGCTGGTCAGCCGTTCGCTGGCACCGTGCAAGACCGCTCTGTCGGACGCTGGCCTGTCTGCCTCCGAGATCGACGACGTGATCCTGGTCGGTGGCCAGACCCGCATGCCGATGGTGCAGTCCAAGGTGGCCGAGTTCTTTGGCAAGGACGCTCGCAAGGACGTCAACCCGGACGAGGCCGTGGCCGTGGGTGCTGCGATTCAGGGTGGCGTGCTTGGCGGTGACGTCAAGGACGTGCTGCTGCTCGACGTGACGCCGCTGACCCTGGGCATCGAGACCCTGGGTGGCGTGATGACGGCGCTGATCGAGAAGAACACCACCATTCCGACCAAGAAGACCCAGGTGTTCTCGACTGCCGATGACAACCAGACAGCCGTGACCATTCACGTGCTGCAGGGTGAGCGCAAGCAGTCCAGCGGCAACAAGTCACTCGGCCGCTTCGACCTGTCCGATATTCCGCCGGCACCGCGTGGCGTACCGCAGATCGAAGTCGCCTTCGACCTGGATGCCAACGGTATCCTCAATGTGTCCGCCAAGGACAAGGCGACCGGCAAGGAGCAGTCCATCGTCATCAAGGCCTCCAGCGGCCTGTCCGATGACGAGATCGAGCAGATGGTCCGCGATGCGGAGGCCCATGCCGATGAGGACAAGAAGTTCGAAGAACTGGTCGCACTGCGCAACCAGGCCGATGGCATGATCCACGCCTCGCGCAAGACCCTCGAGGAAGCCGGTGACAAGGCGTCCGAGGAAGAGAAGCAGGCTATCGAGAGCGCCATCAAGGAACTCGAAGAAGCCCTGCAAGGCGATGACAAGGACGCCATCCAGGCCAAGCTTGATGCCTTGACCGAGGCCTCCGGCAACCTGGCGCAGAAGATGTACGCCGAGCAGGCAGATGCCGGCCAGCAGGCGGGCGACGCCGAGGCAGGCGCTGGCGCCAAGAAGGAAGATGACGTGGTCGACGCCGAGTATGAAGAAGTCAACGACGACCAGAAAAAGCAGTAACCACGACATCTGAACCTCGGATGACACCAGCGCGGGAGCCTGCCTCCCGCGTTGGTGTTGCTGAGGATCGCTACGGAGGCGGACAGACCCATGTCCAAGCGAGACTACTACGAGGTACTGGGTGTCGAGCGCGGTGCCGATCAGAAGGACATCAAGAAGGCCTATCGGCGGCTGGCACAGAAGTACCACCCGGACCGCAACCCGGACGATGACACCTCGGCGGAGAAATTCCGTGAAGTGTCCGAGGCCTACGAGGTACTGACCGACAGCGAGAAGCGCGCGGCCTATGACCAGTTCGGCCATGCCGGCGTCGACGGTCAGGGCGGTGGTGGCTTCGGCGGCGCCGGGGCTGGCGGCTTCAGCGATATCTTCGGGGATGTCTTCGGTGACATCTTTGGCGGTGGCGGCGGTCGTCGCAACCCCAACGCCCCGCAGCGCGGCAGCGATCTGCGCTACAACCTGGAGCTCGACCTCGAAAGTGCCGTGGCCGGTACCAGTGTGGACATTCGCGTGCCTCGCCACGTCGAGTGTGAGCGCTGTGACGGTGATGGTGCGGAGCCCGGCTCCACCAAGGAGACCTGCCCCACCTGTCACGGTCATGGTCAGGTACGCATGCAGCAGGGCTTCTTTGCCGTGCAGCAGACGTGTCCGACCTGTCATGGCAGCGGCCAGCACATCAAGGTGCCGTGCCACAAGTGCCATGGCGAAGGGCGCGTGCGCGAGACCCGCACCCTGTCGGTCAAGATTCCGGCTGGCGTCGATTCCGGTGATCGCATTCGCCTCAACGGTGAGGGCGAGGCTGGGGTCAACGGTGGCCCGCCTGGCGATCTGTACGTGCAGGTGGCGATCAAGCCGCACCATATCTTCGAACGGGATGGCCGTCACCTGCAGTGTGAAGTGCCGATCAACTTTGTTGATGCGGCCCTTGGTGGAGAGCTGGAAGTGCCCACTCTGGATGGGCGCGTCAAGCTGAAGATTCCGGCAGAAACCCAGACAGGCAAGCTGTTCCGGTTGCGTGGCAAGGGGGTCAAGCCGGTTCGCGGAGGCCCCGCGGGTGACCTGTTGTGCCGCGTGGTGGTGGAAACACCGGTTAATCTCAGCGAAGAGCAGAAAGACCTGCTCCGCAGCTTCCAGGACAGCCTCGGTGGCAGCAATGCCCAGCATTCGCCGAAGAAGTCGAGCTTCTTCGACGGTGTGAAGAAGTTCTTTGAAGATATGAAGCTGTAAGTCGCTGCTGGCCAGCGACCCGGGACTACCCGGGCTGATGTGACCCGCCAACCCCCGGCGCCATGCGCTGGGGGTTGGCGTTTGTCAGACAGGCACAAAAGGACGTGGGGACACATGGACCAGGACATGAGCCAGGGCCTGAATCAGGGCTTAAACCAGGGCTTAAACCAGCGCTTAAAACAGGGCATGAGCCTGCGCATTCACCAAGGCATAAGCCATGGGTAATCAGGACCGGCCGCTTGCGGGCATTGTGCTGCGGATTGGCTCCGGCCTGCTGTTTGCGGCGATGCTGATTTGCGTGAAATGGGTGAGTGACGACGTGCCGCTGGGACAGGTGGTGTTCTTCCGCTCCGCCTTCGCGCTACTGCCTATCGTGGTGTTCCTGGCCTGGCGTCACGAATTTCCTAAAGGACTGGCCACTCGCCGCCCTGGTGGACACCTGCTGCGTTCCAGTCTTGGCGCTGCGTCGATGTTTGCCACCTTCGCTGCCTTGGCCAGATTACCGGTGGCAGAGGCAACCTTGTTGGCACAGCTCGCCCCCGTGCTGATGGCCATCGGCGGTGTCGTGATGCTGGGGGAGCGCTTCACCCTTCCGCGGGCCTTGGCGCTGATGCTGGCTGTCGCTGGGGTCGCCGTGCTGGTTGTCCCGGATATCGGTGACAGCCACAAGGCCGGCCAGCTATCCGGTTATGCGTTAGGCGTGTTGGGGGCGTCGTTGACGGCTGCTGCGCTGGTGACGGTGCGACGTATCTCGCGCACTGAAGGCGCTGGTGCCATCGCGTTCTATTTCGTGCTGGCGTGCACCCTGGCGGGACTGGCGACGTGGCCATTGGGTTGGGTGGCGCTGCCGACGGAAACGTTGACGCTATTGATCCTGTCGGGACTGTTCGGTGGCGCGGCCCATATCTGCATGACCCTGGCGCTGCGTTTCGCGGAAGTGTCGCGACTGGCGCCCTTTGAATACATTGCGCTGATCTGGCCCGTGTTGGCAGACGTCTGGCTATTTGGCCAGCCGCTATCGTCGGGCTTTCTGCTGGCGCTGCCTCTGATGCTGGGCGGGGCGGCTCTGGCGGCGATGGAAGGGCGCCGCCTAGGCTTTCGCCGCAGGCGCCCTGACACGTTGAAGTAGGCTAGCCGGGCGAATCTAGCACTTCCCTAGATAGCGTCTTCGACAATCAGTTGCGGTACCCCCATGGAGCAGGGTTCAACCCTGGCTCTGACGCGGTAGACCCGCTCCACCAGCTCGCTGGTGACAACGTCTTTGGTGGCACCACATGCGACCAGACGGCCCTGTTCCAGCAGCATGGCCTGGTCGGTGAAGCGTAGTGCCTGTCCCAGGTCGTGAATGGCCACGAGAATGAGCATCTCGCGCTCACTGGCCAGACGCCGCAGGATGGTCAGAAGCCCGACCTGGCGATGCAGGTCCAGCGCAGAGGTGGGTTCATCCAGCAGCAGCACCTCGGGTTCCTGCACCAAGGCTTGTGCCGCATTGACCATCTGGCGTTGGCCACCGCTCAAATCCCCGATATCCCGCTCACTCAGGTCGGCGATGCCGAGCTCCGCCAGGGCTCGTTCGACCTGGGTCAGGTCCTGTGGCTGCACCTTCATGCCGCGCCCTTGCATGCGAGCCAGCAACACCGCTTCATAGACGGTCAGCACTGCGCTGGCGCCGTTGTCCTGGGTCATGTAGGCCATCGGGCGATCTTGCCGCGCGCCTTCCACAATGGCCTGTCCGGATCCCTTAAGTACGCCGAAGACGCGACGAAACAGGGTCGACTTGCCAGCGGCGTTAGGGCCCAGCAGCGCCACGACCTGGCCGCCATGGAAGGTCGGGGTAGTGATCTCGGCAAGAATCTGGCGCCGACCGTAGCGCGCCGAAAGACGATCAAGACGTAGGCTTACCATGAGGCCTTCTTATGGTTGAGCACGAGAAACAGGAAGAAGGGGATTCCCACCAACGAGGTGATGATACCGATGGGTATGACCGTGCCTGGCAGGATCACCTTGGACAGCACTGAGCCAATGGACAGGATCAGGGCGCCACACAAGGCGGATCCTGGCAGGAAGAAGCGTTGATCCTCACCGACCAGCAGGCGGGCGATGTGGGGCCCGACCAGACCGATAAAGCCGATGGTACCGACAAAGGCGACGGAGACCGCTGCCAGCAGGGATACCAGCACCAGCACTTCGAGGCGCAGCCGCCGAGGCTTCAGCCCCATGCTTTCCGCCTTGGTGTCGCCCAGACGCATCGCCGTCAGCGCCCAGCCGTGACGGGCCAGCAGCGGCACCACCAGCAGCAAGACGCCGAGGGCGATCCATAGCTTGGGCCAGGTGGCCTTGGTCAGGCTGCCCATGGTCCAGAAGACGACGGCAGATACCGCTTGCTGGCTGGCAAAGAACTGAATCAGCGCCATCAGGGAGTTGAAGATGAAGACCATGGCGATGCCTAGCAGCACGATGGTCTCGATAGTGACGCCACGCTTGAGGCTAAGCGCATGAATGAGGAACGCCGTGAGCATGGCCATGACAAAGGCGTTGATGGGGATGACGTAGTCCAGTGCTGCCGGGATGATGGCAACGCCGAAGGCCAGCGCCAGGGCCGCGCCAAAGCTGGCACCGGCAGAGATACCCAGGGTGAAGGGGCTGGCCAGAGGATTGCTGAGGATGGTCTGCATCTGGGCGCCGGCAATGGACAGGCTGGCACCGACGACCAGGGCCATCAGCGCGACAGGCATGCGTATTTCCCAGACGATGACCCGCGCCTGTGCCTCGACCTGGTCAGGCGTCAGCAGAGCCGCGACCACCTCGGCGAGCGTGAAGCGGGCTGGCCCCAGTGCCAGGTCGATACATAGGCTGAGTGCCAGGGCTGCCACCAGCGCCGCCAGAATGATCTGGCGGCGCAGGACCAGTGAACGATAGGCGTCGCGACCGCTGTGATCGACGACCGCCGTACTGTCATTGCTCATCCAGAGTGATCCAGTAGCCGGGCTCGTAGTCGGTGGGCAGGAAGCGCTCGTGCAGCTCCTGGAAGGTCGCCTCGGGGTCCAGGTCCTCGAACAGTTCGGGGTGGAGCCACTTGGCCAGTTGCTGTACTGCCACAAAGTAGTAGGGACTGTTGTAGAACTGGTGCCAGATGGCGTGGAACTGACCCTGCTCCACGGCAGTGATGCCGGTCATTGCAGTGCGCTGCGTCAGCCGTTCCAGCTTGGTGCGAGCCGCGTCCATGTCAGCGCCAGGGCCCATGCCAACCCAGTTGCCGCCAGGCACATAGGCATCCCAGTTGCCACCGGTGACCACCACGTGGTCAGGATTGGCGGCAATGATCTGCTCCGGGTTGAGGGTGCCGAAGGTGGTGGGGATGATGCCGTCGGCGATGTTGCTGCCCCCCGCCAGTTCGACGTATTCACCGAAGTTGCCGGGCCCGAAGCTCATGCAGCAGTCATCCGAGTAGCCACCGGCGCGATCGATGAACACGCTGGGCCGCTCGGGATTCGCTCCCGCGATCACATCGGTCACTTTGGCCAGCTGTTCTTCCGAGAAGTCGATGAAGGCCTCGGCCTGTTGCTGCTTGCCGAGCAGCTCGCCCATCAGGCGCATGGAGGGGATCGTATGCGCCAGCGGATCCTCGCGGAAGTCCACGTAGACGATCGGAATGTCGAGCTCTGCCAGCTTGTCATCGTAGCCTGCGTCTTCCGTAGCGGCGCGAGCTTCCAGGTTCATCAGGACCACGTCGGGAGACAGCGAGGCGGCCTGCTCGACGTCAAAGGTGCCGTCCTTGAAGCCGCCGAACGTCGGCAGCTCCAGCAACTCGGGAAACTTCTCGGCGTAGCGGGAGTAGCTGTCCGGGTCGGCCTGGGAGAAGTCTTCACGCCATCCCACCACGCCTGCAAAGGGAGCGTCGGGCTGAAGTGCGCCCAGCAGATAGATCTGGCGGCCTTCGCCAAGAATGACTCGCTCAACCGGGGTCTCGAGGGTGACCTGGCGTCCGGCCACATCCGTGACAGTAGTGGTATCGGCCATGGCGGCCGCAGCCGCGAACGGGGACAGGGCCGCTAGGCCAAACATCATGAAAGGTTTCATCGAGACTGGGTTCTCAGGTGGTGAAGGACGGCCGAGTGCCCTGCATACATGGCTTGGGGGCGATCCAGGTGTCTTCCGTCGCAGAAAAGGCAACGCTGCGTTGCCTGACGTGGCGCGTGAGTCGGCGCTATTCTACTGCGACGTATTCGTATTCGTAAAAACGGTGAACAGTATGGTGGATTCCCAGGCTATCGTCGAGACGTCATCCGGGCAGCGCTTGATCAATCGGTTGTGCAAGCACTGGGCGCACAAGCTCGAGGTGGATGCGGCGTCGGGGCGAGTGGTCTTCCCTGGTGGCGAGTGCCTGATGAGCGCGTCAGAGACGCAGCTCAAGGTGGACCTTGAGGCGCAGGACGCGGAGCAGCTGGCACGCTTGCAGGGTGTGGTGGCCAGCCACCTGGAGCGTATGGCCAGCAAGGAGACGCTGAGCATTCACTGGCAGTAAGGTGTCATAGCCAGCCGGCTCGTCGAAAGTGACGATAAAGCGCGCCGCAGCATAGTCCCATGGCCCCCAGTGCCATGGGATAGCCCATGCGCCAGTCCAGTTCTGGCATATGCGTGAAGTTCATTCCCCAGACGCCCGCAAGAATGGTCGCCACGGCGAAAATGGCCGCCCAGGACGCCAGGCGTTTCTGCACCTCTCCTTCGTCGATGGCAATCATGGCCAGGTTGACCTGAATGGCGGTGGTGATTGTCTCGCGGATGGTGTCGACGGCAGCCTCAATGCGATGCAAGTGGTCGTAGACGTCACGAAAGTAATCCTGGGTGCCTTTGCAGAGCGCGGGCACGCGTCCGCCAAATAGATGGGCACTGGCTTCGGCCAGCGGGTTCACCGCATGCTTGACGCACATGATGCTGCGCTTGAGCTGATAGAGACGTTTCAGGCTGGTTCTTGCGTTGCCTTTGACGAACATCTGTTCCTCGATGCTTTCAAGCTCTGCCTCCAGGCTCTCGAGAATCGGAAAATAGCGGTCGACCACCACATCCATCAACGCGTACAGCACGAAGGCCGGCCCCTGTTTGAGGAGTTCTGGCTCTCGCTCGCACCGGTGCCTGACATCGGTAAAACCGCGATGGTGGTGCTGGCGCACCGACAGCACATAGCCAGGTCCCGCGAAGATGGCCAGCTGGCCGAACTGGATCTCCTCCTGTAGCGCCGACATCATCTGGGTCACCACGAACAAGGCATCTCCATACTCTTCCACCTTGGGGCGCTGGTGGCCTGCCAGGGCATCTTCCACCGCCAGTTCGTGAAGCCCGAATACCTCCTGGAAGGTGGCCAGTTCGTCTGCGTCCGGATCATGCAGGGCGACCCACACGAAGCGATGGGGGTGGGCAAGGTGGACGGCCACCTCACTGGCATCAATGTCGCAGAGCCGACGCCCCTCTTCATAGGCTACGCAGTTGATGATCATGGCTACCTCCCCCGTGCGATCGAGATGTCGTTGCTGAAAAGGTAGCTGGTGCTGTCGCTGGTCATCCGTCTTTGCAGTGCGAGGCACAACAACGTGGTGACGGTCCCTTGGCAAAACGGCTTGGACTATCTATCTTTATATAAAGATACTTTGTATAAAGATAGCTGTTCGAGCGGCGAGGGAGAGCGGTCATGACAGAGGCTGAGACAAAGACAGGGCCATCAGGTGGCAACAGAGGCATCGGTCCAGCGGCAGGTTCGGCCAACATTGGTGTTGCGGGCGAAAAAGATGCCATAGACCGTCTTCAGGACGAGTGGCGACGCGCGCTACCTGCCCAGGATCCCGTGGATATGGGGATTTTTACGCGCCTTTACCGAGTGCTGAAGCACGTGGATCGACGAGTGAATGCGGTGTTTCGCGAGCACGGCCTGAAAGAGGGTGAGTTCGACCTGCTCGCCACTCTGTATCGACGTGATGCTCCTGACGGTTTGACACCCAATGAGCTGTGCGAGGCTGTGGTGCTGACCTCAGGGGCCATGACACATCGCCTCGACCGCCTGGTGGAGCGGGGGTTGGTGGAGCGGGTGGCGCATCCCAGCGATCGCCGAAGCGTGCTGGTCAAGCTGAGCGAGGCGGGTAGAGCCATGATCCCTGGCCTGCTCGATGCCTACCTGGAGTCGCTGGCACAGATGCGCTCAGGGCTAGCTGATGAGCAAGCAGATGCCCTGGCCAATGGGCTGCGTCAACTGTTGCTGACATTGGAGGAGCGCCAATGAGCTCGCTAGCCCGGTCTTCTTGGAGGGCTGGCGCCTTGCCTGCCCATCTTGGCATGGTGTTGTGGGCATTGCTGGTGGGGCTGTCATTCCCGGCCGTCGGGCTGCTCAGTCAAGGACTGCCGCCGCTTGCGCTGACATCGTTACGCTTCGTGATTGCAGCGGCTGCGGTGTTGCCGCTGGTGTGGCGGGCGCCAGGCCTTTGCCCCAGTCGTCCCGGGCTGCTGCTGTATGGGCTGATGGGGCTGTGTCTGGCAGGTTTCTTCGGCGCCATGTTCTGGGTAGCGCACCTGACCAGTGCCCTGTCCATGGCCACCTTGTTCGTGAGCGTACCGCTGCTGGCGTACTGCCTTGGGCGACTGGTGGGCGTCGAGGATCCTGCGCTATCGCTGCTGGGGCTGCTGTTGCTGGGGGCGGCAGGCGCCATCGCGCTGGCGTGGGCCGAGGCAGGGGGTTCCTTTGCCAATATGCGCCTAGGCACGGGGGAGCTGGTCTTCTTCCTGGGCTGCATCGCCTCTGCGCTGTATCCGGTGCTGTCGAAACTGGGCTTGGCCAGAGGTTGGCTGTCGCCCCATGCGGGGGTGCGAACGCTGTGGAGCCTGGTGCTGGGGGCGCTGCTGATCGGCTTGCTGGGTGTCGCGGCCGGGGATTCGACCGCCTTGCTACAGATGACCTCCAGAGATCTCGGGATCTTGGTGTATCTCGGTCTGTTCTCCAGTGGCATGACGTTCTGGCTGCAGCAGTATGCTACGGCCACGCTGACTCCAGCAGGGGTCACTGCCTATGGCTATCTTGTGCCCTTTGTCTCGATGTGGCTGCTATTCGTGCAGATGCCGACGCGCATATCCTGGTTGTGGTTGCCTGGGAGTGTGCTGGTCGTTGCCGCCATTGTGCTGCTGTTGCGGCGGGACATGCGCCAACGGCGCCACGCAGTGCCCAGGACGGATGCGGAGCCGGGATGTCGAATGGGGTAAGTACACTTCGATTATTGTGCGGTAATGCGCAAATCTAGCTTTTGTGTTTCTGTGTATCTAAATGTGACGTGACGTTATCTCTGGCGGGCGGTAAAAGGTGGCTCATCGGCGGTTTTGGCCATGGAGCTCGTCATGTCAGGTATTTGTTCTTCTTCCTTTACAAACCGACAGCCAGAGCAAGGCCCAGCCACTGACTCAGAGTCATTTGCACCCTCTTCTTCCGTGGCTGATGTGGGTGGGCTAGCCATGGCGTCATCTGGCGACGGTTTTTCCGACGCCTTGGCCGAGCGCTACGACCAGCTGGCTCAAGATCCCCGCTACTGTATTTTTACCGGGTCGGTGCTGCACTACCTGGGGCTGGAGGAAGGGGTTGTCGGCAAGCGGGTGCTCGATGTGGGGTGTGGCAACGGCGACCTGGCGGCAGATATGCGTCGTCAGGGTGCGAGTGAGGTGGTGGGCGTCGATATCAGCCCCGCGCAGATAGCCCTGGCCAGACAGCGCCATGGTGGGCTCGGCACGACGTTCCGTGTGGAGGATGCCTATCAGCCGCTAGCCCTGCCCGAGGCGCCCTTCGATACCCTGGTCAGCGTCTTTGCCTTTCATTTCATTCAGGATCCAGAGCAGTTGGCTCGTGCGTGTCGCAATCTCTTCGAGGCGCTGAAGCCTGGCGGCCTGCTGGTGTGGCTGGATATCACCCATGACTATGTGTTCGATCCAGAGCGAATGGCGCGGCTGGAAGCCTTGACCAGCTATCGCTATGACCCTGGGGTGGCGCCGGGGCAGCGTCCGGCTCCCTGGAGTCGCGTGGCGGGTCAGGTGCGCTCGGGGTCTGCCTGGTTGCCGGTGGACCATGTAGCCATTCCCGGCAGAACCGTGGTCGAAACGCTGCAACGCGTGGGCTTTTCGCAGGTCCGGCGCGAGCCGTTGCGATTTCCTGATGCCGAGTCAGCTTGGTTGTGGGGGCCAGAGGGCTTCAATCATCATCTGCTGGTGGCCCGTCGCTAGACATTGGTGGTCCCGCTGGAAGGGGTGTGTCAGCGAGGTCCTGCCGCAGGCGGAAGCAGCTCAGCAGATTGCGCTGAAGTGCACTGAAGTTGTCGTCGCTGACCATCAGGATGCTGCCTTCTGGCAGCCTTGCCAGTCCTTCCATGTTGTCGATTCGCCAGCCGTCTCCTGCAGACAGGCTGGCAAGACGTGTGACGTCGACGGTCGGGGGTTGGTGCAGTTCGACCAGGCTCAGGGTGATGGTCAGAGGGTGTGGTGGGGAGAACGCCCGCTCCAGGGCCAGCAGACGGGGCGAGCGAGTGCTGGCAGCGTCTTCGAGTGTCAGTAGCTCTGTCAGTGCGCTGCCAGGTGCCGATGCCAAGGGGTAGTGCCAGCGGGTGACCGGTGTGTCGTCTCCGGGCAGGCTGAACAGCAGCGTATGGCGGCTTGAGATGTCGTCGGTGGGAGGCTGTGGCATGTCGGTCGATGGGGCTTCCAGTCCCGCGAGCAGGCCGATGCCGGGCACCCAGGCAAGCGCCTCCAGGCTCTGGTTGTCAGCAGCGCTGGCCGTCAAAGGGGAGCGTATGATCCGTCCGCTTGATACCCCCGTGGTGGTGAAGCCTTCGACGCGGTGATCCTGTTCAAAGCCCACCAGCAGCTGCGTATTGCCTGCAACGTTGTCGCGGTCATTCATCAGTACCAGAGACTCGGCGTCTGCCGCCTTGCCTTCCAGCCGGCGACCGTCTCGGTCCGTCAGTCGGTGGCTCGATAGCGCCGTGAGGTCAACCAGCCGGCCATCGCGAAATACGGGGGTCGCCTGGTGCAGGCGTCCACGATCCGATAGCAGATACAGGCGCTGTTCATCGTTGTCCCAGGCCATGGCGGACAGCCCGCCCAGGGGCACCGGCGCGACATCATCAAGCGGCTGCCATTCGCCGGGTAGCGCCAGGGTGCCGCAGAACTCGAGCGCTGCCGGCGCGGGGGCATCACCCTGAAGGTTGGCTGAGGCGACCTGGGTAGTGCAGCCGCTGAGCCACGACGACAGGATGATCAGTCCGATGGCCAGGCAGTGTGGGGGCAGGGGCTTGGGCAACATGGAGGCCTCATTGAAGCGTGGGCAAGGCATTGTGGTGTGGCATTGGTATACTGCGCCAAGTTTCTTGCAGTTTTATCATTGGTCAGCGCTGGAGTTTGCATGAGTTCAACCGCCCCTCGTATTGCTATTGTCGGCGTCGCCGGTCGCATGGGTCGCACCCTGGTCAACGCCGTCGCCCAGGATGAAGCGGCTTCTCTCGCCGGTGGTATCGTTGAGCCGGGCAGTTCGCTGACGAACGCAGACCTGGGAGAGCTCGCGGGTATCGGTCGGCTGGAGGTGACTGCGGTCGATTCCCTGGACGCTATCGTCGATGATTTTGACGTCTTGATCGACTTCACCGCGCCAAAGGTGACGCTGGCCAACCTGGCGTTCTGCGCCCAGCATGGCAAGGCGATCGTGATTGGCACCACGGGCTTGTCCGATGACGAGCTGGCCGAGCTCGACAGCTATCGCGACCGGGTCGCCATGGTGTTTGCGCCCAACATGAGTGTCGGTGTGAATCTGACGCTGAAGTTGCTGGAAACCGCGGCGAAGGCGCTTGGCGATGAAGGTTACGACATCGAAGTGATCGAGTCCCATCATCGACACAAGGTGGATGCCCCCTCCGGCACGGCGCTGCGCATGGGCGAGGTGGTTGCCGCCGCTCTGGATCGTGATCTCAAGGAGCACGGTGTGTTTGAGCGCGTCGGCCAGTGCGGCCCCCGTGATGCCAAGGAGATTGGCTTCGCTACCGTGCGTGCAGGGGATATCGTCGGTGAGCACACCGTGATGTTTGCGACGGAAGGTGAGCGCATCGAGATCACCCACAAGGCGTCTAGCCGCATGACCTTTGCCCGCGGTGCTGTGCGCGCTGCGCGCTGGGTGGCCGGGCGCGATGCCGGACGCTATGGCATGAACGATGTGCTGGGGCTTGAGTAAGTCTGTCTGGTCGCAACGTTCGGTGGCAAAGGCTGCCGGGGGTTGATGCGTGAACGGGGGTAGTCAGATACCTCTGAATGCTGTAACATTCCAAAAATTTTGGCCGAGCCGGGCATGAAAGTGCCGCCCAGAAAGCGCATTTAACGACGCTTGCTGGCGTAGTGTGGCGGCCGTGCATTCCGAGCGAATGACAACAAGCGGGATGAAACCGGTCAAACACCGGGTTTCGTCCCGCTTTTTTACGGCCCGGCCCCTCGTGTGCTTGTCATGCGGCGGGCCGGGTCGGTGCCGAATGGCCTGGCGACAGGCTGTCACGGGCGGTGGCAGCGGTCGTGGATACCTTGACGAGCTTTGGGAGGACGTAGCGTTGAACAAACCCGCAATATTGGCCCTGGAAGATGGCAGCGTATTCCACGGCACGGCCATTGGTGCAGACGGGCAGACCAGTGGCGAAGTGGTGTTCAATACGGCCATGACCGGCTATCAGGAAATTCTCACCGACCCTTCCTACTCTCGACAGATCGTCACGCTGACCTACCCTCATATTGGCAATACCGGCATCAATCCCGAAGACATCGAGTCTTCCAGCATCGCCGCCGCGGGCCTCGTCATCCGCGACCTCCCGTTGGTTGCCAGTAACTTCCGCTCCACCCAGAGCCTGTCCGATTATCTCGCCAGTCAGAATGTCGTCGGTATCGCAGATATCGATACGCGCCGCCTGACGCGCATTCTGCGCGACAAGGGGGCCCAGAATGGCGCCATCCTGGCGGGCAGCGAGGCCGAGGGCGATGACGCCGTAGCGCGCGCGCTGGAAGCCGCGCGTGCCTTCCCGGGGCTCAAGGGCATGGATCTGGCGAAGGTGGTGTCCTGTAGCGAAGCGTACGAATGGAATGAAGGCGAATGGCAGCTGGGCGAAGGCTACGTTGACGCTGCTGCCGGCGAGCGCCCCTTCCACGTGGTGGCCTACGACTATGGGGTCAAGTTCAACATTCTGCGTATGCTGGCCAGCCGCGGGTGCAAGTTGACGGTGGTGCCGGCGCAGACGCCAGCGGCTGAGGTGCTGGCGATGAAGCCCGATGGCGTGTTCCTGTCCAACGGCCCCGGCGACCCCGAACCCTGTGACTATGCCATTGAGGCAATCCGCGAGATTCTGACCACCCAGGTGCCTGTCTTTGGTATCTGTCTGGGTCACCAGCTGCTGGCGCTGGCCAGTGGGGCAGCCACGGTCAAGATGAATCATGGTCATCACGGTGCCAACCACCCGGTGCAGGATCTCGATTCCGGGCATGTGATGATCACCAGTCAGAACCACGGCTTTGCCGCCGACGAGACATCGCTTCCGGACACCCTGCGAGCGACCCACCGCTCCCTGTTTGACGGCACCTTGCAAGGTATCGAGCGTACCGATTGCCCGGCCTTCAGCTTCCAGGGTCACCCCGAGGCGAGCCCAGGCCCCCGCGATGTGGCGCCGCTGTTCGACCGCTTCATCGACATGATGCAACGCCGTCGTTAAGGCGCTCACCCAGACTCCGGTTCATCGTCCAATTTTCTTGCGGGAAGCACCATGCCCAAGCGTACAGACCTGAAAAGCATCCTTATCATCGGCGCAGGCCCGATCGTCATCGGTCAGGCCTGCGAGTTCGACTACTCCGGCGCCCAGGCCTGCAAGGCCCTGCGTGAAGAAGGGTTCCGCGTCATCCTGGTCAACTCGAATCCGGCGACGATCATGACCGATCCCGCCATGGCCGACGCTACCTATATCGAGCCGATCACCTGGCAGGCGGTAGAAAAGATCATCGAGGCTGAACGCCCCGATGCGGTGCTGCCGACCATGGGGGGCCAGACCGCGCTGAACTGCGCACTGGACCTGGATCGTCACGGTGTCCTGGAAAAGTATGGCGTTGAGATGATCGGGGCCAATGCCGACACCATCGACAAGGCCGAGGATCGCGATCGCTTCGACAAGGCGATGAAGAATATCGGTCTGGAGTGCCCCAAGGCCAAGATCGCTCACAGCATGGACGAGGCCTGGGAAATTCAAAGCGAACTGGGCTTCCCGGCCATCATCCGGCCGTCCTTCACCATGGGCGGCTCTGGCGGCGGCGTGGCGTACAACAAGGAAGAGTTCAAGGAAATCTGCCATCGTGGCTTTGAGCTCTCTCCGACCCATGAGCTGTTGATCGACGAATCGCTGCTGGGGTGGAAGGAATACGAGATGGAGGTCGTTCGCGACAAGAACGACAACTGCATCATCGTTTGTGCCATCGAGAACTTTGACCCCATGGGAGTCCACACGGGTGACTCCATTACCGTGGCGCCTGCGCAGACGCTGACGGACAAGGAATACCAGATCATGCGTGACGCATCTCTCGCGGTGCTGCGCGAGATCGGCGTCGAGACCGGCGGCTCCAACGTCCAGTTTGGCGTGGACCCCGAGACCGGGCGCATGGTGGTCATCGAGATGAACCCGCGTGTATCGCGCTCCTCTGCGCTGGCCTCCAAGGCCACCGGCTTCCCGATTGCCAAGATCGCTGCCAAGCTGGCGGTGGGCTACACCCTGGATGAGCTGCAGAACGATATTACCGGCGGGCGCACTCCGGCCTCGTTCGAGCCGTCCATTGACTACGTCGTCACCAAGATTCCGCGTTTCACCTTCGAGAAGTTTCCCCAGGCCAATGACCGCCTGACCACCCAGATGAAGTCGGTGGGTGAGGTCATGGCGATCGGCCGGACCTTCCAGGAGTCTCTGCAGAAGGCCCTGCGCGGCATGGAGACCGGTAATGATGGCCTCGATCCCATCGTGACCGACTTCAGCGCCGACAACATGGCGCTGATCAAGGGCGAGCTGCAGGCTGCCGGTGCCGAGCGCATCTTCTACATCGCCGACGCCATGCGTTCCGGCATGAGCGTGGAAGACGTCTTTGAACTGACCAATATCGACCCCTGGTTCCTGGTGCAGCTCGAAGATATCGTCAAGATCGAGCAGGATCTGGCCAGTCGCTCGCTGTCCTCGCTGGATGCTGGCGAGATCTATCGTCTCAAGCGCAAGGGCTTCGGTGACGCGCGCCTGGCCAAGGTGCTTGGCGTTTCCGAGGACGATGTGCGCAAGGCACGCCAGGATGCCGGTATCCGCCCGGTGTACAAGCGGGTAGACACCTGTGCCGCCGAGTTTGCCTCCGACACCGCCTACATGTACTCGACCTATGAGGAAGAGTGCGAGGCCGAGATCAGCGACCGCCAGAAGATCATGGTGCTGGGTGGAGGTCCGAACCGTATCGGCCAGGGTATCGAGTTCGATTACTGCTGCGTCCATGCCGCCTTCGCCATGCGCGATGACGGCTACGAGACCATCATGGTCAACTGCAACCCCGAGACCGTGTCCACCGACTACGATACCTCTGACCGTCTGTATTTCGAGCCGGTGACTCTGGAGGACGTGCTCGAGATCGCCGACAAGGAAAAGCCGGTCGGCGTGATCGTCCAGTTCGGTGGCCAGACCCCGCTGAAGCTTGCCCGTGCCCTCGAGGCTGCTGGCGTGCCGATCATTGGTACTACCCCGGATGCGATCGACCGTGCCGAGGACCGCGAGCGTTTCCAGCAGATGATCGACAAGCTGGGTCTGAAGCAGCCCCCCAATGCCACCGCCAGAAGCTTCGATGAGGCCTTCTCCAAGGCCGAAGCGATCGGCTACCCGCTGGTGGTGCGCCCGAGCTACGTGCTGGGCGGCCGGGCCATGGAGATCGTCTACGACGCCAGCGAGCTCGAGAACTACATGACCCATGCGGTCAAGGTCTCCAATGACTCGCCGGTATTGCTCGACCATTTCCTCAGCGCGGCGGTCGAGGTGGATATCGATGCAGTGTCCGACGGCGATCAGGTCGTGATCGGCGGCATCATGCAGCACGTGGAGCAGGCCGGTGTGCACTCGGGCGACTCCGCCTGTGCGCTGCCGCCGTACTCGCTGCCGGCGGACGTGCAGGACGAGATGCGCGAGCAGGTCAAGCGCATGGCCGTCGAGCTGGGCGTGAAGGGTCTGATGAACGTCCAGCTGGCCTGGCAGGACGGCGAAATCTACGTCATCGAGGTCAACCCGCGTGCCTCGCGCACTGTGCCCTTCGTATCCAAGTGCATCGGCACCTCGCTGGCGCAGGTTGCCGCCCGCTGCATGGCTGGCGTCAGCCTCAAGGAGCAAGGGTTCGAGCGGGAGATCGTGCCGCATTTCTATAGCGTCAAGGAAGCGGTGTTCCCGTTCAACAAGTTCCCCGGTGTGGATCCGATCCTGTCGCCGGAAATGAAGTCCACCGGCGAGGTGATGGGCTCTGGCGAGACCTTTGCCGAGGCCTTCTACAAGGCTCAGCTGGGTGCTGGCGAGGCGATCCCGCCGCTGACCGGTGATCGCAAGGCGTTCCTGTCGGTACGCGAGCCGGACAAGGCGGGTGTTATCGAAGTGGCACGTTCTCTGGTAACATTGGGCTTCACACTCTGTGCGACCCGAGGAACGGCGGCAGCCCTTGAACAGGCTGGTCTGCCCGTTGAGGTCGTCAGTAAGGTTTACGAAGGCCGGCCGCACATCGTCGATTCCATCAAGAACGACGAGATCGCCTATATCGTCAATACCACCGAGGGCCGCCAGGCCATCAACGACTCCTCGGTGATCCGCCGCACCGCACTCGCCCACAAGGTTCCCTATGCCACGACGCTGGCAGGGGCCAGTGCCGTTTGCTTGGCGCTCGAGTACGGCAATGCCGTTACCGTGCGGCGGCTACAGGAACTGCATGCAGGAGCGAATACATGAACAAGGTCCCGATGACCGTCGCCGGTGAGCAACGCCTGCGTGAAGAGCTCGAGCAGCTCAAGAGCGAGGCTCGCCCGACAGTGATCGCTGCCATCGCGGAAGCCCGCGAGCATGGCGACCTCAAGGAAAACGCCGAGTACCATGCTGCCCGCGAGCAGCAGGGCTTCATCGAAGGCCGTATTCAAGAGATCGAGGGTAAGCTGTCCAACGCCCAGGTCATCGATGTCACCAAGTTGCCGAAGACGGGCAAGGTGATCTTCGGCGTGACCGTCGAGCTGTTGAACCTGGATACCGACGAAGAGGTGACCTACCGCATCGTTGGTGAGGATGAGGCCGACATCAAGGAGCGTCGCATCTCCGTCACGTCACCCATTGCCCGCGCCTTGATCGGCAAGGAAGAAGGTGAAGTGGTGCTGGTGCGCACTCCTGGCGGCGAAGTCGAGTACGAGATTACCGGCGTCGAGCACATCTAAGCGCAACTCTCCCGCTCCAACGACACCGCCCCGCCAGGCAACCTGGCGGGGCGGTGTCGTTTGGTGTTAAAGCTGGCCTTGAGCCGTCGCCTTCCGCGCTTGGCGGCTGACCTGGTAGCCGTCAGTGGCTAGCGCTGTCAGTGGCGGCCGTGGTGGTTCTCGAAGCGAGTGATGTTGGACAGCTTCGGGTTGGCCTTGGGGTTCTTGCGATACAGCAGGGCGACCTTGCCGATCTTCTGGATCAGCTCGGACTTGCTCTGGTTGACCAGTTCGTCCAGCACGGCGGTGCGGTCGTCGCGGTCGGGAATCGCCAGCTTCACCTTGACCAGTTCATGGTCATTGAGGGCGCGTTCGAGCTCGGCCAACAGGCCCTCGGAAATGCCGTTCTCCGAGGCCGTGACCACCGGGTCGAGGTGGTGGCCGATGCTGCGCATTGCTTTCTTTTGTGCCTGTGACAAGCTCATGGTATCTTGCTTCATTCCGTATTGGCCGTTGGGCGCGTGACCGCACATGGTACGGGTAAACCCCGTGCGGTGAAAGCGATGTCGCCTGTCGATTGTCGTCGATGGCGCCCCCGGCATCCATTTTTTCAATCGCTGTCGGCGCTTACCGGACACCCCCATCGATACGCCTTCGACCCGGGCGTCGTCCGAACCGATACCGCGCTTCATGGTCATTCTCTGTCCAGGTGAGCGGCACTCCGAACGGAGCAGCCTGTAGACCATCCCATCCATTGGTCTCGGTCAGCCGCTTCAGGACATCGTTCCCGGCAACTTCTCTCAGGTGGTGTAGTGGCAGCCTCTCGTCCCCCTTCCAGCAAGAAATCCTCCAGCAAGAAGCCCTCGTCCAGCAAGACGAGTGCGAGCTGGCTGAAGGAGCACTTCGACGATCAGTATGTCCAGCAAAGTTGGCAGGATGGCTATCGCTCCCGGGCGAGCTACAAGCTGGTTGAGCTGGATGACAAGGACAAGCTGCTCAAGCCCGGTATGACGGTGATTGACCTGGGCGCTGCTCCAGGCGGCTGGAGTCAAATAGCGGCCGAGCGAGTGGGGGACAGTGGCGTTGTCATCGCCTCGGACATCCTGGAGATGGATGCCCTGGCGGGCGTCGATTTCGTTCAGGGAGATTTTACCGAAGACAGTGTGCTCGATGAGTTGCTGGCGCGCCTGCAAGATCGCCCGGTAGACCTTGTGATGTCGGATATGGCCCCCAATATGAGTGGTATGGCGGCGATCGATCAGCCGCAGGCCATGTACCTGGTGGAGCTGGCGCTGGACTTGGCAAGGCAGACGCTGCGTCCCGAGGGCACCTTTCTGGCGAAAGTGTTCCAGGGCGAAGGCTTTGACGAGTACCTGAAGGAGCTGCGTGGTGACTTCCGCAAGGTTGTTACGCGCAAGCCAGGTGCCTCGCGGGCGCGCTCCCGGGAGGTGTACTTGCTGGCCCAGGGGTTCAAGGGGTAGCGGCAGCCGGCTGCCACGCCCTCGCTCCAGTAGCAGGCTCCGGACAAAGGCGTCGGTCTCAGCGAGTGGCGGCGAGATGTGGGGCGACGAAAGGCGTCTGCGATAGCTTTCGACTAATGCTGCGATAATGTCAGATGTGCTCGCTATGAGGCCAAATTCATGGCGGGGCAGAGGTATACTGCTGGTGGCGCTCGCTGAAATCAGCGCAGTGACACCTTGGGTCGGTCGCAACAGGCTGGCTGAACAAGGCTGGCTCATGTAGTGTCGAACCCTTAGGCACCATAGGCCGACAGATTCTTGCAATTGAGGGTGGTCCCTTGAACGACATGGCGAAGAACCTGATTCTGTGGTTGGTCATCGCGGCGGTGCTGCTGACGGTGTTCAACAACTTCAGTGTCGAGAATGCACCGAACCAGATGAACTACTCACAGTTCGTCCAGCAGGTGCAAAATGAACAAGTACGCAGTGTGACCATCGATGGTTACACGATCAGCGGTGAGCGCAACGATGGCTCCAGCTTCCAGACGATTCGCCCTTCGGCGGAAGATCCGAAGCTGATGGATGATCTGCTGTCCAATAACGTGACTGTGGTGGGCAAGAAGCCCGAACAGCAGAGCTTATGGACGCGGCTGCTGATTGCCAGCTTCCCGATCCTGCTGATCCTGGCCATCTTCATGTTCTTCATGCGTCAGATGCAGGGTGGCGGCGCCGGTAAAGGCGGCCCGATGAGCTTCGGCAAGTCCAAGGCGAAGCTGCTGTCCCAGGATCAGATCAAGACGACCTTTGCGGATGTTGCTGGCTGCGATGAGGCCAAGGAAGAGGTCGAGGAGCTGGTCGACTTCCTGCGCGACCCCACCAAGTTCCAGCGTCTGGGCGGAACGATTCCCCGTGGTGTGCTGATGGTGGGCCCGCCTGGTACGGGTAAGACCCTGCTGGCGAAGTCCATCGCTGGTGAGGCCAAGGTCCCGTTCTTCTCGATCTCCGGCTCTGACTTTGTCGAGATGTTCGTGGGTGTCGGTGCTTCCCGTGTTCGCGACATGTTCGAACAGGCCAAGAAGCAGGCGCCCTGCATCATCTTCATCGACGAGATTGACGCCGTAGGTCGCTCGCGCGGTGCCGGCATGGGTGGCGGCAACGATGAGCGTGAGCAGACCTTGAACCAGTTGCTGGTCGAGATGGACGGCTTCGAGGCCAACGAAGGCATCATCGTGATCGCTGCCACCAACCGTCCCGACGTGTTGGATCCGGCTCTGCTGCGCCCAGGTCGCTTCGACCGTCAGGTGGTGGTGCCGCTGCCCGATATTCGCGGTCGTGAGCACATCCTCAACGTCCACCTGCGCAAGGTGCCGCTGGCTGATGACGTCAAGCCGACCTTCATCGCTCGTGGTACCCCCGGGTTCTCCGGTGCCGACCTGGCCAACCTGGTCAACGAGGCAGCCCTGTTCTCGGCCCGCCGCAACAAGCGTCTGGTGGGTATGGAGGAGCTGGAGCTGGCCAAGGACAAGATCATGATGGGCGCCGAGCGCCGCTCCATGGTCATGACCGAAAAGGAAAAGTTGAATACCGCCTACCACGAGGCAGGTCACGCCATCATCGGTCTGGTCATGCCCGAGCATGATCCGGTGTACAAGGTCACCATTATTCCTCGTGGGCGTGCGCTGGGTGTGACGATGTTCCTGCCGGAACAGGATCGCTACAGCCTGTCGCGGCAGCAGATCATCAGTCAGATCTGCTCATTGTTCGGCGGCCGTATCGCCGAGGAAATGACGCTGGGTCCGAATGGCGTTACGACGGGGGCATCCAACGACATCAAGCGCGCCACTGAGCTTGCCCACAACATGGTGGCCAAGTGGGGTCTGTCGGAAGAGATGGGTCCGATCATGTACGACGAGGACGAGTCGCATCAGTTCCTCGGCGGCCCGGGTCAGGGCGGCGGCAAGCTCAAGTCCGGCGACACCACCACGCGCCTTGATCGGGAAGTCCGCAAGATCATCGATGGCTGCTACGAGCAGGCACAACAGATCCTCGAGGACAATCGCGACAAGCTGGATGCCATGGCCGACGCGCTGATGCAGTACGAGACCATCGATGCCGATCAGCTCAAGGACATCATGGAAGGTCGTGATCCGCGTCCACCCAAGGACTGGGATGAGCCTGGCTCCGGTGGTGGGTCTCCGGTGACCGGCGATCCCGCTGCCACTGCCGACAATGATCAGCCCAGTGCTGACAGCGAAGAAGGTGACGAGGAAGACGATGACAGTCCCGGTCGTCGTCCCTCCGACCCCCTCGGCGGCCCCGCCGGCAGCTGATGCTCTGCCCCTGACAGAGGCGCCCCACGGGGCGCCTCTGGCGTTGCAGGGGCAGCTGTCGCGCGATGCTGCGATAGTGGCCCTCATCTCGTGTCTTACCATGTCTCCAGCCAGGACTTTTTCACCGATGGAATCTCGTTATCCCGCCGTGCTGCCCTGCGGCCGACATCGGCTCGATCTCACCTTTCCCCGCGTCATGGGCATTCTTAACGTGACGCCTGATTCTTTCTCTGACGGCGGGCGCCACATGGTGATCGATGATGCCCTGCGTCACGCTGAACAGATGCTGGCGGAAGGTGCCGCCATCATTGACGTGGGTGGCGAGTCGACCCGACCGGGGGCCGCTCCGGTGAGCGCCCAGCAGGAAATGGATCGCGTTGTTCCCGTGGTTGAGGCGCTGGTGCGCGAGCTGGACGCCCTGGTGTCGGTGGATACCTCGACGCCTGAGGTAATGCGTGAAAGCGCACTGGCTGGCGCAGGCATGATCAACGACGTGCGCAACCTGCGGCGCGAAGGTGCGCTGGCAGCGGCGACCGGAACGGGGTTGCCAGTAGTGCTGATGCATATGCTGGGTGAGCCGGGCGATATGCAGGACGCACCGAGCTACGCGGAACCGGTCGAGGAAGAAGTCGCGCGCTTCCTGGAATCCCGTGTCGCAGAATGTGAGGCTGCTGGGCTGCGTCGGGAACGTATCTTGCTGGACCCGGGCTTTGGTTTCGCCAAGACGGTAGAGCATAATCTTCGCCTATTGCACCGCATGGAGCGTCTAGAAGCCCTGGGGCTTCCGCTGCTGGTCGGTATGTCTCGCAAGAGCATGATCGGCAAGGTGCTCGATCGCGCTGTCGAAGAGCGTCTGCCGGGAGGCCTGGCCTTGTCGGCGCTGGCGGTCGAGCGCGGTGCTCGCATATTGCGCGTTCACGATGTGGGGCCCCATGTGGACGCGGTGAACATGACTTGGGCCGTTCTCGAGGAAGGAGAACACCATGGCTAGACGCTACTTTGGCACGGACGGAATTCGCGGCACCGTCGGGCAGGCACCCATCACCCCTGACTTCATGCTCAAGCTCGGATGGGCGACCGGGCGAGTGCTCGAGCCGCGCCGGCAGCGGGCGCGCGTGTTGATTGGCAAGGATACGCGGATCTCCGGCTACATGTTCGAGTCGGCCCTCGAGGCAGGGTTGTCGGCAGCCGGCGTTGACGTCATGTTGCTGGGGCCAATGCCGACGCCCGGTATTGCCTACCTGACGCGTACCTTCAGGGCGGATGCCGGCATCGTGATTTCGGCGTCCCACAACGCCTATCAGGACAATGGCATCAAGTTCTTCTCGGCCGAAGGCGCGAAGCTGGGTGACGAGATCGAAGAGCGGATCGAAAAAGCCCTGGAAGAGACGCTGACCACCGTGCCGCCGGATGAGCTGGGCAAGGCAAGTCGCGTCGATGATGCTGCCGGGCGCTACATCGAGTTCTGCAAGTCGACCATTCCGGACCGCGTCAACCTGCATGGGCTGCGGATCGTCCTCGACTGCGCCCACGGCGCCACGTACCACATCGCTCCTGCGGTATTCAAAGAGTTGGGTGCCAAGGTGACCCTGGTAGGCGCCGAGCCAGATGGCCTGAATATCAACCGTGAGGTCGGCTCGACCCATCCCGCGGCGTTGCGCGCCGCAGTGATTCAGCAGGGAGCGGATCTGGGGGTGGCCTTCGATGGGGATGGCGACCGCGTGTTGATGGTCGATGCCGATGGTCATGAAATCGATGGCGACGACATGCTCTACCTGATCGCCAAGGACCGCCACGAGCGAGGCGAACTGGGTGGGGGAGTGGTCGGCACCCTGATGAGCAACTTTGGGCTGGCGGCAGCGCTGGAAGGCATGGGTGTGCCGTTCGAGCGGGCCAAGGTCGGCGACCGTTACGTGATGGAGCGACTGGCGGCCAACAACTGGTTGCTTGGCGGCGAGTCGTCGGGTCATATCGTGTGCCGTCATGTGCAGACGACGGGGGATGGTATCGTCTCGGCGCTGCAGGTGTTGTCGTACATGGTGCGCGAGGAGAAGCCGCTGTCGCGGTTGCTGTACGGTTTCGAGAAAGCCCCCCAGTCACTGGTCAACGTGCGATTGCCCGCGGGTGTTGATGCCAAGGCCGTGATGGCAGAGCCTAGCCTGGACGCTGCGACCAAGGCCGTAGAGGCGGAGTTGGGCGCTGAAGGGCGAGTGCTGCTGCGTCCATCCGGCACTGAGCCGTTGATTCGCGTCATGGTCGAGGGTCGCCCCCATCTGGACGTTGAGGGGCTGGCACGTCGCCTTGCCGATGATGTGCGTGGGCTGGTGAGCTGACCCTGTCCCTTGCGGCGGCACGCTGACGCCAGTTCTGACACTATCGGGGCCGCTGCTTGGCCCCAGGTACTGGGTCGGCGTGTCCGTCATGATTGTTGTCTTGACAGGGCCTCTCCTATACCATTTCGGCCCACCTTGAAAGAGGATGATCCATGCGTGCACCGCTGATTGCCGGCAACTGGAAGATGAACGGCTCGCGTAGCCTGATCGACAGCTTCGCCGAAGCGCTGTCCCGTGCCGACCTGCCCGAGGCGGTTACCGTAGCGCTGGCTGTACCTTTTCCCTATGTCGGAACGGCGCGAGAGGCACTTCCATCCTCCGTGCGTGTCGCTGGTCAGACGCTGAGCGACAAGCCAGATGGCGCCTATACCGGTGAAGTCAGTGGCGCCATGCTGCGTGATGTTGGTGCACAGATGGTGCTGGTGGGCCATTCTGAGCGGCGCACGCTGTTTGGAGAAGATGACGCCGCAGTGCTGGCCCGGGTCCAGGCGGCGCTCCATCAGGGCCTGACGCCGGTGCTTTGCCTCGGCGAGACCCTCGAAGAGCGCGATGCGGGTCGCACCGAAGAGGTGGTGCTGGGACAGTTGTGCGCGGTATTGGACGTGCTCGACAGCGATGCGCGAGCCCGTCTCGTGCTGGCTTACGAGCCGGTGTGGGCGATTGGCACAGGGCGTACCGCGACACCCGAGCAGGCGCAGCACGTGCATGCGGCCATCCGAGCGCGACTCGAGCAGTACGGTGGCGCCCTGGCGGCGTCCATGCAGGTTCTCTACGGCGGCAGCATGAAGCCCGATAATGCGGCGGAATTGCTGGCCCAACCGGACATCGACGGCGGCCTGATCGGCGGAGCATCGCTGAAGGTCGACGATTTTCTAGCCATTTGTCAGTCAGCAGGTTGAATCCATGCAAGTTGCCATTCTCATGATCCACGTGGCGATCGCTATCGCCCTGGTCGTCCTTATCCTGCTGCAGCAGGGCAAGGGTGCCGATGCCGGCGCTTCGTTCGGTGGCGGTGCCTCTCAGACCGTCTTTGGTTCCCGTGGTAGCGGCGGTTTTCTGTCCAAGGCCACCGGCGCGCTGGCGGCATGCTTCTTTGCCACCTCGCTGACGCTGGCCTATTTCGCCTCCGAGGCAGGCAATGCTGCGCCAGTGGCAGGTATTCCTGACGCCGAGGTCATCGAGCAGCAAAACGGTACGCCAACACTGGACGACAGCTCCACGCAGAACAGCGCACCAGCGCAAGGTGAGGAAAACACCGAAAATTCCGCGCCCACGCTTGACGGTGAGTCAGCTGATGTGGATAATGCTGCGCCAGTGCTGGAGGACAGCGACAGCTGATCTCCGGACTCCCCTAGCCGAAGTGGTGGAATTGGTAGACACGCTATCTTGAGGGGGTAGTGACCGTATGGTCGTGCGGGTTCAAGTCCCGCCTTCGGCACCATTTTCCAAACGGCATCGCCGTTGGGAAAACAAGCTCTCCTGGTACGCCCAGTGATCTTTTCAGGGTTGGCGGTTCGGTGAGATGCCTTGACGCCCTGGTCATGGCGAAGTATACTCACCGGCCTAGATTGATGCGGGGTGGAGCAGTCTGGTAGCTCGTCGGGCTCATAACCCGAAGGTCATCGGTTCAAATCCGGTCCCCGCTACCATCTTCTTGGCAGGCATGCAGGTATCCTCAAGGGGCATGCGTAACATCTGCCAGATGGTGACAGGTTTCTTGGAAAAGCCCCTTCCTGTGAAGGGGCTTTTTGTTAGCAGCTTGCCGGGTGTGCCCGGCAGCGCGAACGCCAATCAGCCACCTGACTTTCCTGTTCACTCCCGGCCAGGTGCTGATGCAACGGCTGTAGGAGCTTTCATTCGTGGCGACCAAAGATGCTGCGCTCAATGCGTTGATCGAACCGGTGGTATCTGCCATGGGGTTCGAACTCTGGGGTATCGATTACCTGTCCCAGGGAAAACATTCCCGTCTGGTGATTTATATCGATCATGCCGATGGTGTCAGCGTCGACAACTGTGCCGATATTAGTCGCCAGGTCAGCGCCATCATGGACGTCGAAGACCCGATCGCTGGTGAATACCGGCTCGAGGTGTCTTCGCCGGGCATGGATCGTCCGCTGTTCACGCTCGACCAGTTCTCTCGTTACGCCGGCCATCACGTGGCGCTGAAGTTGCGCTCCCCGTTCGAAGGGCGGCGCAAGTTTCAGGGACTGCTGGCAGGCGTCGAGGGCGATGAGGTACTGGTTCAGATCGACGGCGAGGAATATTGCTTCCCGATCGATGGTATCGATCAGGCGCGGGTGGTACCGCAGTTCGATAACTGACGTACTCGGGTGCGCCACGGCTGATGCGCAACAGTTGACGCACGACAAGAGAGAACAAGGATCGGTTTTTTGGCGAGGCTTTAAGGCATGAGTAAAGAAATTCTGGCGGTCGTTGATGCGATCTCCAATGAAAAGGGTGTCCCCCGCGAGGTCATCTTCGAGGCCGTAGAAGCTGCGCTGGCAAGTGCCTCGCGCAAGCGCTTCGAGGATGAGGAAGCCAGCGTGCGCGTGCACATCGATCGCGTGACGGGTGAGTACGAGACCTTCCGTCGCTGGGTGGTGGTCGAGGACGACGACTTCGACGGCCCGGATGCCGAAATCAAGCTGACCTTCGCCGAAAAGCGCGATCCACCGCTGGGCCTGGGTGACGTGGTTGAAGAACGCATCGAAAATGCCGCCTTCGGTCGTATCGCCGCACAGACCGCCAAGCAGGTGATCGTGCAGAAGGTCCGCGAAGCTGAGCGTGCCGAAGTCGTACGTATCTATGCCGAACGCGAAGGCGAGCTGGTGGCAGGTATCGTCAAGAAGACGACACGTGACGGGTTGATCATTGACCTGGGTGACAACGCTGAAGCGTTCCTGCCGCGCAGTGAGATGATTCCCGGCGAGCGCTATCGCATGAACGAGCGTGTGCGTGCCCTGCTGGTCAAGGTCGACGCCGAGGCGCGCGGTGCGCAGCTGATTCTGTCGCGTACCAACCCGCAGATGATCATCGAGCTGTTCAAGATCGAAGTCCCGGAAATCGCCGAGCAGCTTATCGAGATCAAGGGTGCAGCACGTGATCCTGGCTCTCGCGCCAAGATTGCGGTCAAGACCAATGATCGTCGGATTGATCCGGTAGGTGCTTGTGTCGGTATGCGCGGTTCGCGGGTACAGGCGGTGTCCTCCGAGCTTCAGAATGAGCGCGTCGACATCGTGCTGTGGGATGACAATCCTGCACAGCTGGTGATCAACGCCATGGCGCCGGCGGACGTGGCCTCCATCCTGGTGGATGAAGATGCCCATGCCATGGACGTCGCCGTAGCGGAAGACAACCTGGCCCAGGCCATCGGCCGTAGTGGTCAGAACGTGCGTCTCGCGTCGGAGCTGACCGGGTGGCGTATCAACGTCATGACCGAAGCCGACGCCGAGGCCAAGCGCGATCAGGAAATCGACAGCCTGGTCGAGCACTTCGTTCAGCATCTGGACATCGACGATGATGTCGCCCGGCTGCTGGTCGAGGAAGGGTTCACCTCTCTGGAAGAGGTGGCCTACGTGCCGGTCGAGGAAATGCTGGAAATCGAAGAGTTCGACGAAGACCTCATCGAGGAGCTTCGAGCTCGCGCCAAGGACGAGCTCTTGAACCTGGCCATTGCCTCCGAGGAGGAACTGGACGGAGCCCAGCCGGCGGATGATCTGCTTGAGATGGACGGTATGGAGCGCCACCTGGCCTTCATTCTGGCTAGCCGTGGTATCAAGACCATGGAAGATCTGGCCGAACAGTCCGTCGACGATCTGGTGGACATCGAAGAGGTGGACGAAGAGCGCGCCGCGGCATTGATCATGACCGCCCGTGCGCCTTGGTTCGAGAGCGAACAGTAACAGGGTCACGGGCTGAGGAGGGTCGTAATGTCAGAGATGACCGTTAAGGATTTTGCAGCAAAGGTGGGGCGTGAAGTGCCCCGTCTGCTGGAGCAGATGAAAGAAGCCGGACTCGAGCACAAGTCGGAAGGCGATGCCGTGTCCGAGGAAGACAAGCGCAAGCTGCTGGACTTCCTGACCAAGAGCCACGGTGGTGGTGCAGGCGTCGGTGCTGGTGCGCGCAATCGCATCACCCTGACCCGCAAGACGCGCAGCAAGATCAAGACGAGCGAGCGCGGCAAGACCATCGAGGTGCAGGTTCGCAAGAAGCGCACCTACGTCAAGCGCGAAGAGACCCCGGAAGAAACTCCGGCCCCGGCCGAGGACCACGGTCCGCGTCAGCTGGTCGGTGACATGGCCGATTCTCGTGCGCGTCGTGAGGCTGAAGAAGCCGAAGCGGCCAAGCAGCGCGCCGAAGAGAAGGCGGTTCAGGAAGCCGAGCAGGCGGCCAAGGCCCAGCGTGAAGCTGAACAGGCCGCCGCAGTGCCCGATATCCCCGTGCCCGAGCTCGATACCTCCGCTCCTGCCGGAGACGAGCCCCCGGCGCCGCCGAAGGAAGGCCGTGGTGATGTGCGCCGCGCTGCCGTCAAGAAGGCTGCGGGCAAGGGCGGCAAGAAGGGTCGCAACGAGCGTGACGACGACGACCGTAGCGATCGCGAAGAGCGTCGCCGCGGTGGCGGCAAGAAGGTCAAGCGTGCCGAGCGTCGTGGCAGCCGCCGTGGTGGCAGCCAGGGCAACGGCAAGCATGGCTTCCAGAAGCCGACCCAGCCGATCGTCCGTGAAGTGTCCATTCCCGAGTCCATCTCGGTGGCGGACCTCGCCGACAAGATGTCGATCAAGGCTAACGAAGTCATCAAGGCCATGTTCACCATGGGCGCGGCGGTGACGATCAACCAGACCATTGACCAGGACACCGCGGCGATCGTGGTGGAAGAAATGGGTCACACGCCCAAGCTGGTCAAGGATGATGCCCTCGAGACCGAAGTGCTCGAAGCCATCTCCTACGAGGGTGAGGAAATCACTCGCTCTCCGGTGGTCACGGTCATGGGTCACGTCGACCACGGCAAGACCTCGCTGCTCGACTACATTCGTCGTGCCAAGGTGGCTACCGGTGAGGCAGGGGGCATTACCCAGCACATCGGTGCCTATCACGTCGAAGACGACAGTGATGGTGTGACCTTCCTGGATACGCCTGGACACGCGGCGTTCACCGCCATGCGTGCTCGTGGTGCCAAGGCCACTGACGTTGTCATCCTGGTCGTGGCTGCCGACGACGGCGTGATGCCTCAGACGATCGAAGCGGTCGAGCACTCCAAGGCAGCGGAAGTGCCGATGGTGGTGGCGGTCAACAAGATCGACAAGCCGGAAGCCGATCCCGACCGGGTCAAGAACGAGCTGTCCCAGCACGGCGTCATCTCGGAAGAATGGGGTGGTGACACCCAGTTCGTCCACGTCTCCGCCAAGACCGGCGAAGGCATCGAGGCGCTGCTGGAAGCGGTCCACCTGGTGTCCGAAGTGCTCGAGCTCAAGGCAGTCCCGAGCGCGCCTGGCAAGGGCGTGGTGGTCGAGTCGCGGCTCGACAAGGGACGTGGTCCGGTGGCTACCGTACTGGTCCAGAACGGTACGTTGAAGAAGGGCGATATCGTCCTGGCAGGCCTGCACTATGGTCGCGTACGTGCGCTGACCAACGAGCTTGGCAAGCAGGTCGATGCGGTGGGTCCCGCCATGCCGGTGGAGATCCAGGGCCTCGACGGCACGCCGGAAGCCGGTGATGACTTCATGGTTGTCGCCGACGAGAAGAAGGCCCGTGAAGTGGCCAACTTCCGTCAGGGCAAGTACCGCGAGATCCGTCTGGCACGTCAGCAGAAGGCCAAGCTCGAGAACATGTTCTCGCAGATGGGTCAGGAAGAGGCGGCCAAGGTCAACATCGTGCTCAAGGCCGATGTGCAGGGCTCGTTGGAAGCCATCAAAGGCGCCCTCGAGGAGCTGTCCACCGACGAGGTGCAGGTCTCCGTGGTGTCCTCCGGTGTCGGCGGTATCACCGGTACCGATGCCAACCTGGCCCTGGCCAGTGAGGCCATCGTGGTCGGCTTCAACGTGCGTGCCGACGCGGCTGCCCGCGAGATCATCGAGCGTGAAGGTCTGGAGCTGCGCTACTACAGCGTCATCTACCACCTGATCGACGAGGTCAAGCAGGCCATGAGCGGCATGCTCGAGCCTGAGTGGAAGGAAGAGATCGTCGGTGTGGCCGAGGTCCGTGACGTCTTCCGTGCACCGAAGATCGGTGCGGTGGCTGGCTGTATGGTGGTCGAAGGCACGGTCTTCCGTAACAAGAAGATCCGCGTGCTGCGCGACAACGTGGTCATCTACGAAGGTGAGCTCGAGTCGCTGCGCCGCTTCAAGGACGACGTCCAGGAAGTGCGCAACGGCATGGAGTGTGGCATCGGCGTGAAGAACTACAACGATGTCCAGGTCAACGACAAGATCGAGGTCTTTGACCAGGTCAAGGTCGAGCGCACGCTGTAAGCGTTCGGGGAGTCGTTATCCATGCGCGAATTCAAGCGTACCGACCGAGTGGCCGACCAGCTCCAGAAGGAGCTGGCGGTCCTGATCCAGCGCGAGGTCAAGGACCCGCGCCTGGGGATGGTCACCGTCAGCGGCGTCGAGGTCAGCCGTGATCTTGGCTATGCCGACGTGCATATCACCCTGCTGGGGGAGCAAGACCCCGAGCGGATCAAGGAAAACCTTCAGGTGCTCAAGCGCGCTGGTGGTTTCCTGCGTAGCCAGGTGGCGCGTCGTATCAAGCTGCGCCATGTGCCGGAATTGCGCTTTCATTACGATGAAAGCGTGGTTCGCGGTCAGCACCTGTCGTCCCTGATTGAGGAGGCGGTAGCGAGCGATCGTTCGCGCCACGCCGATGATCAGGATGACACTTCCGAGGGTGAAGACGGGGCCAAGGACTAATGGCTCGTCGTCGCCGAGGATTACCGATCGACGGCGTACTGTTGCTGGACAAGCCAAAGGGCATGTCCAGCAATTTCGCATTGCAGCGGGCGAGGCGCCTGTACCAGGCGCAGAAGGCCGGTCACACCGGTACGCTGGACCCCATGGCGACGGGGCTTTTGCCGGTACTGTTCGGCGAAGCCACCAAGTTTTCCAGCCATTTGCTTGAAGCTGACAAGGTGTACCGGACCCGGGTGGAACTGGGTCGCAGCACGGACACCGGTGATGCCGAGGGCAACGTCATTGCCGAGGGTGTGGTGCCCTCGCTGTGCGAGGCGGATGTTGCTTCCATGGTCGACAGCTTCATTGGTGAGCAGGATCAGCTGCCACCAATGTACTCTGCGCTGAAACATCAGGGGCGCAAGTTGTATGAACTAGCCCGAGAGGGCAAAAGCGTAGATCGTGCAACGCGACGGATAAGGGTGTATGATGCCCGGCTACTCTCGACGAGCCTTGCCGGGAATGCACCCGCCTTCGAGTTGGAGGTCCGGGTCAGCAAAGGCACTTATGTGCGTACCCTGGCCGAGGACATGGCCAAGGCGCTGGGATGCGAAGGACATATTTCGCAGCTCAGAAGGCTCAAGACAGGCCCTTTCGATGCCGAGGGCATGCTCGATTTCGAGATGCTCGAGGCCGATGACGCCGCCGCACGTGAAGCGCATCTAGCGCCGATCGACAGCCTGCTTCAGCATCTGCCGGCACACCGCCTCAGTGAGGCTGGTGCCGCGGCCATGCGCTTTGGGCGAACCGCCCGTGGCGAGGTGGAGCAGCACGCGTTGGCCCAGATGACGGCCAGCGAAGGATCACTGTATCGACTTTATCAGGGCGAGTCCTTTATCGGGCTTGGTCTGGTGGAGCCAGTCGGGGACATCGTGCCTCGGCGCCTGCTGAGTTCGTTCGTCGCGGGCTCGGGGCAAGACTGACCTCCTCAAGGGGTTGTGGCAGCTGGAGACTGCAAATATGCGTGGTCTCCGACATTCATCATTCAGGCATATTGCTTACTGGAGAGACAGATGGCACTTACCGCCGAACAGAAGGCCGACATCGTCAACGAATACGGCCGTGGTGACAACGATACCGGTTCCCCCGAGGTTCAGGTGGCCCTGCTGAGCGCCAACATCAACGGCCTGCAGGATCACTTCAAGACCAACAAGCAGGACCACCACTCCCGTCGTGGCCTGATCCGCATGGTCAACCAGCGCCGCAAGCTGCTGGACTACCTCAAGCGCAAGGATTTCGAGCGCTATCAGTCTCTGATCCAGCGTCTGGGCCTGCGTCGCTAAGCAGTGCTGACATGACAAGGCTTCCTTGTGGAAGCGGCGTCACACAAAGGGCAGTCCTTCGGGGCTGCCCTTTGTCGTTTTTGGCCGCAGTAGGGGAGGCCAGGCAGGTCCTTTGTCCTTTGTGGTGGCCCTCGCGGGTCTGACCCCCTAAAATAGTGCGCGAGTCAAAACGACCCAAACATCGAAAAGTAAAGGAAGTCGCCGTGAATCCGGTCAAAAAGACGTTTCAGTACGGTCGCAGCACCGTCACCCTGGAAACCGGGCGTATCGCCCGCCAGGCCACCGGTGCCGTGATGGTCACCATGGACGACACCGTGGTGCTGTGCACTGTGGTGGCAAGAAAGGAAGCCAACCCCAGCCAGCCTTTCTTCCCGTTGTCCGTTCATTACCAGGAAAAGACCTACGCGGTCGGCAAGATTCCTGGCGGCTTCTTCAAGCGTGAGGGACGCCCCACCGAGAAGGAAACCCTTACCTCTCGACTGATCGATCGTCCGATCCGTCCGCTGTTCCCCAAGGGCTTCATGAACGAAGTCCAGGTGATCTGCACCGTGTTGTCCACCGATCGCAACCATGATCCGGATATCGCTGCGATGATCGGCACCTCTGCCGCTCTGGCCATTTCCGGTGTGCCGTTCAATGGCCCCATCGGTGCTGCACGCGTGGCCTTCAACGAAGAGCGCGGCTACTTCCTCAACCCCACCGTGGAAGAACTCGAAGGCTCTGAGCTGAACATGGTGGTCGCAGGGACCGAGAAGGCCGTGCTGATGGTCGAGTCCGAAGCAGAAGAGCTGCTCGAGGACGAGATGCTGGGCGCCGTGCTGTTCGGTCACCAGGAGATGCAGACCGTCATCCAGGCGATCAACGAGCTGACCTCCGAGGCCGGCAAGTCCAAGTGGGAGTGGCAGCCTGCGGCCGAGAATACGCCGCTCAAGGATGCCGTCGCCCAGGGCTTCGAAGCCAAGGTCGGCGAGGCCTACCGCATCACCGACAAGATGCAGCGCCAGGATGCCCTGTCCGCGCTCAAGGCCGAGGCCGTCGCACAACTCGCCGGTGAAGAAGAGGGCAAGTTTGACGCCTCCGAGGTCGAAGGCGCCTTCGCCGGTCTCGAGAAGCGCGTGGTGCGTGCTCGCGTGATCAAGGGCGAGCCGCGTATCGACGGTCGCGACCACAAGACCGTGCGTCCGCTGGCCATCGAGGTCGGTACCCTGCCCAAGACCCACGGCAGCGCCATCTTCACCCGTGGCGAGACCCAGGCGGTGGTCGTCGCGACCCTGGGCACCCTGCGTGACTCCCAGCTGATCGAATCGCTGGAAGGTGAGCGCAAGGACCGCTTCCTGCTGCACTACAACTTCCCCCCCTACTCGGTGGGCGAGGCTGGCTTCATGGGCGGTCCCAAGCGTCGCGAGATCGGTCACGGCCGTCTGGCCCGTCGTGGTGTCCAGGCCATGCTGCCGGCGGAAGAGGACTTCCCCTACACCATTCGCGTGGTCTCCGAGATCACCGAGTCCAACGGCTCCAGCTCCATGGCCTCCGTCTGCGGCACCTCGTTGGCACTGATGGACGCCGGTGTGCCGATCAAGGCTCCGGTGGCGGGTATCGCCATGGGCCTGGTCAAGGACGCCGACGGCTACGCCGTGCTGACCGACATCCTCGGCGACGAGGATCACCTCGGCGACATGGACTTCAAGGTGGCCGGTAGTGCCGAGGGTGTCACCGCCCTGCAGATGGACATCAAGATCGAGGGGATCGACGAGCAGATCATGGAAACGGCCCTGAACCAGGCCCATGATGCGCGCATCAGCATCCTCGAGCAGATGAACACCGTGATCGCCGAGAGCCGCGCCGAGGTGTCCGACAACGCGCCCTCCATGGCCACCATCAAGATCGACCCGGACAAGATCCGCGACGTCATCGGCAAGGGCGGCGCCACCATCCGCAAGATCTGCGACGATACCGGCGCCTCCATCGACCTGGACGACGACGGCACCGTGCGCATCTACGCCGAGGACAAGAAGGCGGCCAAGAAGGCCATCGATACCGTGCTGGCGATCACCGCCGAGGCGGAAATCGGCAAGCTGTACCGCGGCAAGGTGGTGCGTATCGCCGACTTCGGCGCCTTCGTCAACATCATGCCTGGCACCGACGGCCTGGTGCACATCTCCCAGATCGTGCCAGAGCGTGTCAATGACGTGCGTGATTACCTGAACGAAGGTGATGAGGTGGTGGTCAAGGTGCTCGACATCGACAACCGCAATCGCGTCAAGCTGACCATCAAAGAAATGACCGAGGAAGAAAAGGCGGCTTTTGAAGCTGAGGAAGCCGCTGCCGAGGTCTAATGACGGCAAGCCATCGACGCCCCCGTTGCTGACGCCGCGGGGGCGTTTTTGTGTTACGCCCCTGATCGTCAAGTGCGCAGGGGATGAGGTTTGAGGCAAGCATGAGTGATGAGGGTAGTGGCTCTGGCATGACGACCGTCACCCAGCGACGAGACTGGTGTGCCGTGTTCAGCGTAATGGCAGGTATCTTCCTGCTGGTCACGGCAGAACAGCTGCCTATTGGGTTGCTATCGCAGCTCGCTACGTCGCTGGATGTCAGTGAAGGGCAGGCAGGCCTGATGATTACGGTTCCTGGCGTCGTCGCCGCCTTTGCCGCGCCTTTGCTGCCGGTCGCGGTAGGGCGCCTGGACCGACGCTATCTGCTGACAGGCCTCATGCTGGTCATGACCATCGCCAGCGTGCTCGGCGCGCTGATGGACAGCTTCGCAGGGCTGTTGGCGACTCGCGTGCTCATCGGCTGCTGTATCGGCGGTTTCTGGGCCATTGCCGGTGGTTTGGCCGGCAGGCTGGTCGCGCTGGAGCATGTGCCGAGGGCGATGTCATTCATTTTCAGTGGTGTGGCAGCGGCGACGGTGTTGGGCGTTCCTGCGGGCACCTGGCTTGGGGGTGTCACTGACTGGCGTATTGCCTTTGCCGCCCTGGGTGGGCTGAGCCTGCTGGTGTGTCTCTGTCTATGGCAGCTGCTGCCGTCCTTGCCCGCGCAGAAACCGGTGCGTCTGGTAAGCCTGGGCGGACAGCTGAAACTGCCAGGCGTGTGTATCGGTGCACTCGCAACTGCCCTGATCGTGGTCGGTCACTTCGCCGCCTATACCTTTATCAGCCCCATTTTGCAGCGACTCGGGGGAATCCCATTGAGTGATGTCTCGCGTCTGTTGCTGCTGTTCGGTGCTGCCGGTCTGATGGGCAATTTCATTGCCGGTGGGCTGGCGGGCCGCCAGCCGTATCTGACGGTGCTATTGATTCCTCTGGTGCTGGCTGGGGTGGCGCTGGGCTTTCCGTGGTTTGGCGTCACCGCGACCGGCGCAAGCGCGCTGTTGATGCTGTGGGGGTTTGTGTTCGGTGGCATTTCGGTCAGCCTTCAAACCTGGATACTGCGCTCGGCGACCAATCCGGAAGCGGCCACCGCCATGATGGCCTTCGTCTTCAACCTATCGATTGGTCTTGGCGCCCTGTCCGGCGGGCGGGTGGTCGATAGCTGGGGACTGTCGTCGGTACTCCTGGCAGCGGGTGGCCTGTTCTCCCTCGCCGCTTTGCTGGTGCTGGCGACACCCTCACGCGTGGTGGGCCGTCAGCGATCCTCCCACGGGTGAGGGCGTACAACGGCCTAATCTTGCGTGTTTCTTTTCATCAAGTGTCGAACGTGAGGAATGCTGATGCTTCCATCCTTCGTGCGCCCGTCCTCCTGGCGAGGCTGGCTGTTGCTGGGGATCTTTGGGGTGATCGTGCTGGCCGGTGTGTGGCCCGTGATCGAATGGATCAACCGGGCCGAGTTGGTGCTGGGCGTCCCCGCTATCGTGGCCTGGAGCTATGTGATCTTGCTGTGCTGCGTGCTGGCGATGCTGCTGGGAAATCGTTTGCTTCGAGAGAAAGGAGAGGATGACGGTGAGCACTGAATGGCTGCCGCTTGGTCTGACATTGGGCTATGTTCTGGTGGCGATGGTGATTGGTCTGGGTGGGCATCGTCGCGGATCCCGCTCGGCGTCAACCCTGGAGGAATGGGGAGTCGCCGGGCGCAGCATGGGGCCGGTCACACTGTATCTGTTGATTGCCGCCGGTAGCGTCAGTGCCTACACCTTCATGGGGGCACCGGGTTGGGCCTATGCCAAGGGCATTCCGGTGTTCTATGTGGTGGTCTATCTGGGGTATCTCGCGCTGGTAGCGTGGTACTTCGGGCCCAAGGTATGGGCCTTTGGCGCCCACTTTGGCCACGTTACCCAAGCCAGCGCCATCGCCGATCGCTATCAGAGTCGAGCGCTTGGTGCTCTCGCTGCGCTGGTGATGGCGGTGGGGTCATTGGCCTATGCGGTGCTGCAGACGGTCGGCTCGGCTTACATTCTGCACGTGATGAGTGGCGGCCTGATACCGGTATGGGCGGGGGTTGTGGTCGTCCTTGGCGCCATTGCTGTGTATCTCACCCTGCGTGGTCAGCGTGCCATCGGCCGCACCAATGTGTTTCAGGGGGTGCTGATGTTCGTGGTGGCCTGGATAGTAGGCCTGTGGGCCACCCATGTCTTTACCGGTGGCTGGCAGTTTGCCGATGTCTATCAGCAGGTCCTTGAACAGCGTCCCGAGTACCTGACGCTGCCCGGCGCCGGAGGCGACATGAGTTTTGCCTTCTGGACCACATCGATCATCGTATCCATGCTGTCTTTCATGCCGCCGGTATGGACCCAGTGGATGAGTGCCACTTCAGCGCGCTCCCTGCGTCTCGCTGCCACCTGGCTGCCTAGCTACTACCTGGTGATCCTGCCGTTGGTGACGGTGGGCTTTATCGGCGTATTTGCCCTTCCTGGTCTGGATCGAGCGGACACGGTGGTACTCGAATATGCGATGACGCATCTGCCTGTGGTGCTGGTGGGGCTGTTGGGTGCCGGGACTCTGGCGGCGTCCATGTCGTCTTCGGAGCCCTTTATCCATTCCGTGGCACTGAGCCTGAGTCGCGATGTGATCGCGCCCTGGGCCGGGTGGTCAGATGAGCGGGCGGGGCAATGGGCGAAGCGCCTGGTGGTCGCTCTGATGGCTTTGATCATTGCCCCTCTGGCCATTGCTGAGCCAGGTAGCCTGGTCATGATCCTGCTGATTGGTCTGGGGTTCGCCTCTCAGGTGGTACCGGCATTTATTGGCATGTTCTTCTGGCCCAGAGCGAACGCGCCAGGGGTCATCGCGGGTATCCTCGCCGGGTTTATCGTGACAGTGACCTGCATCACGCTGTGGCCGCATCCGCTGGGTATCCACGCTGGGTTCTGGGGGATGATGATCAATCTGCCGGTGTTCGTCGGCGTGACACTGATGACCTCGCCCACCGACCCGGCGGTGGTCGACCGCTTCTTCCGCCTTGCGGCCCCCTGGTGGACGACGCGTGGCGTGCAGGCAGAAGCGTGATCACGCCTGATGGCGCGTTACCCAGACATGCAAAACCCCCGCCGTTGGCGGGGGTTTTGCTGTGCTTCCACTGTGGTCGACCTGTCGATCAGCGCTCGATGGCAAGCGCCACGCCCTGACCACCGCCGATACACAGGGTGGCCAGGCCTTTCTTGGCGTCACGGGCGATCATCTCGTGGACCAGGCTGACCAGGATACGGCAGCCGGAGGCTCCGATCGGGTGACCGATAGCGATAGCGCCACCGTTGACGTTGATCTTGGAGGTGTCCCAGCCCAGTTCCTTGTTGACGGAAAGTGACTGGGCGGCGAAGGCTTCATTGGACTCGATAAGATCCAGCTCTTCATGGGTCCAGCCGGCCTTTTCCAGACAGCGGCGAGTGGCCGGTGCCGGTCCGATGCCCATGATGGCGGGGTCAACACCAGCGTTGGCGTAGGCCTTGATACGGGCCAGCGGCGTCAATCCGAGTGCTTCTGCCTTGGCAGCGGAACAGAGCATGACGACGGCGGCGCCATCGTTGATGGAGGACGCATTGCCAGCGGTCACGGTGCCATCTTTCTTGAAGGCGGGGCGCATGCCACTAAGCTTTTCCGCGGTGACCTCGCGCGGGTTTTCGTCGGTGTCAAAGACGACCGGGTCACCCTTGCGCTGCGGGATCTCGATAGGGACGATCTGACCCTTGAAGCGGCCTTCCTTTATGGCTGCGGCCGCCTTCTGCTGAGAGGCAGCGGCAAACTCATCCATGTCTTCGCGAGTGATACCGTATTTTTCTGCCAGGTTTTCGGCGGTGATGCCCATGTGGTAGTTGTTGAAGGCGTCCCACAGGCCGTCATTGACCATGGAGTCGACCGCTTTCCAGTCGCCCATGCGCTGGCCGGTGCGCGAATTTGGCAGCACGTGGGGTGCCAGAGACATGTTCTCCTGGCCACCGGCGATGATCACCTCGGCGTCACCCAGCATGATCGCCTGAGCACCCAGGTGCAGCGCCTTGAGGCCGGAACCGCAGACCTTGTTGATGGTCATGGCAGGTACGGCGTCGGGCAGGCCTGCCTTGATCGAGGCTTGGCGTGCTGGATTCTGGCCTACTCCCGCGGTGAGTACTTGCCCCAACAGAACTTCGTCGACCTCTTCCGGCTTGATGCCGGTCTGCGCTATCACGTCCTTGATCACGGCGGCTCCCAGGTCGCTGGCGGGAATGCCGGCGAGCGAGCCTCCGAAGGAACCAACGGCGGTACGACGTGCAGCAACGATCACCACTTCTTGCATGGAGTGTCTCCTGACTTGTAGGGGCTGTCCCGTCAGCATAGGGAGCCTTGTGCAGCGCGGCAATCCCCGGATGCCGGGTTTCTACGGGGGACTTTAGTATAGCTACCGGGTCTGGTTTTGGAGGCGTTGTGGCCAATCGCGCATAGAGGCAAGGCTCCTCTCATCAAGCCAATACGGATGTATGGCGAGGGGAGCCGCCCCGCGGTGACTTACATCGTGGACTTGGCGGCGAGGCGCTCGATGGTGTCGACCAGCTGGTCTGCATGGGTAATACCCACCGCCCCTTCCGGGGTGTCTTCTTCTTCCGGGAAGTGGTTGATGTGAATCACCTGCATTCCTGCCTTAAGGCCTGCTTCGACACCGACGGCGGCATCATCGATGACGACGCAGTGCTCGGGGGATACGCCCATGGCCTCTGCAGCGGCTAGGTAGAGCCCCGGGTCCGGCTTCCATACACCCAGCTCGTAAGCGCTGAAGAGGTGATCGCCGAAGTGCGGGGCCAGTCCGGTGGTTGCCATGGCCAGTCGAATCTTGGCGATAGGGCCGTTGGAGGCTACCGCCTTGGGGTGGTCGGCCAGGGCGTCCAGCGCCTGCGGGATACCCGCTATCGGCACGAGTTCCTGCTCCATGCGCTCGGCCATGTTGGCGCGCAGGCGATCTTCCATGATCTGACGCTGGTCGTCAGCCAGCGAGCCGAAACGTCTTTCCAGCTCCTGCACGATGTCGAGAAAGCGGACGCCGCGAAATTCCTCCATGTACTGTTCGGCGGAAAACGGCAGGCCAAAGGGCGGAAAGGTGTCGGCCATGGCACGCGCCAGCAACGGCTCGCTGTCTACCAGGGTGCCGTCGGAATCGAACAGCAGGCAAAGGGGCGGCTGAGTCTGGGACATGGGTTCCTCATTGATGGAGCGGCGACCGCGTCGACGGTCGCCACCAGGATGGTCAGACAAAATCCGGTGCAATCAGACGGGGTATGGTCAGCACGATGTCGGGGAAGACAATCAGCAGCAAAATGACCGCCAGCATGATCGACAGGTACAGCATGGTCGTGCCAAGCGCCTTGAGCAGGGGAATTCCCCCGATCTTGGCGGATATCATCAAGCACAGTCCATAGGGGGGAGTGATCAGCCCTAGGCCGAGGGCCATGACGGCGATGACGCCGAACTGCACGGGATGAACGCCCGCCTGCATGGCCAGGGGGTGGAAGATTGGTGCCATGATGGCCATTGCCGGCAGTGAGTCCATGAAGGTACCGATGACCAGCATGACCACCGTCATGATGATGAGCAAGGTGATCGGGTCGGTGATGTTGACGCCTTGCATCAGCTTGGGAGGTATCTGGTAGAAGCTGATCAGGTAGCCGAAGATGGCCGCGCCGACGAGGCTGAAGAGCGACAGCGAGCACAGCCGTACCGTGTCGGTGGACGCATCCAGTACTTGGCGGAAGCTGAGCTCCCGATAGACGATGAAGCCCAGGGCCAGGGCGTACAGCACGGCGATCACGGCGGCCTCTGTCGGAGTGACGATACCCAGCGTGATGCCGCCAATGATGACCACCGGGATGCCGGCAGCCAGCAGCCCGTCCTTGCCGGAACTGGCCAGTTGTCGCCAGCTGGCGCGGGGACGCACGGGCACCTGGTAGCGTCGCACATAGCCGACGTTCATCAGCAGCTGTGCGATGCCGATCATCACCCCTGGCAAGATACCACCGAGAAACAGACCCGCAATGGAGGTGTTGGTCAGCGCTCCCCAGACGATCATGTTGATCGACGGGGGAATGATGATGCCCATCACCGATGATGCTGCCGTCACGGCAACGGCAAAGTGAGTGGGGTAGCCCTCTCGCTGCATGGCTGGAATCAGCACGGTGCCGACGCCTGCGCTATCGGCAGTAGACGAACCCGATACGCCGGCAAACAGCATGCTGACCATGACATTGACGTGGGCCAGGGCGCCTTTGACATGACCCACCAGGCGCATGCACAGGGTGATCAGGCGATCCGTGATACGCGCAGCGTTCATCAGATTGCCAGCCAGCAGAAACAGCGGCACGGCGAGCAACACGAAGGAGTCCATGCCGTTGTACATGCGCTGGAACATGACCCAGTAGGTCAGGCGGGGGTCGAGTATCACCATGCCGACCGCCGTCAGTACCAGCGCCATGGCAATCGGCACGCCCACCACAATCAGCACGCCAAGCAGGCCGAACAGCAGCCACGGCAGGATAAAGAGTGCATCCATGGAGATCATGAGGGCCTCCCGTCACTAGCGTCCTGAGAGGGCGTCTCCAAGGTCACCTGGTGACCTTGCTGCGCATCGATGGATTCCTGTACGGGATCCGGAGTGTTCATGGCAGCTTCCATGCTATCGAGGCCGTCGAGTGCGGCACGGAGCAGACGTTCGATGGCGAACAACATGATGAACACGCCGCAGACCATGAAGGTGGCGTAGACGAAGATCATCGACATGCCGGAGGCCGTGGCGCTGCGACGAAGACCCGAGAGGGCGAACTCCTGGCCGTGCACGACGAAGATCGTGCCGACGGCAAGACAGGCAAGATCGCGTATCCAGCGGGTCAGTCGATCGGCGCGGGAACCTCGCGGAAAGGCTTCCAGCACGAAGTGATCCGCATGCAGCACGCCAATGGCGGTGCCGAGCATGATCATCCACTGGAACGCAAACCGGCTGAACTCTTCTGTCCAGTACAGGCGAGGCAGCAAAGGCAGGTTGCGGCTGACGATTTGATAGATGATCAGGGCGATAAAGCCGAACAGCAGGGCCAGCAATACCCAGTGCAGCAGTTTCTCCAGGGCGCGATTGATGCGCGCAAGAAGATCCAGGAAGAGCCTCATGGCTTCATCCTCTTGAGACGGTGGGCACCGGGGCAGGCCCCGGTGCTTGAAGGATCATTACTCGGCGTTGACGATCATCTGGTGGAGCTCGCTCAGCCCCATTTCGTCAATCACTTCGGCGAGCGGTTCACGTACGATCTGCTGCATCTGCTCGCGGTCGAGCTCATGCAGGGTGGCCCCTTCTTCCACCAGCAGCTCAAGTGCTTCGGCATCTTGTTCGAGCTGCACGCCGCGGGCGTAGCTGGCGGCCTGGCTGGCGGCTGCCATGACCGCTTCCTGCTGGGCATCGTCCAGCCGGTCCCAGGTCAGTTCCGACATGGTCAGCAAGCGCACGGTGATGTCATGCTCGGACAGACCGATATGGGGCGCTACCTCGTGGAAGCGCATGCGGTGGATCCACTCGGCTTCATTGAGCAGGCCATCAATGGCACCCAGTTGCAGACCGGTGTAGATCTCTTTCCATGCCATGACGGTCGGGTCTGTCCCCAGCGCCGACCAGGCGGTGATGAGGGGCTTGGTAGGATTGGTGCGCAGTTTCATGCCATCGAGATCATCGAGACTTTCCAGCGGCCGGCTGGAGACGATCTGGCGCTTGCCGCCACCAAAGAACGCCAGCACTTTCACGCCGGTTTCGGCGGTGATCTGGTCGGCGATTTCCCGGCCCACGTCGCCGTCCAGGACGGTCTGCCAGTGCTCCTGATCGCGATACAGGAAGGGAATGGAGAAGACATTGGCCGTGTCAGAGAAGTCGGTGATCAAGCCGGGGTTGACGATGGACATATCCAGGGCGCCAGCCATCAGCTGCTCAAACATCTCGGTCTCGTGGCCAAGCACGGAATTTCCCATGATCTGGACGCCAAGATCGACGTCCTGCTCTTCCAGCAGTTCCTTGAACCGGGTGGCGCCAAGGTGATAGGCGGTGTCTTCCGTGCCGCCATGACCAAAGCGCAGGTCGTAGGCGTGAACCGGGGCAGTAAGACTCAGTCCTGCGACCAGCGTGGCGCCGGCCAGCAGGCTCTGGCCGAGGCGAGTCAGGGTAGTGCGGCGGGAGGGGGCGAGGGCGTGTGCCATGATTACCTCATTTATTGTGGTATGTACCTGGGGTGTTACAGGTGGAGCCGGTGAAACGGGCGACCTGCCGAAGCTGTCGCCCGGCGTCTATCCGTCGTTCAGATCGTCTGCATTGACCGGACTCAGTGGGCGTTGGCCGCTGAGCGCCAGCCGAATATTGTCGATAGCGCGCTGTGCCATGGCCGTGCGGGTTTCGTGAGTGGCGGAGCCAATGTGGGGCAGCGCCACCACGTTGGCCATGTGCGGCAACGGAGAGTCGGCGGGCAAGGGTTCCTTCTCGAATACGTCGAGACCGGCTGCATGCAGGGTGCCGTCCTTGAGCGCTGCAATCATGGCGGCTTCATCGACCACCTTGCCCCGGGCCACGTTGACGAAGATCGCTCCGGCCTTCATGCGGGCGAACTCGGCGGCGCCGATCAGCTTTTCCGTTTCTTCGGTCAGTGGCACCGTGACACAGACGATGTCCGCTTCTTCCAGCAATTGATCGAGCTCTCGGTGCTGTGCACCCAGTTCTGCGTCCAGTGCCGGCTTGGGCGAGGCCTTGGCGTAGAGAATCTTCATGCCGAAGCCCAGCGCACCGCGACGGGCGATGGCGGCACCGATACGCCCCATGCCGACCATGCCTAAGGTCTTGCCGTGCACGTCGGTGCCGAAGTGAGATTTGCCGATGCTTTCTGTCCACTTGCCTTGTTTGATCAGCTCGGCCAGCTCGATGGCGCGCCGGGCGGTACTCATGATCAACAAGAAGCCGGTGTCGGCGGTGGTCTCGGTCAGCACATCCGGCGTGTTACACAGCAAGATGCCGCGACGGGTCAGCTCCTCGACAGGGTAATTGTCATAGCCCACCGAGATACTGGCGATGGCCTCGAGCTGCGGGGCCTGATCGAGCAGGGCTGGAGTGATCTTGAGGCTGGCGCCGACCAGTCCGTGGGCCCGTGACAGGGCGTCCATGAACTCAGGGTCATCGGCATGGGTCACGTGAGGCAGGTAGTCGACCTCGAAGTCAGCGCGAAGGCTGTCGAGCTGATCGGCGCTGATCTCGCGAAACACCAGAATACGTCGGGTCATGGGGGACTCTCTTGTCGTTGTCGCGGTTGTTGTTACTGTCGTGGTCGGATAGCGGTCGGATCGTGGCTGCCAGTGGGGGTGTTGCCGCGAGGATGTCCCTGGCGGCAACGCCACGGCTCAGGCAGGCAGCGCGGCTTCCAGCTGGCCCAGCCGAGCACGACTCGGCAAGCCTTCCATGTCGCCCAGGACTTGCACCTGCGCGGCACCGATCAGGTTGGCGCGCTTGAGCGCCTCACGGGGGGCCAGGCCGTCCAGCATGGCGCTGACGAAACCTACCGCGAAGCCGTCGCCAGCACCGACCGTATCCACCACCTTGGCGACCGGCACGCCGGGTACGGTGAAAGCCTCATCCTGACCTGTGAGACGGCCGCGGTAGAAACTGCCTTCAGGCCCCAGCTTGATCACCACCGCCTCGGCACCCTGGTCCAGGTAGAAGCCTGCGATGTCATGGGCCGTGTCTTGGCCGGTCAACAACCTGCCCTCGGCAAGGCCAGGCAAGACCCAGTTGGCATGGGCAGCAAGCTCATTGAGGGTGGTGCGCATCTGCTGCTCGCTGGCCCACAGGGTGGGGCGGAGGTTGGGGTCGAACGATACGCTGACCCCGTGCTGGCGGGCCTGGCCCAGTAGATGGCGCGATAGCTCCAGACAACTCGCCGATACGGCGGGCGTGATGCCGGTTGCATGGAGGTGCCGCAGCGATGGAATGTCGATCTGGGCTGCGTCCGCCACCGACATCTGGCTGGCGGCGCTGTTCTTGCGCAGGTACTCGACCCTCGGGTCGGCGCCTCCCTCGGCGCGTTCCTTGAACACCAGGCCGGTGGCATGGTCCGGGTCGGTGGTCAGATAGCGGCAGTCGAGACCTTCTTTTTCCAGCGTCGAGCGCAGATAGCGACCAAAGCTGTCGTTGCCGACACGACTCATCCAGCCGACGTTGAACCCCAGTCTCGACAGGCCGATGGCGACGTTGGTATCGGCCCCCGCGCAGCCGCGTGAGAAGCTTTCGACGTCGGCCAGATCGCCAGGCACGTCGGCAACGAACAGGGCCATGGCCTCGCCGAAGGAGAGAATGTCGGGAGTATCGTGGTTCATGATGGAATCTCGGGTGATGAAGAGGTGGCCAGTGGCCGCTGGGTCGATCCTCTCGGAACAAGGGTAGGGGCGAACATGTGGCGACGCGCTGCCGTCGCCTGATGGCTGCTGCGCTGCTTCAGACAGTCAACAGCAGCCTGGCCGATCAGGTCGGTAGGCTGCTCCAGCGTGGTGATGCCGGGATCGGTCAGGTCGCACCACTCTAGCTCGTCGATACCCATCAACCCGATCTCTCCCAGGGGGTAGCCGAGGTATTTCATCCGTCGTGCCACGGCCAGGGTGACCTGGCCGTTGGCACAGAGAACGGCGCAGGACGGATGAGGGTGATCCACATGACGGGCAAGCGCCGCGTCCAGCGCCTGGTGGTCTTTCAGCTCGAGCGCCAGCGTCTGTGCATCGAGAGCGCGTGCACGACATTGCGTCTCAAAACGCTCCAGGCGGGCCTGGCGTGAGCTCGCCTGAGCTGGGGGCTCAGACACAAACAGCAGGCGGGTGTAACCCTGCTCGACCAAATGGTCGATGGCCATATCGATGGCGGTGGCGTTATCCAGGCCCACCTCATCGACATCGACTCCCTTGAGCGAACGGTCCAGCAGCACCATCGGAGTTCCGCTCGCCGCCAGCTGTGCGAGCGCATCGCTGTGGCGGCCCGCCGCATTCACCACCAGCCCTTCGATACGATAGGAGGACAGTAACGCCAGCTGCTGGCGCTCCTGATCAAGGTCGTTGTCGCTGTTGCATAGCATGAGCGACAGCCCGGCCTGTCGGCAGGCCTTTTCCACGCCGTGCATGATGGCGACGGAGTACGGATTGTGGATATCGGCAACCAGCATGCCGATCAAGCCTGAGGGACCTCCTTTGAGTCCTCTGGCCATGGGGTTCGGTTGATAGCCCAAGGCCGTTGCCGCCGCCACGATACGCTCCTGCATGGCCGTAGACAGGCGCTCGCGCTCACCGCTGTAGTAGCGGGACACACTGGTCTTGGAGACCCCGGCTTCGCGGGCAACTTCCAGAATCGTGGCGCGGTGTTGTCGTTGGTTCATGCTCTGGCAGAGTCTCAGGCGGGGTTGATGGCGCGAAAAGATATGGGTTCAAGAGGTATCCATGGCGGCGGCGTCACGCCACTCTGGGTCAAAATGGGAACGTTCCCATATGGTGCAAAGCTTAGGCGTCAAGGCGGGCGTCGGGCAAGGAGTCAGGGCTTAGACAAAGGTCGGGTGTGACGCGCATCAATGAAAAGGCCCGGCAGCCAGCCGGGCCATGAAAAGCAGAAGTGAGCGAGCTTAGGGCAGCGTTGAAGTCATCAGCCGAGCGGCCCAAGGCGACCGCCGCGCAGATCCGAAGCCTATGCGGTATAGCTGAGAAGTTCGAGCAGCGCGCAACCCAATGAATCGTGGTCGCAGGCCTTTATGCGGTGTTTTCTTAGCCGCTGGATATCATCGAGTGGCGGTTGCGGTCGCGCTGGAGGCGGCCGATGACGGTGGGCAGTTGAAACATGCTGGTGATCATGTGGGCGCCCTCAGGGGTCTCCTCTGCATCGGCAAAGCGATTGAGGTGTATCACCGTCATGCCGGCGGCTAGGGCCGCCTGGACACCAACGATGGCATCGTCGATGGCCACGCAGTCCTCGGCGGCGAAACCCATGATGCTTGCCGCGTGAAGATACAGGCAGGGATCAGGCTTCCAGCAATTGGCGGTGTAGCCGCTGAAGAGCCGGTTGCCAAAGACCTCCGTCAAGCCGACGGTAGCCAGGGACGTGCGGACCTTGTTTTCAGGCCCATTCGAGACCACGCCCATGGAGTAGTGGGATAGCGCAGCCAGCGCTTCGGTGGCGCCGGCAATTGGCGTCAGGTCGGTAGCCAGTCGGCGGTTGAGGTTGGCACGCATGCTGGCTTCGAGAGACTCTAAATGGTCGGGGTCGACACGGCCATGCTGAGCCTCGAGCGCCGCTACGATATTGCGAAACCGCGCCCCGCGAAAATCGCCCATGTAATCTTCGGCCCTGAAGGGAAGGCCGGCTGCAGTCAGGCTGACGGCCATTTCTGCCGCCAGCAGTGGCTCGCTGTCTACCAGCGTGCCGTCACAGTCAAATAGAAGGCATAGAGGGCGGGGCATGGGAGCGACCTCGCGAGTCGTGCAATAGCGTTATCGAACAGTGTTGCAGATTTCCGCGGAGTCTGCCTGTGTTCGTAGGCGAAAACCATAATTTTTGAACACTGTTTTCTCACGCTGCGCATTGTGCACTATTGCGGTGCATGAATGACCGGTTTGAGGGGAGGGGGCGGTCTTGGCTATGCTGATTTGGCGTGATGTTCGACATCTCACATTCGGGGAAGGAGTACCCGTTTGATTTGCCCGCCAGTGAAGCGGGCATCGTCAAAGTTCAAGGAGGTAAATGTGAAGGAAGAGACACTGTGGTCCATTGTCGGATCCGTCGCCGCGGTAGGGGCCAGCCTGATGTCGAGACAGGCAGCCGAGAAGACGTATCGCAAGGTGGCGGATGCCGAGCCGCCGGATAATCCTGAGCGGGACGACGTGCGCTGGCGAGACGCGCTGCTTTGGGGCGCTGCCACGGGAGTCCTGGTGGGCGTAGCGCGGGTAGTCGGGCGCAGCGCCGGCAACAAGGCCCTCGCTCAGCGCCGGCGCTCGCGGCACCGTCTGCCTCGACCCGGCAAGTAGACGTTTCGCGGGTGTGGCTGTGTGTCTGGCGCTCAGGGCGCCAGACACCTCCATGATGCCTGGCGGTGCCCCTCATGACGTGACCTTCCTCTGGGCCTGGCCCACCAGCTCCACCGCTTTCGCGCCGCGCATGCAAAAGCCTTGGGCGATGGCGGCTGTCCCAGCCCAAGCCCCAGCCCAAGCCCCAGCCCCAAGTCTCCCGGGAGGCGGATAACGCATCATCCGCAGAGACGTTCCGGGTGAGCCCTTATTTTCCTGTCTCAGTAGCGCTTGCCCGGGTCGATGCCCCTGTCAGTCAATGGCCTCCCCTCCTGAGAGCCCTCGCTCGTCACTGCGCTGTAGTGCGCCATGTCTATCGCTTGGGCACAGCTATGTCTCAGGGGAAATGATGAGATGTGTTTCACTCGCGGAGAGCTCCAGCGTCCGGCAAGAAGGGCGTGCCTTCGAGTTGCCCTGAACGAATGCGCCCCCCGCCGTAGGGTCAAGATCGTGTCATGACCTAGACGGCTGGCACCGCGCGCTTCCCCGAGTGGACGAGATCATTTATCGACATGAGTAGAAAGACATGAGTAGACGAGGGCCGCGACGATGACGCCGCTTTGGAAGGCATACCGGTTCGTGCGCCGCGAAAAACGCACTGCCGAGGCGGCCTTGTCTCGGGAGGCGTTGATCGACGTGCTGGACCGTGCCCGGGACCGGGGAATCTCTCTGAACCCGCGACCCTCCGCCGGCATGACGGCGCTAGGCTTGCTGTGCTTGTTGCTCGGGACGTTGGGCTTTGTCATTACGCTGGCGGGGGGGCTTTCCTGGCCGTGGCTGTTGCCCCTGGCGGTGATCGGGGTGGCTCTGCTTGGGTTTGACTTCCATGCCACCGAAAATGTCGCCGCCTTTCTGCGTCAGCTGGTGCAGCGCGCGGCAGAGCTGGACTTTCGCCTGGCCGAGCCGGACGTGGATCTTGGCGCCATGCTGGCGACGCTGCGCGGCAAGATCACCGATTTTCAGCGGACATACTCAGACAATGGCGAGCTGCTCTATTGTCGCAAGGCGATCGATGAGCGTGTTGCGGGTGAGTACTGGGTTTACCGGTTTGCCTATGACGAGGGTACGGACAAGGACCGCCGCACCTACTATCGCAATGGTTTGATCTGCGATCTGCAACATGTCGCGGCGGTGGATCTTTGCAACCTGCGAGAGGGGAAATGGCGCCCGCTGCACCATGGCAGTACAGGTGAGGTGTGGGGAGAAGGTGACTTCGCCCGTTACTTCGTCGCCTGTACGGAAGAGAGCGAGGCACTGGCGGCGTTTCTCTCCGGCGATGTGATCGATACGCTGGTGCGGCTGGCGCGAAGCCTGCCGGACCTCAATGTGCAGGTGACACGGGATCACTTGCTGTGTCTGTCTTGGTCGGGAGAAGACCCCTATGCGCGTCTGTTCGAGCCTGTCGCCGCCAATGGTCCGTCCCTGGCGCCCTTCACCGCCAGCCATGCACCGGGTGAGGATCCCGATGAAGTCTATCGGTCTCTGGAGCGCCGACTGCGTGCTCCGCGCCAGCTGACAGCGCTGGAGCCGGTGTTGGACGCCATTGCGGATATTCGTGCAGACCTGTCACTCGCCACGCACAGAGCGGACAGCAACATTCCGTTGAGGCGGCGCCTGGAAGACGCTACCGACTAAGCCACAGGATGATGGCTGTGGGCTGCGGATCAGTAAGGTACCGTCTGCGCTCTGATGAGTCAGCGCCTGCCCCGCAGCCGATACTACAACGCCCTCGCCTCCTTGGGAGGCGAGGGCGTATCGATCCAGCGGGCTGCTCGCGGTGGTGTTACTTCACCTTGGGGTCCAGCTCTCCGCGGGCATAACGCTCGAACATGTCGTCCAGGCTGATCGGCTTGATCTTGCTGGCATTGCCGGCAGTGCCGAAGGCCTCATAGCGGGCGATGCAGATATCCTTCATGGCCGTCACGGTCAGCTTGAGGAACTTGCGCGGATCGAACTCTGCCGGGTTTTCAGCCAGGAAGCGGCGCACGGCACCCGTGGAGGCGAGACGCAGGTCGGTATCGATGTTGACCTTGCGCACACCGTGCTTGATGCCTTCGACAATTTCCTCAACCGGTACACCGTAGGTCTCGGGAATCGCCCCGCCGTGGGCGTTGATGACCTGGAGCCATTCCTGGGGCACGCTGGAAGAGCCATGCATGACCAGGTGGGTGTCCGGAATACGCTCGTGGATTTCCTTGATGCGCTGGATTGACAGCGTGTCGCCGGTCGGCGGGCGAGTGAACTTGTAGGCACCGTGGCTGGTGCCGATGGCGATTGCCAGGGCATCGACACCGGTGGACTTGACGAAGTCAGCCGCTTCTTCCGGATCCGTCAGCAGTTGGTCATGGCTGAGCTTGCCTTCCGCGCCGATACCGTCTTCTTCGCCGGCCATGCCGGTTTCCAGGCTGCCCAGGCAACCCAGCTCGCCTTCCACGGACACGCCGCAGGCATGGGCCATATCGACCGTACGGCGAGTGACGTCGACGTTGTAGGCGTAGTCGGTAGGCGTCTTGCCATCTTCGCCGAGTGAGCCGTCCATCATGACGGAAGAGAAACCGAGCTGGATGGAGCGTTGGCACACCGCAGGACTGGTGCCGTGATCCTGGTGCATGACCACCGGGATATGCGGAAACTCTTCAACGGCGGCGAGGATCAGGTGGCGCAGGAAGGGAGCGCCGGCGTATTTACGCGCCCCTGCGGAGGCCTGCAGGATGACCGGTGAGTCGGTGGCATCGGCCGCTTCCATAATGGCGCGGACTTGCTCAAGGTTGTTGACGTTGAAGGCCGGGACGCCGTAGCCGTGTTCGGCGGCGTGATCCAGCAGTTGGCGCATGCTGACGAGTGCCATGGAGATACCTGAGTCTATTAGGGGTAAGGGGCGTGCCGCAGGCACGCCCATGACGTAATCGGGTGGTTAGGCGTCAGTGGCCTGACGTGCCGCTGCTTCCAGGGCAGCGACCGCGGGCAGTTCCTTGCCTTCGACATACTCAAGGAAAGCGCCGCCACCGGTAGAGATGTAGGACACCTGGTCGGCGATGCCGTACTTGTCGATGGCGGCCAGGGTGTCACCACCGCCGGCGATGGAAAAACCGTCGCTCTGGGCAATCGCGTGGGACAGGGCCTCGGTGCCACCGCCGAATTGGTCGATCTCGAACACGCCCACTGGGCCGTTCCACAGGATCGTGCCGGCGCTTTTCAGCATATCGCCCAGGCGCGCGGCGCTCTCTGGACCAATGTCCAGAATCATTTCATTGTCCGCAACCTGGTCGACTGGCTTGGTGACCGCCTCTGCCGAGTCGGAAAACTCGGTCGCCACGACCACATCGGTAGGCAGCGGGATCTCGACCTTGGCCATCAAGGCCTTGGCTTTGCCCACCAGATCGGCTTCGTACAGCGACTTGCCGACGTTATGTCCCGCCGCTGCGATGAAGGTATTGGCGATGCCTCCGCCAACGATCAGTTGATCGCACTTCTCGGACAGGGCGTTGAGCACCTCAAGCTTGGTGGAAACCTTGGAGCCACCGACAATGGCCGTCATCGGCCGTCTGGGCGTGGCCAGGGCTTTTTCCAGGGCGTCGAGTTCGGCGGCGAGCAGCGGGCCGGCGCAGGCAGTGGGAGCAAAGCGCGCGACGCCGTGGGTCGATGCCTGGGCGCGGTGGGCGGTGCCGAATGCATCCATCACGAACACGTCGCAGAGTGACGCATAGCGCTGGGCCAGGGCATCGTCGTCCTTTTTCTCACCCTTGTTGAAGCGCACGTTCTCGAGCAGTACAACGTCGCCGTCTTCCAGTTCCGGGGCCTGGTCCAGATAGTCGGTGACCAGTCGTACCGGACAGTCCAACAGGTCGCCCAGGTAGGCGGCCACCGGTGCAAGCGTGAACTCATCGGCGGGCTCACCTTCGGTGGGGCGCCCCAGGTGGCTCATCAGCAGGACCTTGGCGCCAGCATCCCGGGCGGCCTTGATCGTCGGCAGACTGGCGCGCAGTCGGGCATCACTGGTCACCTGACCATGCTTGACGGGTACGTTGAGGTCTTCACGAATCAGCACCCGCTGACCCTTGAGGTCGAGATCGGTCATCTTGCGCACGTTCATGTCGGCAGATCCTCGTCTGAACGGTCTGAGAGAGACATCGAGTAGGAAAGAATGGCCAGGGGAAGAGGCATCACGGTAACGCTCGGGGCAACTGGTTCAGGCGCGTGGCCACGTCGAGCATGCGGTTGGCGAAGCCCCATTCATTGTCGAACCAGCACAGCAGCTTCAGCAGGCGACCACCGGCCACCCGCGTCTGGGTGGCGTCTACGATACCGGAGCGCGGATCGTGGTTGAAGTCGATGGATGCCATGGGCTCCTCGGTGTACCCCAACAGGCCAGCAAGCCTGGAGTTGCTGGCCTCCTGCAGCAGGCGATTGACAGCCTGGGCCGAGGTATCGCGCTGCACACAGATCGACAGGTCCATGGCCGAGACATTGATGGTCGGCACCCGCACATGCAGGCACTCGAAGCGCTCTGCCAGGTGCGGCATCAGGCGGTTGATCCCCCGCGCCAGGCCGGTATCCACCGGCACGATAGACTGCATGGCCGAGCGAGTCAGGCGCAGATCGGTCTGGTGGTAGGCATCGATCACGGGCTGGTCGTTCATGGCCGAGTGAATGGTGGTCGTGACACCGTGCTCGATGCCCAAGGCTTCATCCAGAATGGTCAGGATCGGCACCAGACAGTTGGTGGTGCACGATGCTGCCGAGATCACCCTGGCGGAGGCAGTCAGGTCGCTGTCATTGATGCCGGTGACGATGGTGGCGTCGACATCGCTCTCTGCGGGCTGTGAGAACAGCAGACGCCGGGCGCCGGCAGCCAGATGTCGCTCGGCGGTAGCGCGGTCCTTGAAGCTGCCCGAGCACTCCAGCACCAGGTCGATATCCAGCGCTTTCCAGGGCAGTCGGTCGGGCTCTGCCTCTGACAGCACGCGGATGGGGTGCCCATTGATGAGCAGGTGGCCATCGCGGCTTTCCACACTGCCAGGAAAGCGACCATGGGTCGTATCGTAGCGAGTGAGGTAGGTAATGGTATCGAGGCCCGATAGCTCATTGATGGCGACCACTTCCAGGGAAGGGTCATTGCGCTCGATGAGGGCTCGCAGGACGCACTGGCCAATGCGACCGTAGCCATTGATGGCAATACGCTGGGCCATGGGGCTCGACACTCTCCTGAGTGGGATGGACACAGGCGCGAGAGTCTATCTCAAATCGGCCCCCACGTCGCGGCTACTGGCCGCTTGTGGCGTACCCTGAGGTAGTGAATCGTTTCAGCCAGCAAGGCCTGTCAGCTCCCAGGCCAATGGCATCAGCAAGGCCGTCAGTACGCCGGTCAAGGTCATGCCGAGCGATGCAAAGGCGCCGGCGGTGGGGCCCAGTTCAAAGGCACGCACCGTACCGATGGCATGGCCGTTGATACCCAGCGCCAGGCCCAGCAGACGCTGATCGGTGATCCTGAACACCTTGCCCAGCAAGCTGACACAGGCCGTTGCGGCGACGCCGGTGATCAGCAGGCCCCCCATCAAGATCGACACGGAGCCTCCCAGGCGCTCTGTCACCCCCATGGCAATAGGGGCGGTCACGGACTTGGGGGCCAGCGAGGCCAAAAGCTCCGGTGGCGCCCCCAGCGACCAGGCGATGGCCAGCGCATAGAAGGCGGCCAGCACCGTAGAGATGGGCAAGCACACCAGCAGTGGTTTCCACAGCGCGCGCACGTGGTGCATCTGCTGATAGAGCGGCACGGCCAAGGCGACGGTGGCGGGGCCCAGTAGGAGCATCAGCCACTGTGCTCCTTCGCGATAGTCCGCGTAGTCGATGGAGCCCCCTTTCAGCAAGGCAGCAAGCAGCAGCGAAGCCAGCAATACCGGGGGACACCATCCCGGCGAGCCCAGGCGTTTGAACAGGGCCATACCCGCGAGATAAGCGCCAATCGACAGCACGATGGCCAGCATGGGCATGCTCAGGTAATCCGTGATGGACAGGCTCATGGGGTATTCCTGAAGGGAGCAGACGGCGTGTCTTGGGGAAGCAGGCGCTGCATCAGCCACAAGGTGCTGGCCACGCTAAGCAGGGTACCCAGCGTCAGCGCCAGGCCGACCGCCAGCCAGTAACCGGCCAGCTGGTCGAAGACCCAGAAGACGCCGACCACGCCGGGCATGATCAGCATCGCCAGCAGCATGATCAAAGGTTGTGCCGCCGCAGCAATGTCGGCGTGCATTCTGCCACGCGCCAGCAGGAAGCCCGTCATCAGCATCAACCCCACGACGCCGGGGGATAGTGGCAGCTGTCCGACGCCTGTTGCCAGGTCGCCAGCCAGCCAGAACAGGCAAAGCCACAGGAAACCTCGTAGAACCGATGTATTGAGCGCCGCCATATCATTCCTCAAGTGCGTCATGTCACTGACTGGGGCCAATGGAAATGAGCCATTGTGCCGATAACTGACACCCGGGTCAGCTTTGGGGGCTCTCGTTCGTGATGCTCTTCCGCTACCCTGTTGACGTTGACCTTTACCGACCGCCCGACGGATTCGGGCACGACAGGGAGATGCATGATGAGTGATATTGCCAGCTGGCTGGGCGCCGAGGCAGAGGATCTGTTGACGCACGAGTGTCGTGGAATTGCCAAGGAGCAGCTGCACCTGCCCGGTGCCGACTTTGTCGACCGCGTCATGATGGACTCCGATAGGACCCCGGCGGTGCTGCGGGGCATGCAGACGCTGTTCGATCACGGCCGGCTGGGCGGCACAGGATATCTGAGTATCCTGCCAGTGGATCAGGGGATCGAGCACTCCGCCGGGGCATCCTTTGCGCCCAACCCCATCTACTTTGATCCCGCCAACATTGTCGAATTGGCCATTGAAGGGGGCTGCAATGCCGTGGCCTCTACCCTTGGTGGTCTGTCGTCGGTCGCGCGTCGCTACGCTCATCGCATTCCGATGATGCTCAAGCTCAACCATAACGAGACGCTGACCTATCCCGCCCTGTATGACCAGACGCTGTTCGCTGAGGTCGACCAGGCCTTTGACATGGGCTGCGTAGCGGTCGGTGCGACGATCTACTTTGGCTCACCGGAAAGCCGTCGTCAGATCGAAGAGATCAGTGCCGCCTTTGAGCGTGCGCACGAGCTGGGGATGGTTACCGTGCTGTGGGCCTACCTGCGTAACCCGGGCTTCAAGCATGAGGGAACGGATTATCACGTTGCCTCCGACCTCACCAGCCAGGCGGTCCACCTGGCGGCAACGCTCAAGGCGGATATCGTCAAACAGAAGCTGCCTGAGAACAACGACGGCTACCGCAAGATCGGCTTTGGTAACACCCATGAAAAGGTCTACAGCGAGTTGACCAGCGATCACCCCATCGACCTGGCCCGTTATCAGGTGGCCAACGCCTACATGGGGCGTGCCGGGCTGATCAACTCCGGGGGCGCTTCGAGCGGGGAGGGGGACCTGACCCAGGCCGTGCGCACCGCTGTCATCAACAAGCGTGCCGGGGGCATGGGGCTGATATCCGGCCGCAAGGCGTTTCAGAAGCCGATGCGCGAGGGCGTTGCCCTGCTTAATGCGATTCAGGACGTCTATCTCGCCCCGGACGTGACAATCGCCTGACGGCGACTGAGAGTGTCAGGCAGACATTGATCTCCTAACGGGCGTCTCTAGCGGCGCCTCGAGAACCCGCCAGTTCCAACAGGGACTGGCGGGATTTTTTTTGGAGGGCTTGATTTTCGTCTTTTGACACCTATGTAGCGTTTAGGGGAAACCCCCTGTCACAACGTTACTGTCGGAGGTGTTCACCATGTTTGGAGATCTCAGGCGTTTCGATGCAGAAATGGATGCTCCATTCCGCTGGATGCAACAGTGGCTGGACCAGGCGTCACCCTTCTCTTCCAGAGCGTTCTCGCCTCACCATCTTTCCACCCCGTACGGGGCAGCGGATATTCGCTCGGTGGCAGCGGATAGCTTTCCTGCCATCAACATTGGTCGTACCGATGACGCCGTGCACGTATATCTGTTTGTGCCCGGCATGGACCCCGCCTCACTGGAGCTGAGTGTGCAGGGCAACCTGCTGACGATCAGTGGTCGGCGCGAAGACGCAGCAGAACCTGCGGATGCGCCCCCGACGCGATACCGACAGGAGCGCTTTAGCGGCGACTTCAAGCGCAGCATCGCGTTGCCGGAAGGAGTCGATGTGGACCGCGCTCGGGCGTCTCACCGTCACGGCGTCTGCGAAGTCGTGTTGCCCAAGCGCGAGGAGCTGAAGCCGCGGCGCATCCAGGTCGACGCTTTGCACTGAAACGACTCGACAGGAGGACATAGCGATGAACGACGTAGCACGCCATGAACCTGCGCCGGTTTCCCAGAGTGGCTCTCCCCATGCATCACAACAGACACCGCTGCCGGCGCGCGACAAAGAACACCTGATGCCAAGGGTGGATATTCGTGAGGACGGGGAGGCCGTCGTGCTCGTAGCCGATATGCCTGGGGTGTCCAGGGACGGCGTGAGTATCGAGGTACATGACGGGGTGCTGTCCATTGAGGGCGAAATGGCACTGTCTATCCCTGATGGGATGGCCTCCCTGTATGCAGAGTACAAGGCCAGTGGCTACGCTCGGCGTTTTACTCTGAGTCCTGAACTCGACACGGATGCTATCGTGGCGAACATGGAGCATGGCCAGTTGACCATCAGACTACCGCGAAGGGCGAGTCATCAACCGCGCCGCATCGAGGTCGAGGCGGCCTAGGTCAGAGCGCCTGTGCAGCGACTCAGGCCCGTCTCTCTCGCTGCCGTGAGTCAGCTCGGTGCGGTTCAATAAAAAGGGGCACGGCGTTCGCCGTGCCCCTTTCATTTTTCGCTCACCACCAGTACGCGCTGTCAGCAGCCACACGCTGAGTGTGGAACCTGTAGCCGGACTGGCTGAGCTAAGCGCTGATGGCCTAGTCGAGCAAAGCCTTGGCGCGGGCCACCAGGTTGTCCACGGTGAAGCCGAAGTGCTTGAACAGATCGCCGGCAGGTGCCGATTCACCGAAGCTGGACATGCCGATGACGTCGCCGTCCAAGCCCACATACTTGGTCCAGTAGTCGCGGTGTCCCGCCTCGATGGCCAGGCGTGCACGCACATTGCGCGGCAGGACCGACTCTCGGTAGTCAGCGTCCTGGCTGTCGAACACATCGGTGGCCGGCATCGACACTACGCGCACCTGCTTGCCGTCGGCCTCAAGTGACTCGGCGGCTTGCATGGCCAGGGTCAGCTCGGAACCGGTGGCGATCAGGATCAGCTCAGGGGTGCCTTCACTGTCCTTCAACACGTAGCCGCCGCGCTGGATATTGGCCAGCTGGCTCTTGCTGCGGTCCTGGTGGGGCAGGTTCTGGCGTGACAGGACCAGCGCAGTGGGGCCGGCGCTGCGCTTGATGGCATGGGCCCAGGCTGCTGCCGTCTCGACCGCATCCGCAGGACGCCAGGTGCACAGGTTGGGGGTGGTGCGCAGGCTGGTCAGCTGCTCGATGGGCTGGTGGGTCGGTCCGTCTTCACCCAGGCCAATGGAGTCGTGGGTGTAGACGAAGATCGCCTGCTGGTTCATCAGCGCCGCCATGCGCACGGCATTGCGCATATATTCCATGAAGATCAGGAAGGTGGCACCGTAGGGAACGAAACCACCATGCAGCGCGATGCCGTTCATGATGGCGCCCATACCGAACTCACGCACCCCGTAGTGCAGGTAGTTGCCGCCAGGGGCTTCCGGGGTGATGGCTTCAGCGCCCTTCCAGAAGGTCAGGTTGGACGGTGCCAGGTCGGCGCTGCCGCCAAGCAATTCTGGCAGCTGAGGGCCAAGCTCGTTCAGACAGCCAAGGGACGCCTTGCGTGAGGCGATGGTGTCGCCTTTTTGCTGTGCCGCCTCAACCAGTGCTTCGCTGTTCAGTTCGCTAGGCAGCTCGCCCTTCTGACGCCGCAGGAATTCACGCGCCAGTTCCGGGTGTGCCTCCTGGTAGCGTTCGAAGCGTGCTTGCCAGTCCGCCTGGTGCTGCTTGCCGCGCTCGCAGGCATCCCAGCCCTGATACACCTCTTCGGGGATGTGGAACGGCGCATGGGGCCAGTCAAGCTGCTTGCGGGCTGCGGCGACTTCTTCCTCGCCCAACGCAGCGCCGTGACACTCTTCCTTGCCCTGCTTGTTCGGGGAGCCGAAACCGATGATGGTCTTGCAGATGATCAGGCTGGGACGATCATCCTGGGCGCGGGCCATCTCGATGGCCGCTTTGATCTCTTCGGGCTTGTGGCCGTCGACATTGGGCACCACGTGCCAGCCGTAGGCCTCGAAGCGCTTGGCAGTATCGTCGGTGAACCAGCCTTCGACCTCGCCGTCGATGGAGATACCGTTGTCGTCGTAGAAGGCGACCAGCTTGCCCAGCTTGTGAGTTCCGGCGAGGGACGCGACCTCGTGGGAGATGCCTTCCATCAGGCAGCCGTCACCCAGGAAGCAGTAGGTGTGATGATCGACGACCTCATGACCCGGACGGTTGAATTGCGCCGCGAGCGTGCGCTCCGCCATGGCCATGCCCACCGCGTTGGCCAGCCCCTGACCAAGCGGTCCAGTGGTGGTCTCGACGCCTGGCGCGTAGCCGTATTCCGGATGGCCGGCGGTCTTGGCGTGCAGTTGACGGAAGTTCTGCAGCTCTTCCAGGCCCAGGTCATAGCCGGACAGGTGTAACAGGGAGTAGAGCAGCATGGAGCCGTGGCCGTTGGACAACACGAAACGGTCGCGATCGGCCCACTTGGGATCGTCGGGGTTGTGGACGAGATAGTCGTTCCACAGTACCTCAGCGATATCGGCCATGCCCATCGGGGCTCCGGGGTGGCCGGAGTTGGCTTTCTGGACAGCATCCATGGAAAGGGCGCGAATGGCGTTGGCCAGTTCGAAACGGGACGGCATTGAGGGCTCCTCGCCTGGGGCAAAGTGTCAATCTGACGTTGGCGTGCCCGGTGTGGGCGGCGCAGCGGCGTCAAGGCTGAGCGCCGCCAGTCAAGCCCGCGGACAGCGAGGGCGAAGGGGCGGCGCAGATCGGTCGGGGACATATTGTCGCCGGAAAAGGGCGATCCATCAAATGCACGCAGCCTTGACCCTGGCCGTAGCGGCGGCCCGCAGGCAGCCGGATCGCTAGGAACAGAGCGGTCGAGCGTGTAGAATTCTGCTCCGCCAGGTCCGCGCGGAATCTGCACATTGCGCCCGCTCCAGCGGACGCTTCTGTTTCCACCTGCCAGGCCCGCCTGCCGATTATCCTACAGAGGGTCGAGGACGCCATGAGCGAATACTCCCTGTTTACCTCCGAGTCCGTGTCCGAAGGACACCCGGACAAGATTGCTGACCAGATTTCCGATGCCGTGCTCGATGCGCTCATCGCGCGGGACAAGAATGCCCGCGTGGCCTGCGAAACGCTGGTCAAGACTGGTGTCGCCATCGTGGCCGGTGAGATCACCACCTCCGCTTGGGTCGATCTCGAAGATCTGGTGCGCAAGGTGATCATGGATATTGGCTACACCTCCTCCGACGTAGGCTTCGACGGGGAAACCTGCGGGGTGATGAACCTGATCGGCAAGCAGAGTGTCGAGATCGCCCAAGGCGTGGATCGCGACAAGCCGGAGGATCAGGGGGCTGGCGATCAGGGCCTGATGTTCGGTTACGCCACCAACGAGACCGAGTCGTACATGCCGGCGCCGATTCATTACAGCCATCGTCTGGTCGAGCGTCAGGCCGAGCTGCGCAAGCAGGGCTTGCTGCCCTGGTTGCGTCCAGATGCCAAGAGCCAGCTGACCATGCGCTACGACGATACGGGCAAGCCCTGTGCCGTCGACGCGGTGGTGCTATCGACCCAGCATGATCCGGAGATCGATCAGGAACAGCTGCGTCAGATGGTTCAGCGCGAGATCATCGAACATGTGCTGCCGGCGGAGTGGCTGTCGGACAATACCCGCTACCACATCAATCCGACCGGCAAGTTCGTGATTGGTGGTCCGGTAGGAGACTGTGGACTGACCGGGCGCAAGATCATTGTGGACACCTACGGTGGCATGGCGCGCCATGGTGGCGGCGCCTTCTCCGGCAAGGACCCGTCCAAGGTCGACCGCAGCGCCGCCTATGCAGGCCGCTATGTGGCCAAGAACATCGTGGCAGCGGGGCTGGCAGAGCGCTGTGAGATTCAGGTGTCCTACGCGATCGGGGTGGCAGAGCCTACCTCTGTTTCCATCAATACCTTTGGTACAGGCCGTATCGACGATGAGCGTATCGTCGAGCTGGTGCGTGAACACTTCGACCTCCGCCCCAATGCGATTACCCGCATGCTCGACCTGCTGCACCCCATGTATCAGCTGACAGCGGCCTACGGCCACTTCGGCCGTGAACCCTTCGAGGCCAGCTATAGCTGGACCGATACCGAGGGCAAGACTCACACCGAGACCTTCACCGCCTTCCCGTGGGAGAAGGTGGATCGTGCCGATGCGCTGCGGAGTGCAGCAGGGCTGTAATGTGCCCGCTGGTGATAGATTGACGACACGCTAGCCTCCCGCCTGGTGTCCGTCATACCAAGACCCGCCCAGCCAAGCTGGGCGGGTCTTTTTTGCTCTGCCAGCGATCGGCAAGGGGCGATATCTCCAGGGCTGGGTGAATAGCTACTGACTGCGAAGAAGATGCTTACTTTCTTGCGTATTCATGTGAGCGTTTCTCCCCTTTTGTGACGACAAGATGGGGGGCAGAGTGTGATTTGGTCCCGGTTCTATTCCTTAGCAAGCATGTCCACAGTAGCCTTCGCAGCCGCCGACTAAACTGACCAGTATCCGGCCAGGTGCCAGCGTCCTCCAGGACAGAGGAACCGCCATCCAAGAGGCCCCGTCAGGCAAATGTGCTGCCTGGTTGCCCACAGCGATACGACAGGGGAATCGAACAAATGAGCCGATACCAGGAGCAGCAGAGGGTCGATACGCGCTATCCCCCAACAATGACATCATCAGTCACGTCATGGTCAGACACAGGTTCAGAGCCATGGTCAGACACATGTTCAGAGCCATGTGCAGCAAGGTCATCTCGCGAGCCTCAGGACGGCTGCCTGGAAGGCGATGCCTATCTGCAGTACCGCGAGTTGTTCTTGACCAAGCTGGCGCTTGAAGTCGCGGCGGCCTTGGCGACATTCCTGGTGACCGCCGCCGCCATCATGATGATGTTGTTGCAGCAGCAGGGCTTGCTCACGGCCGTCATCGTGATTGCCTTGAGTGTTCCAGCATTCGTGCTGGCGACCCAGCGGCTGTCGCGGCTTGCCGGCAATGTTGTCATGCCGACCCACCGGCCAGCCGGGGAGGCCTCGCTATGACGATCGCACAGCAGATATTGCTGGGTATCGCCATTGCGTCTCCGCTGCTGGGGTTGACGTGGTGGGCGGTAAAGCGGAGTGACCGGCACCTTCGGAGCCGCCAGCACGGCGACATCTGAGTCTGCGTGTAGCGCGGGGGCGATGGTGGGGCGGTTGGTGGGGCGGTTGGTGAGGCGATAGTGGGGCAATAGTGGGGCAATAGTGGGCGATCGTTCAGGACCTGCTGGTAAAGGCCACAGGTGACAAAGGCCAGCGAGTGCCTGTCTCGAATCCCGGTCTCTAAGCCCTGTCTCGGCTTGTAGTCGCTGTCTGCAATAGCTGTCGTGAAGATGTCGTGCGAGCCAGCAGGTCTGGTGTTAGTGGCCACGGAGGGCCAGTGATGCGCAGCAAGGATATCCGCGTCATCGGCGCCGTCATCCCTAGGTGGCGCGCTCTGCTCCCATGGATACTACTGCTGATGTGGTGGCCGCTGTCCGGGGCGGCCATGGCCGAATGTCCCGCGTGGTCCCACGCTATTGCCAGCGAGCAACTTGCCGAGAGAAAGCAGCGGCTCGATGCCTGGGAGCTTGCCTATCGGCAAGATGGTAGCTCACCGGTCAGTGACGATGTGTTCGACCAAGCCTGGCAGCGTTATCAGGAGTTAGGTGTCTGCTTTCCGCTCGCCGTTCCCGACGCTGCAGAGGCAGGCGCCTCGTTGTCTGTTGACGAGACGCTGTCTGTTGATGAGACGCTGTCTGACCAGCGGCTGGCACATCCGGTGGCTCATGGAGGCTTGCGCAAGGCCGAGGATATCCGCCAGGTGGAGCAGTGGCTGGATAGAGTATGCGCGGAGCCTCCGGCGACTGCCAGCGCCAGACTTGTTGCCAGCGAGGACCAGGCATTGTCTCGCGACCCGTTGTTTGACGCCGGTACCGTTGACGCTCTCTCGATTACCGCCGCGGTGGAGTTGGCAACCTCGAGGGCGAGCGGCTGTACACGAGATATCTGGATACAGCCCAAGGTCGATGGCGTCGCGATGACGTTGATCTATCGGGACGGTCAGTTGGCGGGTCTTGTCAGCCGTGGCAACCGCCATGAAGGGCGTCGCTGGACTCACCACGCTGCCATGATAGACGCCATCCCCAAGCACCTACCTGACGCCTGGTCTGCATGGGCCAATGACGGCACCCTGGTGTTTCAGGGAGAGCTGTTCGAGCGACTGTCCCAGCACGTACAGCGGACCCAGGGTGGCAGCGGTGCGCGCAACCGGATCGCCGGATGGCTGGCGCGTGATGCGCTGACACAGGAACAGGGGCAGCGTATCGGAGTGTTCATCTGGGGTTGGCCAGCCGGGCCTGACGACATGGAAGATCGCCTCGCAGGCCTTGAGGCGCTGGGCCTAGGCCTGGTAGCTCAGTACAGCTATCTGGTGTCCATGCCATCTCAGGTTGCCGACTGGCGCGATCGCTGGCATCGCACGCCGTTGCCGTTCGCCACCGATGGGGTGGTGGTGAAACGCGGCCGGCGCCCTGGCGCAGCAACCTGGACGGACCAGCCGCCAACCTGGGCATTGGCATGGAAGTATCCGCCACGGGAAGCCCTGGCGGAGGTCGCCGGCATCGACTTCCGGATCGGGCGTAGTGGAAGGATCACTCCGGTGGCACGGCTGGTGCCGGTGACCATCGACGGGCGCACGCTGAGCCAGGTCAGTCTGGGTAGCCTGGAGCGCTGGCGCCAGTGGGACCTGCGCCCTGGGGACCAGGCCGTCATTCAGCTTGCTGGTTTGATCATTCCTCAGGTGAAGAGCGTTGCCTGGCGAGCCCCCCAACGTGCTCCACTGACGCTTCCAGACCCGGCGGACTATGACTTTCTCAGCTGCTGGCATCCCACGCCTGACTGCTACCAGCAGTTTCTGGCTCGCCTGGAGTGGTTGAGCGAAGCGGCGGCGCTGGATCTGGATGGCGTCGGTGAGGGTACCTGGCGGGCACTGCTGGAGGCGGGGTTGATCGATGACCTGCTCGCCTGGCAACGGCTGACGCCACAGCAGCTGGCCCAGGTCGATGGCATCGGGCCAGTGACCGCGCAGCGTCTGTTTGACGTTTTCTCCCGTACACCTGATCGCAGCTTCAGCCGCTGGATCCGGGCGCTAGGGGCTCCCGCGAGGGGGGATCTAGACGAGAGCGATAGCTGGAGCGGGCTGTTCGCAATGACGCAGCGGGACTGGCTGGCTCGTGAAGGGGTTGGAAGCGTGGGCGCGGCGCGCTGGCGCCGGTTTGTGATGCACCCGGAGGTGCAAGCGTTGGCGCAGCAGCTGGCGGGGGTCGGCGTGGCGGGATTCGCTGAGTCCCACCCGGTGGATGATGGCGCTACCGACGTGGCAGGCACATTGGCGCAGTAGTGCGCCCTGCGGTCATCGGATCGTCACGGCCACGCCACGCCGCTGTCACCAAGAAGAGACAGGCTTTAGGGCGTCACAGGAGGATGCTCATGGCCACGTCACTGACCGCCCGTACCCTGTTTGTTTCCGATCTTCACCTTGGCACTCGCGACTGTCAGGCAGCGCTGCTGTCGCGGTTACTGCGCCGAGTTCGCCCCGAGCGCTTGTATCTGGTCGGAGATGTCATCGATCTGATCGCCATGCATCGACGCGCTGCGCTGCCTGCCGAACAGCAGCGGCTGGTAGGGCGCATCCTGCGCTTGGCCAAGGGCGGATGCGAGATTATCTATATTCCCGGAAATCATGATGCTGCGTTGCGCCAACTCTGTGGCTTGCGCATGCATAGGGTGCGTATCGAGCGTCGTGCGATCCACGAAACCGCCGACGGGCGTCGTCTGCTGGTCAGTCACGGCGACGAGTTTGATACTCACGTACGCCTGGCCCCATGGTTGATGGCCTTGGGTGATGGCATGCATCAGTTCGTGCTTTCGCTTAACCGTTGGTGCAACAAGGCGCGCAGTCTGCTGGGCTTGCCATACTGGTCACTGGCAGCCGCGGTGAAAGGCCGTATCGGTGCCGCGCAGCGGTACGTGCAGCAGTTTGAGCAGGCCGCGATCCATCAGGCCAGCCGAGAAGGTCTGGATGGCTATGTGGGGGGGCATATCCACAAGGCCGGTTTTCGCGCCCAGAATGGCGTGCTGTACTGCAATGACGGTGATTGGGTAGAGCACTGCACGGCTCTCATTGAGCGTCCCGATGGCAGTTTGGCATTGATCGATTGGGAGGGGCGTGTGATCGAGGCCGAACCCGCGATGCCACGTGCCTGCCCCGAGGGTGCCCTGGCGGGGGCCTGAGAGGGGTTGAGAAGGGTTGAGAAGGGCCGAGAGGGGCGGGCTGTTACCCGCCATCGAGAGGCACCCGTTCGCTTGCCCGGCCTGACTCAGCGTTCGTTGTTCAGGCCTCTTGGCCGACAGTGGCACCGCGGCCGCCGGTTAGCTCGCTGGCCTTTGCCAGCGTTCTGCCGGCCTCCAGCAATTCCTCTGCCAGTCGTGGGTCATTGACCGTGCGTGCCATGGCCAGACTGCCGATCATCGCAATCATCTGACCGAGCGCGCGTTTTCGCGCGTCGCTGTCCATCTCTGAGGTCCCGAGAAAGCGCTCCAGAAAGCCTTCCAGCAGGGCGGTGTAGGTGGAGCGTACCTGCTCGTCGCGCTGTGCTACATCGCTGACTAGACAGGCCAGCGGACAGGCCACCTCGTCCTTGTCGAGGGACTGACTCAGATAGGCATCGATACGCGCTTCTCGACTTTCGAGCTGCTCGAGCTCAATGGCCCCACGTCTGGCCGCATGACGAATGGCATTGGCGTAGAGCGATGATTTGCTGTCGAAGTGGGCGTAGAAGGCACCCCGGGTCAGGCCGGCGTCGGCCATCACCTCGTCGATGCTGACGGCATCGTAGCCTCGTTGGGTAAAGCAGCGGGCCGCTGCATCGAGAATGCGATGGCGGGTCTCGCGCTTGCGTTCGTTGCTCCAGGGCATGGGCGGTATCCGGCGACAAAATATGTTGTTGAACATATGGTGCCAGCGGCCATGCTGCAAGACGAGTGAGTACGACTCACACAGCAGACGTCGGCGACTGCCGGCGGTTCCGTGTCTGATAGATAGGGGAGGTTGGCATGGCAAGTGTCTACATAGTAGGTCCGTCGTTCTCGAACTTCGTGCGTAGCGTGATGCTGGTGTGTCATGAGAAGGGCATAGAGCACAGCGTTGGCCTTGAGGCCGATGGTATCTCCGTGGGGCTGCACACGCCCGAGCTGCTTGCACTCAACCCCTTCGACAAGATTCCGGTCTTGCTGCATGGCGAGCGGCGCCTCTATGAAAGTGTTGCCATCTGTCGTTATCTGGACGCCGCCTTTGAGGGCCCAGCGCTGCTGCCAACGGATATCTGGGAGCGTGCCGTGGTGGACCAGTGGTGCAGTGCATTGGCCACCCAGGTGGACCAGGCCATCGTCAGACGCTACTTGCTGGAACTGGTGTTCCCCAGGGGCGCCAATGGCCAGGTGCGTGCAGACAAACTGGGTGAAGCCACCCCGGACGCGCAGAAGATGCTGGGGATTATCGACGCACGGCTGGAGGGAAGAGACTATCTGGCGGGGAATGACTTCACTCTGGCGGATGCGCTGGCGGCCCCCATGCTGGATTACATGGTGGCCACGCCGCCTGCTCGGCCCCTGGTCGAGGCGGTCCCCCGCGTCCGCGCGTACGTGGAACGGCTAAGGGCGCGCCCCTCAGGCCAGGCGGTTCTGGTAGAACCCGTTTTTCCGGGTAGGGCCTCGGGCTAGCTCAGTCCCACCATTGCCAGCATGGCACTGAGATATAGCGGGATGACCAGGGGAGCAGCCAGGGTGGTGATGAGCACCGCCAGCGCGCCTTTTTCTGGGGCGATACCCAACTCCATGGCCACCACCACCACGTTGGCGGCCATGGGCACGACGCCGACCAGCAATAACGCCAGCGCCATATCCCTAGTTAGCCCGATGGTCAGCTGCAGCAGCACAACGGCTATCAGCATCAGCACTGGCCAGAGGGCGTAGCGTACTGCCACACAGGCGCCAATGAAACGACCGTCCAGCGAGCGCGGCGATACGCGGCCCAGCGTCATACCGATGATCATCATGCCGAGCAGGGTGTAGGTGGCAGGAAACACCGCCATGGCATCGGTGACCTCGGCGGGTACGTGAATGCCAACGCCTTCCACCAGCAGCGCTGCCAGAAACGCGTAGACCAGTGGCAGTCGGACAATCTTGAGCAGGCTGTCGCGCACTGAGAAACGCCCTCTGGCACTAAGGTAAAAGCCCACGGTGAACTCGTAGAGGGTGACGCCGAGAGCGCAGAACAGATACAGCGTGACGCCCGAGGGCGGCAGCAGCACCAGCGCTACAGGCAGGCCGAAGTAGCCGGTATTGCCGGTGCCCGCCGAGAAGGCAAGCACCGATCCCTCTTCATCTGGAAGCCAACGCTTGCCCAGTAGGTTGACTCCCATTGCCACCAGGCTTGCAATCACGAACAAGGCTGCTGTCAGCGCCAGGTAGGCGGGGGTGGGCCCACCCAGCACCAGGGCTCTGAAGAAGGTCAACGGAGCGATCAGGTAGACCAGCAGTGTCGCCACGGGGCGAGCATCCACTCTCAACATCCTGGCCGCCAGTACCCCTAATGCGACGAAGGCGAGCAGCGTCCACAGTGGGCCCATCAGTGAGCTGGGGTCGACAGCCATGAACATCATCCTTGAGTGAGTGGCGAAGCCAACATGATGCCCGTTGGCAGTGAGGGTGTCAGTAGACCATTGATGACGCCAGCCACAGGAGTCTTTAGAATTTATGGTTATCAATTTCTCTTTTTTTATATGAAAGAAATTGAAGTTCACTCGCGAAACTTTCATTGGTGGTCACGCGGTGGAGTCGTCACAATGGCGGACATCACATGATCGGGCACCCTGTGGCGGTGATCCGCCACTCGCGATAAGGACCACTGGCTATGAGCGCACAAGAGCACCCGTTGGGCATCAGCTTTGAATTTTTCCCTCCGAACACCGATGCCGGGCGGGAGAAATTGATGCGCAACAGGGATCTTCTGGCCGAGCGTAACCCGCGGTTCTTCTCAGTCACCTACGGCGCCGGCGGCTCGACGCAGAACCGTACCATCGCGACCGTCAATGCCGTGCGTGAGAGCGGTATCACCACTGCGCCGCACCTGTCGTGCATCGGCAGCGAGAAAGCCCAGCTGCGTGACCTGCTGACAGACTACAAGGCCCAGGGCATCAATAGCCTGGTGGCGCTACGCGGTGATCTGCCTTCGGGTATGGGGGGGATCGGTGAGCTGCGCTATGCCAATGAACTGGTAGAGTTCATCCGGCAGGAAACCGGGGATCACTTCGAGATCGCGGTGGCCGCCTATCCCGAGTCGCATCCTCAGGCCCCGAGCTTTGAGGCTGATCTCCAGAATTTTGCGCGCAAGATGAACGCCGGAGCGAACCTGGCGATTACCCAGTACTTCTTCACTGCGGACGCCTATTTCCATTTCGTCGAGCGAGCGCGCCAGCTGGGCGTGGAAGCGCCGATCATTCCCGGCATCATGCCGATCACCAACTACTCCAAGTTGGCGCGTTTTTCTGACGCCTGCGGGGCGGAAATTCCGCGCTGGATTCGCAAGCAGCTGGAAGCCTACGGTGACGATAGCGCGTCTATCGCGGCCTTCGGGGAAGAGGTGATCTCGCGCCTGGCACAGCGGCTGCTGGATGGCGGCGCTCCCGGCCTGCACTTCTACACCCTGAATCAGGCAGAGCCGACGCTGAAGATCGTTGATAATCTCGCCGGTCATTGACTGTCGGGTTGACCTTCGGCGCTCACATAACAACAACGCTGGACCCTTGGCCCGATGCGGGCCACCACGATAACAAGAACGAAGGCCTCGCCATTGGCGGGGCCTTCGTCGTTGGTGGGCCTCATGGCCCGTCGCGAGTGGCCAAAAGAACGCCCCGCCAGATGGCGGGGCGAGGGTTAGTTGACGTCACATCGGTGCACTGCGCGTGTATCAGCCAGTCGTGGCACTTCTGGCGCCACCGCCGCTGGCGCGCTGCATGAAGAACAGGCCGATGGCAATGGCAAGACCCGCCAGGTCGGTGACGATGCCGCCGTAGATCAGGCACAGGGCGCCCACCAGCATCACCAGGCGTTGCCAGGCCTTGACCGGACCAAAGAACCAGGCTTGCACGGTAGCTGCCAGCAGCACGATACCGATGGTCGCAGTGGTACCTACCCTGAGGATCTGCGCCCAGTCGCCTTCCATCAGCATGGCCGGGCTGTAGAAGAACATGAACGGCACGATGAAGGCCGCCAGGCCGATCTTGAACGAGGCCACCGAGGTCCCCATGGCGTTGTCACCGGAAATGCCTGCTGCGGCATAGGAAGCCAAGGCCACGGGCGGCGTGATGGCAGACACCACGGCAAAGTAGAACACGAAGAAGTGGGCGACCAGCGGCTGAATGCCGATATCGATCAGGCCGGGGGCGACCACCGATGCAGCCACCGCATAGGCCGCCGTGGTGGGCATGCCCATGCCCAGCAGGATCGAGATGCACATGGCAAAGAACAGCGCCAGCAGCTGACTGACGCCGGCCAATCCAAGCAGCAGGGAGGAGAAGCGAGCACCCACACCGGTCAGCGCGATGACCCCGACGATGAGGCCGGCGCAGGCACACACCGCGATGATCTGGATCGACATGGTGCCGGCCAGGCTCAAGGCGCGAAGGATGGAGCGTATTCCCATCTTGTGCGGCGACAGCCAGCTGACGACAGCCGCGGAAGCGGTGGCCAGGGTGCCGGCACGGATCACCGAGTAGCCCATGAACAAGGCCACGATCAAGATGATGATCGGAGCAAACAGGTAGACCTGCTTGATCAGCGATGAGAACTGGGGAATTTCTTCCTTGCGCATGCCACGCATGCCCTTGCGGGCCGCCTCGAAGTCAACCATGAAGTAGACGGAGGCAAAGTACAGGATGGCAGGAATCAGCGCCGCCACCGCGATCTCGGTATAGGGAATCCCGGTGATCTCGGCCATGATAAAGGCCCCTGCACCCATGATCGGCGGCATGATCTGGCCGCCAGTAGAAGCAGCGGCTTCGATGGCGCCGGCACTTCGTGCGGGGTAGCCGACCTTCTTCATCAGCGGAATCGTAAGCGAGCCGGTGGATACCACGTTGCCGGCACTGGTGCCGTTGATCATGCCCATCAGGCCAGAGGCAAAGATCGAGACCTTGGCCGGGCCGCCGCGCGCACGACCGGCACCGGCGAAGGCAAAGTTGACGAAGTAGTCGCCGACCTTCGACGCCTGCAGGAAGGCGGCAAAGATGATGAACAGGATGATATAGGTCGATGACACGGCGGTCGTCGGCCCCAGAATGCCAGCATCGGTGTAGACCTGGCTGAAGAAACGTCCGAGTGACAGCCCGGGATAGCCGAGGAAGCCCGGCAGCCACGGGCCCATGAACACGTAGGCCAGGAAGATCGCCGAGATGACGACCAGGGCCAGACCGGCGACACGGCGGGTGAGCTCCAGGATCAGCAGCGAACCGGCGATGGCTGCCCAGCTGATACCCATGGGGGCAAATGAGGTGCCGGTCGAGGCGCGCAACGGACTGTTGAAGACCACCAGCAGGTAGCCTGCCACGGCGGCGGCACAGACCATCAGCACCACGTCAGCAAGCAACAGCTGATGACGCGCCTGGCGAGGAATCCATGACAGCGCGATGGCCCCCAGGGTGGCGATGATCAGGGGGGCGCCGTAGTGCCAGTTTTCGATGGCAGGATCGATGCGCATGGCGCCGCCTGCCATGGTCTGCTGCATCAGCACCGTCTGCAGCAATGCGTAGGCGGCAGGCACCAGCAGGACCAGAGCAATAATGCTGGCCCAGCGGGGGGCGCCGTCCTGGCCCTCCTCAACGAAGCGGGAGCCGGTATACAGGCCAAAGCCGAGGATCAGGGCGCCGGCGATATGGATAATGCGGAACGACCAGGTCTCGATGGGATAGATATTGAGGGAGACCAGGTGAAAGACGGTATAGGCCACGGCCAGAATGCCGAATAGCCACCACTTGCCGCCTTCGAACAGACGACGATTGGGTTCGACGGCTTCGTCGTCGACGCCCGAGGCGACGATGGGTTCGACCGGAGTGTCGGTCGCCTGCTCGTCGCGGGGAGAATCGGGGGTGTGAGTCATGGAGCGATACCTTGGGAAACGAACGACCGGCCAGTGCCCCGCCCGCAGCCAGGCTGCGGGCGGGTAACAGCGTTACTGCTTGACCAGAGACGGATCGATCTCGTAGCCGTTTTCTTCGTACCAGCGCGCGGCGCCGGGGTGGAACGGCAGCACGGTGTTGTACTGAATGTTGTCAGGGATGGTGGTGGCGGCACTGCGGTGTACGTCCAGCATCTTGTCGTTGTTTTCCATGGTTACCTTGGTGACCTCGTAGACAAAGTCTTCCGGCAGGTCACAGCCAGCGATGGCGAAGTTCCACATGGACACCGCACGGGCATCTTCCTCGAGGGTCGTGTAGGTGCTGGCCGGGATCTGGAAGGCCGAGACCGGGAAGGCCTCGAGGATCTGCTGCTGCTCTTCCTCGGTGAATTCGATGATGTTGACGTCCGTCTGCACTTCGAGCTGGCTGACCGCAGGGATCGGAATGCCGGCGGCAAAGGCAATCACGTCGAGCAGGCCGTCCTGCAGCTGACCGCCAAGGTCAGACCAGCCTCCGTTGCGGCGATCAAAGTTGACGCCCAGCTCTTCCAGAATGGCCGGGAAGTAGGTGTCGGAGGTGGAGGCTGCCGGGCCGAAGCCGATACGGGCGCCGTCGGGAATCTCGGAGATTGAGGTGATGCCGCTGTCGGACAGGGCGGTGATGGAGAACGGAGTCTCGTACATCGGGAACAGGGCACAGACGTTGTCCATCTGGATGCCAGGGGCCAGCGGGCTCTTGCCGTTCACCGCGTCGGAAGCCGGACCCATGGTGGTCAGGCCGAAGGCGACATCGCCACCGTGTACCAGAGCCAGGTTCTGGGTCGGGCCGCCGGTGACTTCGCCGCCACCGGACAGACCGAGCTGGTCAGCGACCAGGTTGGCCCAGCCGGAGCCGTAGACGAAGTAGGTGCCGCCTTGGCTCGCGGTGCCAACGGTGAAGCTCTCAGGCCAGTCTTCGCGATCTGCCTGAGCAGCAGCGGAGACCAGCAGGGTGCCGGCAAACGTGGTGGCGAGGACGCCGGTGAGGAGGCGAGTGGAGGTGCTCATGCAATGTCTCCCAATGCGATGGACGTTGTGATTATGGGTCGTGATGACGGTGCTGCGATCTCAAGCGTAGTCAGAGATGACGAAATGAGATGGCAGTTGGCCGTCAGTCGGTCAACGCAATAAACATCGCAAGGGGTGTGCCTTTTTAATAAAAGGCTAATAAATTCAGTTTTTTATGATTTTTTATTTAGACAATAGTCGAAAACGCTGTGACGCCTCATGTCCGATATCTCGCACGGATGGCCGAAGTGGGTGTGCGGAAATCCGCATGTTGGCCTAGGCCCGGCACGTCCTGGCGGCGTAGTGATCTACCAGGACGGTGGCAAGGGGTCGGGACGGGGTATCCTGCAGTGCTTTTCAGTTCCGCTTTCTGGGTCAGTACCGCTTTCCGGGTCAGTGGCGCTTGCCGGGATCGAGAATGCGCACTGGCTGAATCTCTTCTGCCGCTGGGGCGTCGTGTTCCTGATTGACCCGTGTCGCCAGCTCCTCGAGCACGTCGTCTTCGATCGGCAGCTGCTCGAAGAAGTCACAGCTGACGCATTCTCTGTAGCGCACGCCGTTCTGCTCCCAGGCGCGGATGCGGTCCATTTCAGCACAGCGTGGGCAGACCACGCCGGCGATGAAACGTTTCTTTACGGTCATCGTTGTCTCCGTATAGGGCGACGCCTCCGCAAGATGCGGAGGCGTCGATGGTCACGGGTATCAAGCGGCGCGAATACCACTGTGGCGTAGCAGCGGTTCGATACTGGGATCGCGACCGCGGAAGGCCTTGAACAGGTCCGCGGCGTCACGGGCTCCACCCTGCTCAAGGATTTCGCGGCGGAAGCGAGCACCGGTCTCGGCGTCAAAGGTGCCGGCTTCCTCGAAGGCACTCCAGGCATCGGCGGACAGCACTTCTGCCCACTTGTAGCTGTAGTAACCTGCCGCGTATCCGCCGGCGAAGATGTGACCGAAGCTATTCTGGAAGCGGTTGAAGTCGACTCTGGGGACCACCGATACCTTCGCTCGCACGTCATCCAGCAGCGCCTGAATCTCCGCCGCGCTGGGCGCCGCTGGTTCCAGATGCAGGCGGAAGTCGAACAGCGACAGCTCTACCTGGCGCAGCAGACCCATGGCGGACTGGAAATTCTTGGCTGCGATCAGCTTGTCGAACAGCTCGTCAGGCAGCGGCTCGCCGGTCTCGACATGTCCAGAGATCAGGTCAAGCCCCTCACGCTCCCAGCAGAAATTCTCCATGAATTGGCTAGGCAGCTCGACGGCGTCCCAGGCAACCCCATTGATACCGGAAACATCGGCAACGTCCTGGCGGGTCAGCATGTGATGGAGACCATGCCCGAACTCATGGAACAGCGTGGTGACCTCATCGTGGGTCAGCAGTGCCGGCTTGTCGCCGACCGGGCGGGTGAAATTGCAAGTCAGGTAGGCCACCGGCAGCTGCAGCTCACCGTCGCGGCGACGGCGAACACGGCATTCATCCATCCAGGCCCCGCCTCGCTTGCCCTCGCGAGCATAAAGGTCGAGGTAGAAGCCGGCGATGGGGGCGCCGTTTTCATACAGCCGGTAGAAGCCCACATCTGGGTGATAGGTGGGAGCGTCGCTGTCGCGCTCGACCTGCACGCCGTAGAGCCTTTCCACCACGCTGAACAGGCCTTGAACCGCCTTGGGGGCCGGAAAGTAGGGACGCAGCTGCTCCTGGGAAATGGCGTAGCGCGCTTCACGCAGCTTCTCGCTGGCAAAGCCGATGTCCCAGGGGGCCAGAGCCTCCAGACCCAAGGTGTCCTTGGCGAAGGCATCCAGCTCGCTGAATTCCTGCTGGCCCTGGTCCAGCGCGCGCTCGGCCAGGTCGTCGAGGAAGCCGACGACCTGGCTGGGGCTGTCGGCCATCTTGGTGGCCAGTGAGTAGTCGGCGTAGGTCGCAAACCCCATCAGTTCGGCCATCTCGCGACGCAGTGCGAGGGTTTCTTCCATGATCGGGGCGTTGTCATATTCGCCGGCATTGGGCCCCTGGTCCGAGGCACGAGTGACGAAGGCGGTGTACACCTCTCGGCGCAGTTCGCGGTCCTCGGCATAGGAAAGCACCGGGAAGAAACTGGGGAAGTCGAGGGTGATGCGATACCCCTTCTTGCCCTTGGACTCAGCGTTGGCTGCCAGTGTATCGAGGGCGCTCTGGGGCAGCCCCCCCAGACGGCTGTCGTCCTCGAGGTCCAGCGACCAGGCCTGGGTAGCATCCAGCAGCTGATTGGAGAAGGTGCTGGACAGGCTCGAGAGGCGTGAGCGGATTTCCGCCGAGCGCTGCTTTTTGTCGGCCGGCAGGTCGACGCCTGCCAGGCGAAAATCACGCAGTGCGTTGTTCACGGCGCGTTGCTGGGCGTCACTGAGGGTCGCGAAGTCTGGACTATCCTTGAGCGCCTGCCAGGCACGAAACAGCCCTTCATGCTGGCTGATCCAGGTGCTGTAGGCGGAGAGCTTCTCGAGACAGCCATCGTGAGCCTCACGCAGCTCAGGGGTGCTCATGGTCGAGTTGAGGTGGGAGACCGGCGACCAGGCCTGTGCCAGGCGATCGCTCAACTCCTCCAGTGGCGCCGCCAGGCTGGCCCAGGTGGGCGTCGCTTGCTCGGCTTCAGCCACCAGTGCTTCGACACCGTCGCGCAGCTCCTCAAGCAAGGTGTCGACCGCCGGGGCGACATGCTCAGGGCGAATCTCACCGAAGGGCGGCAGGGTGTGGCGTTCAAGCAGCGGGTTGCGGGACATGTGCACCTCTCGAATTCGACAATGGTTCAGTAAATGCGGGCGACTGTCGCCTGTTTCAATGTGCTAGTCTTGCGCCCTTCGTTTTTCTCGATGTGGACACCGAAAGACCATGAACCAGACGCTGGAACGCTGGAGTTCGCGCCGCGCCTTTATCCTGGCCGTGACCGGGGCCGCCGTGGGCCTCGGCAACATATGGCGCTTCCCCTATATCACCGGCGAAAACGGGGGCGCTGCCTTCCTCTTGCTGTATGTAGGGTTTGTGGTGGTGCTGGGCCTGCCCGTGATGATGGCCGAGATCATGATCGGCCGGGCCGGACGCAGGAGCCCGATGCAGTCGTTGGCGGAGCTGGCACGCCAGCGTGGCACCTCGACTCACTGGAAGTGGCTTGGTCTGTTCGGGGCCTTTACCGTCTTCTGTATTCTGTCGTTCTACTCGGTGGTGTCCGGCTGGTCCATCGATTTCATGGTCAACGCCTTCAGCGGCGGCTTTGCCGGCAAGAGTGGCCCGGAGATCGGCGCTGGCTTCGACGCCTTTCTCGCAGACCCCCTGCGCATGACGTTCAACCACACCCTGTTTTTGGTCATGACCATGGTGGTGGTGGCCGCGGGTGTGGCCAAGGGGCTCGAGCGCCTCAATAACCTGCTGATGCCTGCGCTGTATCTGTTATTGATCGTGCTGGCTGGCCACGCCGTGACCATGGACGGTTTTGGTCCCGCCATGGCATGGCTGTTCACTCCGGATTTTTCGGCGCTGACGCCGATGGTCTTCGTCCATGCCATGGGCCATGCCTTCTTCACCCTGGCGGTGGGTGCCTGTGCCTTGATGGCCTACGGCGCTTACATGCCTGACCATCAAAGCCTGCCCGGTGCCGCCGGTGCAGTGGCGGTGCTGGACGTGCTGGTCGCGCTGCTGGCCGGTATCGCCATCTTCTCGGTGGTGTTCACCCAGGGCATGGATCCTGGCGAAGGCCCTGGCCTGGTCTTTGTCACACTGCCGGTGGCCTTTGCGGATCTGCCTGGCGGTGCCTTCTGGCTTGGGTTGTTCTTCCTGTTGCTGTTGCTGGCGACCTGGACGTCGTCGATCAACCTGGCCGAACCGATGGTATCGACCCTGGTGGGATGGGGTCTCAGTCGTCGTCTGGCGGCATTGGCGGTGGGCATCTGCGTGTGGTTGGTGGGGCTATTATGTGTGCTGTCGTTCTCTACCTTGAGTGACGTCCACGTGATTGGCAGCATGAACTTCTTTGGCGTGGTCAGCACCATCCCGCCCGAGATCTTCCTGCCCCTCGGCGGCCTCTTGATCGCCATCTTTGCCGCGTGGGTGATGCCTGAGCGCGAGGCGCTGCGGGCGCTGGACGCTGGTCCCAACGGCTTTCGCGTGTGGCGCGCGGTCGTTCGCTGGGTCTCGATTCCGCTGGTGCTGGTGGTGCTGTTCAGCAGCCTGCTGTAGCCGCCGCTGACCGTGTTGCCCTTGTACCAGCCACGCTTCTCGAATAGCTGATAAGGAGTGCCGAGTATGACCGATAGTAACGACAACGCAGCGTCTGGCTCCCCCGTGTCGTCGCCCGCTCCCGGTTTTCCGGTGATCCGCTCCTGGCAGGGCAAGGCGCCGGTGCTGGGGGCGCGGGTCTACGTCGACCCCCAGTGCATGGTGCTGGGTGACGTGGTGTTGGGAGATGACTGCTCGGTGTGGCCGATGGCGGTGATTCGTGGTGACATGCACCGCATCCGCATCGGCTCCCGCACCAGCGTGCAGGATGGCAGCGTACTGCACATCACCCATGCCAGCGATTTCAATGCGGGGGGCTGGCCCTTGACCATCGGTGATGAGGTCACCATCGGGCACAAGGCCGTGCTGCATGGCTGCACCTTGGGTAACCGGATCCTGGTTGGCATGGGGGCCATCGTGATGGACGGGGCGGTGGTCGAGGATGAGGTGATCATCGCCGCCGGCGCCGTGGTGCCGCCCGGCAAGCGGCTGGAAAGCGGATACGTCTATGCCGGCAACCCGGCCAAGGCATTGCGCCCCTTGAAGGACAGTGAGCGGGCCTTCTTCCCCTATACCGCCGGCAACTACGTGAAGCTCAAGGATCAGTATCTTGAGAAAAATGCAGCCGGTTGACGTCGGTGCCGCAACGAGAGCACATCAGAAAACGCTGCCAAGGCAGCGTTTTTTTATGCTCATGTTCATTCCAACCAATTGTTTCTATTGAACTGCCGGGCGATAATCTGGTCATTTATCCAGTGCTGTATGTTTTTCGAGGAGCCTTCCCGGCATGGCCAACTTCCGCACCCACCTCAGCGTGGCCGCCGCCGGCGGCGCGGTGCTGGCCCATGGAGGCTGGCAGGCGGGGCTATGGTCGGCGCTCGATAGCCTGCCGATTCTGGCGCTGACCACCCTGGGTGGGATTTTGCCGGATATCGACTCGGACAGTTCCAAGGCCATCCGGCTGGTCTTCAACCTGCTGGCGGTGCCTGCGGTGGTGGCCGGGGCGGTGATGCTGCAGGAGCGGCTGAGCGACGGCACCCTGCTGTTGGTCTGCGGAGGTATCTATCTGGCGGTGCGCTATCTGGCGGGGGCGATATTCGCCCGCTTCACGGTTCATCGTGGCCTGTGGCATTCACTGCTGGCAGCGTCGATGTGCGGGTTGGCCACGAGTGCCATCAGTCATCGCTTGTTTGCCCCGCCTGATGCCATGGCCTGGGCCCACGGGGCCGCGCTGACCATGGGGTTTGCCATCCACCTGTTGCTCGACGAGCTGTACAGCGTGGACCTGGATGGGGCGCGCCTGAAACGTTCCTTCGGCACCGCTTTCAAGCCGTTCGACTGGGGCGACCCTGGCAATTCTGTGGCGATGCTGTGCGTCACCTTGAGTCTTGCGCCTTGGCTGCCTTCCTGGGATGTCCTGCAGGGGTTGCTCGATCAGGGCGTCGCACTGGTGTCATCGCGCTGGCGATAGTCATCCGGCTTGAGCTCATGTTTCTTGAGCTTGTCGTACAGCGTCTTGCGCGGCAGTCCCAGATGCTCACACACGTCGTTGATCCGGCCATGATGTCGTGCCAGCGATTGACTCAACAGCTGCTTTTCGAAGAGTTCGACTTGGCGGGGCAGGGGAAGCTCGCCGCCGTCACTGCCGACGCCTTCCATCAAGGCGTCGAGGCGATAGTCGCAGGTACTGCCGAGCAGCACGTAGCGCTCCGCCAGGTTGCGCAGCTCGCGGGCGTTGCCGGGCCAGTCGTGGGCCAGCAGCACCGAGACTCCAGGCGCGTCCAGGGGAGGCGCTTCCATGCCGCTGCGGCTGGCCGCGACCGCCGCGAAGTGCTGAAACAGCAGGGGAATGTCTTCGCGTCGCTCACGCAGGGGCGGGATCGACAGCGTGACGACGTTGAGGCGGTAGTAGAGATCTTCCCGGAATTCGCCCGCTTCGGCGGCCTCTCTCAGGTCGATCTTGGTCGCGGCAATGACCCGGATATCCAGCGCCACAGGCGTGTTGCTGCCAAGCCGCTCCACCTGCCGTTCCTGCAGCACCCGCAGCAGCTTTACCTGGAGAGCCAGCGGCATCGATTCAATTTCATCGAGGAAGACAGTGCCCCCCTCGGCGTGCTCGAACTTGCCAATACGCCTTTCCACGGCGCCGGTAAAGGCGCCTTTCTCGTGTCCGAACAGCTCCGACTCGATGGTGCTTTCCGGCACAGCGCCGCAGTTGATGGCGACGAAGGGCCTGCCGCCCCGGGCGCTGCGTTCATGAATCGCCCTTGCCACCAGGTCCTTGCCGGCGCCTGTCTCGCCGAACAACAGCACATCGGCTTCCACTTGGCTGATGCGTTGCACCATGGAGGATAGCCGTTTGATGGCCGGCGTGCGCCCGACCAGGCGGGGGCCGGGTGCCGTCTGCTGGGCCTCCAGCTCCGCCTTGAGATAGCGGTTCTCCAGGCTCAACCGGCGCTTGTCGATGCCGCGCCGAACCACCTCACTCAGTCGTTCACTGGGGAAGGGCTTTTCGAGAAAGTCCCAGGCCCCCTCGCGCATGGCTTCCACCGCGGTGGACACGTCGCCATGGCCGGTTATCAGCACCACGGGAAGGTCGGGATCACGCTGGCGAATTTCCTTGAGCAGGGCCATCCCGTCCATGCCAGGCATGCGAATGTCGCTGATCACCACGCCAGAGAAGTCCTTGTTTAACGTGGCCAGGGCCTGTTCGGCACTGGCGAAGGGCTCGGGGTGGTAGCCCGCCAGCTCCAGGGTCTGGCCAAGGGTGACCCTCAGGTGCTCCTCGTCATCGATGATCATCACGGGGGGCGCATCAGACATGGGGCGGCTTCTCTTGGTAGGGCATGGAACCGGGAGCCGGGGTGCTGGCGGCCCGCGGAAGGTCGATGGTAAAGCGTGCACCGCCGAGTGGCGAGACGCTGGCGGCCAGCCGTCCCCCCAGATCATCAATGATTCGGGCAGAGATGGACAGCCCCAAGCCAAGTCCGGCACCGGGTGCCTTGGTGGTGTAGAAGGGTTCGAAGACCTGGCGTCGTTGTGGTTCCGGAATGCCGGGGCCGTTGTCATCCACTCTGATGGTAATGCTGTCCTCGGTGGCCGCGACACCGAGGACAAGCTTTGGCTCGGCGACGTGGGCCATGGCTTGCAGCGCATTGCCGATCAGGTTGACCAGCACCTGTTCCAGCCGGACCAGGTCAGCCAGCACCCATGGCGCTTCGTCGGGAAGGTCGAACACGACGTCGACATGCTGCTCGTCCAGACGTGTCTTGAACAGCCGCAGCGCATAGTCAATGCAGGCACGGGTGGACACTGGGCTCGGTGGCTCCCCGCTCTTGCGTGAGAATTGGCGCAGCTGGGCGCTGATGTCGGCCATGCGTCCAGTGAGTTCAATGATCTCGCCCAGATTGGTGTCGACCGTGTCCAGACGTTCCCGGGCGAGAAAGCCTCGGGCATTCTCTGCGTAGGCGCGAATCGCGGCCAGCGGTTGGTTCAGCTCATGATTGATACCGGCAGCCAGCTGACCGAGAACGGCCAGCTTGGCCGCCTGGATCAGCTCGTCGCGGGTCTGTCGCAGGGTGGCTTCGGTGCGCCGGCGCTCATCGATTTCCGCGGACAGACGCTGGTTGCTGGCGACCAGATCCTGGGTGCGGCTGGCGACGTTGCGCTCCAGTTCATCTCTGGCCTTGGCCAGGGTGGTGCGTTCCCGTTCAGCAAAGGCCTCGCGCTCGCGACGAAGTCGGTGCCGTTGCCAGCCAACGCCGCAGGCCAAGGCCAGCAAGCCATACAGCCCCCCGCCCATCAGCATGGCTTGCCACTGGGCGTCATTGACCGGGCCCATGGGCTTGAGAATATGCATCTGCCAGCCAAGCGTCGCAAAGTCGCGGGTAACGCTCAGATACCGTTGGTCGGCCAGCGGGCCTTGGGTAAAGCCCACCAGGCGTGCCCCTTGGTCCAGCTGGTCGTGGGTGAACAGGTGGCTGGCGGTCAGCGGCTCGTCGGCGTAGCGACGGGATGAGCGCAGCTGGTCAAGGCGCTCGGGGCTGAGAGGATCGAGCGACGTAAGTCTCAGTTCTGGCTGGCTGGACATGAACACGATACCGTTCTGATCGACCACCAGCAGGCTGGAATTTGGGCCTTGCCAGCTGGCTTCCAGCGCGTCGACGCGAATCTTGACCACCATGACGCCGGCGGGGGTCGCGTCCGGTGCGGTGTCATCCAGCCAGACCGGGGCCGAAAAGTAGTAGCCACGATCCATGGAGACTACGCCGAGGCCGTGGAAGCGGCCATAGTGCCCGGCAATGGCATCCTGGTAGTAGGGGCGAAAGCGGTAGTTTTCGCCGATGAAGGTATCTTCGCGGTGCCAGTTGCTGGCCGCCAGCGTTGTGCCTTCGGCATCGAGCAGGTAAATGTCCGACACCCCGGTGGTACTTCTGAAACGATTGAACAACCGGTTGAGCGGCATGGCGTTCTGGTCGTCGGGTGCACTCAGGTAGCGCTTGACCGTCTCCCGCGTGGCGAGAAGTTCTGGCAGATATTCATGGCGGGACAGGTAGCCGGTGAGGCCGGTGGCCGATAGCCTCAATTCGGTTTGCGCATCTCGTTGCAGGGTGGTCAGGGCGCGCTCCCTGGCGATATCCGCACTTTGCCAGATGACCAGCGCCAGGCCGAGGATGAGCGCGGCCAGCAGGGCCAGGGTCAGCGGACGCCGGTGGCGTGTCTTATGCCCGCTCATCATCGCCTAGAGTGACCGTCTCGGAGGCATTACCTGGGCCCGTCTGAGCGCTCGCTGCGCCCGCGTTTCGGCGCGTTCCATCTCGAGCAGGCCTTCCTCGACATAGACCAGGTGTTCGTGGGAGCGTGCCTGGGCATCTTCTGCGCGGCCCTCGAGAATGGCGTCGAGCAACGCCCGGTGCTGGGTCATGAGCCGCGGGCGCGACTCGGGCTTCTCGAACAGGTGGGCCAGGTTGTCCACGATGCTGCGCTCCAGCAGGTGGAAGATGCCGCGAATCGTGTGCAGCAGCAGGACATTATGGGCGGATTCGGCGATCGCCAGGTGAAAGGCCGCGTCCGCCTTGGCTTCGCCCTTGGGGTCCTCGCCGAGAAAGGCGACCTCGAGTTCCTCGAAGCGTTGGATCAACAGTGCCTTGTCCGTGGGTGTGGAGCGCAGCGCCGCATAGTAGGCGGACAGGCCTTCCATGGCATCACGGAATTCCAGAAGATCCAGGTGGAACTCACCGTGTCGCGACAACATTTCCAGCAGCGGATCACTGTAGCCGCTGTTCAAGGATTCCGTGATGTAGGTGCCACCACCCTGTCGACTTACCAGCAGCCCCCTGGCAGCCAGTTTCTGGATGGCCTCTCGCAGAGACGGACGCGATACGCCAAAGCGCTCAGCCAGCTCGCGCTCGGGAGGCAGTCGCTGGCCTGGCGTCAGGCTGCCTTCAAGAATCAGCGCCTCGAGTCGTTCGGTAATCACGTCGGCCAGGCGTGGCTGGCGCACGGGTTGGTAAGCCATGTGGGCGTCACTGGTCTGTGAGATGTGTCCAGAGTGTACCGCTTAGAAATTGGTATTACCAAAAAATGAGCATGATGAGACGTCATACAGTCTGTGGATACTTGCTAGCAATTCAATAGCTTGTCGCGCCGTTAATTTCCTGTAATACCAAAGTATAGAGGGATTGCTGGGCAAAAGCCGGCAACAGGTTTGACACTGTAGTGGCGCGACTCTACTGTGCCTTTATTCGGCGTTGTCAATTGGTTTTACCAATTTACCCAATTCGCGGGGTAGGCCTTGTGCCACCAGCGTCCGTACCTGACTTGATAGGCCTTTTCGGCAGCTCTCTGTTGGCTATGGAGCATGGGTCAAGCTAGGGCGGGGAACAATAAACGACAGCGCCTGCCGTGCCTGACCCTGAGGACCCCACCATGACCGCCGTCAAGTTATACCCTCCTCGACCCGACAAGGTTTACTTGTTTGGTACCTGCCTGATCGACATGCTGTATCCCGAGGCTGGGCTGGATAGCCTGCGCCTGCTGGAGCGAGAAGGCATCGAGGTCATCTACCCCCAGGACCAGACGTGCTGCGGTCAGCCGGCCTATACCTCGGGGTATCACAGTGAGGCTCGCGAAGTGGCGCGGGCTCAACTGGACCTGTTTCCCGGGCCCTGGCCCATCATCGTGCCGTCCGGCTCCTGTGGCGGCATGATGCGAACGCACTACCCGGACCTGTTTGCGGGAACCGAGGACGAGGCGAAGGCCACAGAGTTGGCGAGCCGGGTCTTCGAGTTGACCGAGTTCCTGGTGCACGTCTGTCACCTGACGCTTGACGACAGGGGCGCCCCGGAAAAGGTGGCGATGCATACCTCTTGCAGTGCGCGCCGTGAGATGGGCCTGGCTGACACCGGGCCGGCTCTGTTGCAGCGCCTGGGGCATGTCGAGTTGGTAGAGCAGGAACGAGCCAGCGAGTGCTGTGGATTTGGTGGAACCTTTGCGGTGCGCCATCCAGAGGTGTCCGGCGCCATGGTCGAGGACAAGAGTCGTGCGCTGGAGGCCGCAGGCGCGGATCACTTCGTCACCTCGGACTGCGGCTGCTTGATGAACATCGGTGGCCGCCTGGCTCATCGCGACAGCTCGCTCAAGGGTGAGCATATCGCTTCCTATCTGTGGCGGAGGACCTCATGAACCAGCCGGTACAGACGTTCACTCCTCAGGCGTTTCATCAGCAGGCCCATGCGGCGCTGGAGAACCCTCAGATCCGTGCCAATTTCCGCAAGGCCATGGATGGACTGATGGGCAAGCGGCGCGAGGCGTTTTCAGATTGGGATCTGGAGACCTTGCGCCAGCTTGGCGCCAATATTCGCCTGCGTGCCCTGTCCAAGCTGCCGGACCTGCTGGAGCAGTTGGAGGCGAACTGCGAAGCCAACGGTATTCGCGTGCATTGGGCGGAGAATGGCGAGCAGGCCTGCGCAATGATCACGGAGATCTGCCAGCAGCATGGCGCCTCTTCGGTGATCAAGGGCAAGTCCATGGTGTCCGAGGAAATGCACCTCAATGCTCACCTCGAGCAGGCCGGTATCGAGGCGCTGGAATCCGATTTGGGAGAGTACCTGGTCCAGCTCAACGAGCAGACGCCCTCGCACATCATCATGCCGGCGATTCACCTGAATACCGATGAAATCTCCGACATCATGCATGACCGCACCGGGACGGAACGCACCCGGGATGTCGATGCCATGACGGCCGCGGCACGTGCCCAACTGCGCGAGCGATTCATGGCGGCAGATGTCGGGGTATCCGGGGTCAATTTTGCGGTCGCCGAGACAGGCACATTGTGTCTCGTGGAAAACGAAGGCAATGGCCGTATGACGACGACGGCGCCGCCCGTGCATATTGCGGTGACAGGTATCGAAAAGGTGGTGGAGCATCTCGCGGATGTTGCCCCGCTGTACGCATTGCTGACCCGCTCGGCGACCGGTCAGCATGTCACCACCTACTTCAACATGATCAGTTCACCGCGCAAGGCGGGTGAGCACGATGGGCCCAAGGAAGTGCACCTTGTGTTGGTGGACAGCGGACGTTCGCGGATCTATCAAGATGACGAGCTGCTGGATACGTTGCGCTGCATCCGCTGTGGGGCCTGCATGAACCACTGCCCGGTCTACACTCGGGTCGGTGGGCATACCTATGGCACCACCTACCCAGGGCCGATTGGCGCCATCCTCATGCCTCACCTGATGGGGCTGGAAGCCACCAAGGACCTGCCGTCGGCATCGAGTTTGTGCGGTGCCTGTGGTGAGGTCTGCCCGGTCAAGATCCCCATTCCCGACCTGCTGGTGCGGTTGCGTCGTGAAGCGGTCGGTGACGGAGTTGGTAATGTGCCGGGAGCCGGCGTCAAACGGTCGCGCAAGGAAGTGGCCGCATGGAAAAGCTGGCAGTGGCTGGCGACGCATCCCAATGCCTGGCGCGGCGCCAGTCTGATCGCCGGTAGTTTCAGGGGGCTGGCACCGTCTCACCTGGGGCCATGGACGGAGTACCGCACGGCTCCCAAACCAGCAAAGTCGTCGCTTCATACGCTGATCAAGCGTCACCGCAAGGAGCAGGATTCATGAGTGCAAGAGACAGTATCCTGGCTCGCCTGCGAGATCGCCAAGGCAGCGCTCTGGTGGCACCGGAAAGTGACTTCGCTGTCGTGACAGGGCGGGGCTGGTCCCGTGAAGAGCGGGCGGAGCGGTTCACTCGCTGGATTACCTCGGTGCATGGCGAGGTGGTCCGCTGCAACACGGCGGATTGGACCGATGCGCTTGCAGGTGTGCTGGCAGAAAAGCAGATTCGCCGGCTGGCGCTGGGGCGACAGCATCCGGTGGCCCTGGCCGCGCGCGATGCCCTGGCAAGCCACCAGGTGGAGCTGATCGATGCCGATCGCGACATCGAGGCCTGGCAGGAGGAGCTGTTTCAGCATGTCGACGCGGGGCTGACGTCAACTCGTGGCGGGATTGCTGAGACGGGCAGCCTGTGGCTATGGCCCGACGCGGACGAGCCGCGCCTGCTGAGCCTCGTGCCACCTCTGCATATTGCGGTGCTGGATGTCGACGCCATCGAGGATACGCTGTTCGATGTCATCACTCATCAAGGGTGGGCGAGTGGCATGCCGACCAACGCTCTGTTGATTTCTGGTCCCAGCAAGACGGCGGACATCGAGCAGACCCTGGCCTACGGGGTGCACGGCCCTCGCGAGTTGGTAGTTATTCTGCGCGACGGTTGACGCACCGATACGCGAAGAAAGTACGACACTACCGAGTCGGCCTGCGCGGATGACCCTGACGTTTGTCATATAAGTTGGCTATAGTGTTGTGCTTCCGATATCGCATAGTTGTCGGTGCACGGAGTGCAACCCGTTACATGGAGGCAGGCATGTCGAAACAACCGCTGGGCGAAAAGCGCCCGATATTCCTTTCCTTTTCCCCAGTGGTGCTGGTCGGCGGATTGTCGCTGGCAGTGTTGCTGGCGGGCTGTCAGGAAGGAGCGGACGGAGAGTCCGCGAATGATGGCCAGGCCAGCTCATCTGCCCAGGGCCGTTTTATCGAGGCACCGGAAAGTGCGGCCGGCGAACCGATCGAAGGCGAGCTGACATCGCAAAGTGGCGTCAACCTCAACAACGGGTCGCGCTTTGGAAGCCACTGGGTCTGCGGCAGCGAAGGTGCGGGTGAGCTATATCAGCTGGATTCGCCGTTCGCCGCCACGCTCTCGGTCTATGACGAACGTGGCCGTTGGCAGGGCGGGGCGGAAAGCTCGGAGCAGGCGCCGGCATCGCTGCTGCTGGGGCCGTCAGAAGGTTGCTCGCTGGTGGTCGTCAACAGCACCGACATGTCCGGCTTTGGCCCCTACGCATTGACACCTTCCCAGCAACAGGGCGCCGAGTCGCTGACGGATGGAGAGGCTGTCGTCGGCGTTCTGGGCGAAGAGACGGCCAGTTACCCCATCAGCCTGGACGACACCCGTCAGGTCACTCTGACGCTGGCCGGCGCGTCCAGTGCCGCGCTGGTACTCGAAGGCAACGAAGCATCCCACAAGGCAGCCCGCTGTGGCGATGATCAGCAGACGCTGGAGGCCTTCCTGACGCCTGGCGATTATGAGGTGCGTCTGGTGCCCGGTCAGCCGGTGAAGGAGCGGGTGGATGTTGCCTGTGAAGATGACTTCGTCAGCGTGGGCGGCGGCTATCGTCTGACGATGGAACAGGCTGACCTGTCGCGTGGCGAGCGCAACAGCGGTCCGCTGCGTTCTGGTGACAGCATTACCGGCACGCTGGATGACGCCTCTTCCAGCAACACCTACGAGCTTTCTATTGCAGAGCCCACCAACGTCACTCTGTCGCTCAGCTCAGATGACTTCGATACGGTTCTGCAGGTGCGCGGCGGCCAGACCAACATCGATGTCGATGACACTGGCAGCGGCACCAATTCCCTGCTTGAAAGCGTTCTCATGCCAGGCGACTACCGCGTGGTGGTCACTGGCTATGGCGGAGAGTCCGGAGCCTATGCACTTGAGCTCGACACGACGCCGTTTGATGGCGAGTTGAAGAACGAGGGCGAGCTCGTGCCTGGCGAATCCGTGCAGGGCATGGCGGGTGGTATGCAGCCCAATACCTACACCCTGACCATCGAACAGGCCTCCGAAGTATCGATCGGAGTGTCGTCCTCGGCGTTTGATACCCAGCTCTATCTGGAGGGCAACGGGGTAGCCTTGAGCGATGATGACGGCGGTGGTGGCACCAACTCCCGCATCGATACCGTGCTGGAGCCGGGCAGCTACCGGGTCGAAGTCAGCAGCTACTCGGGTTCGTCAGCCGGGACCTTCCTGCTCGAGTCCAGCGTCAATGCCTTTGACGGTGAGTTGCGAAACAGCGGCGAACTGCAGTCAGGCGAGACGGTGCGAGGCATGCTGGGAAGCAGCGGCAGCAATGGCTACACCTTTACGCTTGATGAGGCGGCTGAAGTGACGCTGGAACTGAACTCCAGTGCTTTCGATGCCTTGCTGGGCTTGAGCGGAGGAAGTGTCGACACCAGTGACGACGATGGCGGTTCTGGCACCAATTCGCGCATCCATGCCGTACTGGAGCCGGGTACGTATCAGGTGAACGCGCAAAGTTTCAGTGGCAGCGGCAGTTATTCACTGAGGCTGACACAGCAGCCGTTCAGCGGCGATTTCCGCACCGGTGGTGAGATTCGCACTGGCGAAACGGTGTATGGCCAGCTTGAGGTCAATGGCGAGCTGACCTATACCCTGGTCGTCGAGGAGGCTGGTGTGGTCAGCGTCGAGACCCAGTCGGAGGCCGTGGATACCCTGCTGGAGCTCGAGGGTAATGGCGTCTTCTTTCAGGATGACGACAGCGGCAGCACCGACCTCGGGTCATTGATCGAGACCACGCTGGAGCCTGGTGAGTACCAGGTCTCGGTCACCGGCTACGGTGGCAATGGCGGCATTGTTCGCGTCGATGTCAGGCCCTGATAACCGGTGCCAGGATAGCAGGCCTACTTGTGGAGGGCGGGGCTGCGCCTCTGCGCGACACAGGCCTGCTGACTAACCCCGAAGCGCCAAACGCCACTCTTAGGAGTGGCGTTTTTGCATCTGAACAGCTGCAATACTAGCCATCGGACAGGGAGAGCATCATGACGGCCATTTCCACCACACCCCCCAGCATCTCCATGGACTCGCTGGTCGAGCGATTGAAGCAGCATCTGCCGGAAGCGCGCCTGGTCACCGACCCATTGCGACGCCTGGCCTATGGGACGGATGCCAGCTTTTATCGGTTGGTGCCAAGCCTGGTGGTGCGGCCGCAGACCGAGCAGGAGCTGCGCTCTGTGATTGAGGCCTGCCGCGAGGGGCACTGGCCGATGACCTTTCGCGCGGCCGGCACGTCATTGTCCGGGCAAGCCATCACCGACGGTGTATTGATTCAGCTCGGCCGTGGTTGGCGGGGTGCCGAGGTGCTCGACAATGGGGCTCGCATCGACCTGCAGCCCGCTGTCATTGGTGCCAGGGCCAACGAGTTGCTGGCGCCCTTCGATCGCAAGATCGGCCCTGACCCTGCGTCCATTGCCAGCTGCATGATCGGCGGTATCGCGGCGAATAACGCATCCGGCATGTGTTGCGGCACCGCTCAGAATACCTATATGACGCTCGACAGTATCCGCGTGGTGCTGCTGGATGGTGCTGTGCTCGATACCGCTGATACGGCCAGTGTCGAGGCGTTCCGCAAGAGTCACGCGGTGCTGCTGGACGGGTTGGAGCGGCTGGCCGCCGGCGTGCGTACCGATGTCGAACTGGCAAGGCGTATTCGCCACAAGTACCGGCTCAAGAATACCACCGGCTACGCGCTGAACAGTCTGCTGGATTACCGTGATGGCGTCGACATCCTGGCCCACCTGATGATCGGGTCTGAAGGGACTCTCGGTTGTATCACGCGCATTACGTATCACACCGTGCCAGAACCACCCCGTCGTGCAGCGGCCATGATCTTCTTCCCCGACCTGGGCAGTGCCTGTCGTGCGACCATCGCGCTCAAGGGTACGGGGGTTGCGGCAGTAGAGCTGATGGATCGTGCCGGACTCCGCGCGGTGGAGCGGCAGCCAGGGATGCCCGAGCACCTTCGTGATCTGCCGTCAGGTGCCACCGCGCTGCTGGTGGATGTACGTGAGCAGGATGGCGACACCTTGGCTGCGCGTATCGATGACGTCAATCAGGCCCTTGAGGGCATCATGACGCTGGAGCCTGTCACCTTCACTGAAGATCCCGTCAGCTACGCCCTCTACTGGAAAGTTCGCAAGGGGTTGTTCCCGGCGGTGGGTGCCGTTCGCGACCTGGGGACGACGGTGATCATCGAAGACGTTGCCTTTCCGATCGAGCGGCTGGAGGAGGGCGTTGCCGCGCTGACCGCCGCGTTCAAGCGCCATGGCTATGACGATGCCCTGCTGTTTGGTCACGCGCTTGAGGGCAACCTGCATTTTGTTTTCCCACAGGGTTTCGAGCGCGCGGGCGAAAAAGAGCGTTATCAGGCCTTGATGGCTGACGTCGCCCAACTGGTGGCGGTTGAGTTCGGTGGCTCCCTGAAGGCGGAGCATGGCACAGGCCGCAACATGGCCCCCTTTGTCGAGCTGGAATGGGGCAAGGAAGCGTATGACCTGATGTGGCAGATCAAGGCGCTGTTCGACGCGGACCATCTGTTGAATCCCGAGGTCATGCTGACCCGAAATCCAACCTTGCACCTCGAGAACTTGAAGCCTCTACCCGAGGCTGACGCCATCGTCGATCGCTGCATCGAATGTGGCTTCTGCGAAGCGGTGTGCCCCTCCCGGGAACTGACGCTGACACCCCGCCAGCGCATCGTGCTGACGCGTGAGCAGGCCAGGCTGGCCAACCTTGAGCAACCCACCGATGCAGACAGGGAGCGGTCGGAAGCCTTTGGTCGGACAGCACTTTATGACATCGATACGTCCTGTGCGGCAGATGGTATGTGTGGTACCCGCTGTCCCGTCGGCATCAATACCGGCGAGCTGGTGCTTGCCATGCGTGAAGAGCGGCATGTCGGCAAGCAGCAGTTGGCGAGACGCATCGGACGGCATTTTTCCGGTGTGACCCGAGTCGCACGAAGTGGCCTGCGAGGGGCAAGCGTCGCAAGGGCGGTGATCGGCGACAGGCTGATGGCGACGGCAAGCCAGGGCTTGCACCAGGTCAGCAACAAGAGGATTCCCCAGTGGATTCCGTCGATTCCCGCGGCCGCCCCCATTCGCGTGTTGTCATCCGTGGCCCAGGTGGGCGAGGGGCGCGACCCAGTGGTGTACTTTCCCTCCTGTGCTACGCGAGTCTTCGGCGCAGACAAGCGCGACAGCAGTGCGCGGGCGGTAATGGAAGTGGTACTGGCGCTTCTGGACAAGGCCGGCTATGACGTGATCATTCCTGAAATGCCGGGTCATCTGTGCTGTGGCATGCCCTTTTCCTCGAAGGGGATGGCGAATGAGGCCATGCACAAGGCGAGGGAGTTGAACCGAGAGCTCTTGGCCGCAAGCCATAACGGCAGGGTGCCGATCCTCTTTGATACCAGCCCCTGCAGTCAGCAGGTGGAGCAGCACCTTGATGCGCGTTTGAAGATTCAGGAGCCGGTCGCGTTTGCCCATGACTATCTGCTGCCTCGCCTGGACATCGCCCCGGTGGAAAGCAAGGTCGCCGTTCATGTGACCTGCTCCAGTCATCGCAAAGGCCTGACTGAGGCGTTTATCGCGCTGGCTCGTGCGTGTGCCAAGGACGTTGTCGTTCCAGAGGGCATCAGCTGCTGTGGTTTTGCCGGTGACAAGGGTTTACGGGTGCCAGAGCTGACCGCATCGTCCCTGCAGGACCTTGCGGGGCAAGTGGTGGGCTGCGAATTTGGTGTCTCCAATTCGCGAACCTGTGAAATGGGGATGACCGAGCACTCAGGCCTGACGTACCACTCAATCCTTGAGCTGCTTGATCGTGCCAGCCAGCCGAGGGGCGTCAACTCATAGCACACTGCTGCGCGCCTTCATGGGTAGAGGTGCGGCTTGGCGCCCGGATAGAAGGCGCCAATGGGGTGTAGATAGAGCGCGTGTGCAGGAGCGTATGACCGGGTGTGTGACAAACAAGAGACAGGGCGATGAACTTTTTTGATTCAGGCTATTGCCAAGCTGCCTCGAGATCCGTAAAGTACGTATCCGCTGCCGGCGACGAGCAAACGTCACAGGCGGTGAAGAGTGGTGAAAGTAGTTGATTTGAAAAGGCTTTTTTAAGCTTCTCGGAAAAATCACTGCTTGACGAGCAACGAGAAATCGGTAAAATGCTCGCCACTTGATCGGAGCCGCCGACAGGGCATCGTTGGATGCGCTGAGGCACGCTTCGCTCTCTTTTGAAGTCTGAAAGCATCGCTTGCAGGACGCAAAAGAAAGCGCTTGACGAAACGCTTCGATTCTGTAGAATACGTCTTCCTCGCAGGGCGCTGAGCAAAGCGCTCGGCAACAGTGAGGCGCTCATTGAGCTCACCAGAGTCAAGAGCACGCTCTTTAAAAATTGATCAGGTAATTCATGTGGGCGCTTGCCGATGAGTCAGTGACAATGTCACTGAAATATCAAGGCAAGCGACTCGTCAAACGAGACGTTTGA